>NZ_JAIOGQ010000004.1 GCF_019904135.1 Paenibacillus caui | reverse complement strand
CTTTTGCCTCCGGCTTCCTTCAGATTCCACCTCACGATGGGACACCCTTACCCTTGGCTAATGGTAGGCGCTCGCCAGCCCCCATTCCGGACTTTCACCGTGTAGATGACGCCCATGCTGGGCGTACTAAAAAAGGAGTCGCCCTGATAAAGACAGGACGGCTCCTTCATCAACTGGCATCCTTCTATTTGAAGAAGCCCTTAATCCCCATCACATGATCGAGCGGGATATAGCCGATCATCCGGCTGTCCTTGCTGTTGTTGCGGTTATCGCCCATCACAAATACGTGATCCGCCGGCACGTTATATACCTGATCCGGCCCAATGACCATCTGTTCCTTAATGTAAGGTTCATTCAGAAGCTGGCCGTTGCGGTATACTTTGCCTTCCTTGATCTCGATCTTGTCTCCCGGTTTGCCGATCAATCGCTTCACAAAAAAAATCTCCTGTTTGGACTCGCCGGTAAGCATGGCGATAATCGGGTGCTCCTTGATATCGTCCATAAACGTCCGGGACCGGTCCACCCGGCTGTCGATAATAACAATATCCCCGTAATCCGGTACGTTACCGAGTGTATGCGACCATTTTTCCGCGTAAATCCGCTGTCTGTCATGCAGTGTCGGATCCATGGAATGCCCGTCAACCTTATAAGGCTGAATAACAAAGATGCCGATAAACAAGCTGAGTATAAATGCAATTCCAATGGAAAACAGCCATCCGCGGATTTCCTTCCACACCTTCATTACATACAACCTCCATTTTTTTCATGAGGCCATTATATCACAATCTAATAGAGCAGGGAAAATATCGACTCCAGACGTAAGCCGCTGCCAAAATTCAGGATTCCAGGGAAAGCGAAAAATCAACGTCCTATTTATAAAAGCCTGTTTATAGGATAAAATTATAAGAGCTGAAAATCCGCTTCTATTAAGTCTTTTACAAAAAAATCAGGAGGTCCCATGGAACTCAGACAACTTCAATATACACTGCAAATTGCCGAAGAGCGCAACTTCTCAAGAGCGGCAGACAAGCTGCACATCGCCCAGCCTTCGCTCAGCCAGCAGCTCTCCAAGCTGGAAAAAGAGCTCGGTGTGCTGTTGTTCCATCGCAACACGAGCTCCGTAGAATTGACCCATGCCGGCGAAAGCTTTGTCGGCCACGCCCGCCGGATTATGGATGCCGTAGAGCAGCTCCGGCAGGAAATGGACGACATTTCGCAGCTTCGCAGCGGGCGGGTAGTTGTCGGCAGCATGCCGATTACCGGCTCGCACCTGCTTCCCTACGTGCTGCCTGAATTCAAGAAGGCGTTCCCCGGCATCCAGATCTCATTGCTGGAAGATACTTCGCTCAATTTGGAGAAGCTGACGGCTGGCGGCGGAACGGATCTCAGCCTGCTTTCCCTTCCGCTTCAGGAGCCTTCTCTTACCTATGAGGTCATTGGCGAAGAGCGGATCCTGCTTGCCGTCCCACCCGATCATCCCCTCGCCAATAGGACGGAAGCCGACGGAGTCCGCATTGAAGAGCTCCGCCATGAGCCATTTGTCGTCCTGAAGAAAGGCCAGGGGTTTCGCAAACTGACTGTCGGATTATGTCATGAAGCCGGTTTTGAGCCAAATGTCGTGTTTGAAAGCAATAACATCGAAACCGTACAGTCCCTTGTGGCAGCCGGAATGGGCATTACGCTGGTCCCGCGCTTTATCGCCCGCGCGAAGCGCAGCGAGCTCATTCCCGTCTACGTTCCGCTCGCCGAGCCTGTTCCGAGCCGGGTGCTGGTCATCGCGTACCGCAAGGGGCGTTATTTGTCCAGGGCTGCCGAGGCTTTTATCCAGACATTCAAAAATACGCTTGCCCAGCGGTTGAACGATGATAGCGAATAAGCAGGCTACAGACGGTACACATCCGGTCTGCGGTCCTCAAAAACAGGAATGCGGCCGCGCACTTCGTCCACCAGCGGCAGCTGGATTTGCGCGGTGACAATCGTCTCCTCTTCGCCGCCTTCGGCAACAATTTCGCCCCAGGGGTCGATAATCATCGAATGTCCGAAGAAACGGTCACTGCCGCTTTCCCCGACCCGGTTGCAGGCGACCACGTACATTTGATTTTCAATCGCCCTTGCGGCAAGCAGCGTCCGCCAGTGGTACAGGCGCGGATGCGGCCACTCGGCGGGCAGGAACAGCACTTTGGCTCCCGCCAGGGCCAGGCTTCTCGCCAGCTCCGGGAAGCGGATGTCGTAGCAGATTGAGGCGCCGCACTGCACGCCATCCAGTTCAAACGTGACGGCCTGATTGCCTGCCGTCAGATGCTTCTCCTCCTGCATCAACCGGAAGAGATGGATTTTCGAATAGCTGCCGGCCTCACGGCCCTGGCGGTCAAACATCAGCATCGTGTTTCGAACCTGCCCGTCCTCGCCTTTCTCGGCGACCGAGCCTGCCACGATATGGATGCCGTGCTTGGCAGCAAAGGCGCTGATCCAGGCTCTCGAGTCCTTTGCTGACGGGTCGGCCAGCTCCTGAATGCGATCAAGCGCATAGCCGGTGTTCCACATTTCCGGAAGAACAATCACATCAGGTTTCGCCTTGGCCCCCGCTGCGCGCTCCATAGCGGCTTCAAGCCGTTCCCGGTTGCGGGCGGGATCGCCAAGCACGATATCAGATTGGATAAGAGCCAAATTCCAGGTTTCCGGATTTTGTTGCATGATTTTCTTCCTTTCCATGGCTTGAATTTGTCTTCATGATAATAGGACGCTGTATCCGAGTCAATTCAAGGTATACAGCTTGGATAAATCGTGTTAAATTATCAATATTCCAATTTAAACAGACCGGAGTGTTGAAAGTGAGCGCTAACCATACAGAGAATGCAGAAATCCATCTGCCACTTGACATTGAACCGGCGGAGGTTATGAAGCGATTGCCGAAGCAGTTTTTCGCGGGGCTTGTCCAGAAGGTTGGACGCGAGGTGGCCGCAGGCCACGATGTCATCAATCTCGGCCAGGGCAACCCGGACCGTCCCACCCCTCCGCACATTGTACAATCGCTGCAGGAAGCTGCAGCCAATCCTCTTTACCATAAATATTCGCCTTTTTCGGGCTATTCGTTTCTGAAAGAAGCGATTTGCCAGCGTTACAAGGAGGATTACGGCGTCACGCTGGATCCCGAGAAGGAAGTCGCGATTTTGTTTGGCGGCAAAACAGGACTCGTACAAATCAGCCAAATTTTGCTGAATCCCGGCGATCTGTGTCTTGTTCCCGACCCGGGTTATCCCGATTACTGGTCGGGCGTGGCCCTCGCCGGAGCGGAGATGTCGCTCATGCCGCTTCTGGAATCCAACAGCTTTTTGCCGGACTATGATGCCATTTCCGAGCAGGACAAAAGCCGCGCCAAGCTGATGTTCCTGAACTACCCGAACAATCCGACAGGCGCGACCGCACCGGCTTCCTTTTATGAAGAAACGGTACGATTTGCCGCGAAGCACGGCATTGCCGTAGCCAGCGATTTCGCCTATGGCGCCATCGGCTTTGACGGCAAGCGCCCGATCAGCTTCCTGCAGACGCCCGGCGCAAAAGAAGTAGGCGTTGAATACTATACGCTTTCCAAAACCTACAATATGGCCGGATGGCGGGTGGGATTCGCACTTGGCAACGAGAAGATCATCTCGCTGATCAACTTGCTTCAGGATCACATTTACGTCAGCCTGTTTGGCGGCATACAGGAAGCGGCTAAAGTCGCTCTGACAAGCGACCAGCAGAACGTCCGCGATTTGGCTGCCCTGTACGAAACGCGCCGCAACGCCCTCTTCTCGGAACTGGACAAGATCGGCTGGAACGCCAACAAGCCAAGCGGCTCCTTCTTCGCCTGGCTGCCCGTTCCGAAGGGCACGGACTCGGCTTCATTTGCCGACTCGCTGCTGCGCGAAAGCAAAGTCGCTGTCGCCCCCGGCATCGGCTTCGGACGGTACGGCGAGGGCTATGTCCGGGTAGGCCTCCTCACCGAGGGGGACCGGCTGCAGGAAGCGGTCCGCCGCATTGGAAAACTTGGCCTGTTCTAAGTTGATTCACCTTTGCAAAGTATTAAAGAGCATGTTATTCTAGCAATAAATACGCTTAAACGCTATGACGGGACCAGTAAGCGAAGAACAGCGCCGTTTATCAGAGAGTAAATTCCATCTTGGCTGCGAGAATTTACCGGAGCTTTCGCCGAATCCTACCCCTGAGCGGCCGGCAAATTGCCGGACAGCCGCCTGCTGTTACCCAGGACATGAGTCGGATGATATCATTCATCAATAAAGGTGGTACCGCGGAAGTCAAGCTTTCGTCCTTTGCAGCCCTGCAAAGGCGGAAGCTTTTGTTTGTTTATACATACGTTTGAAAGGAGGAATCCCATGTTGCATCGAATCGTTGTCAAAATTGGCAGCAGCTCTCTGACGGAAGACGAGGGCGGACTGAATCAGGATGCTGTCCGTTTTTTCGCCTCGGAGCTTGCCGCTTTGAAAGCTGCGGGATGCCAGCCTGTCCTTGTCACCTCCGGCGCTGTAGCCGCAGGCTTTCGTGAGATCGGCTACACCCATCGCCCCAAAGTGCTGCACGAGAAGCAGGCAGCGGCCGCAGTAGGCCAGGCGCTCCTGATGCAGTCCTACCGGGATGCCTTTGCCGAACACGACATTTGCGCCGCCCAGGTGCTGCTCACCAGAGCGGACTTCAACAGCCGGAAACGGATGGGCAATGCGAGCATGGCGCTCGATGAACTGCTGAAGCAGGGAGTAATTCCGATTATTAACGAGAACGATACCGTATCCATTGACGAGCTGAAATTTGGCGATAACGACACTTTATCGGCGCTGGTGGCCAACCTGATTAAAGCCGACAAGCTGCTTATTTTGACGGATATGGACGGCCTTTATACGAAAGATCCAAGGATTGATCCAACCGCCGAGCGGATACGACAGGTCGATGAAATAACGGATCAGCTCTATGCTGCAGCCGGCGGCGCAGGCTCTGAAGTTGGCACTGGCGGAATGCGATCCAAGCTGGATGCCGCCCGGATCGCCACTCGCGGCGGAATATCCGTATTTATCGGCAAAGCCCCGGGGACTGGCGACTTGCTCGGAGCTGCCTTGGGAGAAGGGAAAGGCACTTATTTCAGCACTTCCCTTTCCGCCCTGCCGCGCAAAAAGCAGTGGCTCGGATTTTTATCCACACCGCTTGGAAGCCTATATGTTGACGCAGGCGCTGAGGAAGCGCTGATCCATGGCGGCAGGAGCCTGCTGCCGGTGGGCGTCAAGAGCGTACAGGGCTCTTTTCACACCGGGGACGTTGTCGAAGTATTCAATCTGGACGGCGTTACTCTTGGCAGAGGCATAACCAACTACGACACAGAGCAGCTGCAGGCCATCAAGGGGCTGTCCAGCGGGGATGTCGTCAAGCAAATTGACGTCGTCCACCGGCTCGAGGTCATTCACCGTGACGAATGGATTTCTTTAAAATAAACCGGCCTAATCAAAGCCAATGAAGAATGGAGGCTCGAAATGACGAGTGAAGCAAGAGAAAAAGCGGCGCTTGCCGCAGCTGCGGCCCCGGTCCTTGCCAGGCTGACAACAAGTGAAAAAAACGAGGCTCTGCTGACCGCAGCCGATGCGCTTATTACAGGCGCCGACGAAATCATCAAAGCCAATCATGAAGATCTGGCCCGCGGCGAACAGATGGGCACATCGGCGTCGCTGCTGGACCGGCTTGCGCTGAACCGGGAGCGGATCGCAGCCATCGCCGAAGGTCTGCGGCAAATTGTGGAGCTCCCGGACCCTGTCGGCGAGATCCTGGAGACGATTGACCGCCCGAACGGGCTGCACATTGTCAAGCAGCGTGTTCCGCTTGGAGTCATCGGCATTATTTATGAAGCGAGACCGAACGTAACCGTCGATGCCGCAGGACTTTGCCTCAAAACAGGCAATGCTGTAGTGCTTCGCGGAGGCTCATCCGCCCTCGCCTCCAACCGCAAAATTGTCGAACTGATCCATCAGGCACTCGAAAAAACGGCTGTTCCCAAAGAAGCGCTGCAGTTGATCGAAGATCCGGATCGTTCCTCCGTTGATGAAATGCTGAAGCTGAACGGTCTGCTGGACGTGATTATTCCGCGTGGCGGCAGCTCCCTCATTCAGCATGTCGTTCAGAACGCTACGGTCCCTGTCATTGAGACCGGTGCCGGCATTTGCCATACGTATCTGGATAGAACGGCCGATCCGGAAATGGCCAAGGCGATCGCGATCAACGCCAAAGCCCAGCGCCCGTCCGTATGCAATTCTATGGAGACGCTGCTTGTCAACGTGGAATTCGCTGCCTCCCACCTGCCTGAACTCGGCGAGTCATTCAGCCAGGCTGGCGTAGAGCTGAGAGGCTGCGAGCGCACGCGCAAGCTGCTGCCGGACATCAAAGCGGCTACCGAGCAGGATTACGCAACGGAGTATAATGACTATATCCTGAATGTGAAAGTGGTTGACGGTCTGCAGGAAGCGATTAGCCATATTGCCAAATTCGGCACCAAACATTCGGAATGCATCGTGACCGAGTCGGCCTCGAATGCCGATCGCTTTCTTCTGGAGGTGGATGCCGCAGCCGTTTATCACAACGCTTCAACCCGCTTTACCGATGGGTTTGAGTTCGGTTTTGGCGCCGAGATCGGCATCAGTACGCAAAAGCTGCATGCCAGAGGCCCGATGGGACTTCCCGCGCTGACGTCCACAAAATACAAGATTACCGGATCGGGACAAATTCGAGAGTAGCTTAAGTTCATAGTCCATATCTATTCCATTTGCAGGAGGTAATTCAAATGTCCATACCGGAGCAATCCACTTCCCCGGCCATCGTTTTTCACGGCGCAGGCTCCATGGCGGAAGCTATCGTTCGCGGTCTGATTTCAACCGGAACATCCAAACCGGGGACCATCGCCATGCTGAACCGCAGCAACCGGGAACGGCTGCAGGCGCTGTCTGACCGCTACGGCGTTCACACCGCGAACGAGCCTGCCGACAAGGAAAAGCTGCTCGCAGAGGCCGAAATCATCGTCCTCGCCATGAAGCCGAAGGATGCCGGCGCAGCCATTAAACTTTTGGGGCCGCTGCTGCATGATGGCCAGCTTATCGTATCCGTTGTCGCCGGCCTCTCGATCCGCACGATTCAAACCTTGCTGGGACAAAAGCTGCCGGTCGCAAGGACGATGCCGAACACGTCCAGCACGATCGGGCTTGGCGCGACCGGTATTTCGTTTTCGGAGGAAGTGACGGACGACTTGCGGCACCGTACGCTGTCCATCTTTGAAGCGGTCGGCACCGTTAGCGTCATTCCTGAAGAACAGATGGATATCCTGACGGGCGTTTCCGGCAGCGGTCCGGCCTATGTGTACTTCATGATGGAGGCAATGATCGCGGCGGGCATTGAAGGCGGGCTTACGCCGGAGCAGTCCAGGGAGCTTACGGTTCAAACCGTGCTTGGAGCCGCCTCCATGATGAGGGAGACAGGCGAAGAGCCTGCCGAGCTGCGCCGGGCGATTACCTCGCCGGGTGGTACGACTCAGGCCGCGCTGGAAGTGCTCGCGCAGCAGGGCTTCCCCGAAGCGGTGAAGAGAGCCGTTCATCGCGCCGCGGAGCGATCCCGCGAAATGGGGGCCGCGATTGAGGAGGAATTGTCGTGAGCTTCTGCACAGCCACTTACCGGATTTATGACGATAAAGCGGACTTTGACAAGAAAGCCAAATCGATTGCCGTCGGCATGACCGTAGGCAGTTGGACCGAGCTTCCTCAGCTTCAACAGGAACAAATGCGAAAGCATTTGGGACATGTGGAAAGCGTTAAGGTCCATGAACCGGAAGGCGCAGCCCCGGGTGAACGCTACGCCGATGTGGTGATCGCCTATCCCGACATTAACTACACCAAAGACATCCCGGCGCTGCTGATCACCGCCTTTGGCAAAATCTCCATGGACGGCAAAATCCGGCTGCTGAATCTTGGCCTTTCCGAATCGTTTCTTTCCGCTTTTCCGGGTCCAAAATTCGGGATTCCGGGCATTCGGAGCTTGCTGGACAACCACAACCGCCCTTTGCTCATGAGCATCTTCAAATCGGTTGTCGGCTACGATCTGGACGGTCTGAAGAAGCAGTTTATGGCCCAGGCGCTGGGCGGCGTCGATTTGGTCAAGGACGATGAAATTTTGTTTGAGAACGAGCTGACCCCGATTGAACGACGGGCTGAGGCTTGCCTGAAGGCGGCCGAAAAGGCGCAAGCGATCACGGGCAAAAAACTGCTGTACGCCGTCAACTTGACCGGCAAAACTTCCGAACTCCGCAGCCAGGCGCTGAGGGCCATAAACGCCGGAGCGACCGCCCTTCTGTTCAGCACGCTGGCCTATGGCTTTGACGCGCTGCAGGAGCTGAGCGCAGACCCGGACATCCATGTCCCGATCGTCGCTCATCCTTCCCTCGCCGGCGCCATTTATCCGTCCAAGCATTACGGAATCGCCCCTGCCCTGCTGCTGGGCAAGCTGCTGAGAGTCGCCGGCGCCGACCTTGTGCTCTTCCCTTCGCCTTACGGTTCCGTCGTTATGCCGAGGGAAGAAAATCTGGCGATCCGGGATGAGCTGGTTCGCGAGGATCTGCCGCTGAAACCCAGCTTCCCGGTTCCGTCGGCGGGCATCCATCCGGGGCTTGTCCCGCGCATTCTGGGCGATTTTGGAACCGATGTCGTCGTCAATGCAGGCGGCGGCATTCACGGGCATCCCGGCGGCGCGCAGGCCGGGGGGCAAGCTTTCCTGCAGGCCATTGACGCCGCCATGAACAACGTGGCGCTTGAGGAAGCGGCGCTCCGGCTGCCGGAGCTGAAAGCGGCACTTGACCTTTGGGGAGGAAGCAAATGACCGGCAAGAAGGAACCCGTCATTTTCTGCGATTTTGACGGGACGATTACGAACAGCGACAACATTGTGGCGATTATGAAGCACTTCAGGCCGGAAGGCTATGAACCGATTATGGATGCGACAGTCCGCCAGGAGCTCTCCATCCGGGAAGGTGTTGGCCGAATGTTCGCGCTTCTTCCATCCGCCATGAAACAGGAAATTACGGATTTTGTGCTGGGACAAGCAGGGATTCGAGCAGGATTCAAGGAGTTTCTGCAGTATGTGCGGGAGCAGCGCATTGAATTCAATGTGACCAGCGGAGGGATCGATTTCTTTCTGGGGCCGCTGCTGGCTCCCTTTCAGATTGAGCCGGAGCATATTTATTGCAACGCCTCCGATTTTGGCGGAGAGACGATCCGCATCGTATGGCCCCATCCCTGTGACGATGAGTGCGGGAATGGCTGCGGCATGTGCAAAACAACCGTAATGCGGCGATACCCTAAGGAGCGTTATGAACGCATATTGATCGGCGACAGCCTGACCGATTTCGAAGGCGCAAAGCTGGCCGACCGCGTATATGCAAGGGCGCGACTGACCGAGCAATGCCGCGAGCTCGGCGTTCCTTACACGCCGTTTGAAACCTTTTACGATATAATGAACGACATGAAGTCAAGAGAAAGAAAGGATCGTGAATGATGAGCTTCCATCTGATTCCCCTTGAGGAAAAACTTAAGGCCCTGGATGAGCTCCGCACCGTCAAGGAGCTGTTCGCATCCAGAGGCTGGTTTCCAGGCACCAGCGGCAATCTTTCGGTCAGAGTCGGCGGCTTTGCGGAAGAGGCCTTTTATTTCGCCGTCACGGCCAGCGGAAAAGACAAGTCCGTCAGTACGCCCGAGGATTTTCTGTTCGTAGATCAGCAGGGCAAGCCTTGCGAGACGACGGGGCTTAAGCCGAGCGCCGAAACGCTCATTCATGCGGAGATTTACCGTCTAACGGGCTGCGGCGCCATTTTTCATATCCATACCATCTTCAACAGCATAATCAGCGAACGCTACGGCGACAAAGGAGCCGTTCCCGCGCAAGGAATCGAGCTCATCAAGGGTCTCGGCATCTGGGAGGAAAATGCAAAGATCGAGGTTCCCGTCCTCCCCAACTACGCGAACATTTCAAAGATCGCAGAGCTTGTTCCAGACGCGCTCAAAGGCGATATCCCCGGCATCCTGCTGCGCAATCACGGCATCTATGCCTGGGGCAACAACGTGTTCGAAGCCAAGCGGCATCTGGAGGCGTTCGAGTTTATTTTTGAGCATATTTATCACAGCTTGCTGCTGCCTTAGCCAATCTGTCAATCGTAGAAAAAAAACTCCAGACTCCCGGCGCTTGTTGCGGAGCTGGAGTTTTTATTTTAATTTTCGTCGATATGCTTGCCGTACGCCTCGGCATCCAGAAGCTTCGCGAAAGCTTCCTCCCCGCTGCCGGACAGCTTGATCTTGACCATCCAGCCGCCGCCGTACGGGTCCTCGTTCACCAGTTCAGGCGCATCCTGAAGCTTGTCGTTCACTTCCACAACGCTTCCGCTAACCGGTGAGAACAGATCGGATACCGTCTTGACGGATTCAATCGTCCCGATCCCGTCTTCCGCATCCACTTCGGTCCCCAAGTCCGGAAGCTCCACAAACACAATATCGCCGAGCCGGTCCTGGGCAAAATCGGTGATGCCAACGAGCACGGTTCCGTCACCCATATCCTGCACCCATTCATGTTCTTCGCTGTACCATAGTCCTTGTTTAATTTCGCTCATCGCTCTATTTACGCTCCATTCCTCATGACCAGATTTTGCCTGATGCTTGGCGCCAGACACGGATTTACAAATCTAGGTTATTCATTTCGCTTGCAAATGTCAATATATCTTACATTTTTTACGCCTGTCCTGATAACAGCCGCCAACCCTTGCCAGATTGCCCGCCTTTGCCTCATAAATTTCAAATTTAATGATAATTTTATTGACATCTCGTGCGGTTTCCCGTTTTAATGAGAGTATGAAGAAAAAGCGGTTGAACGTAAAGGGAGAGCTTATCGCTGCTTGAGCGGTAACGCCGAAGGAGCAAGTTCCGGTCACGGACCCGGAGTGAATCTCTCAGGCAAAAGGACTTTTACCGGACGCATCTCTGGAGAGCATTTGGTCCCGGCAAGGGCCGAATCACCCAAGGGGAAACCTATGAACACCCAATCCGGGTGTCGATCGTGTAGGGTAACTCTCAGGTACCAAGGACAGAGCCTTCAGGAATCCGGGCTTGGCGATATTTTTCGTCAGCCAGCGGGTTCCTGGGCCTGTCCTTTTTGTGCTGCCCGCAAAGCGTTATTTAAAGCCCAGGTACAAACAAATTCCAGCCAATCATTCACGAGGTGATAAAAATGACAGATCTGCTTAGGACACCGCTGTTTCCCTGCTATTCCGATTTTCCAGGGGCAAGATGCATTGATTTCGGCGGATGGGAACTGCCTGTTCAGTTCGAAGGCATCCAGAAAGAGCATGAAGCCGTGCGCACGCGTGCCGGTTTGTTTGATGTATCCCATATGGGAGAGTTCATTGTGGAAGGTGTGGGCGCGCTCGCTTTCCTTCAGCACATGCTGACCAATGATGTATCGGTCCTAAAGCCGGGCGACGTCCAATATACGCTGATGTGCTATCCGGACGGCGGCGTCGTGGATGACCTGCTCGTCTACTGCCTGGCTGACAACAAATACATGCTTGTCGTCAACGCGTCCAATATCTCGAAGGATTGGGACTGGCTCCGCGAACACCAGGCAGAAAACGTCCAGATGACCGATGTCTCGGCAAGCACCGCCCTGATTGCCTTGCAAGGTCCTTTGGCAGCGCAAATCCTTATGGATGCTGCGGGAGCTGCCGCGATCCCGGCCTCCCCTTTTACGTTTCTTATGAACGTCGAACTCTTTGGCGGTAAAGTCATCGTTTCCCGTACCGGCTATACCGGCGAAGACGGATTTGAAATTTACGCCCTGGCGGACAATGCTGGGACGATCTGGAGAGGGCTGTTTTCGGTCGGAGCGGCGCACGGACTAGTGCCGGCTGGGCTTGGAGCGCGCGATACACTGCGCTTTGAAGCGAAGCTGCCTTTGTATGGCCAGGAGCTTTCGGCGACGATTTCTCCTTTGGAAGCCGGCGTCGGTTACTTTGTGAAATGGAACAAAGGGGACTTTATCGGACGGAGCGCCCTGGAGCGCCAGAAACTGGCCGGTCCAAAGCGTAAGCTTGTCGGCATTGAAATGATTGACCGCGGAATTCCGCGGAGCCATTATCCCGTATTTGCTGATGGAGTCCAGATCGGCGAAGTGACCACCGGCACCCAGTCGCCTACGCTCAAGCGGAATCTGGGGCTTGCGCTCGTGGACAGCAAATACGCTGCGATCGGAACCAAGGTCGAAGTTGAGATTCGCGGCAAACGGCTCAAGGCCGAAGTCGTGAAGGCTCCATTCTATAAAAATACACCCAAGTCTGCCAAAGGAGCTGAGTAAACATGAAGCACCGTTATTTGCCCATGACCGAGCAGACGAAAGCCGAAATGCTCGCCGCTGTCGGTGTCGAATCGGTTGAAGATTTGTTCAAGGATATTCCTGCCGCCATCCGTTTTCAAGGAGAGCTTCCGGTTTCGCCCGCCCTTGACGAATATGCCCTTACGCGCCATATGGGCGCCCTGGCCGGACAAAATGCGGATACCGATCGTTTTGTCAGCTTTCTTGGCGCAGGGATTTACGATCATCATGTCCCTTCCGTCATTAATCACGTCGTTTCCCGCTCCGAATTTTATACGGCTTATACGCCTTATCAGCCTGAAGTCAGCCAGGGCGAGCTGCAGGCCATTTTCGAGTTTCAGTCCTATATCTGCGAACTGACCGGCATGGCCGTAGCGAACGCCAGCATGTACGACGGAGCGACCGCGCTGGCGGAAGCCGCCAATTTGGCCGCTGCGGCAACGCGCCGCAAACGGATCGTCGTCTCCCGCGCCGTTCATCCAGAAGCGAGAAGCGTTCTGCACACTTATGCGCACGGACTTAACCTGGATGTGGTGGAAGTGGAAACCCGAAACGGCGTCACCGATCCCGAGGCGCTGGCCGCAGCCGTAACCCCGGATACCGCAGCCGTACTCGTGCAAAGCCCAAACTTCTTTGGCGCCATTGAAAATATTCCGGCGATCGGCGAGCTGATCCACGCCGGGAAGGGCCTCCTGATCGTCAGCACCAACCCGCTGGCGCTCGGTCTGATCGAGGCTCCCGGCAAGCAGGGCGCGGATATCGTTGTCGGCGACGCCCAGCCGCTCGGCATCTCCGGCTCCTTCGGCGGCCCGACCTGCGGTTTCTTTGCGGTTTCGGAAGCCCATATGCGGCGGATGCCGGGACGCATCGTCGGCCAAACGAAGGACCGCAATGGCAAAAGGGGCTTTGTGCTTACGCTGCAAGCCCGCGAGCAGCATATCCGACGCGAGAAGGCAACGTCCAACATTTGCTCCAACCAGGCACTGCTCGCCCTCTGCGCATCCGTTTATCTGTCTGTCATGGGCAGACGCGGCCTTGTTGAAGTCGCCGAACTCAACCTGCAAAAAAGCCACTATGCCAAACAAAAGCTGGCTGGCGTCAGCGGAGTGACCGTTCCTTTTACATCTCCGACGTTTAACGAATTTGTCATCAGGCTGCCTGAAGGTGCGAATATGTCCCGGATCCAGAGCAAGCTGCTGGAAGAAGGTTATATCGGCGGCTATGATCTCGGAAGAAGTTATCCCGAGCTTGCGGGACATCTGCTGATTGCCGTGACGGAGCGCCGCAGCAAAGAAGAAATCGACCGGTTCGCGGTCATCCTGGAGGGATTGCTATGAGTATGAGCGAAACCATAAACCGTAATGAGAAGCATGACAAAGCGCTGATTTTTGAACTTAGCCGTCCGGGACGCACCGCTTACTCCCTGCCTGAGATGGACGTACCGGTTCAGAAGATCCATGAGCTGATTCCGGAAGGCATGCTGCGCAAGCAGGAGGCCGCTCTTCCCGAAGTATACGAAGTCGACGTCATCCGCCATTACACCGAGCTGTCCCGGCGCAATTTCGGCGTGGATAACGGCTTTTACCCGCTCGGTTCCTGTACGATGAAATACAATCCGAAAATCAACGAGGATGTAGCCCGCTACGCCGGCTTCGCCAAAATTCATCCTTACCAGCCTGAAGAAAGCATTCAGGGCGCGCTTGAACTGATGTATACCTTGCAAAAGGATCTGGCCGGACTGACCGGCATGGATGCGGTCACGCTGCAGCCTGCGGCAGGCGCCCACGGCGAATGGACAGGGCTCATGATGATTCGCGCCTACCATGAAGCGAACGGCCAGCATGAGCGGACCAAGGTCATAGTCCCCGACTCCTCGCACGGCACGAACCCGGCGAGCGCATCGGTTGCCGGGTTCCAGACGGTGACGATTCCTTCGACGGACAAAGGTCTTGTCGATCTGGACGCGCTTCGCGCGGCCGTTGACGACGACACGGCAGCCCTGATGCTCACCAACCCGAACACGCTAGGCTTGTTTGAAGAGCACATCGTAGAAATTGCCGAAATCGTGCATGAGGCGGGCGGACTTCTCTATTACGACGGGGCCAACTCCAACGCGATCATGGGCATTACCCGCCCGGGGGACATGGGCTTTGACGTCGTTCACCTGAACCTGCACAAAACGATGAGCACGCCTCACGGGGGCGGCGGACCCGGAGCCGGTCCTGTTGGCGTCAAAAGCCTGCTCATCCCTTACCTGCCGAATCCGGTTGTCATCCAAAAGGATGACGGCACGTTTGCGTTCAGCGAGAAAAGCGATTCCTCAATCGGCCGCGTGAAAGCCTACTACGGCAACTTCGGTATTCTGGTTCGCGCTTATGCCTATATCCGTACTTACGGACCTGAGGGCCTGCGCCGGGTATCCGAATATGCGGTGCTTAACGCCAACTATTTGCGGGCCCGTCTTGCTCCTTATTACCAGATGCCGTATGACCGGATCTGCAAGCACGAGTTTGTCATGTCCGGCAGCGGTTTGAAGCCGTACGGCATCCATACGCTCGATGTGGCCAAACGGCTGCTCGATTTCGGCTACCATCCGCCGACCATTTATTTTCCGCTTAATGTGGAAGAATGCATTATGATTGAGCCAACGGAAACCGAAAGCAAAGAAACCCTTGACGGCTTCATCGAAGCCATGATTCAAATTGCGAGTGAAGCCAGGGAGAACCCTGAGCTGCTGCTGAATGCGCCCTATACCACACCTGTGACCCGTCTGGATGAAACCGGCGCGGCCCGCAAACCGGTGCTGAACTGCGCCTGCAGCTAAACCGTTTCCCTCGATTCTGAAAGAAATGCTTTCCGCTGATTAAACGATAACAAGCCCCGGGTCCGTTGGAAGGTTGAAGCCTGCTGACGACCCGGGGCTTGTTCTTACTGGTCTCTCAAATTCTTATTCTTCTCAGTGATTCAACGCTGTTTGTCTGGATCTGAAATCATGAATGGCTTCCCCCACTGCATCTTTTAAACCATACTTCGTTGTAAAGCCCAAGCTCCTGATCTTCTTATCATCCCATAACCGGTTTACTGTAAGCATTTGGACGGCAAATCTGGATAAAGGAGGCTCCTTGGTGGCCGGAGTCATATACTCAGCAAGTCCACCAATCGCCCAAGCAATAGGCCTTGGAATCTTAATTGTTCTTGAAAACGAGCCCACCGAAACGTCGATCATTTCTTTTAAATCTCCCCAAGTTGTATCAAATCCCTTTAAGTTATAAATACCAGTATCTTCAGGGGATTTTTGATGAGTCCCTAACCAAGTCATAGCCCGTCCTATATCTCGCGTATCAACCAAGGAAACACGGGCATTCCCATTTCCAAGAATAGGGTACCTTCCTTTTTTGTGCGCCTCATACAATTTTAGAAAGAAAGATGAATGGTCTCTGGCACCAATGGTGCTCGCCGGGCGAAGGATCATAGTTTCCAGGCCCGTACTTTTCCCGTATTGCTGAACAATCTGCTCTCTTTGAAATTCAATCTCCTGTATGGGGTACTCGGGCTTTGAGATGTAAGATTCATCAAACGGATCGCTGCTTTTGAAATCATAAAGGACGATTGTACTTAGCTGAATAAATTTTGACACGCCGATCGCTGATGCAGCTTCAAGCAGTTCTCTCGTTAATTTAATCTCTACATCGGCACCTGCTACTTTTCTTCCCAGTACCTTTGCACCTGCTGTACAATTATAAACGACATCTTTCCCCCTCATGCATTCGGCCACTTCAGATGGATCGTTAAAATTAACGACTTGAGCATGAACTCCAAGAGCTCGTAGAAATCGAGTGTCGCTTGACTTGCGGACAGCAACCGTTACTTCATGATCCGCCAGTTTTAGTTGTTCAACTACGTGGCTTCCTATGAAGCCAGTTCCCCCAAATACTATCGCCTTCACTTTAACTTCTTCCTCCATTATCGCTGCAGCTTTCTTCGATAATCTGAATAAGCTGTTTGACTTGATGTAACGAATTATCAATCCTCAGATAATAAAATTTTTCCTTACCTAACTTCTTAAAATCGATAAGGCCTGCCAGTCTCATGATTTTGAGATGATGTGAAATCGCGGGACGCGACAGGTCATTCAAGTGATCTGTAATCCCATTTACCGTCAACCGGTCAAATTGCATAAGAAGCAGTATTATTTTTTGACGATTAGGATCTCCAAGCGCCTGAAAAACGGCACTCACTTCTTTAAATTTTTCAGCTACCTGTTCTTTATTGTTACAATGGTGGAAGCCTTCCATCATTTCATCTCCTAATATGTTTAAAAGATTAAACTTATTTAAGTAATAAACCTGGACTTACATTTATGCAAGCTATTTTATTCTTTTCATTTGAGTAGCTTCGAGAGTAATATACCGAAAATGAAAAGACCGGCCCTCCGGCCGGTCCGAAAAGTTCCATTAACATTCATGATCACTTAAAAACTTTAACGCGTTCTTCCACAGGCTGAAATTGTTTGTCGCCCGGCTGCGCCGCAGGTTTGCCAAAAGGCATTTGGGCAATCAGCTTCCAGTTTGAAGGAATGCCCCACGCGGACTTAACTTCAGCGTCGATCAGCGGGTTGTAGTGCTGAATGGATGCGCCCAATCCTTCTTGCTCCAGGGCAGTCCAGACCACGAGCTGCAGCATGCCGTTGGACTGATTCGCCCAAATCGGGAAATTGTCGGAATACGCCGCATACTGCTCCTGCAAACCTTTGATTACATTATCATCTTCAAAGAACAGAACGGTTCCATAGCCGTTATAAAATGAGGCCATTTTTTCAGATGTAGCTGCGAAAGCCTCTTCGTTTTTTGCAATTTTTCTTAGTTCTTCTTTGGTAATGTCCCACAATTTATTGTGGTTTTCTCCCAGCAGCACTACGGCACGGCTTGTTTGGGAATTGAAAGCGGTAGGCGTGTGTTTCACAGCCTCTTGGACGATTTCCACAATGCGCTCGTCGGAAACCGTGGATTCCTTGCTGATTCCGTAATAAGTCCGTCTGTTCTTCAATGCTTCAAAAAGTGTACTCATGTTTAGCAGCCTCCCTGAATAATTAAGTATTGTTTAAGTTCTTAAGTATACTGCCTGCTTTGCTCTCTAAAGAAAGCATGCGTCCGTACCTGCCAAAATATACAGAATGAAGTAATCCGTATATTTGGGTTCCAGAGTTAAAGTTCATTGATAGTAAATTAATTGTTAGTTACTTTTCGTAATTTAATATATAATAGTAATCAATTAATGTCAATACCTATATCATAAAAAATTCTATCCCGACATTATTTCTTGGAAAATAACTAAAAAAAAGACATCCGATAAAATCGGATGCCTTTGAATGTCTTTATGGATCACTTGCTGCCTGTCCCCCGGAAACGCTGCGTATAGGCCTTCGCCTCGTCGGCTGTACGAACTCTGTTTCTGCTCCATTCCAGCAAAATACGGTCGATATACCGGAAATGGATCTTCCCGGCAAAAACAGCTTCCTTTAACGCAAGCCTGATCAGTTCCTCAGGATAACCGTCCTGGTCAATCCAGCCGGATATGGTCTCACATTCCATCGGCGACAAAGGGCGGGCAAATTCCTGTTCAAAAGTTACGAACAGATTTCGCTGAGCGGGATCGATTTCTTCGAAATCTTCTCCCGCCATGTTCTGTCTGCCTGACCGGCTTTCCTTGCGTTCCGCTGCAAAGCTCTCCGCCAGACATAAACTAAGCTTCTTGTACATGCCGTTCAAATGATAATGCTCGGATTGAATTCCTGTTGTCTCATCGGTTACCGGATCAATAGTAAGCCAGCCATCCTTGACCAGACGGCGAACAGCCGAAGCAACGGTTCCGGGCGCGGCGCTCATTCGCTGCTCAATTTCGCCGAGCGAAGGGAATTCGCTTCCTCCGTTCTGCCGGAAGCCCAGAAGGTGAATCAGCAGCATGGCTTCCGTGTCGCTAAGCTTTAATCGGCGGTAATAGGTAAGCAGAGCGTTCGGAACGTTTATGCTTCCCGTTTCCATCCCGTAAGCAATACCGTTTGCCCATACTTTCCAGCCTTCATTCATGGCCACTTTAATCTTCCCCTCTTACCTCCAAATTACGGATAGAGACGATATAGTGTACGCGGGAACGGAATCGTCTCGCGTACATGATCCAGCCCGCAGATCCAGGCAACCGTACGTTCCAGCCCCAGTCCAAAACCGGAATGCGGAACCGTGCCGTATTTCCGCAAATCGAGGTACCATTGGTACGTTTCTTCGGACAGATGATGCTCGCTGAAACGCTGTGCCATCAGTTCAGGATCGTCGATCCGCTGAGAGCCCCCAATAATCTCGCCATAACCTTCCGGCGCAATCATGTCCGCGCACAGCACAACTTCAGGACGAGCCGGATCAGGCTTCATATAGAACGCCTTAATCCCTGCAGGGTAGTGCGTAATGAATACCGGCTTGTCGTATTCCTCGGCAATCGCCGTTTCATGAGGCGCGCCAAAATCCTCACCCCACGGAATATCGAAGCCTTGTTTATGCAAAAACTCGATCGCGTCGTCGTAAGTAATTCGCGGGAACGGCGCCTTGATTCCCTCCAGCTTGGACACGTCGCGTCCGATCGTTTCAAGCTCTTCGCGGCAATTCTTCACAACGGATTGAACGACGTGCGCAATGAAGTTTTCCTGCACGCGCAGGCTTTCCTCATGGTCCGTAAACGCCATCTCGGGCTCGATCATCCAGAACTCGATCAGATGGCGGCGGGTTTTGGATTTCTCAGCGCGGAATGTAGGTCCGAAAGAATAAACTTTGCCTAAGGCCATAGCCGCAGCTTCCATATAAAGCTGGCCGCTCTGCGTCAAATAAGCGTCTTCCTCGAAATACTTCGTATGGAACAGGTTGGTCGTGCCTTCTGCCGACGTTGGCGTCAAAATAGGAGGATCTACAAGCGTAAATCCGTTCGTATCAAAAAACTCCTGTACCGCCCGGATAATTTCCGCCCGGATCACAAGAATGGCGCGTTGTTTCGTCGAACGAAGCCACAGATGGCGATGGTCCATCAGAAAATCAACGCCGTGCTCCTTCGGTGTGATCGGATAGTTCTCGGTCAGTTGAATCACTTCGATACCGGTAACGGTCATTTCATAGCCCGATTTGCTTCTCGGTTCCTCGCGAATGATCCCAGTGACATAAACAGAGCTTTCCTGAGTCAAGCTTTTGGCCAGATTCCAGATTTCCTCGGACACCTCGTTTTTTACAACAACTCCCTGAATATATCCTGTGCCGTCCCGTAGCTGCAGAAACTGGATTTTACCGCTGGAACGTTTGTTATGAATCCAGCTGCCGATAACAACGGTTTCCCCGACATGATCGCTAACCTGCCGGATTACGGTTTTGATCGCCACATTACTCTCTCCTCTAACATAAGTTCACTTTATTTATTTGCTTTCTTGTACGATCCGAAGCGTATCGCGCGCAATCATGAGCTCTTCGTTGGTTGGAATTACAAGCACTTCCACTTTCGAGTTCGGGGTTGAAATGCGGCGCGGATCGCCGGAACGGATCTTGTTGAGCTCAGGGTCGATTTCAACGCCCAAGTAAGTCAGGTTCTCGCACACTTTTTCACGGACAACCACCGAGTTCTCGCCTACGCCGGCTGTAAACACAATGACATCCACGCCGTCCATGGCCGCAGCATAGGCGCCGATGTATTTGCGTAGACGGTACTCGTACATTTCGAATGCCAGGGTTGCATTCGGTTCGCCCTCTGCAAGACCATCCGTGACGTCGCGCATGTCGCTGCTGCTGCCGGAAATCGCGAGCAGACCACTGTGCTTGTTGAGCATCGAGTTCACTTCGCTGATCGTAAGCTCTTCTTTATTCATCACAAAAGTAACGACAGCAGGGTCCAGATCTCCGCTGCGTGTACCCATCATCAGACCTTCAAGCGGTGTCAATCCCATCGATGTATCATAAGATTTGCCGTCTTTAACGGCCGTCAGGCTGGCGCCGTTTCCGATATGGCAGGTGATGATCTTAAGGTCCTCAATCGGACGTCCCAAATATTCGGCAGCGGTCTTGCTGACGTAGTCATGAGATGTACCGTGCGCTCCGTAACGGCGAACATGATGTTTCTTGTAGAGCACCTTTGGAATCGGATAAAGATATACTTTCTCTTCCATCGTTTGGTGGAAAGCCGTATCAAAGGCAACGACCTGAGGTACTCCCGGCATATTTCTTTCGGCAGCCGTAATACCGGTGATCGCCGGCGGGTTATGTAGCGGCGCCAAGTCGAACAGACGGCGAATTTCGGCTTTTACTTCCCCAGTAACCAAAGCGGAGCCTTTAAACGATTCGCCGCCGTGAACAACGCGATGGCCGACAGCCTGAATCTCTTCAACCGAATCCAGTACACCGTGCTCTTTGTCGGTCAGCTTCTCAAGCACTTTGCGGATCGCGGTTGTATGCTCCAGAATTTCGCTGACTTCCGTAATGTCCTCCTTGCCTGTCGGCTTGTGAGTCAAAATAGAGGAGTCCATGCCGATTCTCTCAACCAAGCCTTTGGCAAGCACCGATTCGTCATTCATGTCATAAAGCTGATATTTCAGGGAAGAGCTTCCCGCGTTGATTACGAGTACTTTCATATCCGGTCACCATCCTTGTCGTATTTGAAAAATCCTTCGCCCGTCTTTACGCCCAAATTGCCTGCACGGACCATTTTCTTCAATACGAATGAAGGCCGGTATTTAAGTTCCCCGAAATCCCGGAACATGCGCTCCAGCGCAGCAAGAACCGAATCCAGCCCAAAGCGGTCAGCCATTTCAAGCGGGCCGTACTGGAACTGATAGCCGATGCGCATCGCGTCATCAATATCTTCTGCCGAAGCAACGCCTTCGCCAAGCACGTGAAGGGCTTCATTGATCATGAGGCAAATAATGCGGGATGTCACAAATCCTGGCGACTCATTAACCATAATCCCCCGCTTATCCACGATTTCCTCAACGAAGGTTTTGGTTTCATCAAAGGTAGTATTCGAGGTTTTCAGACCGCGAATAATTTCCACCAGGTTGATTTTGGATACCGGATAAATAAAGTGCATGCCAATAACGCGTTCAGGATACTTGGTGGATCCCGCGATCTCGGTCAAGCTCAGCGTAGATGTGTTGCTGGCCAGAATAATATTGCTTGGACAAACTTGATCCAGCTGCTGGAATACTTTCTTCTTCTCTTCCAGATCTTCCGAAATCGTTTCAATGACCATATCCGCCGTACCCAGATCGGCCAAATGGGTCACTTTTTGAATTTTCGACAAAATCAGTTTCTTCTCGGCCTTCGTGATCGCCCATTTCTCCAGCTGCTTATCCAGACTTGTTTCAATCATGTCGTAGGCATGATCCAGTTTTTCTTGGTTCTCCTCAACCAGAAGGACATCAAGACCTTTGCCTGCAAGCATTTCGCAAATGCCTTGGCCCATCGTACCGCCACCGATGACACCTATTTTCTTGAAATTCATAGTTCTCTAGACTCCATCCTTTCGTCTATTCTTCAACATATTATACCCCTGATGTCGAAGAATACTTCTTTCTATACCCAACATATAATAATATCTTAGCACGGCAAAAAAGTAAAAAAAAATAACCGGCACGAAAAATCATGCCGGTAATGGAGCACTTTCACGAAATTGACACCGGAATTCATCGCCGGACATGCGTTCCTCTTTAAAGAGGATGTCGAGCGATTTGTCGAAAACGGCCGCGTGCTGTTCAAGCAGCTCTTTCGTTCTAGCGGCGAGTTCGTCCAGAATCGTCTGGTTCTCTTTCATGAGCACTTCGGTAGTAACCATATCCATATTCATAATTCCAAGCGATGTAAGACCCGAGGTCATCATCGTCTGCACCAGGTTCAGAGCCTGTTCAAAATCGTTTCGGGAACCTGTACTGCGTCCCCCGTAATAAATTTCCTCCGCTGCGGCACCTGCCAGTGCGACCATGATCTGCCCTTCCAGATAGCTTTTGGTGTACAGATATTTTTCTTCCTGCGGGTTATGCCGGACATATCCGAGCGCTTGTCCTCTAGGGCTGAGCACGACCTGATTCACGCTGCCCGGAGACACGATCTCCGCAAGAATGGCATGTCCCAGCTCATGGATCGCCACGCGCCTTTTCTCTTCCAGCGTCGATTCCCGATCCGTCTTTTCGCCGAGCATGACTTTGTCGACGGCCATGGAAAGATGCTGCTGCAAAATTTGCGGCTCATTTTCCCGCATGGCGTAAATCGCAGCTTCGTTCATCACGCTTTCCAACTGCGCGCCGGAGAAGCCGAAAGATTCCTCAGCTACTTTTTCAAGATTTGTAGTTTCGTGGATCGGTTTATTCTTGGCGTGAATATTCAGGATCATCATCCGGCCCTTCTTGTCCGGGAGGTCCACCTGAATGTGACGATCGAAACGCCCCGGACGCAGCAGCGCGCTGTCCAGCATCTCCTTGCGGTTCGTCGCTGCAATGAGCAGAATTCTCGGCGAATCGGAAGTGTAAATACCGTCCATTTCCGTAAGCAGCTGGTTCAGCGTCTGATCATATTCGCGCTGCTGGCCGCCTTCTCTTTTACCGCCGATCACATCAATCTCATCGATAAAAATAATAGCGTTTTGCTTGTTCTCCTTGGCGGCGCGATTACGCGCTTCCTTGAACAAATCACGGATACGGCTTGCGCCGACACCAACGTACATTTCAACAAACTCACTGCCAGAAGAGGCCACGAACACCGAATTGGTGTAATGGGCCGCCGCTTTGGCCATCAGCGTTTTTCCTGTTCCCGGAGGACCGGTTAGCAAAATCCCCTTGATCGGCCGGATGCCGAATTTTTGGATTTCGTCGTAACGGACCATAAAATCAAGCGCTTCGCGAAGCTCCTGCTTGGCGCTGTCCTGGCCGCCGATCTCGTCGAAGGTCAGCTTGGCCGGGCCTGCTTTCTTTCGGCGCCGTTCCTGCGCTGCGCCTACGGTAAGGCCGCCCCGCATAACCATTAAGGCATACAAAGCCCCCAGAAGCATTGCGAGCACAACAAACGGGACAATATTCACGCCGATGAAAGCAAGAAAAATAAGCAGCACCGGAATAAAACCGATCGCTATTTCCTTTGTCCATTTAGGCATTATTCCACACCCCCATCTTTTGTCCGGCCCGCGGCAGAATGATAAATTTGCTTGCCGTTCCATCCGTCAGCGAGATGTATACGTTCGTGTCATCCAATTCAGCGGTAGCCTGAAGGCCAGGCGTGTTTCGCCCCAGCTTGTCAAGCGTGTTCGTAATTTCGGTATATTTCTTGTTCTCCATCGCCTCGGCGATCGGGAACAACGCTTCGGACCACCATTTATCGAGTACCTCGTTCGAGTGATCCTCCACATCAATCCGGAGCTTCTTGCCGCCGATCAACGACTGACCGTCGTCCTTAAGGTGCTGAATAAGGCCACGAAGGTCCGTTCCAGGTTTCAGATCCAGTTTCAAACTGACTGTATTCTGGTTAATGTCGAAATGAGCGCTTTTCACCCCATCATATTGCATCACTATTTTGTGCAGCGGATCCTTCAGCGCCATTTGCTGGTACACATACCAGCCTCCGAACAACAAGAGGGCCGAAACAACTGCTGCAGCAACAATTGGAAAAATACGAAGTTTCAACAAAGTTGTCCCCCTTCTATCTATATAATTAGCTTTCGCTATATCACTACGACAATACGAATCTTGTATATCGCAAGCACAGATAATAGTATATCACAGAATATATATCATTTTATTTATTAAATATGAACTTATTTTAAATTTTCAGGTTTTTTTCGCAAAATTAGAGAGTAGAAGCATTATTTTCCTTAAGAAAAAAACTCCCGGACGTATTGATCCGGAAGTTTAATTGAAATTATTCATCGGTTCGGCAGTGTAAACTCCTCTGTTAGAGCACTGCCATCGTTAAAACGGTAGAACCTGTAATAATAGTGATCCCCGTTCTTGTAAAACAGCTGCCAAACGTATTGATTCTCATAGACGCCCGGAAGCAGGCGAACAATGTGGATGTTTGGCATCTCCGCTTTGATTTTGGCCTCCATGGCCGTTTTGGTTATCCCCTGATCTACTTGTTCTGTATGCGGCGCTTTGCCATCCTGCAGCCAGACCATGATGTGCTGCCCGGACGCGTCCTTCCCTTCGACGACCCAGCTCACTTCGTCCCAAACGGACTTGCTGACCCCGATCGTCTTAACCAGCCCGGCTTCCTTCTTGGCGCGAAGAATGGCTGCATCCTCCTGCGTCCACGTATCCTGCATCACATAGATATAATAGCGGTAAAGGCCAAAGATTGCAGCCGCCGCAACCAGAACGGAGATCAGAATCCATTTCGTTCGTGTTCTCAAGCCTTCACTTCCTCTCCTTACCTTAACCTTGGCATTGGCCGGAAACAAGGTTTATAGCACCCTGCCTCGGCGGTCAGCGGGCAAGGAGACCTTCGAATGCCTTCTGGGATTCATAGCGGATGCGCTGCTCATCCATCGTCAGACATTCCCCATGCTTCACCACATGTTCTCCGTCGACCCATACATGCTCGACATCCTTTGGCCCTGCTGAATAAACGGTATGCGAAATATAATCGGTTTTCGGCAGAAAATGAGCCTGGTCCGTATTTAACGCGATAAAATCGGCTTTCATGCCGGACGAAAGTCTTCCGACTTCAGGCAGAAATAACGACTTCGCGCCGAATTCGGTGCCAAGCTGAAGCGCCTGCAGTGCAGGAATCGCGGTTGGATCGCCGGAAACGCCTTTATGAATCAGAGCGGCCAGGCGAATTTCTTCAAACATGTCCAGGTTGTTGTTGCTGGCCGCCCCATCCGTGCCGAGAGATACCGTTACGCCTGCCTTGAGCAGATCAACGACGCGGGCGACACCGCTGGCCAGCTTGAGATTGCTCCCCGGATTATGCGAGACTGCGACCTGGTGTTCCGCCAAAATTTCAATTTCTTCGTCGAGCAGATGTACGGCATGCGCAACCAGCGACGGTCTGGAGAACAGCCCCAGCTTCAGCAGATGCTCTGCTGGCCGAACGCCGTAATCCCGTACATTCTGCTCGACTTCTGCCCGGGTTTCCGACATATGCGTGTGCAAAGGCAGATCAAGGTCATGCGCCGCCTGAACAATCCGTTCAATATAGTCCGGCGGGCAAGTGTAAGGCGCGTGCGGGGACATCATCGCCGTAATTCGTCCATTCGCGCCGCCATGCCACGTTTTGGCAAACGTGATGGCATCCTCCAGCTTGGCCGTCTGTACTTCAGGAGGGCAAAGCCCGATGACACCTCTGGTCAGTACAGCCCGAATGCCGCTGCTCTCCGCCACCTTCGCCACCTGATCCATATGGTCGTACATATCGAGGAAAGTCGTCGTACCGCCCTTCAGCATCTCAAGAACGGACAGTGACGTGCCCCAATATACGTCATCCGACGTAAATTTGGCTTCCATCGGCCACATTTTCTCCTGCAGCCATTCCTGAAGCACCATATCGTCTCCATAACCCCGCAGCAAAGACATCGCCGCATGCCCGTGGGTATTGATCAGCCCCGGAAGAAACAGCAAATGACTGCCGTCAAAGCTTTCCGTTTCCTCTTCCCCTTCCGGAAAAGCTTCGCCGATATATTTGATCCTGTCACCCTCCACCAGCATGTAACCGGTGATGACCGGATTATCCAGGCTCATTACCGCGAATGTTCCGTTTTTAATCAACCATTTACGACTCATTTAACGTTTCCTTTCCTTGATCCAAATAATAGGCCAAACTTAGCAGATCTGTTGTAAAATCAGCGGCATGAACGCGGACATCGGACGGTGTCTTTAAAATAATGGGTGCAAAATTCAGTATGGCCTGTATACCGGCCTCCACCAGTTGATCCGCTACACGCTGGGCCTCCCTGTCCGGAACGGTTATGATCCCGATCCGGATGTTCAGATCCTTCACCATTTTCGGCAGCTCTTCAATCGGTTGAACGGTCAGGTTATTGATTTTTGTCCCGATTTTGGCTGATGCGATGTCAAATAATGCGACAATTTTCATATTGTCTTTCAGATACATATTGTAATTCGACAAGGCTTGACCGAGATTACCGGCTCCGACCAGCGCAACGCTGATCTGCTGATCCAGATTCAGAATCTGCCTTATCTTCTCAATCAGATAAGCTACATCATATCCGATTCCTTTGCGGCCAAAGTCGCCGAAATAGGCAAGATCCTTGCGAATTTGAGCCGGGTTCAGGTCCAGATTCTGGCCAAGTTCCTGTGAAGATACCGTTGCGACATCCCGGCTGTGAAGCTCGTTCAGGTACCGCAAATAAATAGGCATGCGCCGGACAACGGCGTCCGATATTTTCTCCGATTTCATCTTATTCACCCTTTGCTGCGCTATTCATAGCGCCGTTTTCCGCCGGTTCGAGCCATTCCGAAATACGCGGAACCATTTGGCTCAGCGGCATATGCTCCATCTTCGGACCCGGCAGGGAGTACAGGAAATACCTGCCGTAATAGGAATCCAGGATGCGCGTATCATAAACAATGACAATGCCTTTGTCCCTGGACGAGCGCACCAGGCGTCCGAAGCCTTGCTTAAAGCGGATCACCGCTTGCGGTACAGACAGCTTGGTAAACGGATTTTTCTTCTGCTGCTGCAGCCGTTCGCTTTTCGCTTCAACCAGCGGATGATTGGGCGGCTGAAAAGGCAGCCTCACAATCGCCAAGCTGGTCAAAGCGTCCCCGGGAATGTCCACGCCTTCCCAAAAGCTGCTTGTCCCAAGCAGCACCGAGGCATCCTTGCTCTGAAAGCGGCGGGTCAGCTTCGTACGGCTTCCGCTGTCCATCCCTTGGCCGATGACCGTAATATTGAACGCGGCCAAACGTTCTTTCAGCGGGTCATACACCTGCTTCAGCATCCGGTATGAGGTGAACAACACCAGCATTCTTCCGTTTGTCGCGGCCGCCGACTCTGTCAGGGACTCTACGAGCGTATTTACAAAATGGGCGTCCCCGACACTTCCCTTAACGCTTGGGAAATCGCGCGGAATGACAAGCAGCGCCTGCTCCCTGTAATTGAACGGGGAAGGAAGAATGGAAGTAAGCAGCCGCTCCTGTTCATTCGCTTCCTGAAGTCCAAGCTGGTCGATCATAAACTGGAAGGACTTATCGATCGTAAGCGTAGCAGACGTCATGACGACGCTTTTCTTCTTGTCGAAGAAATAGCCTTTAAGCTGCTCGCTGACCTCAATCGGAACAGCGTACAACTGGAGCGATTTGCTGCGAAAGTGGCCGTTGGCTTCGAGCCAGTAAACGGTCTCCTCGCTGTCAAGCTTCATGAAGAAGCGGAGCGAATCGCGCTCGCTCCCCAGATCCTTAAACAAACCGGAGATATCCGTAATCAGGCCTTCGACGCCATAATCATCCTGCTCCTCCTTGATTTCCCCCAGCATTCGTTCGCCTTTCCGAAGCACTTCGCTGATGGAGACGTGAATCTGATTCTCAAGGGCGGTCAGCATATCCCACGCTTCAGGTTTGCGGCCGGGCAACAGCCGCCTTACGAATTGACCGGGCTCTCCGGGAGCCGCATCGCTGCGGTCAGGCATAAGACCGAACAATAGCTCGCTCAGTCTGTCCCAGCTCTCCTTCACCTCAAGAAGGGCAGGGTACAGAGCATCGATGGTTTCGGTCCAGCCGAGGCTTCGTTCCGTACCTGCAGCGCCCAGCAGCATCCGGAGATTGGGCAGCTGGCCTGTTCGGCTGTCCTTGAACAGCCGGGTCAGCGTATGAATGATCGTGAAATATTTCATATGAAGGCCCAGATGCTTGCCGGCAACATCTTCCAAATGATGGGCTTCGTCGATGACGAGGCGTTCATAGCCAGGCAGCAGCTGATGCCCGGCCTGAATATCGGTAAACAGCTTGGAGTGGTTCGTAATGACCACATCCGCTACACCCGCCTCATGCTTGGCCTTATGGTAGAAGCACTTTCTGAACCAAGGGCAGGCACGGCCAAGGCAGGAATCCGATTCGCTGGCTACCATCTCCCAGAAGTCTCCGCCGCGGCCGAGGTTCAGCTCCTCATCGTCCCCATTCTCCGTCTGAGTCAACCAGACAATAATCTGGGCGGCGGTGATCATGTCCTCCTTGGGACTTACAAAATCACGACGGCTGAGCTTGTGTTCGAATTTGCGCAGGCAGAGATAATGCTGTCTTCCTTTGAACACCGCTGCCCGGAACGGGAACGGAACCGTCTCCGTCAGCAGGGGAATGTCCCGCTCGCGAAGCTGTTCCTGAAGGTTGATGGTATGGGTGCTGACCATAACCTTCTCGCCCGACTTGACGGAGGAATAAATGGCCGGCAGCAGATACCCGAGAGATTTGCCCGTACCGGTTCCCGCCTCCACAAGCAAATGCTTGTCTTCTTCGAACGCTTTGACTACGTCATGAAGCATGATATGCTGCGCTTCCCGCTCTTCGTAATGAGGCAGCTTGACCTTAAGGTTCTCCCGGACATCGCTCAGAAACTGCTCAAAGCTGACATTCTGCAGCGGATTGTCAGCCATATCATGCCGTGCCGGCAAAATATCCATCCAATCCTCGTTACGCATCGCGAACTGCCGATAGTAGACATATCCGTCATCGCCATCCTGAACCGCCTCGCTTTCCCGCTGATTCAAGAGAGCATCAAAGAACCAGCCCAGGTCGCTGTCTTCCCCGGCAAACAAATCGGCCAGCCTCTGCATCGTAATCAGCGGCAGATCAGCCAGTTCGTCAAGACATTTCAGAAAAATCTCCGCCGTTGCAACCGCGTCGCTGTCCGCCTGATGCGGCCGATCGTGACTTAAACCAAATTCGCTGCTGACCTGTCCGAGCTGGTACGAGGTGAGAGAAGGAAAGCAGATTTTCAAGAAGTCCATCGTATCCAGAATCCGTCCGGTAAACGGAAGGTATCCGCAGCGGTCGAGCGCCCGCTCAAGAAAATTGAAGTCAAAAGCAACATTGTGGCCTACCAGCACCACATCATCCAAGAGGGGAACCATTTCCATCATGACCTCTTCAATGGCAGGCGCGTTCTCCACATCCTCATCCGTAATGCCTGTCAGACTGGTAATAAAGGGAGGAATGGATATTCCCGGTTTGACATAGGAAGAATAGACCTGTGAGACAGCCAAATCATGATCTATGATGGCAAGCCCTACCTGAATTATTTCATCGGAGGACTGATTACCCGTAGTTTCAAAATCGAGTACAGCATACTTCATCGGTTTGCAAAATCCCTTTCATTCAGGTCTACCATTTAGCATATCAAAAAAAAGAACATTTGGAAATTAACTGGCGGCTTCTGGCGTGAAATCAAAAAAAAGATGCGTCATTTTTCCGGTCAAAACAACACGGAAAAGCGCGCATCCTTAGGAAATCATCATTTTTTTTACAGCAAGGTTTCAAGCTGGCTTTCAAACTGGAAAGCCCCTTGATTGGTCATGCAGGCCTCCAGATTGGCCAAAGGCTCAGGAAGAGTTGGATCCAGCCGGTAAGCCGAGAGAAATAGCTCACGGGCCTTCTCAAAGCGCTTCTCCATGGCCGCAATACAGCCAAGTGCATTGTAACAAATCGATCTCAGCTTGTTGTTTCCGCTTTGGGAAAGAATCAGATTGAAACAAGAAACAGCCTGAGGCGTTTCACCCAGATGGACAAAGCATACAGCAAGAAACAGTAAGGGAAGCGGGCTTTCCGGATGGCGAATGGTCGCTTCACGGAACTGCCCGGCGGCCTGTTCGTACATTTGCAGGCTGAAATACCCCTGTCCTTTCATGAACGGGCCGCCGTCTAGCTCCGAAAGCTGAAGGCTTTCGGCCGAATCAAATCCGGCGCATTTCTTGCGGATATCTCCCATTTTTTCTTCAAAAGAAAGCCATTCTTCGATTATGCCGTCACTCATTTGCTTGAGGATCTTCCATTTGTTCCCCAGATCTTCTTTTTGCTTCCCCTGTGCATGGGGATACTGCTGAGCGATTTCTTCGAGCATTTGGTTCATTTCGGCAAACATATGCTCAAACATCATCCCACCTCATTCCTGAACAAAATGAAATCAGTGCGAAGCTTATCTTCATTTTTTGTTCAAGACGGGCTTTTCATTCCGGGGTCCAGTTATTACATAACGGGCCCAAGATTCGCATCAGCGTACGGTTGCGTGAACTTCACGGATTGCCGATTCAACCGGCCGGTTATGCTCATCCACAAACACAACGGTCGGCTTGTGGCTTTTGATCTCGTCAGGCGACATCTGGGCATAAGAAATGATGATGACTTTGTCGCCGGGCTGTACGAGCCGGGCTGCCGCGCCATTCAGACAAATGACGCCGCTGCCACGCGGGCCGGGAATTACGTAAGTTTCCAGACGTGCTCCATTATTGTTGTTTACGATCTGGACTTTTTCGTTCTCCAGCAAATCCGCTGTTTCCATCAGATCCTCATCGATCGTAATGCTGCCCACGTAATTCAGATTGGCTTCGGTCACCGTGGCCCGGTGAATTTTGGATTTCATCATTTCTCTATGCATAAATCGCCACGCCTTTCTTCTGTAATAACATATTGTCGATCAGCCGGGTGCTGCCGAACTTCACAGCCAACGCCGCAATGATATCCCCTTCGATCTCCTGGATTTTTGCGTTTTCGGGCAGTGCTTCAAGACCCGGAAACGTCAGCACGTCCACATAGTCAATTTCCGCAAGCGGCTTGGACAATATCCGGTCCGTCAGAAATGCCTTCAGATCAGCGGCCGTAGTAATGCCCCCTTCATCGATCCGCTGCCGGGCTTCCTTCAGAGAAGCCGACAACACCAAAGCCTGCTCCCGCTGCTCATCGCTCAGATAAACGTTGCGGGAGCTCAGGGCCAGGCCGTCCTGTTCGCGGACGATCGGACATGGCACCAGCGTCACGTTCATATTCAGATCACGTACCATCTGGCTGAGAACCGCTACCTGCTGGGCATCTTTCATGCCGAAATAGGCAAAATCCGGTACGACGATATGAAACAGCTTGGAAACGACTGTAGTAACCCCGTCAAAATGCCCCGGACGGGAAGCTCCGCACAAGCCTGACGTCAGATCGGAGACCTGCACTTTGGTCTTTGCTCGCTGCGGGTACATATGCTTTACTTCGGGCATGAACACAATGTCCACCCCTTCTTGTTCCGCTAGAGCTAAATCCCTTTGCGCATCGCGCGGATAACGTTCAAAATCTTCATTCGGCCCAAACTGGATCGGGTTTACGAAAATGCTAAGTACAACAACATCATTGGCTCTCGCCTTGCGCAGCAAACTGGCATGTCCTTCATGCAAATAGCCCATGGTGGGAACAAGCCCCACCGAAAGCTCTCTGCCCATGCGGGCAGCGGCGAATCGCCGCCGTTTGATTTCGCTTTGCAGCTCTGCCGGTTCTTGAATCACGATCATGAGGTAACGCCAACCTTTCTTTCGGTTTTTCCATATAGGGATTGGGTAACGCCTTCCTCAGCGGCAAAAACGTGCTGCTCCGCCGGAAACGCGCCGCTTTTCACTTCTTTTACGTAATCCGAAATGCCCGTACGAATTTGGTCGCCGATGTCCGCAAAGGTTTTGACGAAGCGTTTCTCACGGTAATCGTCTGTATACTTCACCAGGTCGTGAAAAACGAGAACCTGGCCGCTGCAGCCTCTTCCCGCTCCGATTCCGATGGTGGGGATATCGAGGGCTTTCGTAATTTCCGCCGCCACTGCTTCGGTGACGAGCTCAAGCACAATGCCGAATGCTCCCGCTTCCTGCAGCGCCTTGGCATCCTCCAGCAATCTGCGGGCATCGCGCGCGTCCTTGCCCTGAATCCGGTAACCTCCGAGCTGGTTCACCGACTGCGGAGTAAGCCCGATGTGGCCGAGTACCGGAACGCCGGCTCTGACAACGGCAGCGACCGTATCCGCAATCTCGGCGCCGCCTTCCATTTTGACGGCATGGGCATGGCCCTCCTGCATCAGACGGCGTACCCCGCGCAGGGTTTCATCCAGGCTCCCGTGATAGGTCATAAAAGGCATATCCGCGACAATAAACGTATGCTCCGCGCCTCTTGCCACGGACCGTGAATGATAAACCATATCTTCCAAAGTGACAGGAATGGTCGAGTCGTAACCGAGCACCACATTCCCCAGCGAATCACCGACTAGCAGCATATCGACGCCCGCCTGCTCAGCCAGTCTGGCCGACGGGTAGTCATAAGCGGTAACCATGGCAATGGGCTCCCCATCCTGCCTCATTTTCTTTAATTTCACAATAGTAACCGATTGTTTTGACGCCATTTTCGTGTCCCTCTCCTTTCAGAGCGTTCCCGCATCTTTCAGCTAACCTTGCGCTCATGGGCGCAACAAAAAAAGCCTTTAGTTGTTCACTAAAAAGGCCCGAAAGTCCAAAGAAGAGTCACATAGCGATCGTCCCTTCTGTCTCGGTCCTTTCGGCTCAGAGCAGAATCCAGGCGTAACCGGCAAAACATTTCATGACGGTTATAAAATTTCATAAGCTAATGAAAAATACTGCCCCAGAGTGCAATTCGGTCACGCCGATACCGCCTCTTAGGGTCAGTATAACAAAAGACGTCAACTTTTTCATCCATCAATCGCCACATCGCCTGAAAAAATCTTGTGAGTTTGTCCATTCTGTAGACGAATGACCAGCGCTCCGGAGGGATCCAGGCCCGTTGCCGTGCCCTTCAGCTCGCCGGATGGGGTGCTGGCAGTGACAGGCTGATGCAGACTGACCGACAAGGCTTCCCACAAATTCGCGATGGAAGCAAACCCGTCTTGCACATAGAGGGTATAAAGCTGCTCCATCTCCGTCATAATTGCCCCCGCAAGCACGGAACGGTCTACAGGCTGGCCGCTTTCGATCATCAGCGACGTCATGATCCGGCGAAGCTCTTCGGGAACCTCCGGCTCTGACAAATTCACATCAATTCCAATTCCGGCAATGCAGTAGCGAATCCGTTCGTCCTCACAGGCGGATTCGAGCAAGATGCCGCAAACCTTGCGGCCATCAATCAAAATATCGTTAGGCCATTTGATGCCTGCATTTACGGACGCAGCCAGACGGATCGCCCGGCACACGGCCACGGCCGTCAAAAGCGTCAGCTGCGGAGCCGAGGTGAGCGGAAGCTGCGGACGCAGCAGGAGGCTCATCCATAAGCCTTTGCCGGCCGGTGAATACCAGCGTCGTCCCATCCGCCCCCTGCCTTTTGTCTGCTCTTCGGCGATGACCAGCGTTCCTTCCGGGGCTCCTTGTTCCGCAAGCTGCCTGACATCCTCCTGCGTCGATTCCGTGACCGTCAGAAGCTTCAGGGATCTTCCCAGAACAGACGCCTTTGAAGCGGCCATAATCGCCGCGGCATTCATCCGGGAAGGCTGACTGCGCAGCCGGTATCCCTTTCGGGATACCGCCTCGAACTCGTAGCCGGCTTCCCTCAGCTTGTTGATATGCTTCCAAACGGCCGTTCTGCTGATCGCAAGCTGTCTGCTGATTTCCTCACCCGAAATATAATCTCCCGGGCGCTCCTTAAACATGTACAATAGAGATGCTTCCATATTCCTGTCACTCATGACTTAACCGCTCCTTCACCGCTTGCAGCAGTACCTGCTTCTCATTGGGAAGATCACCGGCCGCAACCCGGTGCACCAGCTCGTTCATAAGCGCACCAAGCCAGGGGCCTCCCCGCTTCCCGCCCGCCTCCATCACTTCCCCTGCCGACAAGACGAGATCGGCGACTTTGTGAACAGGGACAGTACGGTGCCAGATAGATGCCATGTTAACGATATCCTGTCGTCTTGTGAGAGCGGTCCGCTTTGCGAATTCAGCCGCAGGCTGCTGTTCTCCCGCTTCCTCTGACAAATGCTTGAGGCTTTCCTCAAGAATCTTCTGTTCACGCTCAACCCACATTCCGGCCGCTTCCTTGCCCCAGGCAAGCTGAAGCTGGATCCAGGACCGGCGCAAGCGGTCCTTGGAGAGCGGATCAGAATTCCGCTCGCTTCCATCCCGGGTTCTATCCCCGTCAGTCGCCGCGAGTAGCTGCCCTACCCCTTCTTCAACATGCAGAAGGGCCGTAATTTGCCGCGACAGCGCGCCCGGAAAGGTCCAGCTGCGCAGCAGCGGGTCCGCTTCTTCCGCGCTGACGCCCAGCGCCTCCAGCAGCAGCGACCAGCGCAGCGCGGGCTGCCCGGCGGGCAAGGCCGCCAGGGCCGCAAGCCGCGCTGCGGGCGCGGCCGGGCAGCTGGCGGCGCCGCCAATAGCGGCTGCGCTGGCTGCGGGGGCGGCGCAGCCAGCCTGCGCAGCAGGCAGCGGCGCCTTCGACCGCGCCAGCAGCCCGCTGCGCGCCAGCAGCGCGAGCCCCCGCAGCGGGCGCGGGCCCAGCACGATCCGCTCCAGCTCCGAGCGGATCCTCTCCACCGCGATGTAGGGAAGCCCATCGCGGCAGTTCAAGAGCCCCCGCCAGAGGCTCTTGAGCGGCTTGAAGCCGAAGACGGAGGCGAAACGGACCGCGCGGATCATGCGCAGCGCGTCCTCCTCGAACCGTTCTTCCGGCTTCCCGACGCAGCGAATCCAGCCGCGCTTAATATCTTCGCGGCCCCCGAACGGATCCACCAGCGCCCCCTCCAGGCTTCTCGCAATCGCGTTCATCGTAAAGTCCCGGCGCATCAAATCTTCTTCGATGCCGTCCACAAACTCCACCTCGGAGGGTCTCCGGTGGTCGGTATACCCCGTTTCTTTGCGAAACGTTGTAACCTCAAAAGACTGCCCCTCCAAAAGGACAGTCACGGTTCCGTGCGCCAGACCCGTAGGCACCGTTTTGTCAAACAGGGCCATAACCTGCTCGGGTGCAGCCGAAGTGGCGATATCCATATCATGGACGGGACGCCCCATCATTTCGTCGCGTACGCAGCCGCCCACAAAGTAGGCCTGATGACCGGCCTTTTCCAAACGGCGCAGCACTTCTTCTCCGGAAGCAACCATCTGCGGTTCTGCCTGTGACCAATGATGACTCAAGCCTTATAACCTCCATTTGAGCGAATCCAGATCCTCATCCTGGCAAGCTTTCTAGCCTTTGGGCAACCCACAAGCCGTGGTCAGCTGGGGATTTTTTCCTGTCAAAACGCGATAATAGATCTGCTCATATTGTTTTGTAATCAGCTGGCTGTTAAATTCCTTCTTGGCCCGCGCGATACACGCCGCCGAAATTTGGGCGGCGAACTTGTCGTTCCGCAGCAGCTGCAGCGCAAAGTCAGCCATAGCCGCTGTATCGCCGATTGGCGCCAGAAAACCGGTTGTGCCGTGAGAGACCAGCTCGGGAATGCCGCCGGCCTGTGAACCGACCGTAGGCACGCCGCAGGCCATCGCCTCCAAGGCGACAAGCCCGAAGCTCTCCTTCTCCGAAGGGAGCATCAGAACGTCGGCCAAAGAAATAATTTGCGCGATCTCATCCTGCTTGCCCAGGAAATACACTTTATCCTCAAGTCCGAGTTCCCTGACTTTGCATTGGATTTTCGGCAAATCCGGGCCTTCGCCTACAAACAGGAGACGGGCCGGAATTTCCTGAATGACGCGTGCAAATACATCAACCACATCTCCCACCCGTTTCACAGGCCGGAAATTGGAAATATGCATCATGATTTTTTCATGCGGTTCGGCAAATTCCTTGCGAAGCTCGGATACGTCCCGCGGGAAATAAACCCGCTCATCGACAAAGTTATAGGTCAAATCGATATCCCGGGTAATGTCCAGCACTTCCCGGGTTTCCCGCATCAAATCCAGCGACACCGACGTAACCGCATCGCTTTCGTTGATCGCCAGACGGATCAAATCTTTAAGCGATTCATCCTGGGCCAGTACCGTTATATCCGTACCATGGAGCGTAGTCACGACTTTGAGCTGGCTCCCTACCATCTGTTTCGCCAGAAACGCACATACCGCGTGGGGAACGGCGTAATGAACATGCAGCACGTCGAGCTGTTCCCTTTTAGCCACTTGAGCCATTTTGGTTGCCAGCGAAAGGTCATACGGCGGGTAGCGGAACACATAATAATCGCTCACTTCCACTTCATGATAATAAATATTTTTGTGAAAAGCGCCGAGCCGGAAAGGAACGCTATGTGAAATAAAATGCACCTCATGGCCTTGTTCCGCAAGCAATTTTCCGAGCTCGGTAGCTACGACCCCCGACCCTCCCAGTGAGGGATAGCAGGAAATGCCGATTTTTAGCGGCTCACTCAAGTCCGGCCACCTCTTTTCCGTAAATATACTGTAATATCACGAATATGACTAAATAAAGCGTTCTATACGAAAAGGTGCTTTCACCGCAAACCCTTCGGCAAAAGGAATAAGCTTTCTTTGTCCCAGCAGGGCATCCCGCGCCTTGACGCGCTCAACATAGCCCTGGTTCAGCGGGGTGGCTACCGTATCCCCACCCGGTGCCTGTCCGAATTGTGAGCGATAGCACTGCAAAGAATGAACCTTAGTATCATAATACTCCGTAACATCAACTACAAGATCGGGAGTCTTCCAATCATTAATAAAATAGAAAAATAAGTCCTCAACAAGCACAGCCGGCTCATCCGGCATAAACTTGCGCAGCTTCGCGTTGAAGACGGCTTCTTCAACGAGCTTGCTGCAGGCGACATGGTCAGGATGTCGGTCATCCCAATAGGGCGCGAATACAATGCGGGGAGCAAATTTGCGGATTTCGGCCGTAACCGCCGCAATATGCTCAGGGGTAATGTGGAGCCCGCGGTCCGGCAGCCCCAGATTGGTTCGAGCATGCAGTCCAAGCACCTCTGCCGCTGCGTTTGCTTCCCCCTGACGGCGCTCGACCGTACCGTTGGAAGACATTTCAGCCCTGGTGAGATCGCAAACGCCAACCTTCAAGCCTGCGGATACATGCTTGGCAATCGTTCCGGCCATTCCAATCTCGGCATCGTCCGCATGCGCGCCAAAGATCAGAATATCCAGCTGGCCGCTCATGGCTGCGATTTCGGCTTGTGCTGCTCCACAAGCTCCCGCCATGCAAAATCACCGCGGTCCAGGGCCCGGACAAGAATTTCCGCGGTCGCCATATTCGTCGCCACCGGTATGCCGTGCACGTCGCAAAGACGAAGCAGCGCCGTAATATCCGGCTCATGCGGCTGGGCCATAAGCGGGTCGCGCATAAAGATGACCAGGTCCATTTCATTCTGGGCGATCAGCGCCCCGATTTGCTGGTCACCGCCGAGCGGTCCCGACAAATAACGATGAATTTTGAGGTTTGTGGCTTCCATGATGCGCTTGCCGGTCGTACCCGTTGAATATAGCTTTTTATCTTTGAACACATGTTCATAGGCCACGGCAAAATTGACCAAATCTTCTTTTTTACGGTCATGGGCAATAAACGCTATATTTAGCATATCCCTAATTCCTCCCTCTACTCCATCAGATGCTCGAAACCATAGAGCATCCCTTTATAGTTCATAACCTTTTTTATCGCTTGATTAACCCCTGGCATATAGGCGGCCCGGTCGTAAGAATCGCTGCGGATCTTCAGACTCTGGCCAAACCCGCCGAATACGACTTCCTGCTGGGCAAAGACGCCCGGCAGTCGTACGCTATGAATCCGGAAACCGTTATAATAGCCGCCTCTGGCTCCCTCGATCGTTTCTTCTTCGTTAGGGTTTCCCTGCCTGATTTCCTCGCGATTCGCGGCGATCCATTCCGCCGTCTTGATGGCCGTACCGGAAGGAGCGTCAAGCTTCTGATCTCCATGATATTCGATAATTTCCAGATGGGGAAAATATTTGGCTGCCTGGGCAGCGAATTGCATCATCAGAATCGCTCCGATTGAAAAATTCGGAGCAATCAGCCCGCCGATCCCTTGCATCCGGCACTGCTTGTCCAGTTCCTCAATCTGCTCAGGCGTAAACCCGGTAGCTCCGGCGACTGGCCGCACGCCAAGTGAGATAGCCAGTTCAGTATTGGCATAGACCGATTGAGGAGTGGTAAAATCAACCAGGACATCGGCATCGCAAGATCCGAGCGCCTTCGCAAGGTCGCTCTCCAGCTTGATGCCGGAAGCCGGCAGACCTACCAGCGTTCCGGCGTCAGTTCCTGCATGGGATCGGTTTACGGCACAAACGAGCTCAAGCTCGGCATCTTCCAGCACCATTTTCACCACTTCTCTACCCATTCTGCCTGCCGCCCCTGCGACTGCTACACGAATTTGTTCTGCCATAAAATTCTCTCCATTCTCTAGTTTGATGAGTGATCGATATAAGTCTTGAAGCGCTGCTCCAGTTTTTTCAAATGTTCGGATACCGTGTCATCCTGCATCAGAGCGGATGCTTCCCAGATAGCCGTCAGTGCCTTGCGGTAGTTTTTGAGCTCCCCGTATCCGAGTGCCAGCCATATCTGAATTTGTGCCGACAGCGGGTCGAGCTTTGCCGCTTCTTCAAGCAGTCCGACTGCTTCTTTCGCCTCGCCGTAATCGTCATCCTGCCTGAATTGTAGCTTGTTAACAGCTTTCCGGGTCAGTTCCCTCGCTTGAAGACGCTGATAATGAAGCCGGTACGCCTGCTCTTCGGGATCGAGCCTGATGGCTTCCCGGACATTTTGGATGGCCTGCTCCAACCTGTTGCTGCGCGCATAGGTTATGGAGCAGCGGTAGCGGATATCCGCTCTGCGCGGTTCAACCGATATCGCCTTTTCAAACCAGTCAATCGCCTGTTCGAAATCATTGTCAAAGATGCATTTGTACGCCTTGTTCAAATAGTCGTCTGCCTTCATATGCTGTCCCCCCTTGGATGGGCTGCTGCTACAGCATATGAAGATACGGCCTATTCGGTGTTCTTTTTGGTCCAGCGGTTTGCATCCCTTGTATTGAATTTGTGCATCACTTTGTCATGGGCTTCTGTCAAATCTATCCCTAGCGAGTTAGCGAAACAAATGGTAATAAATAAAATATCGCCAAGCTCGAGCTCTATGGAGTTATCCGCCTCCGTCTTTTTCTTCGGTTTCTCTCCAAACCGGTGGTTTACCTCCCGGGCCAGTTCGCCTACTTCTTCGCTCATTCGGGCCAGCATGGAAAGCGGACTGAAATATCCCTCTTTAAACTGTGATATGTACGCATCTACTTCACGCTGAAGCTCCGAGAGCGGTCTGTCAGCCATTTGCAATCCCTTCTTTCCTTCACTTGCATTTTCCCCCCTTATGTTATCTTAAAGGCGAAATGAAAACAAATGCTTTTTTAAAGTACGCCGGAAAAGGTATACTAGGAATGTTCTTCATTTTGACTAAGTTATACGAAGAGGGGATTCAATGATTACGGAAAAATTGTCCACCGCAATCAAAACAACGCTGCCCATCCTGCTGGGCACCGCTATTTATGCATTCGGGCTGCTTTATTTCATTATTCCAAACAAGCTTACCGAAGGAGGAGTCACCGGGATTACCGTGCTTCTGAAGTACGGATTTGGCGTATCGCCCTCATTGACGACTCTTGTCATCAACATTCCTTTGTTTATGCTGGGTTGGAAAATGCTTGGCGGAAGGCAAATCGTCTACACCGGGGCAGGGATCGGATCGCTCACTTTTTTCCTGTGGCTGTTTGAGCATTTGATGAATCGGGGCTGGATCATTCCGTTCCGTACCGAGCACGACTACATATTAGCTTCATTATATGCAGGTGTAACGCTGGGCGCAGGACTCGGCATCGTCTTTCGCTATGGCGGCACGACGGGCGGGTCGGATATCGTTGCCCGGATTATGAACCGCAAGTTCGGGTGGAGCATGGGTCAGGTCATTTTAATCATCGATGTCATCATCATCGGTCTTTCCTTGCTGTTCATTCCGATTGAAAAAGTGCTGTACACCTTGGTAGCCGTCTACATCTCTTCGAAAGTGATCGATTTCATCCAGGAAGGCGCCTATGCGGCCAGAGCTTTCATGATCATAACGGACCACGCCGAACAAATCGCAGATTTGATCACGAAAGATATGGAGCGGGGCGTAACGCTCATTCCGGCGATAGGCGCTTATTCCAAAAAGGGCAAAAATATGGTGTACTGCGTGGTGGCAAGACACGAAATCCGCCGCCTCAGCCTGCTCGTCAAATCGATAGACCCCAAGGCTTTCATGGTCATTAACGACGTGCATGACGTACAAGGCGAGGGGTTCCGTGAAGAGTAACGTTTTGTTCGGACAAGCTGCTGCTCTCATCAGGTACGTTTGTCCGAAGGCTGCTCTTTCGGCATCATCACAGGCTGCAGCTCCTGCTCGGCGGCATACTTGCGGTAAGCGGTATAGCCCAGCGCCAGCAATATCCAGACGCCGATCAGCAAACTCCATCGCCATGGATTGCTGTACCCGGCAATAGGAAGAAGCACTGGCTGCTCTCTCGGTTTGCCGAACAACCTATTCAAAAGCCCTTGCCCTCCTGCAAGGGCTTTTTGCAGTTCGCCAAGATCACTTTTGTTTCCGCCGCTCAAGCCTTCTATATAGGACATCCAGGAATCCACGGCCGCAATCTCGGAGGGATCCTTCCGGATGACCGCCGCAGAGCGAATCATCTCATAATGATCCCGCATCTCCGAAAAAGAACGCTTGACGCCCTGCAGGTCGTTTTGAATAGAAGCCTTGGACAATTGGTCCGCATCGTCTGTTAACACCTTATAATATTGAAGCCAGAGCGCTCCCTTCACATGAATCAAACTGTCTACGGCCAGACGCAGGCGGGCCGAGGACGTTTTCCAAGCTTCGGGTGAAGGTTCCGCTTTGTAAAGAACGGAACGGGCATCCATCACACACGCCGTCAGCTCGTGGATCCCTTCCACACCTGTAAGGCCTTGATATGATATTTCCCCGATCAGGGACGAAATGGTTCCCATGGCTTTCTGGGCTTCTTCTGCGCGGCCGTTTTGCATGGACTGATACAGCGATTCCGAAGCCCGTTCCAGCAGGAGCAGCTGCTCCTGCCGGGCCCTAGGGCCATCTTCCTTCGCTGCGGCGGCAGGGACAAAATTCCACTGCCAGGCCAAGAAAACCATCAATGCCAAAACCGCTGCTGCAATTCTGCGCCAACCGACTCTTCCATTCACCGGACATCCCTCCTACCACAATTTATGGCAGGTTGTCTCAACTTAGAACGAGAAGACGGTTTCCGTCTTGAAGAGCTCTACTCCCTTCCCGAGAGCCTTACGCTGATCCATGACAAGGCGCTGCTGAAGAGCGTAAGCAAAAAGGTGAAATTCTGAACTTCCGTAACGTTGTCATCAAGCTGGTCAGGCAGCCAGGGGTAAACCCCAAAGCTATAGTCCACCGTATCATTCAGAAAGGTCCAGGCCGCCGCGCACAGAATCATCCAGGTCCCGCAGCGGAAGAAGCGGACGTATAGAAGAGCCTCTGCCGCCATCGCCAAATGAGAAGCGGTCAGCATATAGTCCTGCCAGGCGAGGGTCCCCCCCTGATAAGCGCCTGCAAAAATCATAGCTACAGCCCATATCCCGTATTTGATGCTTGTTACTACACCCAAAGCTTCAATCAGCATTCGGATTTTCAGCCATTTAACGAATCGGTGTTCCAGTAGAAGAAATAGAATAGACAGCGTAAAAAACAGACTCGCTGTCGGGCTGTCCGGGACAAAAACAACCAGCCAGACCGGATAGTTATTGACCGTGTCTTGAAGCTGCGAGCCGTACCATATGTATCCGTATATCGTTCCAAGCAGATTACAGATGAACAGGAGCCATAAAATAAGGGGATTCGTTAAGAAACGGCGGCTCCATAGCACAGACAATTGCATGAACCTACTCCTTTTCCAATAATTTTGCTTGCCGTATAAGTTCTACTATATCCCAATCATGGCTTTTGCACAAAAAAGAAGAAATGCCATCGGCATTTCCTTAATCCCGGCATTTCTTCGTCAGCTTTGCAAAGTTTTCAGTTGATCCGTCAGAAGCCGAAAAGCTACTTCATCGCCCTCTGCCAATGCACTGTCTATTTCGCCGTACAATTGTTCCTCACGATGTTTGCGTAAAGCTTCGTCCAGAACCATCTCTGCTGCCAGAGCCAACATGACTTCGTAAGTAGCCTTCATTTTATCCATGGGATGCACCTCCAACAGATATGAAATAGTATAGGTATCTTTTACACCCGAATATTGCTTTTATCCGTTGTCTTGTTGTCCGTTAAACCGGCCGTGCCGGCAACCAGGCTCTTCACATAGGACCTTCCGGCCGGCGTCATCCGCAAAACCGCCCCATGCTCAGCATCCTCTCCGACTTTAACCATCCCCAAGTGAAGCATCATCTTGATGATGCGCTCCCGAAAAATTGATTCCGGAGTGTCATAATAGAACGGCCTGATAAAACGCTGCATCGTTTCAAGCAGGGAAGCAGCGCTGGTCCACAGGGCACAACCTTGATCGATCCAATAAATCAGAGAGAGCAAATTGGGGATAGGTCCTTTATACAGTCTTAACCAAAAGTGGATCAGGCAAAGCAATGGCTCCTTTGTCTCTTCCTGCACGGCCTTGTCTCCAAGCTCCGTCAGGGTCAGCCGTCCAGCCTGTTCGCGAATGAATCCGCGGTGGCAAGCATAATCGTACAGGAGGGCAAATCTGTCCGGATAATCCCTGAACCTCCTGCCGTACCCGAAGCGCCACCCGGCTCGCCCGACAAGAGGTTCACCGACATATAGCTTCTCCATTAGCTGGGATTGATTACGCTTGTACATGACGCCTTCCGAATTCAGCTGAATTTCGTGTCTCTGAATATAATGCAGCAGCAGGTACAGGTCTTCGGGCGCCTGCTCCTGCTCCTCACGGTAAACTGTCGGCTCCTGAACCTTCACAACCTGTGAAACAATTTGCTGCTCCAGCACGCTCCGAAACCTTGACTTCAAGTCCTCCGGCACACCGAACAAATACCGGGTGTTCGGGGTAGAGCCGTTGAACAGCCAGCCCCTTTGCCTGAACCTCGCAATCATTTCGCGGACTGACCCTGACCCGCTATTCTTGTCTTCCGGGCTAAATTTCGCCTGGCCGGCACTGGCGAGCAGTTCCTCAAGGCTTAAGCGGTTCCTTCTGTCGAACAGCAAAGTGTTGAGAAAGCGGAGATCTTCAATGCCCATTTGGTCGACATGCTCCTGAATGAACTCCCGGTTCCCCATCTTGTTTAAAATGGACTGGATCAGCTCCATCTTTGAATGGGAATTGCAATTGCATTCATAGTGCGCAGCAATTTTCGAGAGCATTTCGATATCGGCATATGTCAGCATTTCTGCCAGATTCATGGATCATCGCCTCACCGTTTTAATACCATTATGGGAAATCCTCCGTCTTTTATTCCGTCTCCTTAAAAAAAAGTGCTCCAAACCGGAAAACGTCCGAGAACAACAACTTCCCTAAGGTTCATGAACGTGCTAGGCCAAGTTAAAGGCGGGTTCCGCTTGGTAAACGCAAATATTAGACTTTCCCCGTTTTTTTGTTATCATAAATAAAGAATCCATAAATTCAATAAATTTCCAATCAGGAAAGCGAGTTGATTCTGGATGCCAGGTCTTTCCCAATCCAAGAATGGAAATAAACCCCAGACAACAGAGAGGGAATCTATAACCGAACCATTAATCATTGCTGAGCAGCAAGAGGGATATGTAGATGAGCATTTAAGACCGTTGCAGCAAATCGAAGGTGGCGGAGGGCCAAAAAAAATCAACTTGGAGAGTATGCCAAAACCCACCAGATATTTAGGTTATATTTTTTTGTATATCATCCCTGTATTATTAATCATTCTAGTGATGATCAGCTTTATCCGTTAACAAGTTATAATCTTGCTTGTATCTCTTGATTTATAAATAATCTCTTGTCAGCAGCCATCATCATGCAAAAAGACCGCTTAGCAGCCTGCAGCCTGCAAGCTTCTGAGCGGTCCCTTCATAAAGTAGGATGATGCTATGCAATTCGAAAAAAACGTTTACTGCTTTCCGGCAGCCGAAGTGAGATGCTTTGTACAGTTAAATAGAACAATCTCCCACTCCGCTTCCTGTTTCTCCAGTATGGACAGGGACAAATTGCCGATTCTTTCCTTATACTTAGACTTATATAATCCCATATAGAGCTGCGCCAACAGGCCGCCGTGGGTCACTACGAGCACGTTGCTGTGCGGAAACCGCTTGGCCAGATCGGCCATAAAAGCCAAAGCCCGGCTTTGAACCTCCGATTCCTTCTCCTGTCCTAGCTCCTGCATATCCCACTCTTTACCCCATAAGCTTTCACGCTCGCTCTGCGTCAGCCCTTCCGCTTTGCCGAAAGAGCGCTCCAGCAGTCTGGAATCGGGATCATATACCGGAATCTTTAGTGCTTCGGCAATGATTTCTCCCGTCTCCTGAGCGCGGGACAAACCGCTTGTTATGACGAAATCCCATTTGAGCGGTTCCTGAACCAGGCGATCTGCAAGCAGCTTAGCTTGCCTCCTCCCCTCATTGTTCAGCGGGATGTCGCTTCGTCCCTGTATTTTGCCGATGGCATTCCAGTCTGTGAGTCCATGGCGGATCAAGCCAACTATCATGAGAGACCTCCTTGTGATTGCAGTCGGTATGCTTATAAAACAACCCCACAGACGTGGGGCGTTCACTTCAAAACGATTTCAGGCACTTGACGGGGACCCTGGAAAAGTTATGAATGTCCTTTGCCGTTAGTGATGTCTGACGCGTCGCAGCCCCCTCCAGGCCAGCAGCGCAAGCCCCATTGCGACCATGGACAAAACCATCCAGTATAGGGGGTGAACCGGATTCATGCCTACGACATAAGGATCGACAATTCCGCTTGAAACATTGGTCAGATTATACCTCATGTGGGAACCGGACACGCTTTCCGTACCGGCCACAGCCGTCGGAATCAGCCCGGAGCCCATTGTTTCATCACTTTTACTCGATAATGGCCCGGAAAAAGCGTATAGAATTACACTAATCAGAAATACGGACATAAAACCGGCAGCCCAAATCATCAGCCGTTTGCGGAATAAGCGTTCGGATGCCGTTTCTTTGCCGGGTGCCAGCCACGGTGACTCCGCGTAAATCCGGTCCATAACCTTGCGGTTAACGGCTTCAGCACGTTCTTCGCAAACCTCGACGGGCAAACTATGTACGAGATTCAAGCTTTCCTGCCAGATTTCAAACTGTTCTGAGCAGTCTTCACACCCGCGCATGTGCCACTCCAAACGCTTGCGTTCCGGATGGGATTCAGGCAAATCCCAGATCCATCCAAACATGTCTTGGGCCTCTTTACAGTTCATCTGCTCTTCATCCCTTCGAGTTGCTCAAAAAACGGTTCATAGAAGTAGGGTTCAAGCTGATTTTTCACACTGCTCCTAGCACGGAACAGCAGCGACTTAACGGCGCTGATGCTTTGTCCCAAAATGACAGAAATCTCATGATAATCCAGTTGGTCGTACTCCCGCAAAATCAAAGCCGATCTTTGCTTTTCCGGAAGATTGTTGATGGCGTCCCTCACCTTGCTGACTCTCTCATTGCGGAGAATGGCCTGCTCCGGAATAATTTCGTGCGGCGCAACCGGAACATAACCGCTGTCTTCCAGCGGAACGTTGCTGCTGCGCTGCTTGCGCAGTTCGCTTAGCACGGTATTTCTGGCGATCGTATAAAGCCAGGTCGAGAACGATGCATCCACTTCCCGGAAGGAATGCAAACTGCGAAAGGCCTTGTAAAACGTCTCCGAACATAGATCCTCGGCAAGCAACTCGAGATTGGCGCTTTTAAGCATATGGTAGACAAAAGTCAAAATTTTTCGCTGGTAACGTCGCATCAAATGGGAATACAGCTCAGTATTGCCTTCTTTAATTTCTTTAATCAGTTGGGAATCCGTCATTAAATGCGATCCTCCTAGCCCACCCTGTCATCATCCCGTTTGCTTGTCATATGTATTTGTACCAAACAGGATTGAAAAAGTTTCGGTAGCTAAACAAATTTTTTTGCTGGTGACTTGGAAGGAATCATCCAATCACTCCAATATTATACCATATGGCCAAGGATCAAAATAGAGAATCGTTTATTATTCCCTGTTTTTCTCGAGTGCATACCTTTCTTCGGACTCTTTTTTAACCTGATCGGCATTCCTTTTATCAATATGTGTGTTTCCTACAAAAAGTGATCAAATAACCCCATAAAGTGAGGCTTTTACTTTGAGGCGGATTCAGGTACTTTGCGGGGACCCCGGAAACTCATAAAAAAAAGGCCGCCCTTTGGGCGGCCACCATCCATTTGCAGGACGGTCAGTTTGGATAGGAGTGGAGAGAAACCATACTGTACTTTTATTATATGTATACGTTTTCATTTTGTCAACCCTATTTTTTTAACGCTTACATTTTTTTATCTGGAAAAATTTCCAGACTGCAGTCAGAAGTAAACTTTATACTCCAGCTCCTGCAGCAAAGCCTTTGCGCGTTCCATCTCTTTCTCATTGCGGAAGGAAAGATGCATCAGACCCGGCACATCTTCGCGGCTCTCAATGATTTGCATATTGCTCAGATTGATCTCGCGGAGACCGAGCTCCGTTGCCACTTGGCCGATAATTCCGGGATGGTCCGGCACATCGATATAGAGATCGAACAACGGCTGTATAGCTCCTTTGCGCCGTTCCGGCAGTTCTTTGCGAAATAAACCCGCCTGGCTGAAAGCTTGCTCAATCCCAGCTCCGTCCTCTTGTTCCAGAAGCCTCGCAAAGCCGTCAACTTCCTGCTTCCAGTCCTTCAGCAACTGAAGCAGCACTTCCTTATTGCTTAGTAAAATGTCCCGCCAAACCACCGGATCGCTGGAGGCGATCCGCGTAATATCCCGGAATCCTCCTGCCGCAAGCAGGCGGTATAAGGCATTTTTCTCATTGTAGCCCCGAATCTGGTTCACGAGGGCAACGGCTATAATATGAGGAAGATGGCTGATTGCCCCCACAATTTCATCATGCAGCTCCGGCTCTACCCGGATAATGTGCGATTTGGTGTAACGGAGCAAATTCTCAAGATCTTCATAAGTTTCCTCGGTTGCGCTGTTTGAAGGAGTCAGCACGTAATAGGCATTTTCAAAGAGCAGCGTCGAAGCTGCCTCAACGCCGGACCGTTCGGAACCGGCCATCGGGTGGCCGCCGATAAAATGGACATTTTGCAAGGAAAGCGTATCTGCCGAGGCGGCTATGGAAGCTTTGGTGCTGCCCACATCGGTTATGATGCAGCCGGGCTTCAGAGGCAGCTTGCTAAGCTTGTGCAGGTAGCTTTCCAAACTGCCGACAGGTACGCACAAAAAAATAAAGTCGGCATCAACTGATGCCTCCTCCAATGAAAGGGTGACTTGGTCCACAACACCGCGTTCTTCGATACGTTTCAGGATGTCGGGACGGTGGCTGTAGCCAACCACCGTAATTTCGGGCTTGCCTTTAAAGCATAGCGCAAGCGAACCGCCAATCAACCCGACACCAATAATGGCAATCTTTGTAGTCATATTCTATTTCACTCGACTTCCCCAAAATTCTGTATAGCTTTCTCTTTAGACGATCGTCTGCTCCTTCTTGAGCACTTGCTCAAGCGCGGAAATAAACTTCCGGTTCTGCTCCGCAGAGCCGACGGTCACCCGGATCGAGTTCGGATATTTGCCGAACCCGCTGCGGACAATGATGCCAAGCTTCAGCAGGGATTGAAACATCTCTACTGCCGAGCTGCGCACATCGACCATGATGAAATTGCCGTGCGCCGGAAAATACGAGAGCCCCAGACGGTCAAACTGCTCATAAAGATACCGGATGCCTTCCGCATTGCGCTCGCGGCACTGTTCAATATATTCCCGGTCGCCAAGGGCGGCAAGAGCTGCAGCCTGAGCAATTCGGGAAGTGTTGAAGGGCTCGCGCACCTGATTGATGAGCTTGATAACGCCGGCATCGCCGATCCCGTAGCCGATGCGCAGGGAAGCGAGGCCGTAGATTTTGGAGAAGGTGCGGAGCACTACCAAATTCCGGTGCTTGCCAAGCAGGGACAAGCTTTCCGGATAACTATCGTCCACGACGTACTCGGCATAGGCCTCGTCCAGGACAACCAGCACGTGCTCAGGCACCCGGTTCAGAAACGCCGTTAGCTCGGCTGCCGAAACAATCGTTCCGGTCGGATTGTTCGGATTGCAAACCCAAATCACTTTCGTCCGGTCCGTAATCGCCGCAAGCATCGCTTCAAGGTCATGAGTTCCGTTCACGAGCGGGACTTCTATGCTGACGGCGCCTTCGATATCCGCATTGCTTTTGTATACGGAGAACGTCTGATCCGCCATGATCGTTTCATCCCCCGGGAGAAAGAAAGCCCGGGCAATCAGTGCGATAATTTCATCGGAACCGCAGCCGAAAATAATCTGGTTCGGGTTAACGCCGAGTTGTCCGGACAGGACGCGGGTCAATTCCCCTGCGCTGCCGTCCGGGTACAGGCTGATATTGGACAGTTCCTCCTGAATGGCAGCCGGTACCTTCGGCGAACTTCCAAACGGATTTTCATTGGAAGCCAGTTTCACAACCTCTTCAAGACCGAGTTCGCGTTTCACTTCTTCTATAGGCTTCCCCGGTTGATAAACGGGAAGATTGACAATATGGGGTTTGGGCTGCATATGTTCATTTCCTGCCTTTCTAACCAAATGAGTGAACTGCTATTCTTTTAATTGTGACACAAAATTGCGAATTTGCAATAGACCTTCCGGTTTTGACTCTTCCTTCTCCAGCAGAGGCAAATGCTTTTCGATTTCGCGTACAATCGCGCTGCCGACGACGACGCCGTCACAAATCGCTGAAAAGCGCTCTACCTGCTCATGCGTGGAAATGCCGAAGCCGACAGCAACCGGCAGATCGGTCCCTTTTTTTACCGAACCAAGAAAGCCCTCGATCCCTTCGTGGAAAGAAGAGCGCATCCCGGTTACGCCCAAAGAGGATACGCAATAGACAAACCCTCTCGCTTTGCTTAATATGGACGCTATTCGTCCTTCGGAAGTAGGCGCGACAAGAGGGATCAGATGAATGCCCGCCCGGTCGGCATGCTCCAGCACTTCAGCCGATTCCTCAAAGGGAAGATCGGGAATAATCAGCCCGCTGATATGGTGTTCGGAAGCGGCTTTAAAGAACGTATCTAGGCCCATTTGCATAACCGGATTATAATACGTAAAAAGAACAAAAGGAAGCTCTACGCCCCGCACTCTCGCCTGGCCCGCCGCCTCAAGACAGCTGCCGATCGTAATTTGCTGCTTCAAGGCCCGCTCGGAAGCCCGCTGGATCACCGGCCCGTCCGCAAGCGGGTCGGAATACGGAACGCCGAGCTCCAGGATGTCGGCCCCCGCTTTTTCCAGCTCGGCTATCAAATCTACCGTGGCGTTGACATCCGGGTCCCCGACGGTCAGAAACGGGATCAATGCGGTTTTGCCCTGTCCCTTCAGCTTTTGAAAAGTGGCGTCGATCAAGTTCATTGCGCTTCACCTCCCAGATAAGCCATGATGGAATCGACATCTTTGTCTCCCCGTCCGGAAAGGCAGATGACGACAATCTGGTCTGCCGAAAGCGACGGCGCAAGCTTGACGACTTCAGCGACGGCATGGGCCGATTCAAGCGCCGGAATGATGCCTTCCGTCCGGCTGAGCAGCTGCAGCGCGTCCACAGCCTCCTGATCCGTGATTGGCACGTATTTCGCTCGTTCCATATCTTTCAGATATGCGTGCTCGGGTCCGATTCCCGGATAGTCGAGTCCGGCGGAAATGGAGTGGGCAGGCTGCACCTGGCCGTGTTCGTCCTGCAGCAAATAGCTGAGCGAGCCCTGGAATACCCCTTTGCTCCCTTGAGTCATGGTTGCCGCATGATAAGGGGTGTCGATCCCTTTCCCTGCCGCCTCGACGCCAACAAGCTTGACGGAAGCGTCGCCGATGAACGGGTAAAACATGCCGATCGCATTGCTTCCCCCGCCTACGGCAGCGACAACGAGATCCGGCAGTCTGCCTTCCGCCTCGAGAATCTGCGCTCTCGTCTCATCACCGATGACCCGCTGAAAATTGCGCACCATCATCGGATACGGATGCGGGCCAGTAGCGGAACCGAGAATATAGAACGTATCGTCTACATGGCTGACCCAGTAGCGCAGCGTTTCGTTGCAGGCATCCTTCAGCGTTCTTGTCCCCGAAACGACGGGAACGACTTCGGCTCCGAGCAAGCGCATCCGGAAAACATTGAGCTGCTGACGTTTCATGTCCTCTTCGCCCATAAACACCTTGCACTCCAGCCCAAGCAGCGCGGCGACGGTGGCGCTGGCCACTCCATGCTGCCCGGCTCCGGTCTCGGCAATGATCTTGGTTTTGCCCATTCGTTTGGCGAGAACGCCCTGGCCGATCGCATTGTTAATTTTATGGGCTCCCGTATGGTTCAGATCTTCGCGCTTTAAATAAATTTTGGCTCCGCCAAGCTGCTTGGAGAGACGTTCGGCATAATAAAGCGGCGTCTTCCGACCGGAATATTCCTTAAGCAGATAAGCAATCTCTTCCTGAAAAGAAGGGTCCTCCGCATGCTTGCGATAGGCCTCCTCCAGCTCCATCAATGCGTTCATCAGCGTTTCCGGCACATAGCGGCCGCCAAAGCTACCAAAACGCCCGCGTTCATCGGGCACCTGTGACTGTATCATATGCCTTTCACCCTCTCTACAAATGCTGTGATCTTGTTTATATCTTTTATGCCCTCACGCTCAACTCCGCTCGATACGTCTACTCCGTCCGGATGATAGGAGGCAATCAAATGCTGTACATTATGTTCATGAAGCCCGCCCGCCACAAGGAGCGGGATTCCGCTCTTCTTCGTCCATTCCTGATATGGCGCAAGGGCGCTCCAGTCGAAGGAGGTACCCGAGCCCCCGCCGTAGACCGGATCGTACGCATCCACCAGCAGCGCGTCAATAAAGCCCTGATAGGAATTCAAACAACGGCTCGTGTCACGGCTTTCTCCATCCTTGACCGACATCGCCTTCATGATCCGAACCGGAAAACGTTCCTTCACGCTCCGGCAAAATTCAGGACTCTCCTGGCCGTGAAGCTGCACGACATCAAGAGCGGCCTCCCGCAGAACGAGCTCCAGCTCCTCCAGGGAAGGATTAACAAACACGCCGACGCTCTTCGGTACTGGTTTGCCCGCTGCTGCCTCATCCTGCAGGACCTTCACAATTTGGGCGGCTGTTCCTGGAGCAATCTGTCTCCGGCTTTTCGCAAACACAAGCCCGATCATTTCAATAGGTAAGTGCAACAACGATTTTACCACTTCAACGCTTTGCAGTCCACAAATTTTTACCGCCGTATCAGCCATTTCGCACGGCTCCCTCGCGGTTTAACGGGCCCATAACCTGGTGGACAGCCTCTTCCACCGATTCCTTGCGCATAAATGTTTCCCCGATCAGCACGCCCTTTGCGCCGCACATGGAGAGGTAGGCAATATCCTCCGGACCTGTGATTCCGCTCTCGCTGATTAAAGTGGCTCCCGGCGGCACATACCCGGCTAACTGCGCTGTGGTTGCCAAGTTCGTTTCAAATGTTCTTAAATTCCGGTTGTTGACGCCGACCAGCTTGATGCCGTCGATCAGGCTTGCTCTTTCAAGCTCCTTCTGATCATGAACTTCGACCAGCGCATCAAGTCCAAGCGACTCCGCGAGCGCAAAATAGGATTTGAGCTGGCTGTCATCCAAGATAGCCGCAATGAGCAGCACGGCGTCGGCGCCGAGCAGCCGGGCTTCATAAATTTGCAGCTCGTCAATGATAAAATCCTTCCGAAGCAGCGGCACGCCTACGGCTTCCCGGATGTTCATCAGATAGCTCCCGCTTCCCTGGAAATACTGCACGTCGGTAAGTACGGAAATGCAGTCCGTTCCGGCCTGTTCATAAGCTTTCGCTATGCCGACCGGATCGAAGTCCGGACGGATCAACCCTTTGGAAGGGGAAGCTTTCTTCACTTCCGCGATGAGTCCCATCCCCCGGTGTCTTCCAGAGCGCAAAGCCTCCGCAAAACCTCGCGTGTTCGGCATGGTTGCAATGACCTTCTCTGCGGAGCCCGCATTTAAACGTTTTTTCAGCTGCTCCACTTCCGTTTTTTTCGTCTCAACAATTCGATCAAGATACATAACTGAACGCTCCTGTCGTTTGAATAAGCTCCTCCAGCTTGCTTTCTGCCTGCCCGCTGTCAACGGCGTTTGCGGCAATGGACACGCCTTCGGCTATGCTGTCCGCCTGACCGGCAATGTAAATGCAAGCGCCTGCGTTGGCCAGAACAATATCGCGATGGGGCCCTTTTTTCCCCTGAAAAATATCTCTGATGATCCGGGCGTTGCGTGCGGCATCGCCTCCATAAACGTCCTCAAGGGGGCAGCTTTTTAAGCCGAGATCGGCAGCTTCAATTTCAAAGGTTTTGACTTCTCCGTTCCGAAGCTCGGAAATTTTGGTCGGAGAGGAAAGGCTGATCTCATCCAGTCCTTCGCCGCTAGTTACGACCAAAGCTCTGGATGATCCCAGTTCTTTCAGAACGTGGGCAATCGTCTCCGTCATACGGGGATCATAGATGCCTAGAAGCTGACGGTCAGCCCCTGCCGGATTCGTAAGCGGGCCCAGCATGTTAAATACCGTCCGGATTCCCAGCTCTTTGCGGGGACCTGCCGCATACTTCATCGAAGGATGGTACACCTGGGCGAACAAAAAGCATATGCCGATTTTCTCCAGGCACTGCTTCGCCTGCTCCGCCGTCAGGTGAATATTGACGCCAAGCGCCTCCAGAACGTCCGCGCTGCCTGCGCGCCCCGAGGCAGAGCGGTTGCCGTGCTTGGCAACCCTGACCGATACGGAGGATGCGATAATCGCGGAAGCCGTTGAAATGTTGAATTTATGAATGCCGGAGCCGCCCGTACCGCATGTATCCAGAAGCTGCGTCCGTTTGACTTCAACGGAGCTTGCCTTATTTCGCATCGCTTCGGCAAACCCGGTAATTTCCTGGACCGTCTCGCCTTTGAAACGCAGCGCGGTCAGCAGCCCGCCAATCTGGGCCGGCGTCGCCTCCCCTTTCATGATGATCCCCATCATATCCTTCGCTTCCTCACGGCTCAAATGCTCGCCGCGAACCACCTTGGATATTCCTGCCTGCATCATTTCATGTCCGCTCATTGCCTTCTCCTCCTTATTGAATAGGGCTGTATTGATACATATAATCCTGGTTGATCTCGCTTTGCACGCTTGGCCGTTCCTCAGGGAACATCGCCTCCGCCGTCCGGATCGCCATAAGCAGCGCTTTAGCCTTGTTAACCGTCTCTTCATATTCCTTTTCCGGTACGGAATCCCACACAATGCCCGCTCCTGCCTGGACGTAAGCTTTGCCCGCTTTAAAAACAATCGTGCGGATCGTGATGCAGGAGTCCATATTGCCCGAAAAGCCAAGATACCCGATGGCTCCGGCATAGGTCCCTCTCGCTTCGCGCTCCAGCTCCGCGATAATCTCCATCGCTCTCAGCTTCGGAGCCCCCGAGACGGTTCCGGCCGGAAGGCAGGACAGAAACGCATCGAAGAAGTCCTTATCCTGCCGCAGCCGGCCGGAAACGCCGGAGACGATATGCATGACGTGGGAGTATTTTTCAATTTCCATAAACGTGTCGCACTTCACGGAGCCGAATTCCGAGACGCGGCCCAGATCGTTGCGGCCCAGATCCACCAGCATCAAATGCTCGGCGCGCTCCTTCTCATCCGCAAGCAGCTCTTCCACCAGTCTGGCGTCTTCCTCTTCCGTTGCTCCCCGCCGCCGCGTTCCCGCGATAGGACGGGTCTCCACTCTTCCCTGATCCACTTTGACCAGCGCTTCCGGCGATGTGCCGACGATGACCTCATCGTCCAGCTTCAAATAGTACATGTACGGCGACGGATTCATCGTGCGCAGCAAGCGGTAGACATGCATCGGCGATACCTCTGTTTCGATATGAAAACGCTGGGACAATACAACCTGAAAAATATCGCCGGCTCTGATGTACTCCTTGGCGCGCTCGACATTTTGCATATACTCGTCTTTCGTCAAATTGGACCGGACTTCTCCAAGCTCCACATGTTCAGGGATCGGTCTGCGGTTAATGCCTTCCAGGTTCCCCGGCTGCTCCAGCATTTCAGCGGTTGCATCCAGCTTGGCGCAGGCGGCATCGTAGGCTTTGCGAATTTCCCCGTCGGTGGCTCCCGGGGCGATATGCACATTGGCTACAAGTAAAATCTGCTGTTTGACATGATCGAACACAATAACATGATCGCAAAACATGAATTGAATGTCCTGCATGTTCATATCATCCACAGCGTGAGAAGGCAGCTTTTCGTAATACTGCAGCAGATCATATCCGAAAAATCCGATCGCTCCCCCCGTAAAAGGAGGCATGTCATCAAGCCGCGGGCTGCGGTACTGACGGAGAAGGCCCTTTAGCTCTTCAACCGGCTTGCCGTGAAGAACCGTTTTTTCTCCCCCCTTTTCCATGACAACCCGTCCTTTTTTGGCGGATATCAGGAGAAACGGATCCGTGCCGATAAACGAATATCTGGCCCACTTCACGCCGCCCTCGACACTCTCAAGCAAAAAGGCCCGATCTCTTTTGGCAAAACGCTGAAATAACCGGATTGGAGTTTCCAGATCGGCAAGCAAAGGCCTCACAATCGGAATCAGGTTATATTCGCCGGCCATGGCGATAACTTGCTCAGCCGTAGGGGTTGTCATAATGATTCACTCCTTTGATGGGTTTCTCTATAAAAAAAGCCTCTACTCAAAGTAGAGGCTTCACTCATATTCGCAGATCAGGACAATATACCGCAAGAAAAAGAATGCCTTGTGCAGGTGCAAATGGCGCAAAAATGCTCCTAATATGCATGGTCTGCTGCATTCCGCTCCTCAAGCGGACTTATCCGTTACTCATCTCTGCTCAACTCAGCTCTACTCTGCTCTTCTACTAGGTAAAAACACTCTGTTCACGAAAGCGCGCCGCGACTCTGGAGCCTGGCCGCTCGCCAACTTCCTCTAATCTCAAAACTGCTTTTATTCTCATCCAAATCGGCCGCTGACGGCCGACACGCTACAACCAATATACCCAATACCGCTTCATTTGGCAACACCTATCCTGAAATATCATCGCCGCCCAATGATTGGCAACTTTGCTGAGGGGCAGCTTCTTATGAAATTTCTGATCCGCTGACCAGAAAGAAACGGCATTGCTGCCCGTTTCGGTTAACGGCAGGTTATTTCGCCAAATCGGGACGCAAAATATTGGCTCCGTTCAAATAGACATGCTTCATTTCCCGCTGGCTCTTGTCCGTATTGACTTGAATCATGAGCCTGATGCAGCGGGGCAAGCTTCCCTTCACCGGGATTTCCGTCGCACACATCAGCGGCACGAGCTCCCATCCGTCAATCTGTCTTACCGCGCGTGCCGGAAAAGCAGCATCAAGATCTGTGGTCATCGTGATCCAGACACTGCAAATCGCTTCCGGATCCAGCCCGTTTTCGGCAATGATTTCATTCAGCAGCTCGGCGGTTGCCTGCAGTATTTCCTGCTCGTCATTGTGCTCGACGGTTGTTGCCCCCCGAATCCCACGGTTAAACATCATATCCCTCCTCTTTCAGCTGCCTGAGCACGTCTCTTACCTCGGACAACTGAATGTCATTCACAATGCTGACCTTGCCGATCGACTCCGGCAGTACAAAAACGATTTTGTCCTCCCGAAACTTCTTGTCATGCATCATGGCATTGATGATGGACTCTTCATCCCATCCGGAAGGAATGGCTGTCGGAAGCTCAAAGCGCCTAAGCAGCCGCTTCGTCCGGGTCACAATTTCTTGCGGTTTCCCCCGGTTAACGGCAAGCAGGGCTGAGCCCACCATTCCGATCGCAATGGCTTCGCCATGCAGCAAAGTCCCGTATCCGCCGATCGCTTCAAGGGCATGGCCGATCGTATGGCCCAGATTCAATATAGCGCGCCGGCCGTTCTCCCGTTCGTCATCCGATACGACCTCGGCTTTAATCGAACAGCCCTTCTCAAGCGCATACCCCAGCTCCGGAAGACTGAGACCGAGCAGTTCTGCGGCATGTTCGTCGCACCAGTCTGCAAAGCCCTCATCCCAGATGAGGCCGTGCTTGACCACTTCGGCAAGTCCGGCCCGAACCTCCCGGGGAGGAAGGGTCGCCAGCGTGCTCAGATCATACAGAACAAGCGCCGGCTGGTGGAAGGCGCCGATCATATTTTTGGCCAAAGGATGGTTGACGGCTACCTTGCCTCCAACACTGCTGTCATGCGCCAATATCGTTGTCGGGAGCTGCACAAAGGTAATCCCGCGCATATATGTAGCGGCAACAAAGCCCGCCAAATCGCCAACGACTCCGCCGCCGAGCGCGAGGACCGCGGAACTGCGGTCAAGCCCCGCCTGAATCGCAGTGGTCATCACTTCTTCAAAAACGGCCAGAGACTTCGACTTCTCTCCGCTGCTGACAATATGGGATACCGTACGGTATCCCCCCGCCTTCAAATGGCCCTCAAGCTGACTTAAGTAAAGCGGCGCAACATGATCATCGGTCACAATAAGCAGCGGGCTTTTCTGTGATACACCATGCTGTGCGATCAGCTCCGCCGACTTCTGAAGCAGCCCTTCCCCGATATAAATCGGGTAAGAGCGCTCGCCCAGGTTTACGTTTAAGGTTCTCATCAATAACGCTCCAGCTGCTGCTTGTAGGACTCGAAATTCCGCTTGATTTCGCCGATCGAGTCGCCGCCAAACTTCTCCAGGAATGCCTTTGCGACCTCCCAGGCAACAACATTTTCGAGTACTACGCTGGCTGCAGGAACCGCGCAGGCATCAGAGCGTTCAACCTGGGCAGTAAAAGGCTCTTTCGTATCAATGTCGACGCTTTGCAGCGGTTTGTACAGTGTAGGAATCGGCTTCATGACGCCGCGGACCACAATCGGCATCCCGTTTGTCATGCCGCCCTCGAAGCCGCCAAGCCGGTTGCTGGCCCGGTAATAGCCGCGCTCCTCGCTGTACAGAATTTCATCATGCACCTGGGAACCGCGCAGCTTCCCGGCTTCGAAGCCAATCCCGACTTCAACGCCTTTAAAAGCGTTGATCGACATGACGGCCTGGGCGATACGTCCGTCAAGCTTGCGGTCATACTGCACATGGCTGCCTAGGCCTACCGGCACGCCTTCAATAATGCATTCCACAATGCCGCCGATGGAATCGCCTTCCTGCTTGATCTGATCGATATAGGCTTCCATTTTGGCTTCCGTTTCCTTGCAGGCGACGCGAACGGAAGACTCTTCCGTCACGCGGACAAGCTCGTCCAGCGGAAGATTGTTCGGCGGAGCCTCGATCTCGCCGATGCGGATGACTTGGCCGGCAACTTTGACGCCGAAATGCGCGAGCAGCTGCCGCGCTACCGCTCCGCAGGCTACCCGGATCGCCGTTTCACGGGCGCTTGAACGCTCCAGCACGTTGCGCAGATCCTTCAAATCATATTTGAGACCGCCGTTCAGGTCGGCATGTCCGGGACGGGGACGGTGAACCCGCCGCTTCTCTTCATCCGAACCTTCGATCGGTTCAATGTTCATTATATTTTGCCAATGCTTCCAGTCGTTATTTTCCACAATGATCGCCACCGGCGCGCCCGTTGTAAACCCATGGCGCACTCCACCCGCAATCACTGCTGTATCTTTCTCAATCTGCATGCGGCGGCCGCGGCCGTAGCCTTTCTGCCGGCGCTGCAGCTGAAAGTTTAACGCTTCGAAATCCAGCTCCAAATTGCTGGGCAAGCCTTCTATAATCGCTGTAAGCTGAGGTCCGTGCGTTTCGCCGGCCGTCAAATAACGCAAACTCATGCTGCGTTCCCCCTTTAAACTGTTAAACTGTAAAGAGCTAAAATCGATAATTTCTTTGCTCATTATAGTATAGCTTTCGTTCTTTGACAAGAAAACAGAGCTTCCAAGAATATACCCATGAAAACAAAAAACAGACGCCCGGCTTGCCTTTCCGAAGGGATAGGCGGGCATCTGTTCCTTTAGGAAACGTATAAGTCCAATATGTAATCTCCAAATAGCGACCTAAGCCTTTTTTCGGTAAAAGAAGGTTTCCGCCGCTTCAAAACCGTATTTCCCCGGGGAGAAAATCTGTTCCGTGCTCCCGACAAACAAAATTCCGCCCGGCCTGAGCGCTCTCGCGAATTTGTGATAAAGATCATTTTTGGCTTCTTCCGTAAAATAGATCATCACATTGCGGCACACAATCAGATCATGCTTCTCTTCAAAAGGATCCAGCAGCAGATTCTGCTTTTTGAACTTGACCGCCTTTTTAAGACGCTCATCGATTTTCAGCAAAGCGCCGTCCCTTGTAAAATAGCGGGATGCGACCGCAGGAGGCACATCCTTAATCGAGCGTTCCACATAAATGCCCTGGGAAGCCTTGAACAGTGCACCTTCGTCAATATCGCTTGCGGTAAGGGACGTCTGCTGCAGCAAACCCATATCCGCAAAAATCATCGCGAGCGTATACGGCTCTTCGCCGGTGGAGCAGGCAGCGCTCCACACCTTCAATCTGTTGTTTGTCCTCAGAAGCTCCGGAATGACCTTATCACGCAAAATTTCCCACCGGTTCGGGTTTCTCCAAAACTCGGACACGTTAATCGTCATCTTGTCCAGAAATTCGTAGAACAGCTTTTTATCCCCAGTCATCGCCTTGTAAAATGCGGCAAACGACGAGTAACCGTTCTTGTTGCGAAGGGTGGTCAATCTGCGCTTCATCTGCACTTCCTTGTACAGGGACAAATCGATGCCCGTGCTTTGTTTTACATTTTGAATAAATCCTTTGTAATCCGAATCCGAATTACATTCCTGCGCCGAACTCATAAGGTCTCTATCCAGCATAACTATCAAATCCAGTGTGCAATCGTCTTATCATAATCCAGCAGCTCTTTCTTTTCGAAAAAATTGGCGATCTCGCGCTCCGCACTCTCGGCGCTATCGGACCCGTGAATGAGATTGAACGGCGTATGCGCCGCAAAATCGCCGCGAATGGTACCCGGCAAAGCTTCCGTAACCTTTGTTTTGCCCATAAGCATTCGGGACAGCGTTACGATGTCATCGCCTTCCCAAACCATGGCGAACACCGGACCGGAAGTAATGAAGCTTACGAGCTCTCCAAAAAAAGGTTTGCCCTCATGCTCGGCGTAATGCCGCCCCGCCTGTTCCTCGGATATTTGCATGAACTTGCCGGCAATCAATTTGAATCCTTTGTCTTCCAGGCGGCTGACGATCCGGCCAATCAGACCACGTTGTACTCCATCAGGCTTGACCATCATAAACGTGCGTTCCATAAGGTTACCTCCCGATTGATAGCGCCCCTGGTTTCATCAGAGGGCGAAAAATGCGTTTTCAAACGTATTTTAGCAGAAAAGCGGGAGGCAAATAAAGCCTAATATGTTCTTCTGTTCACGAAATGTGCGATATCGAGCAAACTTTTGCGGGCTTTAATTTCCGGCAGTTGCCCGAGCGCGTCAAGCGCTTTATCGATATACCGGTCAGCGAGCTTCTCGGCTTTTGCCACTCCTGCGCTCTGCCGGATTTTCAAGATGGCCTCCGAGGTGTCCTTGCGTCCATCCAACTGGTGGATTTCCTGAATATCTCGGAGCAGCGGTTCCCTTAAGCCTTCCTCCTGCAGCGCATACAAAACAGGCAGCGTAATATTGCCCTGTCTCATATCGCTTCCCGGCGGCTTCCCGATCTGCTTCTCCGTCCCGAACAAGTCGAGAAGATCGTCCCTGATCTGGAACGCCATTCCGACGTTATATCCATACCGGTACAGCAGATTGCTGACGGAAGCCGGCGCTCCGGCCGCAACCGCTCCGAGCTGGCAGCTAATCGCAATCAGCAGCGCCGTTTTGCGCCGGATGCGCAGCAAATAATTGAACACGGTCTGCTCCGTATTGAAGAAATCGCGGATTTGCTCCATTTCGCCGATCGTCATTTGGACCATGGCCTTCGCCAGAATCTGGTGAATAAGCGGATCCTCCAGGCGAGTAGCCAGAGTCAGCGCTTTTCCATATATGTAGTCTCCGGTATACATGGCGATCCGGTTGTCCCACTGCGATTTGACGGTCGGTTTGCCGCGCCGGGTGTCCGCATCGTCGATCACATCATCATGGACAAGGGATGCGGAATGAATAAGTTCAAGCGGAACCGCTATGTATTGCAGCCTTTCCAGATCGTAATTCCCGAACTTGCCGCCAAGCAGCACAAAAACGGGGCGGAGTCTCTTCCCGCCTGCCTTCAGCAAATGAACCGAGGTTTCGCTGAGCAGGCCATCTTCTCCCTCAACGCTGCGGTAAAGCTGCTGTTCAATGTAATCCATATCTTTTTTCATCATGCCAAACAAATCCAACATTTTCATCATTTCACCCGTGTCCGCGTATTGTCATTCCAGAAGGAAATCCGCACTTTGTGCGGAAGCAGCCCCAGTTCATGGCAATAATCAAAATACAGCTGCAGTCCGCGCTGTCTTTCATCAGTAAAATCATAACATAAATTATGGAAATAAGAGTTCCAGTACTCTTCGGTACCTCCGATTTCCGCGCACGCTTTTACCGCAAGCGCGCTTAAATCAAGCTCGCTTTGTTTTTTGCTTGCCTGAAAGGCGGCAGCGATCTCGTCCAGCCATTCCGCATGATCACGCGCAAAGGACTGCTGCACGGCCCACACGGCAAAGGTCATTCCGTAACCGGTCCACTCTTTCCATACTTTTCCCAGATCCGTAACATGGTAACCGTGGTCCCGCCAGGAAGCGCGGATGGCGTGATCCCCAATCAGCAAGGCCGCGTCGCTTTTTGCCATCATGGCGTCCAGATCGGGTTCGCTGTCCCAATAAGTCGGATGGCCGCCATAGCCCTTCTCCATCATGATCTTGAGCAAATTGACCGAAGTGGCAGAAGTGTTCGTAAGCGCAATGACGCCGTCTTTTACCGACGCCAGCGGCCTAGCGGAAAAGACCAGAATGGAATGGACCGGCCCGTCCGAGCTGACGGACAACCTGGGAAGAAGCTGCAGACGGCTGCTTGCAAACCCGTAGGCAAAAGAAGAAACCGGGGAAAGATCCAGTTGGCCTGCGATCATTGCCCGGTTCAAAACAGCCGGCACTTCCGTCACTAGTTCTGCCTGCCGGCTCAGCTTTTTCTCGTCAAAATAGTGAAAAATGGGCCAGACATTGGTGTAATCGATTTTGCCGATCCGTGTCGGTTCAGTCTGCGTATGGCTCATGTTGCTCCCCCCATCTCTTGAACAGCCGATGATCGATGCGAAGACTGTCCAGCACTTTCCCTACCATGAAATCAACAAGCTCGTCCATGGACTGCGGACCGAAATAAAAAGCGGGCATTGCGGGTATGATCCGGACGCCAAGCTTGGCCAGCTTCAGCATATTTTCCAGGTGGATCGCATGCAGCGGCGTTTCTCTCGGAACGAGGATCAGCTCCCTGCCCTCTTTCAGCATGACGTCCGCAGCACGTGTCAGCAAATTGTCGGAGGATCCGTGCGCGATGGACGACAAGGTGCCCATGGAACAAGGCATGACGATCATGCCTTCCGCCCGGAACGAGCCGCTCGCAATCGACGCGCCGATATCCGCGAGTCTATGGTAGGTCAGCTTCCCATCAAAGCTTCCGAATTTGCTTTCAAGCAAAGCCTCGCGGTCCGTAATGTTCCAGCCCAGTTCCTCCTTGATCACTCTCCAGCCGGCCTGCGTTACAACAAGATGTACGTCATACCCCAGCTCAAGCAGCACACTCACCAGTCTGACGCCGTAAACAGAGCCGCTGGCGCCGGTGATACCTACGACATAGGGACTCCTGCGCAATGTGCTCATCGGTAAACATGCACCGCCAGATCAATCAGCGTAAAGCAGAACACAACGATGCTCAGCGTGCCGTTCATCGTAAAAAACGAAGTCTGCAAGCGGCTAAGGTCTTTCGGGGATACGATATGATGTTCATAGAAGAGAATAATGAGAGCAACCAGAATACCAACAATATACCACCAGCCCAAATGCAACAGCAGAAGCAGGGCAATGAAACCGGCGGCAGTGATGATATGAAAAGCCTGGGCGATCTTGAGCGAACGGCTTACTCCAAAACGGACAGGGATGGAGTACAGCCCCTCCTTGGCATCAAATTCAACGTCTTGACAGGAATAAATGATATCAAACCCCGCGACCCAAAAGGCGATCGTAATAAAGAACACCATGGCCGTCCAATCCACATGACCCGTAACCGCAACCCAGCCGCCTAAAGGCGCCAAGGCCACCGTGAAACCCAGCACTACATGGCAAAGCCAGGTAAACCGCTTGGTGTAGGAATACAGCACAAGCATGACGACGGCAACCGGCAGCAGCTTCATGGCAAGCGGATTAAGCTCCGCAGCGGCCCAGAAAAGAAGAACGAACGAGATGACGATAAAAAGGACAACCTCCGATATCTTAAGCAATCCGGCTGGTATCGCGCGGCCGGCAGTGCGGGGATTTTTTTTGTCGCTGACCCTGTCGATAAGCCGGTTAAGCCCCATCGCGGCACTGCGCGCGCCAAACATGGCGAGCAGCACCCAGCCGATTTGCGCCCAACTTGGAAAAGAGCCGTTTATAGCCACGGAACCTAGAAGCGACCCCATAAATGCAAAGGGAAGAGCAAACAGAGTATGCTCAAACTTGATCATCTGTAAAAAAATGCCTATCTTTCTAAACATACTGCGTCTCCTTCACTCCAATGTGCAATGCCGCAATTCCGCCTGTTAAAGGATACGCCTGAACCTGCTTGAGGCCGGTTTCCCCGAAAATCTCCGCAAGCTCCTCACGGCCCGGAAACTGAACCAGTGAATCCGGAAGCCATTTATACTGTTCATACCGTTTGGCAAACAACTTGCCAAGAAAGGGAAGTATTTTTTGAAAATAAAAATAATAAATGCTTTTGAACGGCTGCCACGTCGGCTTGGAAAGCTCCAGGCAAACAACCATGCCGCCAGGTTTGACTACACGTTTCATTTCGTGCAGCACTTGACGTAAATCGGGGACATTGCGCAGGCCAAAACCGATGGTGACATAGTCGAACCGGTCGTCTTCGAACGGCAGCTCCATTGCATTCCCCTGAACTAAAGCGATGCTGTTCTGCAGCCCTCGTTCAGTCACCTTGACCTTACCAACGTCCAGCATATTTCTGCTGAAGTCGAGTCCGGTAATGGCTCCGCCGCTTGTTTCGGCCATGCTGATCGTCCAGTCGCAGGTGCCGCAGCATAAATCAAGAGCGGTATTTCCGGGCTGCATCTTCATTTTGGCCATCGTGAATTTCCGCCAGGCTTTGTGCCTTCGGAAGCTGAGAATATCGTTCATCAGGTCATATTTCGGAGCAATGCTCTCAAACACGGCATGAACAAACTGTTCTTTGCTCTCTGCTTTATTCGCCACGGTACAGTCTCACCTTACCCTTCATTCCAAGCGGTATAGGGCTTCCCCAGCAGAGCCTTGAAAGGCTCGGCAAGCCCCACCAGTTCTTTATACAACCGTTCAGTGGACATCTCCTGCAGCAAAAGCTGTACCTGCTTCACCGATTGATGCAGCTTTCCTGAGAGCTGTTCCATGACCTTGTACTTGAGCAGCAAGGAAGACCAGTCGCGCGCACTGATTTTCGTTCGTTTAAGCATCGCTTTGTCTTCCGGGCTGCCGGTTTCCATAATCCGCAAATAAGCGTATCCGACATGGATCGGAGGCTCCTGGGCAGATAAAGACAATTCTTGGGCCAGCGCTTCGCAGCGGCTGAGCTCCCTAAGCAGACTGCTCCAAAAATGCTGGGCTGACTTGTCCAGCAGAGGGGTAAAGAAAGAGAAAAGCTGCGTTTTCAGCAGAGCAGATTCCCTGACATAATCCTCTGCGGTCAGCAGCAGTTCTTTCATTTTCGTATAGAAACGCGCTTTCATCCGATTCACTTCGCAAACGGCGGACGACAAGCGCGAAATTTGCTCGATTTGTCCGGTCCTGGCGAGCAGCTGGTAAAACAGACTGCTAAAGTAATCCCCTGCCAGAACCTTAAGTTGCCTAGAGCGCATAAGCCGTTCTTCTTTCCGGACAGGTTCCGGATCTATCAGATCGTGCGTATCCAGACCCAACTGCAGCAGATAAACAGCCAGTGCACATACTTCTACCCGAACTTCGTCTTCCGGATGCTGATTTTTCAAAAATGAATATAACAAACGGACACGGGAATCCGGAAACTCCGCAAGCTCCGTATGCGCTTTAATCATGTCGTAATCGACATATTTGTTTGCCAAGTCAGGTACACGATACAATTTCATTCTTTGCCTCCGAGCCGATCTGTAATGACAATAACGGGTTTGCCACAATGTTGTATATTATATCACAAATTCATACCCTACGCACGGTTCAGGCGTTTGGTTTTTTGAAAGGCTCAGCCGCCCGCCCCTGATGAAGAAGCCGCGGGATATGATTTTCTCCACAGTCCCGTTTCGATAATGCCCAAGGCATCCTTAAGCCCCTCGTCCAAGGGACCGTTTCCGGCCTTTCTTAGCAGGCTTAGCACCTCATGGGCGCGGGGGGACAATTCCTCCCGCCTGATATCAGCCGCCATCAGCAAATGCTTCGCTTGAGTCCAGCTGTCTTCCGCTACAAGGCGAAGCCTAAGCTGATGGATGTTGCGGGTTCGCTCGATCGCAAGCGCGGCCAGTTCGGCCATATCCTCATAAATCGGAGCGGAACCGGCATTGTTATTTTTCAGCTTTAAATCAACCGCCAACGTTCCGCCTCGCAGTTCTGCCCTGGCTATCTTCAGATTCAGCGGCAGAGAACTCAGTATATCGACCAGGTTGCTCTCGGTCAGTGTAAAGCGTGAAGCTTCCGTCATCACCGGACCTGCTTCCGCAGAATGGAAGTCCCCGCGGGATCCGGACAGGATCGGTTTGGACAGGAGGGCGACGAACAGGGTCAGTGAGCCTGCGAGCAGCAGCATTTTCCATCGTATCAAAGGATTCCCTTCTTTCTTTCCCGGGAAACGGGCATTATTTAAGGGCTTATACCTCATTGTACAATGAAAAAAAGCAGGCTATGCCTGCAGAATGCTAATCTTCCGTATCGATCACGCCAAGCTTGGTCATAATGATGGCTTTGCCGCGCACTTTAACGGCAGAAGTATGTTCCGTGAACTGAGCGATCATCACCTCTCCCTTATCAAGCTTCTCCGTATGGTGAAAGCGTGTATCCTTGCCTCGGGTCAGCCCGATTACCTGTACCCCTTGTTCCTTGGCCTTGATCAGATAATATTCTCCGGCGCCATTGTTTAAACCGCTGTTGCTGCTTGCATTATCCATCTACGAGAGTCCCTCCCGAAATAATCGTATGTATCTTATATGATGCTTGAAGAAAGCATTAAAGTCAAACAAGAGATCCATTAACCAACAAAGCAGCACGAGCGCTCTCCCAGCTTAAATATTTGCCCGCTTAAAAAGAAAGGGCCGTGAACCTAAGCCCACGTCCCTTCTTCCGGAAAATATGTAGAAAGCTTTATTTAATTCCGTCTTTAAGCGCCTTCCCCGGTTTGAAAGCAGGGATCTTGCTCGCAGGAATTTCGATTTCTTCTCCGGTTTGCGGGTTACGGCCTTTACGGGCGGAACGCTCGCGAACCTCAAAGTTACCGAAGCCTACCAGCTGGACTTTGTCTCCGTTTTGCAGGGCTTCCGAAATCGCTTCGAATACGGCGTCAACCGCCTTCGTTACGTCTTTCTTGGAAAGCTCTGTGCTTTCAGCAACCTGTGTGATCAGTTCAGACTTATTCATGATTTCACCTCCCTAACAAGGATTACTATTCTGGTATACTTTGTTTCCGTTTTGCACGAAATTATACGCGAATTGCCGGAATTAAGCAAATCTCGGGCACGCTTATCCCTGGGCAATCATCATCAACTGCGACCTTTCGCAAGCCGAGAACAAACCTATAGTAATACAGCCAATCTTTAATTTCAAGTTAAAAATGCTAGAATAGGCAAACAAAAACCCGCCGAAAGAGCAGTTGCTCTTCTCGGCAGGTTCGGTAACAAACGGCTGTAAAATGGCTTAAAGAATAATTGCAATCAAGCCTCCGGAGCCTTCATTGATAATCCGGCCGAGCGTCTCCTGCAGCTTGTAGCGGGCATTGTCAGGCATGAGCGCAATTTTGCCCTGTATGCCTTCCCGGACAATGGAATGCAGGGAGCGGCCGAAGATATCGGATTCCCAAATTTTGATCGGGTCATTCTCAAAATCCTGCATTAGATACCGGACAAGCTCCTCGCTCTGCTTCTCGGTCCCGATAATCGGGGCAAACTCGGATTCCACATCCACCCGGATCATATGGATGGAAGGTGCCGTCGCTTTCAGCCTTACGCCGAATCTGGATCCCTGACGGATCAGTTCCGGCTCGTCAAGCGCCATCTCGGCAAGCGTAGGGGCGGCGATGCCGTAGCCTGTCGTCTTCACCATCTCAAGTGCTTCGGCAAAGCGGTCATATTCCCGCTTCGCATGCGTAAACTCCTGCATCAGCTGAAGCAGATGATCCTTGCCGCGGATTTCAACGCCGACCACTTCGGTTAAAATATTGTCATAAAGATCGTCAGGCGCGTACAAATCGATCTCCGCTACGCCCTGCCCCATATTCAGACCGCTTAAACCTGCACGGTCGATAAAATCGTACTCCAAGAAGCTGTTCACGACCCGGTCGACATCGCGCAATCTGCGGATGTCTTTAACGCTATCCCGTACCGAGTTTTCATAGTTGCTGCGCAGCCAGTGATTTTCATTCAGCACCATCACCCAGCTCGGCAGGTTGACATTAACCTCGTGAACCGGAAATTCATACAATACTTCGCGAAGCACTCCGGTAACATCCTCTTCCGTCATCGTTGCCGCGCTCAGCGTAATGACCGGAATATCGTATTTCGCAGCCAACTCGCTGCGGAGCTGCAGCGTTTCCTCGCTGCGCGGTTTGGTTGAATTGATGACTAGCACAAACGGCTTGCCAACTTCCTTGAGCTCTTCAATGACCCGCTCTTCCGATTCCACATAAGAGTAACGGGGGATATCCGCCACCGTGCCGTCTGTCGTCACGACTACTCCAAGCGTGGAGTGCTCCTGGATCACTTTGCGTGTTCCGATTTCAGCAGCTTCCTGAAAAGGAATCGGTTCTTCAAACCACGGTGTCGAAATCATTCTGGGCCCATTTTCATCTTCATACCCTTTTGCGCCTTCAACGGCATAACCAACACAATCCACGAGCCGTACATTAACTTCAAGTCCTTCAGCTACTTTGATTTGCACCGCATTATTGGGTACAAATTTTGGTTCTGTCGTCATGATCGTCTTGCCTGCGGCGCTTTGCGGCAGCTCATCCACCGCGCGCACACGGTCGGCTTCACTGGCGATATTCGGCAGAACAACGGTTTCCATAAAACGTTTAATAAATGTGGATTTACCTGTACGAACCGCTCCGACAACCCCTAGATAAATATCTCCTCCGGTACGTTCGGCAATGTCCTTAAAAATGTCCACTTTCTCCAATACCAATGATATCCCCTCCTCAAATTTCGCCGAAGGATAAATGCCCCGCGAGCATCCGCCCCGATGTACGAACTACTTTCCTTGAAGCTGTTGCAGGCGGCAGAGCAGCCTACCCTATCCGCGTCCACCACCGAATGAACAAAAGCAGCATCGCTATAACGAAGCGGCGTGAACTCGTACATGCATTTGGACTAGTATCATCTTATGTACCGGATTCCAAATTATGACGCGTTTATTTTCAGATCCGGATCACAATTTAAGAGACGGCCTGGTGCTGCCTGCGCGCAAAGGAACGGAAATCCCCGCACTTTACCGTATGTTTATGTCAATCTAGCAACTGTTATGACAGGAAAAATAATCTTAAAACCTAACACAAAAAAGCCGGAGCTTTTACTCCGGCCCTGCCAATTGTATCTACCACAAAGCATCGTCTTCAGCCTGCGCTTGCAGCTGCTTTCGCACTGCCGCTTTCAAAGGATCCTCGGGCAGCTGCACGACGGCATTTCCTAATATTTTCGCCTGGCAAGCCAGACGCACTCCCTGCCGGGCAAGCGGCCCCAGCTTGCGCTCCTCGGCAGGCGTTAAAGAGGAAAGCGCAGCCGCATGCTCCGGGTCCGTTTTGACCTTGCACATCAGACAGCCGGCGTTTCCGCCGCAGCGGGAGGGAATATGTATCCTGCTTTTGCGGGCAGCTGCCAGCACTGTTGTCCCGACGTGCACTTTTACCGTTTTTCCTGACGGCTCAAATCTGATCTGATTCTCCATAACAATTGTCCTCCCCTTGCTGCTCAGATGAACCACCCGGGGGTTCCAACCAGCCGGTCCAGATAAGACGCCTGATCCGGCGACCACCGGTTTCTGCGTACAAGTTCTCTAATCAGCGGAATATGCCTTTTCGGCTCCTTGCCAATTTGCTTCGCTATCGCCATATAACGATCAGGTCGCTCTCTCAGCAAATTGAACACAAGCTCATGCGCCAGCGGCATCAGCTGCAGCCCGTCCGCTGCAGGCGGGGCCTCCGGGTAAAATACGTTCTTCACTTCAACTTGGTATCCGATCCCCCGCGCATGGACCTCAAACCCTCCTACCAGCTCAACGGCATATTCTTCAACTTTATAATGGCTCAGCTTGGAGACATAAATTCCGCTTCGGTCGAGCACAGGCGCATCTGTTGCAAGAGAGAGCAAGACCTCATGTACTTCGTCCGAATCTTCCAGATCCGCATAGATGTCGATATCCCTTGGCGAGGCAGGCAGCTCCACCCCCTGCAGCCAAAGTCCGCAGCTTCCTCCCAAGAGCCATTCGGCACCGGAATCAGACAATAACGCTGTAAGCCGATCCAGCGCCTTCTCCAGACGCGGATGGGAGGGAAACTTCATATCGCCAATATATTGGTAAAGCTCGTTCATATCTAGCACCGACATCCTTTGGGATTGACCCGAAAAAAAAGTGCGGGCCTTTTTCTTGCTCTCAATCCCGATGTATCCTTTCATCCGTTTTTCTGCATCATATTATAACATTCCTCCTAACAGGCAGCCATGCTCGGATTTGGCGATATTTTGGCTTAACGCAATTCTTGAATAATCACAAAAAGAACCGACGGCACAAGGCCGAAGGTTCCTTTCTTGGTTTAGCGTATGGACGCCCCCCGAGTGTGGCGCTTATTTTTTCATCATCATTTTCATCAAGGCTTCCATGTTCTGAGGATTCTTACCGCTCTTCTTGACCGCACCTACGATTTCATTAATCGTTGCCTCAGAAACCGGAACTTTCGCCATCGCCGATACCTGCTTGATCAATTGACGAAGCTGAGCTTCGTTTTGCAGTGTCGAGGGCTTGACAGTGCTGGCCAATTTCTTGACGGCGCCTTCCGAAATGTTCTTGCCCGACTTTTTGTTGATGAGATTAAGGGCTTCCTTGGAAATGTTCTTGTTCATGCTCTCCCCTCCTCCGGCAGTACTCTCTGTCACTATATGATAGAGGGGTGAAGGAGGTGAGCCCTTTTTTACTGTGGAAAACTCATAGGTTTCCGGGGCCAGAGCTGGATTATTGTATTTTACGTATGCCACTGCTCCCATGTTTCCAAAGACATAACTTCCATTTCCGTTTTCTTGTCCCGTCCCATTAAAGCTTCTACCGCCGTACGGGCGTCAAGCCCCTCAAACAGGACATGGTAAAGCTGCATGGCGATCGGCATCTGAACGGAATACTTCACGGCGATTTCACTCGCCGCCTTTGTGGTGCGGACGCCTTCAACCACCATATCCATCGTAGTCAGCACTTTCTCCAGCGGCATTCCCTGACCCAGCAGAGAACCTGCACGCCAGTTCCGGCTGTGCCGGCTTGTTGCCGTCACGACCAAATCTCCCACTCCGGCCAGTCCTGCAAAAGTAAGCGGATTGGCTCCCATTTCCACGCCAACCCTGGTGATTTCAGCGAGCCCCCGGGTCAGCAGAGCCGCTTTGGCATTGTCTCCATATCCGAGACCGTCCGACATTCCCGCTCCGAGGGCGATAATGTTCTTAAGCGCTCCGGCAAGCTCGACGCCGACCATGTCTCGGTTCGTATATACACGGAAATAAGAGTTCATAAACAGGTCCTGCGCCCGCATCGCTTCGCCTTCCTCCATCGAAGCAACGACAACCGTCGTCGGGCAGCGTTTCACCACTTCTTCGGCGTGGCTTGGACCGGAGAGTACGACGATCCGGCCTTCAGCACACCCCAGCTCCTCAGCAATGACGGTTGAAACCCGTTTAAGAGACTCGGTTTCAAAACCTTTGACTGCATGAATAACAAGCATTTCTTCATTCCAGTATTTTTTGAATTCGCGGGAAACCTGACGGACTGCAGAAGATGGCGACACAATAATTACCGCCTCTGCATCCCTCACCGCCTCTTCCATATCGGTAGTTGCTTGAATATTCGGTGACAGCAGGGCTCCAGGCAAATAATGATTGCGGTGGTCCCGGTTTATCTCTTCTGCTTGCGCTGCGTTTCTGGTCCAGAGCGCCACCTGAATTCCCTTGTCGGCGAGAACTGTAGCCAGAGCCGTTCCCCAGCTTCCCGCAACCAGAACAGCCGCTTTTTCAAACAACTTAAACCCCTCCTTTGGAACCCAGTTTGTTTTCTCTTCCCTGTACAATTTTAACAATATTCGTACGGTGCCTCCAGAATGCAAACAGACAGATGATCAGGCTTGTCCAAAAGTACGGCCAATTATCTCCCGCCACGAGCAGAAAGATCGGCGTAAACAAGACAAATAGGAGGGAACCCAAAGAGACGTATCTGGTAATGCCAATAGAAAGGACAGCGATAATGCCGGCATACAGGGCGGGAAGAAACGCGAGAGATGCCATGACGCCGATTGTCGCTGCAATGCCTTTCCCTCCGCGAAAGCGGAAGTAAACGGGCCAATTGTGGCCTACGATCGAAGCGATTCCGCAAAGCGCGGGAAGCCACTGCGAATCGCCGTTCATCCACCGTCCGATCCAGACTGCGGCAACTCCCTTCAAAATATCAAGGAACAGGACAAGGATCGCAGGACCCTTGCCCAGAACACGGAGCGTATTCGTTGCACCGGCATTGCCGCTGCCATGGTGGCGAATGTCAATCCCTTTCAATCCTTTCGCCAGCAAGACACTAAAGCTGACCGAACCGAGCAAATAACAAATGACTACTGCCAAAAAAGATAGAATCACGTTCTTTCCCCTAACCTTCCTTATCAGACTTGCGACGCGTAAAGATCCGGATCGGCGTCCCTTCGAAATCGAACGCGTCTCGGATTTTATTCTCCAGATACCGTTCATAGGAGAAATGCATAAGCTCCGGATCATTGACGAAGACCACGATGGTCGGCGGCTTCACCGCGACCTGGGTAGCGTAATTGATCCGCATGCGTCGTCCTTTGTCCGTAGGAGGAGGATTGATGGCAATCGCATCCGAAATGACATCGTTCAGCAAATGCGTCGGAACCCTTCTGGCATGCTGCTCCGCTACATGCTGCACGACCGGCAGCAGCTTGTGAAGGCGCTGCTTGGTGAGCGCCGACAGAAATACAATCGGCGCATAGGTCATGAACAGAAAGTGATCGCGAATTTTCCGTTCGAATTCATGCATGGTCTTGTCGTTCTTCTCTACGACATCCCATTTGTTGACGACAAACGCCGTTGCCTTTCCAGCTTCAAAAGCGTAGCCGGCGACATGCTTATCCTGCTCAATGATGCCTTCTTCGCCGTTGATCACCACCAGCACGACATCGGCGCGTTCAATCGCTTTCATCGCCCGCATCACGCTGTATTTTTCAGTCGTTTCGTAAACCTTGCCCCGCTTGCGCATACCTGCGGTATCGATCAGCACATAGCGCTGTCCGTCCTTCTCGAACGGAGTGTCAATGGCATCCCGGGTAGTACCGGCAACATTGCTGACGATAACCCGTTCTTCCCCGAGGATCGCATTCACCAGAGAGGATTTGCCCACATTCGGACGGCCGATCAGCGCGACCCGAATCACATCCTCATCATAATCCTCATCAGGAAGCTCCGGCAAATTGTCGGCGATGGCGTCAAGCAGATCGCCCACACCTGTTCCGTGGCTTCCGGATACCCCGATCGGATCGCCGAAGCCAAGATTATAAAATTCGTATATATGGTCCATCCGGCTCAAATTGTCCACCTTGTTGACAGCCAGCAGTATCGGTTTGCCGGAGCGATACAGCAGCGTGGCAACCTCTTCGTCCGATTGGGTCACGCCTGCCTTCGCATCGCACATGAACACAATGATATCCGCTTCTTCTATGGCCAGTTCCGCCTGGGCCCGGATCGATTTCATAATCGAATCGTCGCCGTCAATTTCGATACCGCCGGTATCGATGATGCTGAATGCCTTTCCGTTCCATTCCGAGGTACCGTAAATTCTGTCCCGCGTAATGCCGGGTTTATCTTCAACAATGGCTAACCGATCACCGATGATGCGGTTGAAAATCGTCGATTTCCCCACATTCGGCCTGCCTACGATCGCCACAACAGGTCTTGCCATACTCATTCCTCCTAAAAGCATGCCTTCACTCTGGTCACAGAAGTTATATTCGTACTTAGTCGCTCACTCTATCCGTACATCATCATAGCAAAAAATAGGTTGAATGGCGAACTCTTCATGCCATTCCAGAGCCCGTTACATGAAAAACGGCGAACCCTCTACCGAGTTCGCCGTTCTCCGCCAACTTTGCTTATGGTCTCTTCTTATTTCAATTTGCTCAGCTTGTCGCCGAAACGCTCTCCAAGCGTAATGCTGAGTCCTTGATTGTTAAGGGACACGTTAGGGTTGTTGTTCAGATCCTCCGCTTTCACGCTGCTCTTGCCGCCGGTTCTTTCCGGTTTGGCAACTTCCGCCGGAGCCTCTTCCGTTTCTTTGATGCTCAGGCTGACGCGTTTTTCGGAAGGATTCACGTCAAGCACTTTCACTTGGACATTTTGTCCCTCTTTCAGTACTTCATGCGGAGTACCGATATGCTTGTGGGAAATTTGAGAGATATGAACAAGACCTTCCACGCCTGGTGCGATCTCAACAAATGCGCCGAAAGTAACAAGACGCTTCACTTCGCCGGAAACGATATCTCCGGTCTTGAATTTGTCGGCTGCTGTTTCCCAAGGTCCAGGCTGTGCCGCTTTAATGCTCAGGCTGATCTTGCCCTTCTCAGGATCCACTTTCAGAACCTTCACTTTAATCTGATCGCCCTCTGACAAAACGTCAGACGGTTTATCCACATGAGACCAGGCGATTTCGGATACGTGCACCAAACCGTCTACGCCGCCTACATCGACAAATGCGCCGAATTGAGTCAAACGTTGAACGGTTCCTTCAATAACGGAGCCTTCTTGAAGCTCGGCCATTACCTTTAGCTTGTTTGCTTCAAACTCTTCTTCCAGAACGTCCTTCTGGGAGAGAATCACCTTGTTGTTCTCCTGGTCCAGTTCCTTCACTTTAACGCGAAGCGTACGGCCTTTGTAATCGCTGAAATCTTCAACGAAGTGGCGCTCCACCATAGAAGCCGGGATAAATCCGCGCACGCCTACATCCGCAACGATTCCGCCTTTAACAACATCGGCAACGGTTACTTCAAACGTTTCGTTATTGTCAAACTTTTGCTGCAGCGCAGCCCAGGCATTCTCGCTGTCGATTGCGCGTTTGGAGAGAACAAGTCTTTCCTTTTCATCGTCAATGCTTACCACTTTGGCTTCAACTTCCTGCCCCACTTCAACCGCATCCCCAGCAGAGTCAAGATGTACAGCCGACAGTTCGCGAATAGGAATAATACCGTCATATTTATATCCAAGACTGACATAAGCCTGATTGTCTTCAACTTTGACGATCGTTCCTTTTACGGAGTCCCCTTTTTTCAAAGATACGATTTGCTCCAGTTCATCTTGATTTGTCGCTTCCACTGTTTCTTGCTGATCTTTGATTTCTTCCGACATCTCGATAACCTCCTCAGTTCAATAAGCCCCATTTATTTAAACCCGCCGTAAAAGGACGAAGTTCAAAACATAAAAATCCCTGTAATAGGTTGCCAAAATCGCTGGCCGTTCATTCATGAATGAAATGACTTGCCCCTGCTTCAGGCACCTTGTTTCAGCTGTCTGATGGCAGCCATAATTTTGTCCGTTGCGAGATCTACGGCGTCACCGCCGGGATTGTCGCGAAACTCGTCCAAATCCACCGGAGGACCATACACAACTTTAATTTTGCGAAACAACTTATAATCCCCTATGATTGCCACCGGAATGACTACCGCGCCGCTGCGAAGCGAAAAGCTGGCCGCTCCTTTCTTGGCCGCCACATCCGCTGCCGCCTTGCGGGTGCCTTCAGGGAAGATGCCAATCACATTTCCGGTACGCAGGAGCGTAAGCGTCATCTTGATCGATTCCTTACTGACTCCTCCACGCTTGACGGGATAGGCTCCCAATGCCTTGAACAGCATACCCAGCACAGGTACGTCAAACAGTTCTGCTTTAGCCATGAAATGAACCTTTCGTTTCAGGAGAAGTCCAACCGTCGGCGGATCAAAATTGCTGATATGATTGGAACAAAGCAAAACTCCACCCTCGCTTGGAATATTCTGCAATCCTTCGCCTTCAATTCGAAATAGCAGTTTGTAAACCACTCTTACGATAAACCGGCCGATCTTGTAAATCATTCTACACTTCTCTCCATCCCATACGCCTCACAAAGAGCTACAATGGCTTCCGCAGCCTCATCCGTCGTCATGCTGGTAGTATCCAGCAATGTAGCGTCACTGGCCTGACGAAGAGGCGAAATTTTCCGCTCAGCATCAAGCCGGTCCCGTTCCGCAATATCCCGTGTTAACTGCTCAAGGGTTATGGCTTCCGGGTTCTTCATTTCCTGATACCGACGACGGGCCCGCTCCTCGGCAGCAGCCGTCATAAAGACCTTCACTTCTGCATCCGGCAATACGGTCGTTCCGATATCGCGTCCATCCATAACGACGCCTTTGCGCAAAGCCATTTGCCGCTGAAGGGAAACCATCAAAGAACGCAGCCCCTCGATTTGCGCATATCGTGACACATTGGAGTTCACGTCCCGAGAACGAATTTCCTCCGTAATGTCCCGACCGTCAAGAAGTACCTTCTGTCCTTCTTCCCCCGGTATTAATTCAATAACCATCTTTTGGGCCGCTTGAAGCACCTCGGATGGGCTTTCCGGGGAAATGCCGAGTTCCCGCAAACGCAAAGTTGCAGCACGATACATGGCGCCGGTATCGACATAAACATATCCGAGTCTCTTGGCAACCATTCGTGCTACGGTACTCTTGCCGGCACCTGCGGGTCCGTCGATCGCGATGTTGATTTTGTAGTTGGAACCCTTCGATTGACCTGACAAGGGGTACCTCCTCCTCAAACTATGAAACTCAAGAAAAAAGCAGGCATTGCCTGCGACGTGAAAATTATACCACACAAACGGGAGGGATGCAAAACCGTTTCATTCCCTCTTCGTATTTTGTACCGGTATCGAAAATGCTCTTGGACGTTCTCCTTCCCATCTTTCTGCAGACGAGATTACGCTGCGCACGGGCGGAATTCTCAGTAAACTCTGGCTCAAGCACAGGCCAATCAGCAGTCCGATCAATATTTTTCGGAAAATGCGCTGGGCCAAATCACTGAATTCAACAAACAGTTTTGTATAATCTTCTTCGCCATGGCTGTTCTTCATCATTCCAAACCTCCGGATTTATAGACTAGCATTAGATTAACCAGAGGTTTAGAAAATTATGTGAACAACATCCTTTTTTTACCGGTTTCTGAATTCCAGCTGACGTTCAAAACAATACCGGATAAGCTTCTGGCGTTCATAATCCGTGATGCCGATAAACTTGAGCATGATTTGCTCCTTGCCGTTGTCAAGCTTTTTCTTGCGGATAACCTCCGCTTCAAACGGAACGTGCTCAACCGAACCATTGCGGTAAGGCACTAACAGCCAGCAATCAAGCTGCTCTTCCTCAATGATGACATGGCTTCCTTCCGAGAAAAATGAAACTCCCCCGCCGCCGACGTCGTCCGTCCGTACAAGGAAACGCTCGCCGTTCTTTAAACATACGGCCAGTTCAAGCTCAGCCGGAACGCGCAAAAAATTGCGCCGCTGAATTTGGGTAATCGAAACTGGATCGGGCTTGCGAATTCGAACCTGCCGGACCACGTCATTGGTAAACCCTAAAACATATGTATTAAAATAATTTTTGGTTCCTGATTCCCCTATGAAATAAACGGAAAGCTCGTCCCCGATATAAAGCCTCTTCAACCGATTGTGCCCGATTTCCATCGGCACCTCTATCAAAAATGCTTCTTCTTCGGTATCGGAAATACGCGACTTATATTCCGTTTTATTTTCCTTTTCATCGCCGGACGCTACCTGAATGTAAACAAAATCGTTAATTTTCGGATACAATCTGCCTCACCGCCACCTTGAAATTCTTGAAATTCTTGAAATTACCATTCCATTATAGCATGCCTTTCTTCTTCGGTTGAGACATTTTTCATAAAATATTCAGCCAAGCTAAAACTTAAAAAGCCTTCATCCCCAAACTGGATGAAGGCTTCACCTGCTGCTTTGCTTTCAAATGACTCCCGGGGCCATCAGCGATTGGCGCCGTTCGCGCGAAACTCCTCGACTTTCTCTTCTTCTCCGGTATCTCCGTTCAGAAAGATACGGTATGACGTGCCGTTGATCCGTCCCCCGAATTCGTAGGCTGCTACTCGCTCGAAATCGTCATTTTCAATGACAGCCTCACGCTGGTAGCTCTCCTTGAAGTCGGAATTAAGATGCTTGCGAACCTGTTCAACGGACAATTTGGGTTTCGACAGCTTCTCCTTTTTGCTGTGTTCATACACATAATCGCTGCACTGCAGTCCCGTAACCTCTCCATTATCCAAAGCGACCCGTACGGTCAGCTTCTCCGGATAGACCAGAACGCCGTTGTCGTTTGTTACGTAGGTGAAGGAGCCCACATTGTCATATTCATCATAGGTAACAGGGGTCATTCTCCCATAACCCTTGCTGTTTAAAAATTCATCGGCATTCTGTCTGGCTACACTTTCCGAAATCGAGCGGGGGCCAACTTCACGAGAGTTAGTGAAGGAGATCAGCTCTCCGCCTTTGCGGGTAAAATCCATGGAAATGGCCGGGTGAGCATTTTTCCCTTTTTCTGCAGTTGATGCCGTGTAGGAAGCCCATTCCGTTCCGGCCCCGTTCTCCGTCACTTTGAGATTGCTTGCATTGGCACTACCCAGAAATTGGGCTGCTTTTGCCTTAATTTCGTTTTGGGTTACCGGCTTTGCATCGAGCTTCTTGACGCTGCGCTTGTTATAGGCGTTAGAGACGGAAGGCCCAAAATCCAGCTCCGGATATTCGCTCACCTTTTTATCCACCGTTTTGAATCCGTCGATAATGGTATTGTCTGCAGCCGCCTTCTCGGTGGCTAAAGCAGTCTCTACGTCCATCCAGCGCAGCCGGTTCGAAATAACCTTGTTCTGCACCTGCTGCAGGTTTTGCGAGATTTCACCCGTGCTTTTATAAAGCTCTTTCAGGTTATTCATTTCTTTAGAAGTCATCGGCTGCTTCGTAAGATCGCGCGTCGCTGCCTGGTAAGAGAATTTGGACACGCGGGACAGCAGTTCTTCCGTCTTGTTAAAAGGAAGAAGGGTCAGAGGCAGCTGATTGATTTCACTTTGCGCTTCACTGGTGATGCGCCAAACATTCATTAAACCTTTTCGATGCATCCGGCTTGAATCCGAATTGACAGCAAGCGTATTGCCGAGCTCTCCGTGCAGCCGGTCTACATGGTAGGACAAATCATGAAAAGCCCGTTGATACTGGTTTTCCGCTTTAATCAGCACCGAGTTTTTATCCCGGTTTTCCTGATATCCCCATACCAGTGCCCCGATGAACAGAATGGTCATTACGGGAAACAAAACACTACTTAGCCGCTTGTACATGGAATATGCGCTCCTTTCTTCAATTAACTGCCATTAGTTTGACAAGAAGGAAGGAACTTTATGCATGTATTTTGCTGCTGTTATACAGGTTCTTCTTCGATTTCGAACAACTTCGTGTTGTTGCAAAGGCATTGTTTAAAGCCTGTCTCCAATTTCCCCCGTTCTCTTCTTCCACGCAAAACAAAACGTTCGCCGCAATTTTTGCACGTAATTGTAACTTTGACACGCATAAAAAAGCATCCTTTCCAAGTTGTTAACCACATAATCGCGGTATTTAGCACTAGGATAAAGGATGCCCCATGAGTACCCGTTCTAATCTCTTGTCCCTGCCTCCATAGCCCGAAAAGGGGAGCGGCTGTTGGCGCGGGAAATTTTGCCATAGCCTGCATACCAGAGATATGCCATCAGCGGAACGGCGTACCATAACCAATATTGTGTAATATTGTTCAGAATCCAATCATAAACGCCATGCCAAAATATCGGCAGTACCAGGGAGTAGGCCAGAAACCGGCCTGTTTTCTGCCCCTTCGAAAACTTCGCCCGTCCAAGATAATAACCCATGATAACCCCGAACATCGCATGGCCTGAAACCGGCAGCAGCGCGCGAATCACTAGCGTACCGACAGAAGCTTGGTGGGTCAAAGCAAAGAGGACGTTCTCTACGGTAGCAAAGCCGAGCGACACGGCGGCGGCATACACAATTCCGTCATATGGCTCATCGAATTCCGTATGATTATAAATCATATGATACAGCACAAACCACTTGACCAGTTCTTCCACGCCTGCCGAAATCACAAAGGCGTAAACAAAAGAATTGTCTCCCATCCACAGCAGCATGCCTCGCTGCAGGATCATGATAGGAAATACAATCAGAAAGCCGACAAAGAAAAGTTTCATAACCATGTGCAGCGGCTCTGCATCATATTTATCTTTCAGATAGAAATAAGTAAGCAGAGCGATTCCCGGAGCAACCGCAGCAGTACCTATTGAAAACCAAAGCAACGGCCATACCTCCTTCCGGATGTTCGCAGCTTACTTCATAATAACACATAAAGAGTCCGCATCCCCTTTATGGAAGACGCGGACCCAGAACCCGCATGCGTGTCAGGATTGGCGTTTGAAATGAGATACAATCGTACTGATTGCATTCTCGTTCATAACGACTTTGCCGTATTCTTCAAGAACAGCCGGGGTAACGGAAGTCGCTTCTCCGTATTCAGCCAGAATAGCAATCAGCAGTGGATGCTTGGCTTCCTCGACATCTTCAGGTTCAAGGTGCAGAAGCCATTTCCCTTTATAGTTATACAGCCTTCCGGCTCCGGTTAATGATTGATTAAGCACATGGGCAGCTTCGATAAGCACTTCAAAGTCGCTAAAGGCGTAAACAATGGAATCGCTAAGCTCGAGCGTGACTTCCATCTCATATACGTCGTCTGCCATTTCATCTTCACTCAGACCGCCAAACGGATGCGGACGATCGTATTTACCTCGCGTCACGATGACAACCATCCCTTGAGCGGGAAGAGCGAATACTTCAACAGCAAGCGGACCTGTAGCATCAAAGCCTAATTCATTATAAGCCTGATCCATCATTTCAGTGAACAGATCCTGAACTTTGGGGATTTCCTGCCACATATCCTCCTTTTGAATGCCGCGTTCGCTAAGGTCGTCAAATGTGAGGAAAATCCGTATCTTATCCTGACCCAATCGTTCTATCTTCATACAGGATCCTCCTCTCCAATCCGTGTTATAACAGATTATGAAGCACTCTGCAATGATGTGCTGAAAATGGTTCTACGTAATTATGTTATCATTAATTTTACCCAAATGCACGCAATAAAATAGGCAAAAAAAAGAATCATTTCGTCTGGCCTTAAAGCCAGGAAATGATTCTTGATTTTTTCTCCGGTTACAAGCCGGGGATGACGGTATGCGTTTCCTTCAAAATCTGCTCCACTTCACGGCGTACATCAGGATTTCCCTTAATAAAATCCTTGATCATTTTCATGTTTGATTCCTTGGATACAGCTTTTTGAACGGGATTAACAGCGGTTGCGCTGCTCCCCTCTGTCTTTAAAGCTCCGCTGGTAGGGATACTGATTGTTCCGTTGCTTTTGTTTTTGGAGAGGTTGGTAAATTTCATCAGGGAACCTGCTTGATTCGCCGCCGAAATCCATCCGCTTTTTCGATTCGATGCCCACATTGCGCCTACAGCACCCAGAAAAACGCCGAATAAGAACGTAGCAGATCTCATCGGGATTGCCTCCTTTCAAGTTTAAGATCAAATGTAGTGTTTCCTGGGATTCCACGTCTCATGCGGCATGAATACAGGAAAGAAGTTGCACCCTCCCCTGAAAAAAAAGCGTGAACCTTTATAATGCGTGTTCAAAAAGTAAGCTTTTCAGCACCAAGATGTCGAATTGACTTCGTGATTCACTTCGTGATCAAAAGATGACTTTTTGAACAACTTCTCAGAGGTCCCGCTTTATACTCCAAGGAGATTCATTCAGCCCCCACCACAACAGTAAAACGGTTAAGGCAATAAAGATAACCAAAAGTGCATTAAAGAACCATTTTGTCCATTTGATCCGGTGGGAAGGAAATATTTCGCTTCGAGAGACATACTTCGCTTCCGGTTCGAAAAAATCTTCTTCTTCATCTTCTAATAACAGTGTAAGGCTACCAGAATTTGCCGCTGTCCGCTGCCATTCCTTCCGCTTAGTCTTGGCAGAACCGAATGCATTAGAAGAAACTGGACGTTTGCCTCGTCTGCTCCTCAGCGGCAAATTCTCATCTTCGGCCGCCTGCGCTGCCGCCGTCTCTGATCGTCCCCTGGAAAGCTGCTCCAAAGCACCTGCTTTGGTAGTGCCGTTCACTCTGCTGCTTTCTTTCTTATGTTTACGGCCTCTCTCAAGTCTCTTAACCCTGCTTAATCGTTCGCTCATTGTTCCCTCCGAAAACGAATCACAAACCCCGAAATCAAATCAATGAGAAAATGACATAATATCGGCGCCCATAAAGTCCCGGAAGCGATATAAATATACCCCAGCCCATAGCTGGTGGCAAATACCCATCCCGTCGGAATCCAGTGCCGCAAATAGCGGATATGAATCAGCGCAAAGACAATGCTCGTCCAATATGGACCAAGCGAATGCTGTATCGCTCCCCTGAACAGCAGCTCTTCGCAAACGGCCACGACAGCCGCAATAATGAAAATATGCCAGATTGGTCTTTTGCGAAACAGCATTTCGTTTATCCCGCCGTCATCCATGCTGCTCTCCGGGATCATTCTGGACAGCAGCAGATCAATGAGAAAAACAGCTGCTGCGAGCCCAAGGCCCCACCAGATAAAACTCAAGCCATCCGGCGGCCTGAATAAAACAAGCGGATTTCGCCATTGAAACAGCATAATAATCAAGCCTATGACGAGTGTAAGGATTTGCGTAAAATACAAATTGATCAGCAGCAGGCGATCGTTAAGTTCTTCTGGCTTAATTTGCCGGAACTTGATTTTTTCAGTACTTTTTTTCATAAAATGAGTGCGTTCCTTTGAGATTATTCTTGAAGCTGTCCTTCATAAAATCATAACCGATTTGCACCCGCCTATTCAAGGCGGCCCAAAGAAGCATTAACAATCGCGAGAAAGAAGTGACGCACCGTAAAAATTGTTTATTTTGTGCTATTGACAGTCTTTACCCGCCATGTTACATTATGAAAAAATTAAACCATGAAACACGTTGAAGGAGAGAAGTCGCCTTCAAGCTTCCAGAGAGCCGGTGGTCGCTGTGAACCGGTAGCCTTGAATTCAGACTTTAGCGCTCCGGAGTGCTGAGTTGAACCTAGTAAACCAGCCGGATGAATTCCGTTACCATTCTTGTCGAAAGACAATCAGAGGCCGTACCTGCGAAGTTGCGGCGAAATAGGGTGGCACCACGAAGCTCTCGTCCCTTGCTACGGCGGTAGTATGCGGACTGGAGCTTTTTTTATTGCTTTCGCTTAGAGTCGTGGGGACGCCTTGTTTCGTGCTGCACTTGCAGCCCTGTTCTTTGCCGCGGCGATTCGTCACTGCTGCAAAGCAATTGCCCGAGGGGCCACATTTTTAGAAGCTCAAGCTTCCGTCCAAGTTTTGTCTTCTGCTATTTAGGGAAGCTTATGCTATACAAAACCAAGCTCATGCTTCCGAAGCGAGTTTTGCCCGCTGTTTATCAGGAAGCTTATGCTATACAAAACCAAGCTCATGCTTCCGAAGCGAGTTTTGCCGCTGTTTATCAGGAAGCTTATGCTATACAAAACTTTTAGGAGGAAAAAGAAACCATGTTCAAAGTGTTAGTATCGGATCCGATCAGTGATTTGGGAATTCAGCAGCTTGTTGACGCTGACGATGTAGTCGTGGAAAAAAAGACGGGGCTTAGCGAGGCAGAGCTTATCGAAATCATTCCTCAGTACGACGCGCTTTTGGTACGCAGCCAGACTAAAGTGACAAAAAGCATTATGCAAGCTGCCTCCAACCTCAAGGTTATCGGCCGGGCAGGAGTGGGCGTCGACAATATCGATCTCGAAGCGGCAACGCAATCCGGGATTATCGTCATCAATGCGCCGGACGGCAATACGATCACCACTTGCGAACATGCCTTTGCGATGATGATGGCGCTCGCCCGCCATATCCCGCAGGCTTATGCCAAGACGATCAACGGGACATGGGACCGCAAATTCCTTGGCGTTGAGCTGCGCAACAAAAAGTTGGGCGTGCTGGGCATGGGCCGGATCGGCAGCGAGGTGGCCAAACGGGCTAAAGCTTTCGGGATGGACGTACTGGGTTATGATCCGTTCCTGACGGAAGAGCGCGCGGAGAAAATGGGCGTGCAGGTTGCGACTGTCGATTACATTGTCCGCAATGCCGACTTCATTACAGTGCATACCCCGCTTACGCCGGAAACGAAGCATATGATTGCCCGTCCGCAGTTTGAAGTGATGAAGAAAGGCATGCGCATTATCAACTGCGCCCGCGGCGGTATTGTTGATGAAAAGGCCATGTTGGAAGCCATTGATGAGGGAATCGTGGCCGGCGCTGCGTTTGACGTATTTGAACAAGAGCCGCCACAGCCGGATCATCCTTTCCTGCACAATCCGAAAGTTATCGTAACGCCTCACCTTGGGGCTTCTACCGTAGAAGCGCAGGAGAACGTGGCCATCGATGTATCGGAGCAGGTGCTTCATATTTTGCGGGATGAACCGTTCAAGAACGCCGTCAACATGCCTCCGGTAGCCGCAAGCGTGATGAACAAGCTGCAGCCTTATTTCGGACTCGGCGAAAAAATCGGTTCTGTAGCCGCTCAAATCAACAACGAGACCGTCCAGGCGATCCAGATCGATTATGCTGGCGATCTGTCGGAGGTCGATACGCAGCCGCTCACCCGTTATATTTTGAAGGGAGTGCTGTCTCGCCATTTCGGAAGCGATGTGAACATCGTCAATTCCACGCTTTTGGCGAAATCCCGTGATGTCCGGGTTGTTGTTTCCCAAGCGCCGGCTCAAAAAGGGTTCACGAATGTTATTACGGTCACGATCAAAACCGCGAACGGCCAGGACCGGCAGATTGCCGGCACTCTGCTGGAAGGATACCGGGAACGGATTGTGCAAATTGACAAGTTCCCGGTCGACATTGCGCCGGAAGGCCACCTCATCGTCGTTTCGCACACGGACAAACCTGGCATTATCGGCAATGTCGGAACATTGCTCGGCAAAAACGATGTCAATATCGCATCCATGCAGGTGGGACGCCAGGTCGTAGGCGGGGAAGCCATCATGGTGCTGACTGTCGACAAAGCCGTTCCGGATGATGTGCTTGCCGAAATGATCAAACTGCCGGAGCTGAAAACCGCACAGGAAATCGTTCTATCCTAAACAGCTTTCAGAATCTGCAGGAAGCCGTTTAACCTAAAAAGTCATGCCGAATATCGGCATGACTTTTTTTGATTATGCGTTTGCCTCAAGTGTTCCACGTTGAACAAGATTAATCTTGCCGTTTCAACAAAAAGCATCCTAAATCTGTAGGATGCTTTCAGCTAGCTTTGTTTTTCGACAGGCAATTTCAGCCTGAATGTCGTTCCTATGCCGACCTCGCTTTGCGCTTCGATGGATCCGTGATGGGCATCCACTATATTTTTGACAATGGATAAGCCAAGACCTGTCCCTGCCGTTTCTCCGCGAACCCGCGCTTTATCTGCCTTATAGAAACGTTCAAAAATATATGGGAGATCCTCCCGGGGAATGCCGTCCCCCTCATCGGACACCAGAATTTCCACCATGGGCTCGTTGCGGCTGCCGAGAATCCGGTTCGCTTCCAGGTCAATCGACCGGTTTTCGGGTGTATGGCGGAAGGCATTATCGAGCAAATTCGTAAACACCTGCTCAAGCCGGTCTTCATCTGCTTCCTCAAGTATAAGCTGTTCCGAAGGCAGCCCGATCCGCAGCTTGATATTTCGTTCTTTGGCTCTTACCGAGAATTTTCGATACACCCGTTCCACAAGTTCCGTCAAATCAACCGAATGCATGACCATTTCAGTGTGACCCGCTTCCATGCGCGCCAGGTCCAGCAAATCGCGAACAAGCCGTCCCATCCGAAGCGATTCATCATAAATGACCTGGATCAATTCCCTGGCTTCCTCCGGCGACGAGGCCATTCCATCAAGCAGCGCCTCGCTGTAGCCCTGCATCATGGAAAGAGGAGTCCTGATTTCATGCGAGACATTGGCTACAAAATCTTTTCTCATCTTCTCAAGCTGGGCCTGCTCCGTCACATCGCGGAGAACGGCGACAGCCCCGCGAATATCCCCTTCGGAAGATAGCGGAGCCATATGAACGGACCAAACGCTCTGCTTGACATGAATATCCTCCCGCTGGTCTCCCTCCTGCTCCAAAACCCGTTCAAACATTGGAACAAGCGGTTCTGGAACGGGGTACCTGGCTGAAGGGATCAGACTTTTGAGGCTGCCGCTGCCTGCGCCTGTCTCCAGATTGCCCCATGCATGCAGCAGCTGTTCGCCGGGAGGGTTGGTCAGGATCACAGCACCGGATTGGTCCAGTGTGATGACGGCATCATTCATGCTTCTCAGTACGCTGGCCAGGTGCTCTTTCTCCAGATTCAGGCTTCGAATGGTATTCTCAAGCTCTTCGGCCATGTGGTTGAACGTTTTGGCCAAATCCCCGATTTCGTCGCTCGTTCTGAGCGTAAGCCGGGTATCGTAGTTTCCACGCCTAATTTCGTCTGTTGCCTGAATCAACCTGCGCATCGGCTGCGTAATTTTGGTGAACAGGAACAGGGCAAAAAAAGTGGTCATGGCAAAGCCCGCGATGGATACCCAGATAAAAAGCGATTTGATGGCGCCAGAGTTCGTGAAGTTGGTATCGATATAAGGAAGGAGAAAAAGGCCGAGCGTAAGAAGCACGCAAGCAACCAAAGCGCTGATCGTAAGCCAGAGCTTGCCGACAAGGGATCTCCAGAAGCTCACTCTATTTTCCAACCTCCAGCTTGTAGCCGACTCCCCAAACGGTCGTTATCATCAGGGCTGCTTCCGGCGATACTTTGTTCAGCTTCTCGCGCAGTCTCTTCACGTGGGTATCCACCGTACGCAAATCTCCAAAAAATTCATAGTTCCAAACATCCTTCAGCAGCTCTTCCCGGGAAAAAACCTTATCGGGAGAAACCGCCAGATAATGGAGCAATTCATACTCCTTCGGCGTCAGGCTGATTTCCTGCCCTCCTGCGGTCACCCTGTGGGCATCGTGTTCAATCGTCAAATGGGGAAAAACGATCGTGCTGCTCGTCCCGCTGTCCTGTGACAAAAACGCGGTAGCTGATGAGCGGCGCAGAATAGCCTTGACGCGGTAAATGACCTCACGGGGGCTGAACGGCTTCACCACATAGTCGTCGGCACCGACTTCGAATCCCTGAACCCGGTTAATCTCTTCCCCTTTTGCCGTCAGCATAAGCACCGGCGTTGCTTTGGACTGCCTGAGACGGTTGCAGACTTCTATCCCGTCCATTCCGGGAAGCATGACATCAAGAACGACGAGATCATACTCTCCCTCCGTAGCTTTCTTTAATGCCGTTTCCCCGTCCTCGGCTTCATCAATTTCAAATCCTTCCTTCTCCAAATACATTTTAAGCAGACGACGGATTCTTTCCTCATCGTCTACGACCAAAATACGGTTGATCTGTTCTGACATCCTCACAGCTCCTCATCTTCATGTCCGCTGTCCGCCTGCTTACGGACGATTAGCTTTTAAACCATCATTAGAAATCATTGTACATTTGGCCGACCCTGAACTGTCAAATTTTCGATTCGCAGTCCAAAATATATGTACGATCAGAGAAGTGATGCCTGATCGGCTGATCATGCGGAAGGTTACGGCTGGTCATTCTTCCGGGCGGCAGCCGCGCTTTGCCGCAGGCTTTCGACTTCGCTTTTAGTCAGGTGACGATATACCCCTCGTTTCATAGTTCCCAGATACAGCTTTCCGAAAGCGATTCGTTTCAGACGAATAACGGGATGTCCGATCGCTTCAAACATTCTCCGAACCTGACGGTTGCGTCCTTCGTGGATCGTGATGCTGATGACGGCCTGCTTATTGTCCGGGTTCACATCATGATATTCCACTTCCGCCGGAGCTGTCATCCCGTCTTCCAGCATAATCCCCTGCTTGAGCTTGTCCAAATCGTTTCCATGAGGCACCCCCATGACAGTAGCCAGGTAGGTCTTGGGCACATGGTGCTTCGGATGGGTAAGCAAATGGGCAAATTCACCGTCATTAGTTAGAAGAAGCAAGCCTTCCGTATCATAATCCAGCCGTCCAACCGGATATACCCGTTCCTTGATTCCCTTCAGGTAGTCGGTGACAATCTTTCGCCCTTGCGGGTCGCTGGCGCTTGTAATCACGCCTTTCGGCTTATTGAACAAAAGGTAGAGCTTCTGCTCGGCACCGATATTTTTTCCGTTTACCGTTATAGTGTCCGTCGCGGGATCCGCCTTTGTTCCAAGCACAGTTACGGTTTCTCCGTTGACCTGCACTTTGCCCGCCAAAATCAGCTCCTCACATTTCCGACGCGATGCGACTCCGGCTTGAGCAAGTATTTTCTGTAATCTTTCCATGTTAATTAAGTCACCTCACATTCATGATACCCAGTTGACAAAAAAATCACAATAGCGAAAGCAAAAACGCTCTCACAAGGAGAGCGAAATGCAAGATATGTAGACAACTCGCGAAAAGGGTCTGATAAGGTCGATTCAAAACAGCAGCAGACAAACAAATATGGCGGCAAAGAAACCGACCATATCCGAAAAAAGCCCGACTTTAAGCGCATAGCGGCCATTGCGGATGCCAACGGCTCCGAAATAAACGGTAAGTACATAAAGCGTAGTGTCCGTACTTCCCTGAATCGTAGAGGCAATTCGTCCGATCATCGAATCCGGTCCGTAGGTTTTGATCAATTCGGTCGTAAAAGCCAGCGAACCGGTGCCGGTCAGGGGCCTCAGGAAACCAAGCGGCAGCACTTCCGGCGGAATGTGGAGCCATCTGACAGCCGGTGCTGCAAGGTCTACTAGGAAATCCATCGCTCCCGACGCGCGAAACACGCTGATCGCTACCATCATTCCAACCAGATGCGGGATAATGCCTATGGCGGTTGAAAACCCGTCTTTGGCTCCATCCACAAATGATTCATAAACCGGAACCTTCTTGAAATAAGCGTACAATGGAATAAAAGCAATCATGACGGGGATAGCCCAGGCCGATATCGTATGAATCCAGTTCAAGCGCCATCACCCCGCCCCGCCGCTGCGGTGCTGCTGCTTGGTACAGAAGGCGGAATAGCCGGGGGCGGCGCTTGTCTGACCCGATACCATCTGTCAGCCAGCACGGCTGCCAGAGTGGCAATCGCCGTCGCCAGAAGCGTGCTCCCTACGATTTCTGCCGGGTTTGCAGAGTGATAGTTAAGCCGGATCGCAATCAGCGTCGTCGGAATCAGCGTGATGCTTGCCGTGTTTATGGCCAGCAATGTGCACATCGCCGGAGAGGCGGTTGTCTTGTCCGGATTCAGGCGCTGCAGCTCCTGCATGGCCCGAATCCCCATCGGTGTCGCCGCATTGCCGAGTCCAAGCAAATTAGCGCTCATATTGGACAGAATGTACCCCATGGCCGGATCATTCTTCGGAACATCTGGAAACAAAAATTTGACGACAGGACCCAGCAGCCTGGATATTCGGTCTACAAGGCCTGAATTCTCTGCCAGACGCATGATTCCAAGCCAGAATACAAGCACGCTGATCAATCCGAAACAAACGGTCACGCCTGTCTGAGCTCCCTCGAAAGCCGCTTTGGTCACGAGATTGATGTCGCCTTTGGCCGCTGCGAAGCCGAAACCGGCCAGCAGCAGGCCAAGCCATATTTTATTAACCATTTCCCCTCTCCCCTTCTCTCGCCTTCTTTGTTTATTGCTTCTCTTCCTCTCCATTGCCCAGATCCCGGCCGCTGTCTTTGCTTTCGTAAACCGGAACGACGCCAATCATCTGATCATTCAGCCGCAGCACGATTTTCCCCTTAAGTCCAAACGGATCAGCCGCTTTATTCAATTTCAGCTCCTGTTTGATGTGCGGAACTTCTTCAGCGCTTAAAGGATATTTAAAGGCTTTGCCTGCAAAAAGCCCGGTCCCTTCGATCATTTGCTTCTCCAGGACTAGAGTTTGCAGCGGAAAATGCTCAAAACCGTAGTCCAGCAGCTTGGCATGATCATTCCAGTCATCTCCGTCATTGAGAGTGACAGCCACAAGCTGTTGCCCGTCCCTGGTTGCGGAGCTTACCAGACAGCGCCTTGCAATCTTGGTAAACCCGGTTTTGACGCCGTCCGCCCCCTCGTAAAAACGGAGCATTTTGTTCTTGTTTAACCAGGAATAGTCCCAGGGGTCATTCGGATTGGGCGCCTTTCTCACTTCCGTCTTCACAATTTCCCGAAATACGGGATTATGCAGGGCATACGCCGTAAGCTTGGCCAAATCGTTGGCAGTCGAGTAATGCCCCTTGTGATCAAGGCCGTGCGGATTGACAAAATGCGTATTTTTCAGGCCGATCATTTCAGCCTTGCTGTTCATCAAATGAACGAAGCCTTGTTCTGATCCGCCTACGTGCTCTGCAATCGCCGTTGCGGCGTCGTTGCCTGAACGAAGCATGAGTCCGTAAAGCATATTTTCCAGACTCATTTCTTCACCAAGCTTCAAATAAATGGATGATCCTTCCTTGCCAAAAGCATACGGGCTTACTTTGACCCGCTTGTTCAGATCACCATGCTCAATGGCCACTATAGCGGTCATAATTTTAGTCAGGCTGGCAATGGGCAAAATCTCATCACCCTGTTTGCTATAAAGCAGTCGTCCGGATTCAACGTCTAATAATGCCGAGGCCTGGGCATGTGTCTGGGGCTCCGCGTAGGACCGCTTCGATTCTACAGGGTCTGCAGAAACAGAAACAGGCCCTGCAAGCGCGATCCCGAGTATCATCGTCAGGCACAATCCGTAAATCATCTTGATTCGTTTCATAGCTTGACTCCTTCGATGTTAATCTTGGTGAGCTTGTTCTAATAATGAATATATGCATCATGGGGGCTCAAGTAGACCCTGATTTGTCCACCTTGGCCCCATGTAGATGAAAAAACCCTTCCACGATTCGGAAGGGAAAGTCATGGCTTTCGTTATTCGTATCCTTTAACCTGCCGTTATTGAGTAGAAGGTGTGCTTCCGGCTACGACAGGGGGAGGCGTAGTTGCGGCATTTCTGTTTGGGAACATGCTTTGCAATTGGTCAATGACGACGGGAACCGAATCAATAATTTTTTCCATTAAATGCGTTTGATGATCCAGCGGTACGATGTGCACCCCTTGACTTCCTACAACCAGGAAAGCGATCGGGTTAATGGAGACGCCCCCGCCGCTGCCGCCGCCAAAAGGCCGGTGCAAGCTTTCTCCCGTATTCGAAGCAGACGGAATATGTTCGTCCGATAATTTGAAGTCGCTGCCCCCTGCTGCAAATCCGAATCCGACGCGGCTGATCGGCAGAATTACGCTGCCGTCAGGTGTTTCGACGGGTTCCCCTACAATTGTGTTGACGTCAACCATTTCCTTGATGTTCTCCATTGCGGTCCGCATCAAGCCTTGAATAGGATGTTCAGCCATTGTTTAGTTCCTCCTTTCACTTTTAGCACGCGAACTATAAGGGTCAGTCCAGCATACATAGCATATCCGAGACTGATTTGCGCTATGCAATTCATATTCGTGGCAAAATGCGGCGGCGTGCCAAACCGGGGGTTTACAAGCAACTGCGGCGTATTTTCCATTTTGACCTGAAAAGACAAGCTCCCGATAATATACGACTTAAGCGCCCATAATAATCCGCATGCCACAGCGGTATAATCCGCTTCCTTAAACGCAAACTCCGTTGACCAGTCCATCGTTGTAATTTTCAAGTGCTTTAAAGTCGAACTCAGCCAACGTTTCAAATCAGCTGTGGATTTTAGAATCTGCTTGTAGATGTCGATCCATTTGCCGATCCTTTCCCTGCCGATATATTCTTGTTCCTCATGATTGGTTCCGTTTTTGTTGACCAGTTCACCTTTCTTCTCCGTTAGCACTTTAAAGCCTTGCTTAAAGTTATCAAAAACGATTTTCGGAACTTCATAATGCAGCTTGATCATTCCGAAGAGCAGTTTGACATCTGCCGTTATTTCCTCATCCTCATTCTGTTTGCTGGCGTGCACATTTATTGTCACCCGAGATAACAGCACAATCAGCAGAAGCAAAAGGAAGATAAGGAGGATAATGCCAACCGAAATCCATATAAACATGATCAAACCTCCGTTCACGGGTAAAAGCCATTCCTTAGTATGTCATTTGGGATGGATTTCAATTCCACAAACTTCCCTTCAAAGCGTCAAATGGTTGCAATGACAAAAAAACACCCGTTCCAAAAATGGAACGGGAGCTCGTGACCTCGCCGTGTAGTAAGATGGTTAGGTAGATTTCAACGGTTTACATCGTCTATGGTCAGCTGTTCATTTTGAATGCGTTCGAACAGATCCTGAGTTTCATCTTCCAGGGAGTCCGCATCCGCAAACTGCTCCGGATCGGGCAGGTCCTTCAGGCTCGCCAGGCCAAAATAATCGAGAAATGCTTTCGTCGTCCCGTACAGAATCGGACGGCCGATAGCTTCGGCGCGGCCAACCTCTTCAATCAGGTCCTTGTTGACGAGCGTATGTATCGCCCTCTCCGCCTTGACGCCGCGGATTTCTTCAATCTCAACGCGGGTAATCGGCTGCCGGTAGGCAATAATCGATAATGTTTCAAGGGCCGCCTGCGATAGGGACGACCTTGACGGGGAGTAGGCAAGCTTCTCGAAATAAGGGGCATGCTCAGGCAGCGTAGCGAGCTGATAATGCCCGGCAATTTCCACGATTTGCAGACCGCGGCCCTCCTGTGCCATCGATGCTTTTAATTCCTCCAAAGCATCCCTGATGATCTCCGAGCGCTGCTCCAGCACTTCGGCGAGCTGTTTAACCGTCAATCCTTCTTCGCCGGCCAGAAACAGCATCCCCTCAATAATCGATTTCAATTTCTGAAAATCCATTACCGCTTTGTTCCCCTTTCCATTCCATTACAATATCATCGAACAGTTTATTCTGATAGCAGATGATCAGCTTCATTTTCATCAGCTCAAGGATAGCCAGGAAAGTAACGACCACCTCATGGCGGTACATTTCTTCATGCAGCAGCTTGGAAAACAGCACTCTTCCGCCTCGTCCAGCCGTCTCAAGCACGGTGACCACTTCCTTGATCCGGTCCTTGACCGAAATCTCATCCCGCTGAATACGGGCTACCGTATTTCGCTTCACCGCTTTGCGCAGCGCTTTTTGGAAGACTGTAATCAAATCGGACACATGCAGTCCTTTTACCGGATTGTCCGGAACCTCAGGCAGATAAGGAGTCAAGTCTTCCGGTTCCTTCGTAAATATCAGGCTGCGTTCCCATTCTTTATCATGCAGCACTCCCGCAATATTCTTGAATTTCCGGTATTCAATCAGCCTGCGGATCAGCTCTTCCTGAGGATCTTCTTCCTCATAGTCATACATATCATATTCGTCCTCCCACAATTCGACGGGAGGTTTGGGAAGCAATTGCTTGCTTTTTATGGACAGCAGGGTAGCAGCCATCACCAGAAATTCGCTGGTAATTTCAAGCTCCAGCTCCTGCATGGAATGCAAATAGTCCATATATTGATCTGTAATGTCACTAATGGAGATTTCATGGATGTCGATCTCCGCTTTGTCAATCAAATGAAGCAGGAGATCGAGCGGGCCCTCAAAGGTCTCCAGCTTATAAAGTACCGTCACTCTATGATCCTCCACCCGTAATAAAAGAAAATGTAGCACCTTCCCGGAGAAAAGCACTACATTAAATAAGCACTATTTTAGCTGATTCGTCAAGTTTGCCATTTCAATGGCCGCCACAGCAGCCTCCCAGCCTTTATTGCCTGCCTTCGTGCCGGCGCGTTCGACAGCCTGTTCAATGTTCTCCGTCGTAAGAACACCGAAGATAACCGGGATGCCGGTTTTCAGGCTTGTCGCGGCAACCCCCTTCGCGACTTCATTGCACACATAATCGTAATGCGAGGTCGAGCCGCGGATTACGGTGCCAAGGGTAATCACGGCATCGTATTTGCCGCTTTCGGCCAGCTTCTGAGCCGCGAATGGGATTTCGAAAGCGCCCGGCACCCAGGCAACGTCCACTTCCTCCTCCTCGGTGCCGTGTCTTTTCAGCGCGTCAAGCGCGCCGCTAAGCAGCTTGCTCGTAATAAACTCGTTGAAACGTCCAACCACAATCGCATATTTTAAACCTTTGGATACTAAATGCCCTTCAAAAATTTGCCCCATTTGTCGTCATCTCCTATAAAAAAATTAGATTTTGGCCGTTTCATCCTGCTCCAAATCATCGAACTGCAGCATATGGCCAAGCTTGCTTCGTTTGGTGTGAAGATAAGCGGTGTTGTCGACGTTCTCCTTGATCTGGATCGGCACCCGCTGAGCAACCTCCAGACCGTAACCCTCGAGACCGGTTATTTTGCGCGGATTGTTCGTCAGCAGGCGGATTTTGGCAATCCCCAGATCCTTCAGAATTTGCGCCCCGATTCCGTAATCTCTTAAATCTGCCTTGAATCCGAGCTTCAGATTGGCCTCCACCGTGTCGAGCCCTTGCTCCTGCAGCTTGTACGCTTTGAGCTTGTTGATCAGGCCGATGCCCCGTCCTTCCTGACGCATGTAAAGCAGAACGCCGGTGCCCTCCTTCTCGATCTGGCTCAGGGCAGCAGCGAATTGCGGCCCGCAGTCGCATCTGTGGGAGTGAAACACGTCGCCCGTCAAACACTCGGAGTGGACACGCACCAGGACAGGCTCCTCCGGATTAATGTCCCCTTTTACCAAAGCCAGATGCTCTTTGTCGTCCACAGCATTCGTATAAGCGATTGCCCGGAACTCGCCGAAATCCGTAGGCATCCGCACTTCCACTTCGCGGGTCACCAGCTTCTCCCGATCGTTCCGGTAATGGATCAGATCTTTGACGGTAATGAGCTTCAAGTCAAACTGGTCTGCAAACTCTCTGAGCTCGGGCAATCTGGCCATTTCCCCGTTCTCTTTGATCACCTCGCAGATTACCCCTGCCGGATAAGAGCCGCAAAGCTTGGCAAGGTCTACCGCCGCTTCGGTATGACCGGCACGCCGGAGTACGCCTCCCTTTTTCGCGATCAAAGGAAACATATGGCCGGGTCTGCGGAAATCTTCAGGCTTCGCATCCGGATTCATGATGCCCTGCACCGTTTGTGAACGCTCAAAAGCGGAAATGCCCGTTGTTGTCGTCTTGTAATCAACCGATACCGTAAAGTTGGTGCCATGGTAATCGGTATTATGGGAAACCATGGGCTTTAGTTCCAGTTCTTCCGCCCGTTCCTGCGTAATCGGCACGCACACGAGCCCTCTTCCTTGCGTGATCATGAAGTTGATGATTTCCGGTGTCGCTTTCTCGGCGAGAGCCACGATATCCCCCTCGTTTTCCCGGTCCTCATCGTCCACGACGATGACAGCCTTGCCCTGCTTCAAGTCTTGAAGCGCCTCTTCGATACGATCCAGCTTTATGCTATCCATATGCGTAATCCTCCTTTCAAACCTGTCACGGTTTAAACAAATCCGTTCTCGCTCAGAAACGACAGACTCAGCTCTTTTCCGTCCCTTGCTTGCCCTGCCGAAGATTCGGATGAGGATGAACCCCTGTAATGCAGCAGATGCTCGACATACTTGCCGATCACATCGCACTCCAGATTCACGGTGTCTCCAGGACGTTTAAATGCAAGAGCAGTCTCGGCAAGGGTATGCGGTATGATCGATACGCTGAACGTTTCGCCCTGAACCTTGGCCACGGTCAGGCTGATCCCGTCAACCGTGATAGAGCCTTGAGATACAATGTATTTGAAAAGCCCGGGATTATGGGGTTTAATCGTATAAACGACGGCATTGTAGTCACGTTCCGTGCTGACAATGCTGCCTGTCCCGTCAACATGCCCTTGTACGATATGGCCTCCAAATCTTCCGCCGGCAGGCATGGCCCTTTCAAGATTGACCTTTTGGCCGCTGCTTAACAGATTGAGATTCGTATGCTTGTAGGTTTGCGGCATAACATCAACGTTAAAAGACGAAGACCCGATTCCGGTTACCGTCAGACATACCCCGTTTACGGAAATGCTGTCCCCCAGAGCGATATCCTCCATGATTTTGCTCGCCCGTATTCCCAGCACCATCGCTTCACCTTGTCTGCTTACGGATTTCATTGTACCGATTTCCTCAACCAACCCGGTAAACATGCTGACATCACCTCCATTGTGGTACTCCGGAAATGCAAATATCGTCCTCTATCTGCGTAACTTGAAGATTCGTTAATCTTACTGCTTCCTGCATGCTGTCCGGACCATCAAAAACAAAACTGCCCGGACCCATGCCTCCGATGAGCTTGGGCGCCATAAACAGCAAAACTTCATCGGCAAGCTGCCCGGCAATGAAAGAGCCGTTCAGTTTTCCGCCGCCTTCGACCAGGATGGAGGAGATGCCGAGTTCGCCCAGCTTCTGAAGCCCCAGCTTCAAATCCACCCGTTCGTTGTTCCCGCAAGGAATTACCCTTGCACCTCCGGCTTCAATAGCCTTTAATTTGGCGGAATCGCCATGTCCCTCTGTCGTTAAAATAATGGTGCCCGCGCCGTCCGCTTTTAGAACCCCCGCATCAACCGGAATTCTCAGCTTTGAATCGACAACGATCCGGGCCGGGGAAATTCCGGGTACAGGCAAACGGGTGGTCAGGAGCGGATCGTCTGCAATTACAGTGTCGACGCCAACCATGATGCCTTCATGCTGATGCCTTAGCGTATGAACCATGGCCCTGGAGGCCTCGTTCGTTATCCATTTGCTGTCGCCCGTTTTGGATGCCATTTTTCCGTCCAGCGTGCTGGCAGCTTTAAGCGTTACATAAGGAAGCCCTGTCGTAATGAATTTAATAAATTTTTTGTTGAGCTCCTTCGCCTGTTTCTCAAGCACACCGGTTACGACTTCAATGCCTGCCTCCCGAAGCATCCGGGTCCCTCTGCCGGAAACCTGCGGATTGGGATCGACACACGCGACCACGACCCGGGCCACTTTGGCTTCAATCAGCCGCTTGCTGCAAGGGGGAGTCGCTCCGTAATGGCTGCATGGCTCAAGCGAAACATATACGGTGCTACCTTGTGCGCGTTCCCCTGCCATATCCAGCGCATGAACTTCCGCATGCGCTTCGCCGCGTCTTAAATGCGCGCCCATTCCAACTACGGCCCCATCCTTGACGACAACGGCACCGACAACCGGATTGATTCCGGTCTGGCCCTGTGTATGTTTGGCCAGATCAAGGGCCAGCGACATATAAAACTCGTCATTGATCAGTTCCACGGCACATCCTCCTTTCCCGTAGGATCTCCAATAACGCAAAAAAACCCGACCAAAAATGGATCGGGGTGCATGAGAGTATAAGCGATACATAAACAAGCCAATTAACAATGGATCATTGAACTGCTGCGAAACGAAGCGGTTGTCAGGACAAATCTTCTAGCGAGACCTAATTTCAAGATCCCAGAAAACCATGCCCAACCAAGCAGCATCGGCAGACAGCGGCCAATATCAACTGAATTGATCATGAAAGAAATCTGCAGCTCCTTTGCCGCAAAATCTCCGTATCTCCTTCTCCCATCCAGACTATACTGTCGGTCCCGGAATTGCACCGGCTCAGCCGCGAGTCCATCGCATCTCTAAAGACGATAAACAGGCGGGTCACGGACTAAGGCGCAGCCGGTCAAATACATAAAGCCGGCGCTTGCCATCACCGTCGGTCGGGAATTTCACCCTGCCCCGAAGGAAACGTATTCGATTGTAGGTTGCCTAAGTCATAAGTCCTTAATCAGCAGACTCTTAACTTGATTGAAATGGTAACACTATCTATGCTGAAAAGCAACACATATTATCATACGCTTCTTTACGACTTCAGCAAACCGTCTGCAGACCGATCTCTTGCCGCTCCTAAAAGCGCATAAAATCCTGGCCGCATGACCAACCTATGCATAGCGCCGGCCTAAGGCGCAGTTTGATGACCAGGAGGAGACAAGACAAATGGCCAAACCGGATAACCGGGCAGATAACGTGGACCGGATTCAGGAAAACATTCAAAATACGCTGCAAAATTTGCATCGAGGCGAAGATTATTTGGCCGAGCATGCATCGGAAATCTCCGGCGAAGAACGCAGTCAGGTTGAAGCTAAAAATGAACGGCGCGAGAGAGCAATCGAAGGCTTCCGGGAAGAAGTTAAAGATGAGGCTAAAGAACAGCCGAAATAATCGGTAAAAAGGGAAAAAGCCGCTATCCGGAAATTACGGATTGCGGCTTTGTTACGATCCGGTGAATTATACTTCGTATACTTCAACCGATTCCATGCGATCGCGTCCCTGGAACGCATCGACATGTTCCATGCCCTTGATCACTTTGCCGAACACGGTATGCTGTCCGTCAAGGTGCGGCTGAGGCTGGTAGCAGATGTAGAACTGGCTTCCGCCTGTATTGCGTCCCGCATGCGCCATGGCCAGCGATCCGCGTTCATGTTTGTTCGGGTTAATTTCACAGTTGATGGTGTATCCTGGTCCGCCAGTACCTGTGCCTTGAGGACAACCACCTTGAGCTACAAAACCAGGAATGACACGGTGGAATACAAGTCCGTTATAGAAGCCGGAGTTTGCCAGCTTTTCAAAATTGGCTACCGTATTGGGAGCGTCTTGATCGAACAGCTCAAGAAGAACTTCTCCGCCGTTCGCGAGTTTAACTTTTGCTTGTTTTGCCATTATATATTCTAGCTCCTTCCAATAATGATCGGGCATACGACATGTCCAGTGTACTATGAAAATGTTCACAGTGCAAAGAAAAAGACGGGGAAAGCTCTGCCCCGTCTTCAATCTATCCAGCAAACTCCGGCGCCTATGATTTCAGCGAATGCTCTTTGCGAATCCGTTCAGGAATAACATCGCCCGCCACAATATCGTTCAGCGTCTCTCTTTTGACCACGAGATCGCTTTGACCGTCCCTCACAAATACGACCGCAGGACGCGGAATCCGGTTATAGTTGCTCGCCATCGAATAATTGTATGCGCCCGTTGCGGCTACGGCCAGCAGATCCCCGCTGTTCGCGACCGGAAGCTCAGCGTCCCAGATCAGCATATCGCCGCTTTCGCAGCATTTGCCTGCGATCGAAACGGTCTCGGCCGCAGCCTCTTGGCCGCGATTGGCCAGCATCGCTTCATATTTGGAATTGTAAAGCGCAGGACGCGGATTATCCGTCATCCCCCCGTCAACCGAAATATATTTGCGTACACCGGGAATGTTCTTGCTGGTGCCAATCGTATACAGCGTCGTTCCGGCATCGCCAACAATGCTTCTGCCCGGCTCGATCCACACCTCGGGAAGCTTGTCATATACGCCGGAAAAATGGCGTTTCACCGCATCCGTAATGGCGGTCACATAAATGGACGCCTTGAGCGGTGTGTCTTCCTCCGTATAGCGGATACCGAAGCCTCCCCCGAGATTAATGACCTTGAACACCACATCCAGTTCACGTTTCACCTTCACGGCAAATTCGGATACCCGCTCCGCGGCTACCTGGAATCCGTCAATTTCAAAAATTTGCGAACCGATATGGGAATGCAGGCCGAGAAGGTTAAGCTGAGGCAGACGGATCGCGATTTTAACGGCGTCATAGGCCGCCCCGTTAGCAAGGTCAAAGCCGAACTTCGAATCGGTCTGTCCTGTGGAAATGTACTCATGGGTATGAGCTTCCACGCCAGGGGTTACCCGCAGCAAAATGTTCACTTTAACTCCGTTCTCGGCAGCCAGCGCATTCAGCATGTGCAGTTCGTCGAAGTTATCGGCCACAAAGCATCCAATCCGCGCGTTTATCGCCATCTGAATTTCATCAGGCGTTTTATTATTGCCGTGGAAGTGGATACGCTCTGCAGGAAAACCGGCTTTCAGCGCCGTATACAGTTCTCCTTCCGACACCACATCAAGGCTCATTCCCTCTTCCTCAACAAGACGGCACATCGCCATCGTGCAAAAAGCTTTGCTGGCAAATGCCACCTGGAAAGAAAGCCCGGATTGTTTGAAAGCACTTATATATTCGCGGGCACGCTGGCGAATCAGCGTTTCATCCATAATATACAGCGGTGTTCCGTATTTTTCTTTGAGCTCTACTGTATCGCAACCGCCAATTTCAAGATGTCCTTTGGCGTTTATTTTACTGGTACCGTGTAAATACATGCTGCTATCCTCCGATTTTTCCGATTTAGAATCAGTATATCAGGTATCGGGGAATTCGAAAAATGGATTTTTTTATACTTCATTTGTACTTTTGCAGTACAAGCTGTTGTCAATGAAGCTACTCGGACATTCGGCTGTTGTCCCGCGGCTTGTTGAAGGACGGGCGCGTCTTGGCATACGTAACCGGCATCCGGAACAAAACAGCGGCCAACGCCTTTGCATTAAAGGGTATAAACGGCCACAGATAAGACGAATTAAACGAGCGGCGCAGCGTCAGCAAGACGATTAATAAGGTAATCCCGACAACAAAGCCCGGAACTCCGTACAAGGCTACCGCCACCAATAGAACGATCCGGACAAGCCGGTTGGCGAGCCCAAGCTCATAGCTGGGCGTTGCAAACATGCCGATCGCGGCCACAGCCATATAAAGCACGACTTCGTTCACGAACAGGCCGGTCTTGACTGCGATATCGCCGACGAGAATGGCGGCGATCAGGCCCATTGCCGAAGCCAGAGGGGTCGGGGTATGGACGGCTGCCATGCGCATCAGATCGACACCAAATTCCACGATCAGGAATTGGGCGATGAGCGGCACTTTAGCCTGAGCCTGCGGACCAATAAATGCCAGTGCGGGCGGCTTGATCTCCGGATGAATGACAATCAGCAGCCACAAAGGCAGCAAGAACAGCGAGGCCAGGATGCCGAAGAAGCGAATCCACCTGAGGTAAGTCCCCATAAACGCCGTTTGCCGGTTTTCTTCCGCATGCTGGCACAAGTCGAAAAACGTCGTCGGCAGGATCATAACGCTCGGAGAAGTATCCACAAACAAGACAACCCGCCCTTCCAGAATATGAGATGCAACCACGTCCGGGCGCTCCGAGTACCGGGCCATCGGATAAGGATTCCAGCCTTTATGGATAATCGCTTCCTCAAGCTGCTTGTCCGCAAGCGGAATGCCTTCGATATCAATCTGGCTGAGCTGCTCCTTGAGATTTTCCACCTGCACTTTATCGACAATATCATCGATATAAGCCACGCAGACATCCGTTTTCGTCCGTCTGCCTATTTGCGTATGCTCGAACTTTAAGCCGGGATCCCGCAGGCGTCTGCGAACGAGGCCGATGTTGGCCAGCAGCGTTTCCGTAAATCCGTCTCTGGCTCCCCGGACAACGCGCTCGAGAGATGGTTCCTCCGGATTCCGGACGGGATAGGACCTGGTGTCCATCACAATCGCCGTTTCTTCGCCTTCCAGAAAGAGCACGCTCATCCCGGATAACGCCTTGGTAATACAGACGCTCAGTTTGTCGGTAGTTTCCACCTGGATATGAGGAATATATTCCTCAAAAAAAGTTTTAAGCGCATAGCCCGATATGGTTTCGGGCGTCAGATAAGTGAGCCTGTTGAGAATACCCTGAAGAATAAAGTCTTTGGCGAATGAAGTAATCAGAAACAAGCCCGTTCTTTTTCCGCCAAACGTCATTTCACGAAAGTCAACGTCGATGCTCTCCCCTAGACCGACCACCTGCTCCAGCGTTTTTTTGGTCGTAATGAGCTTTCGGCTGATACTATCGCTATGCTGCCAATAAATCACGGATTCTTCAATGCTGTTCGAGATTTCATTCAATTTCTTACCGCTGTCCACGCCGAATTTTGCCGCGTTCGGATCATCCTGCTTCGTGTCCCCGGAATCGTCATGGCCCGGATCAAAATCGGGGATGAACGTTATGACGCTTTCTTTCGTCTGCGTTCCCTGTTCCATTTCTGAATGCCGATCATTTGTCATCTCAAGCTACCTCCTGCCAAAACCTTAGAGTTGATCGTTGATTTTCCTTCAAGGATGGTATACGAACCAATCGAACAAAGAGCCTGCAACCTTGCCAAACACCATGGCGAGCAGCAGCAAAAACAGATACCGCTGCAAGTGAAGCCGCTTGGCCAAAATAGGCAGCACATTAAGCACTTCCGTCAAGGCGGCGGCCAGCATGCCGATAAATATCCCGTTGAACAGTCCCACCATACCGCTCACGGGCTTCCAGGTGATGTAAAATTTCCAATTCCAGAAATCCGCAACCGTTCCAAAAAACGCGCCGTTTACCATAGCACCCTCATACCAGTGGACCTTGTAATACGATCTTGACAGCTGTGCAAGCCTTGGAATGATATCAAGGACGACAAAGAGAGCGACAACGCCTCCTCCAACCGCAATGCCGCCTGCAAATCCGAGAAAAGAAAACAAAACCGCCTGCAGAAGCATCAGCATCCGTCCTACTCCTCCTTTGTCTCCTTCCGATGAATTTTTTTGTATTCCTCGGTGATTACAAAGTGGTCCAGATTTTCCTGATACAAAAACATTTCAACCTCGAGCGGAGTAGGCTCCTCATTCCATTTTTTGCGGAACAAGTGATTGAAAAAGATGAGCATGCCCAGCCCGATTCCTATCGAATACGTTGTCTGGAACACATAAGGATGCTCATCCCGGCTTCCTGTAATCATTTCCACGATTTTCACCATGACCGCAGACATGTCCACATCAGCGTGAAAATTCATGATGGTCAGCATGGATCCAAAAAAAAGCAGCAGCCAAACAATCGCAAACAGCAGCAGGGATGGCGATTTTTCTAAACTCGTGATCTCGACCAGCGTATGCGGTTCGCCAATATATTCCACGGATAGATTGGGATAACGATCCCTGATCAATTTAATAATCCGCATCATATCAATGACGATCCGGTTCCCGTCCTGCTTGACCGGATGCTTGACAACAAGCCGCTTCAGTCCTTGTTCAAACTCGGCAGGCGCCAGAATCTGCGCAATATCACCCAGCTCAATGCATGTTCCCTTCTTAAGCTGCACGTGCTTGCGCAGCCTGATATAGACCTTTTCCTTGGCAAAAGTGTTGTCCATCCGAAATCACCTCTTACCTGCCTAATTGTCCCTAGTATGCCAAACGCAGATTGTATTTACTCCTGCTTGCAAAATTACTCTAAAATAACCCCACAAAGTGAGGCTTTTACTTCGAGGCGGATTCAGGTACTTTGCGGGGACCCCGGAAAATTTATAAACTCTTTAATGATAAAAAAGCCGCTCAAGCTTGGCAAACCAAAGCTTAAGCGGCTTTATCTTTTACTGCGCGATTTGATTTTTAATATTCTGAAGGATTTTCTTCTCCAGCCTTGAAACCTGGACCTGGGATATTCCCAGTCTGCTGGCGACCTCCGATTGGGTCTGGTCACGGTAATACCTGAGATACACAATGAGCCGTTCCCTTTCGGTCAATCCGCCGAGCGCCTCATGGAGCGCCAGCTTGTCAAACCACCGTTCCTGGGACTCATCGGCGATCTGGTCGATCAGCGTGATGGGATCTCCTTCGTTCTCAAACACCGTCTCATGAATGGAAGTCGGCGGTTTATTGGCTTCCTGGGCAAATACCACATCTTCCGGAGTGACGCCCAGCTCTTCGGCCACCTCCTTGACTGTCGGCAGTCTGCCAAGCGTCTTGGACAGCTCGTCCTTTTTCTTGCGTACCTTGTTCGCCATCTCCTTCAAGGAGCGGCTTACTTTCAGCGTTCCGTCGTCTCTAAGGAAACGTTGAATTTCACCGATGATCATGGGGACCGCATAGGTGGAAAATTTGACGTCATAATTAAGGTCAAATTTGTCTACCGACTTGAGCAGTCCTATGCATCCGATCTGAAACAAGTCTTCAGGCTCGTAGCCGCGGTTCATGAACCGCTGCACAACGGACCATACAAGACGTATGTTGCAATTCACAAGCGTATCGCGTGCCAGCGTGTCGCCCGACTGGCTCAGGGCGATCAGCCTTTTGACTTCGGAGTCATCCAAATACTCTCTCGAGGTTTGCTTCACATCAGCATCCATAGAACCACCCTAATTATACAAAGCTTTCTTGGATTCAATCCTTTTTTTCATTCGTATCACGGTTCCTTTGCCCATTTCGCTTGTGACGCCGAATTCATCCATGAAATTCTCCATAATGGTAAATCCCATGCCCGATCGCTCCAGCTCGGGTTTGGAGGTATACAGCGGCTGCTGCGCCAGTTCCAAATCCTCAATCCCGCGTCCTTTGTCCTCGACAGTCAGGAGAATCGTATCGTCCTCAATTTCGGCGGCGATGGTGATCACCCCGTTCGGATCGCTGTCATAGCCGTGAATAATGCTGTTCGTTACAGCCTCCGATACTACGGTTTTGAGATCGGTAAGCTCATCCATCGTCGGATCGAGTTGAGAGACAAACGCAGCGACGGTAACTCTTGCGAACGATTCGTTTTCGGACCTTGCGGCAAACTGAAGAGTCATAAAATTACGATTTTCGCTCATAGCGCTACCTCCAATTCAGCGAGTGCATCGTGCTCATTTTCATAGATCGGCATAATCTTGAACAACCCGGACATTTCAAACAAACGGTACACGGGAGCATTCACGTGACACACCACCATCTGACCGCCTTTGTGCTTGATCAGCTTGTAGCGTCCAAGGATCACCCCAATACCCGAGCTGTCCATAAACTGAAGAGATTCCAGGCTAAGCACCAGATGGCGGCAGCGTCCGCGGGCAATTTCTTCATCAAGCCGCATGCGCACGCCATCGGCAGCATGATGATCAAGTTCACCGCTGAGCCGGACAATCAGCGTATCGCGGTGTTGTTCCATTTCAACATTCACCTTCATGTCTGTTCACTCCCTCCCTCTCATGAACACTCATTTCTACAAGGCAAAAGCGCATTCCTGCCCTCCGACAAAACTAGAAGAAAACTCCGATCAATCTACAAAAAACAGTTTGGATGTTGTCCGCTTAAACAGCTTCCACCAACCCGCCTTTTGAATATCTTCCGGCGCGTTAAGCTCAAATTCCTTCAGCACTTTGTCGCCCTGGTAGACGACGAGCTTACCGATAGGCTGACCGGCCTTGACCGGGGCTTTCACGGAATCGGGCATCACCACTTTGCTGGTAATTCCCGCAGGCTTCGTTCCTTTCTTGACCAGAATGTTGTAGGATTTGTCTGCCGGAATTTCAAGGATCGGTTTCTCACCTTTGGCGACTTTGACGCGTCCGATGATTTCACCGCTTTTGAACAGCGGCTGCATGGAGTATTGGGAGAATGCATAATCGAACATGGCGGAAACCTCGCTGTTGCGGGTCTTCGTATTGGGCTCGCCCAGTACGACAGCGATCAGGCGCATTCCGTCCCGTTTCGCCGTAGCCGACAAGCAGAACTTGGCTTCGGACGTATACCCGGTCTTGAGTCCGTCGGCACCGCTGTAGAAACGAACCAGCTTGTTTGTGTTTACAAGCCAAAACGGCCTTTCACTGTCCTTGCGCAAGTAATCCTGATAAGCCCCCGTATATTTTGTAATAAAATCATACTTGAGCAGTTCCCGGCTCATCACGGCAATATCGTTGGCAGAGGAATAGTGATCCGCCGCAGGCAGACCGTTCGGGTTTGCAAAATGAGTGTCTTTAAGACCAAGCTCCTCTGCCCTTTCGTTCATCATCTGTACAAATCCCGCTTCCGTGCCGCCAATATGTTCCGCAATCGCAACGGAGGCATCATTGCCCGAAGCCATGGCGATCCCTTTGAGCAGGTCATCTACCGTCATTTCTTCGCCCGGTTCCAGAAAGATTTGCGATCCGCCCATCGAAGCGGCGTTTTCGCTCGTCTTCACTTTGTCCGTCAGCTTAAGCATTCCTTTATCAATGGCTTCGGCGGTAAGCAGCATGGTCATGATCTTGGTGATGCTGGCAGGCGGAAGCTTCTCATGGCTTTTCTTCTCATAAATAATCGTTCCCGTGTCCGCATCCATCAGCATGGCTGAAACGGCATTTTCAGCGAGGCCCGCGGTGGCCGCATCTTCGGTCTGCGGCTTGTCGGCAGCCCAAACCTCATCGTTCCATCCCGGCACTCCGGCGAAAAGGGTGAAGGCCAGCATACTGATTAACAACCTTTTCTTCAAGGGTACTCCTCCTTTAATAGTTGCAGAACTAATCTTCTAACCTAGTATTCGCCGAAAGGATGGAAAATATTCCTACCTGGGACAAGAAAAAACCGCTGCCTATCCGGCAGCGGCTGTTATCATGACTAACGATTACATTTGCGGAATTACCGACAGCACCAGTCCCAGAAACTTCTCGCGGACTTGCTCCGTCGTTTCCATGACCTCATCATGGCAGAGCGGCTGGTCAAGAATGCCTGCCGCCATGTTGCTGATGCAGGAAATGCCGAGCACCTCGATGCCGGCATGGCGGGCTACAATGACTTCGGAGACGGTGGACATGCCGACGGCATCCGCCCCCATTGTACGAAGCATAACGATCTCCGCCGGAGTTTCATAGTTAGGGCCGAGCAGGCCGGCATACACGCCTTCCTGCAGCGGAATGTTCTTCTCTTCGGCGATGCCTTTCGCAATCCCGCGAAGGCGGCGGCTGTATGCCTCGGACATATCCGGAAAACGGGGACCGAAGGCAGCGTCATTAGGTCCGATCAGCGGATTGCGGCCGGTAAGATTCAAATGGTCGGATATCAGCATCAGATCGCCCGGATTGAACGAGGTGTTGATTCCACCGGCCGCGTTCGTAACAAGCAGCTTGTTCACGCCAAGTTCTTTCATCACGCGAACGGGGAACGCCGTAAGCTCGGGGCCGTAGCCTTCATACATATGGAAGCGGCCTTTCATGAGCACGACATCGACTCCGCAGGCCGAGCCGATCATCAGTTCTCCGGCGTGTCCTTCTACCGTAGATTTTGGAAAATGCGGAATATCTTCATACCGGATCGTTACGGCATCCTCTATAGAATCGGCCAGAATGCCCAGACCCGAGCCCAAAATGAGTCCGATTTCGGGTGAACGGCTGGTCTTCCCGCGGATATAGGCGCAAGCTTCCTGCACCATTTCATGATTCAATGTAAGCATGCAAATCCTCCCCTGTGCTTGCTGCCTGATTACAGCAGTTCTTTCAGAAAGCTCTGTCCATGCGGGGTTCCCTGAACCCCGAAATTGTCGGCGATTGTTGCAGCCAGATCGGAATAAGTGGAGCGAACGCCCAGGCTCCCCGGGTTGTTCAGTGAAGGTCCGTAAATCAGAATGGGCACATACTCACGGGTGTGGTCCGTGCCTGCATGGATCGGATCATTTCCGTGGTCAGCCGTGATAATCAGCAGATCATCCGGCCCTGTCGCCGCCATCAGTTCAGGCAGAGCACTGTCGAACACTTCCAGTGCGCCGGCATAGCCTTTCGGATCCCGGCGATGTCCGTACAGCGAATCAAAATCGACCAAATTCGTAAAGAGCAGCCCTGAAAAATCCTCCGGCATCAGCTTGAGCGTTTCCTCAATGCCGTGCTCATTGCTCTTCGTTGGGTAAGAACGGTTAATGCCTTCCCCCGAGAAAATATCGTTGATCTTGCCGACGGATACCACTTCCCAGCCGCCGTTCTTTAGCTCGTTCAGCACGGTTGGCTCAGGCGGCTTCACGGCGTAATCATGCCGGTTCGGCGTACGCTTCCAGCTGCCCGGAGCTCCGACAAACGGGCGGGCGATGACCCGGCCGACCGAATGCTCGGGCTCAAGCGTAAGGCGGCGTGCAATTTCGCACGCGCGGTACAGCTCTTCCAGCGGCACTACCTCTTCATGCGCCGCGATTTGGAAGACGCTGTCTGCCGAAGTGTACACAATAAATGCGCCCGTTCGCATATGCTCTTCGCCCAGCTCGTCCAAAATTTCTGTACCGGAAGCGGGCTTGTTGCCGATCGTCTTGCGCCCTGTCTCCTGCTCAAACCGGCTCATCAATTCCTCAGGGAAGCCGTTCGGATACGTTTGAAAAGGGGTGTCGATTTTTAGCCCCATCAGCTCCCAATGGCCTGTCATCGTATCCTTGCCTGCCGAAACCTCCGCCATTTTGCCATAGTAGCCGAGAGGCTTGTCCGCCGGCTTAACCGGCGGAATGGGAGCGATGTTCCCAAGTCCGAGCCACGCAAGATTCGGAAGCTCTGTTTCCGGATGGGTACTCAGAATATGTCCGAGCGTGTGCGAACCGGCATCCCCAAATTTGGGGGCATCCGGCAGTTCCCCGATGCCGACGCTGTCGAGGACGATCACCGTCATTTTTCTAAAGCGGGGATGTTTGTTTTGACTCATTACAACCACTCCTTCTGGCGAATACGGTTAGTTAATTCGTTATCCCAGTGTACCGAGTAAATCATACCGGCTACGGCCGGGATTCGTTCATTGCCGCTCTTGGATGGAACTTGTCATAAATCGCCTTGATATTGGCGCCTGGCTTGTTCAGATAGGCCTGGGTAGAGGAAATATCGGCATGGCCCATCAGCTCCTGAACGGCTTTCAGGTCGGCTCCTCCGCTAAGCAGATGGCTTGCAAAAGAGGACCTGAGCGTATGCGGTGTGATCTCCGTCTTGAGCCCTACGGCTTGGCCATATTTTTTTAGCGTTTTCCAAAAACCCTGTCTTGTAATGCGGCCCCCGAGCCGGTTCGGGAACAGGGCCCTCTCATCGGCGTCTTGAAGCATAGCCGGACGGCCTTCATTCAAATACCGCTCAAGCCACTCCCCGGTGTGGGGCGTAAACGGAACGATGCGTTCATGCCGGCTCCCTTCCCCGCAGCGGACAAAACGCAGCCTCAGGTCCACATCCTCCACATCGAGGCAAATCAGCTCCGACACCCGGATCCCCGTAGCATAAAGCAGCTCCAGCATGGCTTTATCCCGAAGCCCAAGCAGCGAGGAAGGATCGGGCCTGTCTAGCAGCAGGGCCGTTTCCTCAATCGAAAGCGGCTGAGCCGTCTTTCGCTCAGGTTTCGGAGACTCCAGATGGAGAAACGGATCCTGCCGGATCAAAAGCTCCCTTTGCAAGTATCTGAAAAAGGCGCGCAAGGAAACGGATGCTCTCGTAACGGTGGACGATGCCCTGCCCTGCTCCTTAAGTGCTGAAAAATATAGGATCAAGGTAGCTCTGGTTACCTGATCGAATGTCTGTATTTCCCGTTCCTGCAAAAAAACGATAAACTGCTCCAGATCTCTCCGGTAAGAAGACAGCGTTGCTTCGCTAAGCCCTTTGCGCTCGCTGAGGTCATGAATAAAAGCCGCAAGCCGGTTGTCCATCCCTGCCGCCTCCTTTCACCTAACTTCCTGATCAAGCCTGCCGAGGCAAGCCCAAACCGGTCTTTCGTCTATTCGCCAAGCCTGTAGTATATTTTCAGTCTCTCAAGCAGTCCCTCTTTGTCATCGCCCAGAACCGGCGTACCTCCGGCCTTAACGGCCGTCCCCTCGGGATTGTGATAAGGATCGGACGGCGATAACCAACTTTCGAACAAACCGAACAACTTGCTGAATACATATACCAGCACAAGGAAAACGAGCAAATACCGCAAGGAACGAAGCCACTTTCTTAAGCTGATAACCATGCTCTCCCTCTTTCTGTACCAGAATTTTGCTTTTCTGATGAGAGAAAAGTCTTTATTCCAGTATACAGGCCATTAACGGAGTTTATGTATGAGAGAGAACGAGCACATGCACCCAAAAAAGCTCCCGCCGGCCGTAACCGTGAGAGCTTGCAGCAGCACAGGTTTATGATGACTCGGGTGCGGAACCGCCACCGGAATTGTTGTCTTTATCCTTATCTTTATCCTTGTCTTTCGCTTTGCAGCGGAAGCAAATGCCGTGAAAATCAAGTCGGTGGTCGAGCACCGTAAAGTTGAACTCGCGTTCCAGCCTCTCCTCCAGAGGGCCCAGCCAGTCCTCACGGATTTCGTCCATGGCACCGCATTGCACGCATATGAGATGGTGATGATGATGTTTGGACGTATCTGTACGAAGATCGTATCTCGCTACCCCGTCTCCGAAATTGATCTTCTCCACAACATGAAGTTCGCTTAACAGCTCAAGGGTACGGTAAACGGTCGCCAGACCGATTTCTGGAGCTTTGTCCTTCACGAGCATGAAAACGTCCTCTGCGCTCAGATGGTCTTCTTCATTCTCCAGCAAAACCCTAACAGTGGCTTCCCTCTGGGGGGTCAGCTTATATCCGTGGGACTGCAATTGCTGTTTAATTTTGTCGATCCGTGCTTCCATCTTACCCCTCCCCCTCGGAAAAAGCCGAACCACTATTTTTATTGACCGCTTCTTTCATTATAGGGGGACTTATTCCTGGAAGTCAAACATTTTGCTAGAGAGCGGAAACGGAAGAAGCCTGCTCCAGCATAGGCGTTACCCAGCTCATCAACACCGGCGATACCCACGTTTCAAAGCAGGCTGCCCCGAGCAGAACAACCGACATCGACACGATCAAACCGGTATAAGAGAGAAAAGGCTCTGTAAAATTGCCCTGCCGGTGCAGCAGCACCCTGCTGCGAATAATGCCAAGCGAAAATTTCACAGCCGCAACACTGCTGATCAGCAGGACCGGAATTACAATCAAATTGTGCGGAGCCACCGAAACGAGCGCGAACAGGAGACCTTTCCAACTAAATTGGCCTACGAGGCAGCCTACCGTAAACCCGATCAATACGCCTTTCAGAAAGTCAAGAATCAGAATGCCGGGCAGCCCGATTACCGACAATCCAAACAGCCAAATCAGACCGAGCCATTTGAGCTGCAGAAGAGCAATCGGCCAAAATGAAGACTTCAGGTCCCCCGTATCCGTACCCAGGTTCAAAAAAAAGTCTCCAAGATACTTGGAAATATCCTGCTGCTGATCAAGGGTCAGCGCGTTGACCATGAGGGCTCCAAATACGACCCCCATCAATAACAGCACGGCAACGAAGGCATACAGCGGCGTCTGGTCTTTCAGCGTCCGGTGGATCATTTGAAACATTTGCCTTCTCCTCCCCATGTCCAAATTATGCTTAGAAATAGAATATGAACAAGAGAGAGAAGCTATGACACTCTAGGGGACGATCACCTTGCCGTAGGTTCCCCCGCCGCCGGACACCAGCCTGATACCCCCGGAGCGCGCCCCGGCAATGATGCTTGCCGGACCCGCGCCTGCGACATGCGCCAGCTCTTCCTCGGGAATCCGGTGCAAAATGTTCATTTCATTACCGAAAGCACAGATCAGCGCCTCCAGCTTGCGCTTGCCCAGCCCTGGAATAAATTCGAGCGGGATCTGGTAGCGGTAAGGAGGACGAAGCTCCGGAATATAGGGACCGCTGCGGTCCGAAATGGAGCGGATCCGGTCCAGAACACCGCGAACAATTTTGGAGCTGCCGCAATAGGGACAGCGATCAGTCGTATCCGATTGCTCGTCGATGATTTCGCCGCAGCCCGAACAGAACGTGCGGTGATATTTGCCAAGCCGCGGATCAAGGCCGTAATTGGCAAGCACCTGCCGGCCTTGCCGGCGTTTCAGCGCAAGTCTGAACTCCGCAAAGCTCGGTTCACGCATCAGAAGCTGATTGTATTCGCGGCCGATTTTCCCCGGCGAGTGGGCATCCGAGTTCGTCAGAAACGTAAAGCCGTCCAGTTCGCTAATCCACCCGGCCATTTCGGAATCCGCGCTCAGGCCAAGCTCCACGGCGTCGACAAGCGACATATCCAGCACATCGGACATCCGATCCGCCGCGCTGCCGTAAATGCTCCTGTGCGGCGTAAAAATGTGCGCGGGAACAAGGATCCCTCCGCGCTGCAGCACTTCCTCCTGAAGGCTTCTTGCCGGCGCGTGCAGCCGCTGTGTGCTGAGCCCGACGTTCTTCATCCGCTTCGCCAGCCAGTCCGTAAAGGAAGCCATATCCTCAAGGGTCGGCAGATAAACAAGCAGATGGGCCGGGCCCTGCCCCGGCTCGCGAATTTCGATTTCACTGCCAAGGAGGATGGTCGTATCCCGGTAGGCAATTCCCCCTCCTGCCAGCTCCTTCATTTCCCCGGAATCCAGACAAGCTGCAATATCCTCCTGAACGCCCGGCGCATGACAGTCGATAATGCCGATCAGCCCGATTCCTTTCCGCTCTGCCGCTTCCTTCGCGATATTGGCAAAGGTTAGATCGCGGCTTCCGGAAATTTTAACAGGGCTGCCTCCACCCGTGCGGCCAATATGGATATGCATATCCGCATAAAACGAGGATAGATGCTGCTCCATCAGGCCTCAGTCTTTCCAGCTGCCGCTGGCGAACTGCCACAAATAAACGGCAAGCAGTGTTTTGGCGTCGGCAATGCGGCCTTCCGCGATGAACTGCTGCGCCTCCTCCAGCGTCACTTTATGAATTTCCAGAAACTCGTCTTCATCCGGAGAGAAGGAGCCTGCCGTCAAATTTTCCGCCACATACAGATGAATGACCTCATCGGCAAATCCGGGCGAAGTATAGAACGAATGCAGCAGCCGGATGTTTCCGCAGCGGTATCCGGTTTCCTCCTCCAGCTCCCTGCGGGCCGCATCCATCGGGTCTTCGCCTTGTTCAAGCTTTCCCGCCGGAATCTCCAGCTCGCAGCGGCCCATAGCCTGGCGATACTGGTCCACAAGCAGCAGTTTACCTTCATGAACGGCGAGTACGGCGACGGCTCCCGGATGCTTGACGACTTCACGCGTCGCTTGAGTACCGTCCGGCAGTTCCACGGTATCAATTTGCAGCGAGATGATTTTCCCTTCAAAGATCGGGCGTGTGGACAGCCATTTTTCTTTCAAATGCTCGGAAGACGAATGATTCATGGATAAGCCTCCTTGGATATTGGAATTTTCTAATATGAATTCGGATCCGGCTGGACATGCATAACTTGTCCCAGACTTGCATATGGTCTAAATATCAAGATGATTGCAAAGGGGTTCTGACGATGAAAAGCTATATGGCACCGGGACATTTCCGTCTAACCGGAAAAGCGTGGCAAATCAGGCATCTCCTGAAACAATGGCGCGACAAAGCAGAGCCGGGAATCCTCCTTCAGGAATGGATCAGCCGAAACATTACGGCTGGCGCGAGCTCAAGCTAGGGTCGGCTCCTGGCAGGATATAAACAGCCCGCACCTGACAGGTACGGGCTATGATTGCTGCTTCACAAGCATGAGCTGGCTCTGAACGTAAGCCTGCTCAGCGGCTTGTCACAGCGGCTTCACGGATAATCTCCAGCACGAGGCTCGCCGCCTTCACGATGTCGTCGGCCTTGATCTGCTCCGACGTCGTATGGATATTTTCATACCCTACCGCCAGATTGACTGTAGGAATTCCGTGGCCGTTGAAGACATTGGCATCACTGCCCCCGCCTGATGCAAACGTCCGGCCCGACAAGCCAAGCTTAGTGGCTGCCTTTTGGGCCAGCTGGACAACCGCATCGCTATCGTCATGGCGAAAAGCCGGGTATACGATCCTGCTGTTTACTTTCCCGCGTGCTCCATAATCCCGGCAAGCCGATTCAACGGCTTCCTTCATGTCCGCGATCTGTTTCTCGACCTTCTCATTCACGATGCTGCGCGCTTCCGCGTACAGCTTCACATAATCCGGAACGATATTCGTGGCGCTGCCGCCTTCGAATTTGCCGATATTCGCCGTCGTTTCGCTGTCAATACGTCCCAGGTTCATGCGGGCAATCGCTTTTCCGGCAACCTGGATTGCACTGATGCCGTCTTCCGGATTCACTCCGGCATGTGCCGATTTCCCGTAAATTTCAATTTCAAGCTTGGCCTGGGTAGGGGCTGCGGTACAAATGGCGCCGACTTCGCCATTGGAATCGAGGGCATAGCCGTACTTCGCATCCAGATGCTTCGGATCCATCGCTCTGGAACCGGCAAGCGCCATTTCTTCCCCGACCGTAATGACGAACTGGATTTGTCCATGCGGCAGCTCCTTCTCCTTCAGTACCTGAATGACTTCCAGCAGCGAGGCAAGTCCCGCTTTGTCGTCGGATCCGAGAATCGTCGTCCCGTCGCTGCGAATCCAGCCATCCTCACTGATGACAGGCTTGATGCCCTTGCCCGGCGTCACGGTATCCATATGGCAGGTGAAAAAGATGGGATCAGCCTGAGCCGATCCGCTGGCCGGCAATGTCGCAATCAGATTGCCTGCGCCATGACCGGTCACAGACTGCGACTCGTCCTCCACAACACTTAAGCCGAGCTCCGTAAATGTTTGCTTGAGCAAATCCGCAATTTGACGTTCCTGTGTCGTTTCGCTGTCAACCTGCACCAAATCAAGAAACAGCTGAATCAATCGGTCCTTTACGATCACTTTACTTTCCCCGCTTTCTTATTTACGATAAAATATAATGGCGATCCTGTAAATCAGGCTGCGTTTCTTATAAGCATAAATTAAGTATAAAGGTAAGGAGTTCTCTCATGCCAAAAAAATGGATGAAATTATTTGTCTATCTAATGCTGATTGCTATTGTAGGCTCGGCGCTGATTGCGCTGATCGAACCGTTTGTTTTCCGGTAAAAGGCACATAAAAGGCAAAAGCGGCCCCTTCAAGCTTCTTTGCCTTTTTCTATTTCAAGGATCCGGCTTCCTCCCATACAGGTTCAAACCGGAACAATTCCGCGAACAGCGGGACGATTTCCCGGGCAACCTGACCGACTTCAAATGTCCCGCCGGTGCATGCCTCCAGCGAGGTGACGCCGTAGTCCTGAATCCCGCATGGAATAATCCCCCGAAAGCCTTCGTTCTCGATCCCCGCTTTGATGTTGAAGGCAAATCCGTGGCTTGCCACAAATCCCCGCCGATGCGGGCATTTGTTGAATTTCACGCCAATTGCGCAAATTTTCCGGTCCCCGACCCACACCCCGGTCAATCCTTCTTTTCGGCCTGCTTCAACCCCGTGTACTGCCAGATAATTGATGACGACCTGCTCCAGATCCCGCAAATATCCGCGCAAATCCAGCCCTTTAGCCCCGTCCAGCCAAATAATCGGGTATCCGACAAGCTGGCCGGGGCCATGATACGTAATATCGCCTCCCCGGTCGATCTCAAACACGGAGATCCCCTGCTTTTTGAGCTCCTCGGGGCTTAGCAGGAGATGTTCCGGATGACGCTGGGAACCAATTGTATAAGTTGGCGGATGCTGAAGAAGCAGCAGGTGCTCCTGCTGCTCTTCACGGCCCACTTCCTTGACCAGCTGCTTCTGTTGTTCCCAAGCCTCACTATAATCCATCAATGGAATATAATTCACTTTCAGCTCTCTCGTCATGAATGTAGCCTTCTTTCTGCGCTCTAGAATCAGTAAAGTTTAGTATCCGGTGAGTAGCTTTCCAGATTGTCTTTCACCCGCTGCATAAAGCGGCCACAGATGACGCCGTCCAGAATCCGGTGATCCAGAGACAAACACATATTGGCCATGGAGCGGACTGCGATCATATCGTCGATGACAACGGGCTTTTTGACGATTGATTCAAAGGTCAAAATCGCTGCCTGAGGATAATTGATGATCGGCTGCGACAAAATCGAACCGAAAGACCCTGTATTGTTCACCGTAAAGGTTCCGCCCTGCATGTCATCCAGCTTCAGTTTGCCTTCGCGTGTTTTGCGGGCAAGCTCCTCCACTTCGCGGGCAAGACCGGCGATATTTTTCTGATCGGCTTTTTTGATGACGGGCGTCATGACGGAATCTTCCGTGCCTACCGCCAGCGAAATATTGATATCGCGCTTCACGATAATTTTGTCCACGGCCCAAATTGAGTTCATAATCGGGTAATCCTTGATCGCGTTCACGACCGCTTTAAGCAGAAAGGCGAGGTAAGTCAAATTAATGCCTTCGTTGCGGTAAAATTCATCCTTCAGCTTATTGCGAAGGTGCACCAGATTGGTAACGTCGACTTCGATCATCATCCAGCCATGCGGAATTTCGGAAACGCTTTGGCGCATTCTTGTGGCAATCGTATTTCTGACCGGCGTTACATCGATAAAATATTCCGATTTCCCGCCTTCCACTTCAACCGTCGGGATTTTAGGCGTCTCCATCAGGTGCAGGCCCGAATGGCGCACCTGGTCGAGCGACGGATTCGGCTGCTCAGAAGCTGCAGCCGGAACTTGCGCCGGAGCCGGGGCCACGGATGCTGCGGCCGCATGAGTGCCCGCTTGAACGGCAGAAGCAGCCTGATCAGCCTGCCGGCCGGGAGCAGCAGGCTGTCCCGCCGGAACGACTGAACCGCCGCGATCGATAAACGCCAGCACATCCTTGCGGGTGATTCTTCCGCCAAGGCCGGTCCCCGTTACCTGCTGCAAATTGATTCCGTGCTCTGCGGCCAGCGACTGAACCGCCGGGGAATAGCGAAACCGCTGGCTCTGATCCTGGGAGGCAGCCTGAGCGGATGCGTCCTGCCCAACCGTTCCCGCCCCGGTTGGAGCAGGAGCAGCATGCCCTGCGGTTTGCGTTTCCGTATGGATGACGCAAATGACATCACCGACGTTCACCGTCTCCCCTTCTTCGGCGCGCAGTTCTCCCATCACGCCGTCAAATGTAGAAGGAATTTCCGCGTTCACTTTATCTGTAATCACTTCGCAAATGGGCTCATACTGCTCTACCGCATCGCCCGGTTTCTTCAGCCATTTGCCGATTGTCGCAGATACGAGAGATTCTGCAAGCTGCGGCATCACGACTTCGATCGACTGCTTGGTTGATGACATATTTTCACTCCTGTCTGCAGCTTTTGGAAGGGAGCATGGCAGCTCCCAGGCCGCTTTGGGTCTTGTTGCAGCTTCACATGAAATCAAAGCCGTCCACCCGGGACGGCGAGAACGAACTGCTTGCTAGTACAATGCAAGTTCAAGCATCGCTTCTTTGACTTTATCTTTGTTGAGCAAAAAGAACTTCTCCATCGGCGGACTGATCGGCATAGCCGGCACATCCGGCCCGCACAGCCGCCTGATCGGAGCATCCAGATCGAACAGGCACTCCTCGGAAATAATAGCCGATACTTCGCCCCCGACGCCGCCGGTCTTGTTGTCTTCATGGATGATCAGCACCTTGCCGGTCAGGCGGGCCGCAGCAATGATCGCTTCCCGGTCCAGCGGCTGCAGCGTGCGAAGATCAAGAATATGGGAGCTGATGCCATGCTCCGCTTCCAGTTCTTCGGCTGCCTGCATGGCAAAATGCAGCGGCAGGCTGTACCCGATGACCGTAATATCATCGCCCTCCCGCAGCACATTCGCTTTGCCCAAAGGCACAATATAATCGTCCTCCGGCACATCTTCCTTGATCAGCTTATAGCATTTCTTGTTCTCGAAGAACAGCACCGGATCCGGATCGCGCACGGCTGCCTTAAGCAGCCCTTTGGCGTCGTACGCCGAATACGGGGCAACAATCTTTAGTCCCGGTGTGCCGAAGAAGATCGACTCCGGGCATTGCGAGTGGTACAGTCCCCCGAATATGCCGCCGCCGATCGGCGCGCGGACCACAAGCGGACAGTTCCAGTCGTTGTTGGAGCGGTAGCGGATTTTTGCCGCTTCGCTAATAATCTGATTCGTGGCCGGAAGCATGAAGTCCGAATATTGCATTTCGGCAATCGGCCGCATTCCGTACATGGCCGCACCGATCGCAACACCGGCAATAGCGGATTCGGAAAGCGGCGTGTCCAGGACGCGCTGTTCGCCAAACTGCTCCTGCAAGCCCTTGGTCGTCGTAAACACGCCGCCTTTGACTCCGACGTCTTCGCCCAGCACAAATACCCGTTCGTCAAGCTCCATTTCTTCTTTCATGGCCAGGCGAATGGCATCAATGTATTCCATAACCGGCATTTTACTTTTCCTCCCCTTCGTCGGCATACACATGCAGCAGCGTATCTTCCGGTTTCGGGAAAGGAGCCCGGTCCGCATATTCGATAGCTTCCTTTAACTGTTCCGCCAGCTCTTTCGACAGCGCCGCATCCTGTTCCTCGCTCCACAGGCCGCATTCGATCAAATATTGTTTAAATCTCGGAATGCCGTCCTTCTTCCGGTTTTCCTCCACTTCTTCCTTCGTACGGTAAGCCAGATCATTATCGGACGTGGAGTGTGGAGATAAACGATACAGCATCGCTTCAATCAGCGTAGGGCCTTCGCCTCGGACTGCGCGTTCCCTTGCTTCCTTCACTGCGGCGAACACTTCAAAAGCGTCATTACCGTCAACGCGCACACCCGGAAAACCATATCCAAGCGCGCGGTCGCTCACTTTCCCGGCAAGCTGTTTGTGGATGGGCACCGATATCGCGTACTGGTTGTTCTCGCACATGATGATGACAGGCAGCTTTTGCACGCCGGCAAAGTTGCAGCCCTCGTGAAAATCACCCTGATTGCTTGAGCCTTCGCCAAAGGTCACGAAAGAAACAACATCCTTCTTCTGCATTTTGGCGGCAAGCGCGAAGCCGACCGCATGGGGAACCTGGGTCGTGACCGGGCTTGACCCCGTTACAATCCGCAGCCGCTTTGAGCCGAAGTGTCCCGGCATCTGCCGGCCACCGCTGTTCGGGTCTTCCGCTTTGGCGAAGGAGGACAGCATCAATTCCTTCAGCGTCATCCCGACAGCCAAAACAAAACCGTAATCCCGGTAGTAAGGGAGAAAATAATCCCGCTCACGATCCAGCGCAAATGCGGCAGCAACCTGCGCAACTTCCTGACCGATGCCGGAAACGTGAAAATTAATTTTCCCCGCCCGCTGCAGCAGCAAAATCCGTTCATCTAACTTGCGTGCGAGCAGCATATATTTGTACATTTCGACGACTTTCTGATCTGAAAGCCCCAGCTGCTCATGTTTTAACTTTTGCTCTAAAGGAGTTTTTGCATTCATAGGGAGTTTCCTCCATTCCTAATTTGGCCTTTTTACCTTGCGCTTCTTCTTTGTTGGTTAACGGCCCAGGTAGAGCCAAGAATGATCCCCGTATCTTTAATACCTATATCTTAAAACCTGGTACTAAGACTTGGGCTAACTCTATTATAATCCCTTTCGAAGCAAAAAGAAAATATTACTTCCGGCTGCTTAGTCAGATGCCCATGGAAAGTCCATCTACAGCCAAAGCAGCCTCTCCCATAATTTCGCCCAGCGTTGGGTGCGCGTGCACCGTCCGCGAAATTTCCCACGGGGTTGCATCCAGCACCTGGGCTAGTGCCGCTTCCCCGATCAAATCGGTTACGTGGGGGCCGATCATATGAACGCCGACAATGTCGCCGCTGTCGCCATCCTCGATGATTTTCACGAACCCGTCCTTCTCGCCGTATACCAAAGCCTTGCCGATTGCGGAGAACGGAAATTTTCCGATTTTAAGCTTCATCCCTTTTTCCCTTGCTTCCTGTTCGGTCATTCCGACCGAGGCTACCTCCGGACGCGTGTATACACAGCGCGGAACAAACAAAGGATTGTACTTGTGGGAAGGCTCGCCGGCCAGATGCTCTACGGCTGCGATCCCTTCGTGGCTGGCAACATGCGCAAGCTGCAGCCCTCCGATGCAGTCGCCAATAGCATAGATATGGGGTTCCGTTGTCTGCATATGATCGTTAACGCGGATAAAACCGTCTTTAAGCGCAATATCGGTGTTTTCCAGGCCAATTTCCTCCACGTTTGCCTGCCGGCCGATGGACAACAGCAATTTTTCCGCCGAAAGCAGAATCTCTCCCTCGTCCAGGCGGGCTGTAACAGACACGGCTCCCGCTTCGGTCTTGAGCGTTTCCGGAAGGATCATGGCGCCTGTAAGTACCGTAATTCCCCGCCGTTCAAGCAGCGTCCTGAGCTCCCGAGCTATGTCCTGATCCTCGTTCGGCAACAGCTGCGAAGCGGCCTCGACAACCGTTACCTCTACGCCAAAATCCTTCAGCATGGAGGCCCACTCCACTCCGATCACACCGCCGCCGACAATGACCATCGACTTTGGAAGGGACGACATTTCAAGCGCTTCATCGCTGCTCAAAATAAACTCGCCGTCCGGAGCAAGACCCGGCAGCATTTTGGGACGCGAACCGGTCGCGATGATCAGATTCGCGGGGACGATCGTCTCCATCTCTCCATCCTCCAGCTCTACGGCCAGTGCACCGCTCTTCGGGGAAAAGATGGACGGCCCGATAATCCGGCCCCTGCCCTGGATGACCTTGATTTTATGCTTCCGCATTAAATATTGGACACCTTTGTGGAGCTGATCCACAATCGCGGCTTTCCGCTTTTGCACCTTCGGAAAAGCAAGCGAAACTCCTTTCGTTTCAATGCCATAGCTTTCGCTGTCCTTCATCTGGGCATACAGTTCGGCGCTTCGCAGCAAGCTTTTGCTTGGTATGCAGCCTTTATGCAGACAAGTTCCCCCCAGCTTGTCCTGCTCCACAACAATAACGTCCTTCCCCAATTGGGCGGCCCGAATCGCCGCTATGTATCCTCCTGTACCGCCGCCAAGAACGGCCACATCACAGTTGATCGACATGTTTGTCATCCTCCACTCAAGGTCTATTGTTAATTAGTTCTTTTCTTTTTTATTCATAAAGCGCATCCCGCAGCTTGCTGGACATTCTGGGCGCTTTGCCCTGCCATTTAAGCAGCGCCTTGCGCAGCCGCTTGTTCTCAGCTGCCAGTTCACCTATCTCCCGGTACAGCCCAGCAATCAGCAGCCGCGTTTCTTCATTCCATTCAGGGTGGGCCGAAAGCTGTTTCGCAAGGAAATCGTCTTTCGGCTCCAGATCCGTTAGGTCTATTTGCATCCTTACACCTTCTTTGTCTGGTCTCGTCCAATACGATATTTTACCACAAGTAGAAACGGCAAAGCCGTCCTTTTGACAACCGCTCTGAAATTGAATGAAAGGACGTCCGCCGAATGTTAAAGTTGTCAGTGTTCAGTTTACGAATATATAATCAGTTATACAAGCTGTTCAGACGAAAAATCTGGAACTAGACCTAATCAAGGAGATCAACCTGATGAAATACGATGCCATCCTCCGATTTATTGCTGCTGTCGTTCTCTTTACGTTTGTTGCTTTTGTTCAGGATTACCCTTGGGCCGTTACCCTGTTCACGGCAGCCGGCATTTATGCCGCCGTCACCGGTTTATCGAAAATCATGAATTTCGGACGCCGGAGGCCTTAAGGGGGCCTTGTTTGCCAGTACAAAGAACACGAAAAACGCCTTGTCAGAAGCTACTCTGCAGGCAAGGCGTTTGTTGTTAAAGAATGCGAATTAACTGCTTGTTTCCTTGGGCATGGCAGCCGTATCCCGCTCGACAAAATACCGGTTGGTCATATAATGAGCGGGGCCCTTTGGCGTATCGACAAGCCCCTTTTTACTATCCAGAAAAACAATCTCATTACACTTGCTGCAATACCACTTCGTTCTCTTCAGCGATGAATTCGTCAAATAAGAAGCGCCGCACTTACATTCTACCTTGATTAATAATTCGTTTTTTTTGTAAGCGCTTGAGAGTTGTTGCTGTTGATTCAGATTCGGCAGTGCCTGAACAGGCAAAATCGCTTCCTGATAACTGGAGTACTTGTTATGTACCTTGAAATCTGCCACCAGTTCGGGGTTGAGCCCGAAAAATTCCTGCCCGATTTCGGTCAAGAACTTGCTGCCGTCCCTGTAACAGTTCATCCACGTTTTGATCTGGTCAGGCGATAAAGGAACGGTGCCTTTGATACCGCTGTTCAAGGTGTAAGTCATGATGTAAAGCGTATCATTCTGTTTGTTTGGTTGCATTACTATCCTCCTTTGATCATCAGATACTGTACTACATTTTGCGGGTAAAAACAAAATCTCCTCTTCTCCTAAAATAAACTTTTCTGACCAGCCATAAACATAAGGGCGGCTTTTATCCATATTATGAATTATTGCCGGCAAATATACAAATCTCTCTTTATGCTAGTTATACCAAAAAAATCCCCTGAGCCGGTTACTTGAGAACCAGTCAGGGGAGTAAATGATTTTCTGTTAACGATTTTTCATCCAGTCCGGTTTGGAGAAGCCTTTAAACTTGTCGTCAATCACTTTCTCAAAATCCGCAGATTCGACAACTTCCTTCAAATCCTTGGCAAGCTGGCTATCCGCTTCATCGGTGCGGACAACAACCTGGTTCCGGTAATTTTCAGGCATATTCTCCAGCTTGAGCGCAGTGGTCAAATCCAGTTTGGCGGCCAGAGCAAAGTTTCCGGGAATGGCAACCACATCGGCGCTGTCCAAAGTACGGGCAAGCTGCGCCCCTTCAATCGGCTCGATTTTAAAATTGTGCGGATTGTCCGTAACGTCTTTCTCGGAAGCCGTTGCCGGATCAATATTCGGATTCACTTTTACGAGACCGGCATCCTGAAGCAGTCCGAGCGTCCGGGCCAAATTGGTCGGATCGTTGGCGACCGCAATTGTGCTTCCGTCCGCGATTTGGTCAATCGAAGTGAATTTTTTGGAATAGATGCCCATTGGCGCCGTTGGAACGCTGATCAGGGCGGTCAAGTCCATTTTGTTGTCCTCGGCAAATTTCTTCATATAAACAATATGCTGGAACAGATTGGCGTCCAGTGATTTGTTGGCCAGGTTTTTGTTCGGCTGGATGTAGTCGTTGAACTCCACCACTTCAATTTTGTAGCCTTTCTTCTCCAGCAGCGGCTTAATTGCTTGGTTCACCATATCGCTGTATGGGCCTACAGTTGCCCCGATCTTGATGTTCTTGCTGTCTCCGCCGGAAGCGCCTTTACCGCCGCATGCAGCGAGCAGCACGGCAACAATAGCAAGCAGCAGCGATGCTTTCAACCATTTTTTCATTTCGTTTCTCTCCCCCTAAAATGTCTAATGCTGTATATTTCGTCAATGGACTTACCGCTTGTTTACTTTGCGGCTTGTCCAGTCGCCGATAAATTGGATCAGTTGTACGAGCACAATCAGAATGATTACTGTCGTATACATCACCTGATTGTCATAACGGTAATAGCCGAAACGGATCGCCAGATCGCCAATACCGCCGCCCCCGACAATTCCCGCCATCGCTGAATAGCTCAGCAGGCTGATCGCCGTGATCGTTAGTCCGGAGATGATCCCCGGTTTCGCTTCCGGCAGCAAAATGCCGCGGATAATGAGCCAAGGCTTCGCCCCTGCGGCGATTGCCGCTTCAATGACTCCTTTGTCCACTTCCCTCAGGGACGTTTCCACCAGCCGCGCGAAGAACGGGATGGCCGCTACCGACAACGGAACGATGGCTGAAGTTGGGCCAATCGTATTGTGAAGCAGCGCGAACGTAAAGGGAAGCAGCAGCACAAGCAGAATAAGAAACGGTACGGATCTGATAATATTCGATATGACGCCTAAAATAAAATTCAGCCACCGATTCTGCCAAAAGAGGCCCTTGCTCGTTACAAACAGCAGCACGCCCAGGGGAATCCCAAGAATAATGGCGATGATCATCGAGACCCCAACCATGTACAGCGTTTCCCAGAACGCTTTGATCATATCGGGCAAAATGCTTTGATATCTGTCAAGCCATTCGCTCATGGCTTCATCACCTCCACTCCGGCTGTCTTCTCATCCAGCAGCGCAACCGCCTTGTCCACTTCTTCCCGCTCGCCGGTCAGCTCCATCACAAAGAATCCAAGCGGGGCATCCTGAATGTATTCGATCTTCCCATGCAAAATATTGCCCTTAACCTGGCAGCTTTGCAGTACATCGGATACGACAGCCTCTTCCGCCTTCGCTTCGCGGAACAAAATTTTGACGATGGTCCCGCTGCTTGATTTCATCAGCCGATCCGGCAGCGAAAATTGCATCACCTTGTCGATAAAGTCGCGGGTGAGCGATTCCTTCGGATCGGAGAAAATCTGGTAGACTCCGCCTTCCTCTACGATACGTCCGCTCTCCATAACCGCAACCCGGTTGCAGATTTCCTTGACGACTTCCATCTCATGGGTAATCAGCACGATCGTAAGATTGAGCTTCTTGTTAATCTCCTTCAGGAGCTCCAGAATGGATTCCGTCGTCTTCGGATCAAGCGCGGAAGTGGCCTCGTCGCAAAGCAGAACATGCGGATCATTGGCAATCGCGCGGGCAATGCCGACACGCTGCTTCTGCCCTCCGCTAAGCTGGGCCGGATAGTAATCCGCTTTGTCGAGAAGGCCTACCAGATCGAGCAATTCCTTTACCCGACCGGGAATATCCTCCTTCTTCTTTCCGGCTGCTTTCAAATTAAACGCCACATTCTCGGCTACAGTTTTGCTTGTTATCAGATTAAAGTGCTGAAAGATCATGCCGATCTTCTGGCGCGACAAACGCAATTCTTCCTTGGAGAGCTTGGTAAGCTCCACTCCGTTAACGACTACCTCTCCCCGGGTCGGCTTTTCAAGCAAATTCATACAGCGAAGCAGGGAGCTTTTACCCGCGCCGCTATAACCTACAATGCCATAGATATCTCCTTTGGCAATATGCAGGTTAACTTCATCAACAGCCGTTATCATTTTTCCACGGGAACGGTACTGTTTGGTTAAACCGATTAATTCAATCAAATCCCTGACCTCCATATTGTCTAAAGCATATATGCGCAAAATGGACTGGCCATATCCCTAAATCTCTTCAATTAATCTTATAAGCTTACTAGGGTATAGTCAATCTTTTTTTCCGGCGTCTTTCGTTCCTGACTTGATTTATGCCGACCAGTCTTCTACGGTAAAAATAGCCTCTTTCAGCGCTTCCGAAGTCACTTCAAAAGGCATGTTGCCCATCGTCCCCTGCGGAGACAAAGCAATTCGGATAACCTCCGCCATTTCGTCTTCCGATAAAGCCCGGTTGAGCCCAAGCTGTTTCAGATTGGCGGGAAGCCCTGTCTCCGTATAAAAATCAAGCAGTTCCTTAACTTCTTCCATAGGCCGTTTTTCAAGTGCCAGCTGCACCAAAATCCCATAGGCCACTTTCTCGCCGTGGTATGCATGGTGCATTTCCGGAATCGCCGTCAGTCCGTTGTGAACGGCATGAGCGGCAGCTGAGCGGCAGTTATCTTCACCCAGGCCCGCGACAAGACCGCTGAACAAAAAGATGGCGTCGATGACTTGCTGCAGCGCCTTGGAAGAACGTTTCGCCTTTGCGTCTTCCAGCGCCTGGGCACTATGGGCAAGCAGCGTCTCATAGCAGATTTTTGCGGCCTGAATACCGCCGACGGTCGGCAGATGGCCGCTTACTCCCGAAGAGCTGGCGAGCGTTTCGTACCATTTTGCAATCGTATCCCCAATGCCGGCTGCCAAATATCTTACTGGCGCTCCCGCAATGAGACCGGTGTCCACCAGTACAAGCAGGGTGTTGCGGTAAAAGACCCGAAAATCGATATACACCCCTTCTTCCGTATACATCACCGATAAATTGCTGACGGGCGCACATGTTGCCGCCAATGTAGGAACCGCAACAAGAGGAAGCCGGAGATCGATGGACAACTTCTTGGCGGTATCAATGACCTTTCCTGCCCCTACGCCAACAATGAGTTCGGTCCCCTCCGGAACAAGCTTCCCAAGCCGTGCTACTTCTTCATAAGAACATTCGCCGCGATAATGCTCTATATGATAGCTGACTCCTGCTTTCTCCATACTGGCTGTCAGCCGTGTTCCCGCCTGCTCCCAGGACTTCCGGCCTGTTACGATAAACACGCTGCTGCCGTATTTTCCAATCCATTCTCCGGCTGTATCCAGCAGGTTGTCCTCATGAATGTAGGCATTCGGTGTTCCTGCAACAAAATGAACTCCATCCACGCTCGTCTCTCCCCCTCTTAAAAAGAATACAGTTTCAGCAATAAAAACATTTTATATCGATTTTATGCCTACTTGACCCCGGGGTAAAGACTTTTCGTGGATATTTATTAAAATTCCTGAATGTTCCTGTCGAATAAAAGCATTAAATTTCCAAACTTCTTCCCGCAAATTGATATTTTTCATTGTTAAGACCCAGGTTGAGTGTATAACATCGTGCTATTATAGCCTATTGGAACAATCATCTTGAATTATTGGAACCTTTTTTTCGCTACACATAACTCATCAGCCCTAAGCGATTCCCGTTCCCATATCATTCATGCGGATTTGGTTCAATGGCTGAAGCAAAACGATGAACACTACGACATCATCTGTTTAGATACCGGCAATGGGCCTGACTGGATCATTTCGGACACGAACGGTGGTTGCTTTTCCTTTATAGAATTGTTCAGCTCCACTGAAAACTTATAAATTCTATAATCTTCACAAAAACCTCCATCCCAATTTCGGATGGAGGTTTAATGTTGCCAGGTTTTTAGGCAATTTTTCAGTTATTACTTGCCGTTAACGGTAAGTTGTCCTTGTTCAAGGATTCTGTCTTTCACAACAGATGTTTTGGAGCCTTTAATGTTCAGCAGGAAGCTCGGTGCAAATGTGGAATGATGATCTTCAAAGTAGCCTCTGTTCGTCATGTAGCTGGTGATGACGACATTGTTGCCTTTGACTTGCGGAATTGCAAAGTGAGCGTATGTCCAAGTGATATCGTAAGGATTCAGATCCTGATGCAGTACAAGACCCGAGCCGTTGAGCGGCTTGTAAGGACCGGTCAAAGAATCCGCTACATAACCGAACATGTAGATGTCTTCTTTGTCGACACCATCCACGATCATTTTGGCTCCGCGCGAGCTGGTGAACAGATACCATTTGCCGTTCAGCTGGAATACGTTGGCCCGTTCGATCTCATCCGTGACGGTATTTGAAGCAAGCAGCGGCTTCAATTCTTTTTTAAACGTATAATCGTCATTCAGCTCAATGATACCGAGCGCACCGTTCGCAAGCTTCGCAAGTTCCTTGCTAGGGCTTTGCAGCAGCCAGTTTCTTTCGGCTTCGAAGAACTTTTTGTTGCCGCCATAGTAAGCCCGATTGTTGAACGAATCCTCACCCTGATAACCGGTTTCTGTACCCGTATTCGCTTCGAAAACAAGGTATTTGCGGCCGTTCTCTTCCACATAGTGAGGATCTCTCAGCGTATGGTTGTCGTTGTAGTTCTTATCTGCACCGCCGAAGGCTTGGTCAACCGTTTGATAGTTTTTGCCTTCTCCGCCGTCATAGATCGATTTGAAATCTTCCACGCCGTCGACTTTCAGAGTACCGGCATTCGGCTCGGATACATTGATTTGAGCCGTCGTCAACGTTTGCTTGCCGTAAAATCCGCGTCCCTCATCCCAAGGATGACGGTTCGTGTAGAACAAGCGAACTTTGCCGTCTGATGTCATGGTGGCGGAACCCGACCATTCTTCCGCTTGGTTGTTCAGAATCGTGTCGTTCGGTACGTATTTGTCGCTGTCTTTGAACACTCGACCGGCACATTTCCAGCTGTCCAGGGAGTTCTCGCCGGCTTTTTTATAGAACAGGTAAATAAATGTATCCGATCCTCGTTTCGGGTCTCCCGCCAAACCGAAGACGATATTGTAGCCTTTATAATTTGCTACGGTACCGTCCGCATTTTGCAGCGGCCAAGTGTCCCAAACATCCATTTCAATTTTGTTGCCATTTTCATCGACTTTTACTGCGGAAGGAATATTCCGGATTTTCGACGCGTCGAATTGAGGCACTTTGAATTGCTCGTTCTTTTGCTGCTCAGGCAATTTCAACATGTCGGAGCGGAGAATGTGGGAAAAGCCGTAATCCTCTTTGTAGACCGTCTTGCCTTGCGCGAAAGCTTGAGGTACGCCTCCTACCAGAATTGCTGTCGCAAACGTAACTGCCGTTGCTTGCTTGACCAACGTTTTGAGTTTCATGATGCATTCCTCCATTTTCTTAAAAAAATTTATAACTAAAAACTTGTAAATATGTATGGCATCCTCCATTGCTTAGTGAGGAGACGATACTTTTTGATTTACAGGTTCTAGTCAACCAATGATAGACTTTCGAAGTTTCCTCCTATCACGTCTAGCCGAGCTCAGGGCAATTGTAACAATTTTTTAACCTTTTTCATATTTGAAATTTTTAGCAATTATCTTTAGTCTATTTCGAAAAATAGAATTGCTATTTTTTCCATTTTTGATAGCAGCAAATTTTGTTTCAAGTAATGATCGTAATGTTACCGCATTCATAAATCTATGGAATTCAAGCTGCTTTATCGCTTCGCATGCGTTAAATCTCGTTTTCATCTCCAAATATTTTCTGCAAAGTCTTAAATTGCTTATTTCTTCTGTACCCATGATATTTAATTTTATTGAGTAGATTTTCGCAGCGATAATCAATGTTTTCTCTATTTATCTCTCGTTTTCTCTAGTATTCTATGTATTTCATTCGTGTTCCGAAACTGGTGGATAAAAAATGTAATTGAGTAATAATCATGCTGCAAAACGTTCAAATCGATTCTCACCTATACGGCTTTCCACAAGCTTATTTGGACAAATAAAAAAGCACTATCACTGGGATAGTACTTTTATCCATTAAAATTCGTAGCTGCTTTAAAAATGGCTTCTAATAATCCAGAAAAACGAGATTCTAAATCCCCTTTGCGAAGGGAAATGAATCGCTGTGTTCCTTCTATTCGTGTGTTAATTACTCCTGACTCTCTTAATACTTTTAAATGATGGGAAAGTGTCGATTTGGGGATGTTAATTTCAAATGCACTACAAGATTTTTCGGCAGTTTTTTGTAATTCCATTACAATCTTTAAACGAACGGGGTCGCTTAATGCGTACATGATTGTTGTCAGTTGAATATCTTCTCGATTAGGATGGTGTAATGTTCTCATACTTGTATTATAGCAGATGCTATGATATTATTCAAATGTTCGATTATATTGGAACATTTGAATATAAAATTTTGGAGGTAATAAAATGACTATTCTCGACCAATATTTTGAACTATCCTATCAAGCAGGGCATGACAAGGTAGCCTTTAAGGAATTAGTGAACTTATTTTCCGATAAAGCAGTAGTACGTCCAGCAGGTGGGGCAGAAATAAAGGGAAAAGAATCAATTGAAACTTTTTATAAAGAGTTTTTCAGAAAAAATGTAGTTCTCCACCATGTATGGGCAACTCAAACATCCGAAGACAAACTTACAACAGCTTGGGCTGTTGCTGGCCGTCGGGCTGATGGAACCGTTTTTGCTTTACAGGGAACTGATATAGCAAAACTTGATCCGGAAGGGAAAATTCAAACTTTGGATGTGCTTATTTCTAAATAACATTATCAATTACATAAGGCTATTGCTGACGAAGGCATTAGTTGAAATGAATGGAGAGTCATCATTATTTTGATGGCTCTCCATTCATAATAGGGCATTATATTCACATATTAGGCTTGTTTCTTGACTATTAATCTTCTCAAAATGCCTGAATGGATACAAGTTAAAACCCTTCATACACCCTTTCAAGACACTTTATGCTCGATCCGCAGCTTGTCGGCCACCATTGCGATGAACTCGGAGTTCGTTGGTTTGGATTTGCTGATGTTGATCGTATAGCCTAACAGGTGGCTGATCGAGTCGATGTTGCCGCGCCCTTGTGTATCAAGGGTTTGGACGGGCAATCGTGTACTGTCAATGAGGTTACTTCAATTATATAATCAAACCACTAAAAACGAATATTTATCGGGTTTCAGCAGAAGTGTTTATGAGCTTTAAGAGTAGTGGATGAATGTTTATTATGCCCTTCTGGAGGAGGTTTCATCAATAGCGATCCGCTTCACGTTTGACACATCCAGTTCCGACATGGCTTTGTCCACGTAGTAGTGGAAGATCCGCCACATACGGGTATCATGGAGCAGCGGCGTTAACCGGCATTTCGGACATCAAGCGCATAGCCCAGGCTTCGAACAGCAGCGTGAAATGCGAAAGAGGCCTGGCCCACTTGGCATAGACTTGAGTCAATTTGCTGCAGGAGGGACACTTTACCCGTGGCATTCTCGCATGCATGAACGTTTTCCATTGATGTCGCTGTCATAGGCCCTGCATGCAGCCCCGCACAGGGGCATGTAAATGCAGCGCCTCGTTCAAAATCCAAGTCCAAATGCCACGCTTGGTCCTGATCGTTGAATTCAACATGAGTTATCTTCCAAGGATCTTCCAATTGTAAGGCCAGTTTGAACATTTCCATGATGATGTTTTCATTACTGCTAAATGAGGTTCACATTTGCCAATCTGCTCCTATTCACGTATTACTGAGCAGTATTGACTACTTTTCTATGATTCAACCATTAAGTATAGCGACGAAGCAAAAAGATCGATAAACAATTAAACTAGTTTACCGATCTAGATATAATATCAATTTTTATCGTTACTCGCTGAATATATTAAAAGTACAGCAATAATTACTAATAAAATAGGTACAACAAACCATGAGGAACTAATATTAAAAAGATTATACCTGAATGCACCTACATTAACATTGTTGGAGTAATGTACTGACCTTAGCCCCGAGATGATAAATCCTGTACAAAGAATTATTACAGCGGAAATTAGCGATGTACATCCCAAAAAGATCCTAATCATAATTTACCTCCTTTTGAAAATAATTCTACCTAAGAGATATTATACTCTCTTAGGTAGAATGTCTAGTTAATTAGAAAGCGTAAGATAAATTAGTTGCAGTTGTGCTATACCATGTGAGACCGTTTGAATACATGTCACCATTTCCAAATTGATGACTGGCAGAGAAGGAAAGAATTTTATTGGTGGCGTTGATCAGTGCTCCATGACCTACCGTAAATTTGGAGCTCGCTAATCCGTATCCAGAATATAAACTTCCGTTTCTTAAGTAATAATTTGTAGTTAGTCCAGTAGTTTTGTCGCCTAATCCTTGCATAGTAGTTGATGATTTGCCTTGCCACGTATAATTAAAACTTAATTCAATTCCCGTTCCGCTAACATTTGCACCAATTTGATATTCAGTGCCACTATCCAATGACAGTCCAGTTGTATTAGGAGACCAACTTATAAGATAGTTTGAACTTGAATTGGTTCTAATGTTGGATTTATAACCAGCCGTCCAGACAGAATTATTTGAATCTGCTACTCCTGCTGGAGCTATCTGAGAGTCAGCTTTAACAAAAAAATGTGTGCCTGTTGAATTTGCGTACAAAATATAATCAGTTACAGCTTGACCAGCAATATAACTTACATTAGATCCCCCTGGTGGGGTATAGGAACCATTAACTGAAAATGTCTTCCTAATGCTGGTCAATATGTCGCCTACACTAGTGGTAGAGACAACATCTTGATTATTCTTAGATATTTTTCTATTCATATCGTCTTTAAATTCTTGAACAAATTGATTCTCATCTTCTGTATTCACAAATTTTTTAAATGATTTAACCTTGCTCATATCAGCAATAGGTTCCTCATTTTGAAGAACGGTAATTTTACCATTTGCATTATAAACAGCTATCAAAGTTGTTTTGCTTGGAACGATAATATTCTTTTCTTCATTTATCAATGAATTAGTGTCAGAATTTAATTGTGCGTCAGGATTAATTTTGGAAAACTCATCATCTTCTAAGAATAAAGGAATGTGAAGCGGTTGCAAAATCGCTCGATAAAGCGGTAATTTATCAATAACTTCTCCTTTGAATATGATGGTGTTCCCAGGAATATTTATAAAGCTTTTTAATTCATTTATGTTGTGACTAAATTCACTTAGTTTTACAGTATCTAGGTTGTATTCCATCGTAGTGGAATCTGTGGTGGCGGCTTTAGCGTTATTAATAGATGCAGAAGAATAAATAAAGGTTAATAAGCCAAGACATAGAACAAATTTAAAAATTCTCAAAATAACTCCTCCTTATATTATTTTCGTCGGCCCGACAACTATTATTATACACTAAAATTATACAAATGGAATAATATATGTAATATTTTCAAAATAAATAAAAATACATATTGTATTATAATATGTGTTTTACATACTGTCTAATGTGTCTCGATTGAACCCGTTTCGCATCTTCAATTTGAAAATGTTCCTTCAGGTAAACACCAAACAACTTTAACGTTTGCTCGTAACTCGCTAATGTCTTTTTTGCCAAGTTCCTTGATCTACAGTAAAGCATAAAATTTTTGATTTGGAACTGAAAATCCGTCATAAATAAAAACACTCCTTTGTTGGTGGTTTTTGCCCACAGTGAACAAAGGAGTGAAATTTATACATGTACCAAGAAGATATTTGTTGGTTTAAAACCAATAGAATCAAACATTTATACGCAAAATTGTTCTGAATGTAATCTTTTTTCCAAAACCAGTAATCCCTTGCTGTATCAGTCTTCTTCCGGCTTTCACGACACCTTATGCTCGATCCGCAGCTTATCCGCCACCATCGCGATGAATTCGCTGTTCGTCGGCTTCGATTTGCTGATGTTGATCGTGTAGCCGAACAGGTGGCTGATGGAGTCGATGTTGCCGCGCGTCCATGCGACCTCGATCGCATGGCGGATGGCGCGTTCCACGCGGGAAGGAGTTGTTTTGAATTTTTCGGCGATGGCCGGGTACAGCGTTTTGGTAATGGCGCCAAGAATCTCGATGTTGTTGTACACCATCGTAATCGCTTCACGAAGATACTGGTAGCCTTTAATATGAGCGGGGACACCGATTTCATGAATGATCGACGTAATATTGGCGTCCAGGTTTTTGCCTTTGGCAAGAGGAACTACATTATTGGATTTCACAAACAATGAAGAAGCCGGCGCATTTCCCGTAGTCAGTGCCTGAACGTTTACAAGCTGACGAATACGGCTGGCCAGTACGTCCATATCAAAAGGTTTTAAAATATAATAAGAGGCCCCGAGCTGTACGGCCCGTTGGGTAATGTTCTCCTGACCGAATGCGGTTAGCATAATAATTTTAGGCTGAGGATTCAAATTCATTTCACGCAAACGTTCAAGTACGCCAAGTCCATCGAGATGAGGCATAATGATATCCAGTATGAGTACATCAGGTAATTTAGCTGCCTGTTCAATGGTTTGAAGCACTTCTTCCCCATTATAAGCAATGCCCGAGACGATCATGTCGTCTTGTTCGGAAATATATTCCGCAAGTAAATTCGTAAATTCCCGATTATCGTCCGCCAACAATACCTCTATCTTTTGCAAGACTGTTTCCTCCTTAGAATGTGTGAATATTTCTGTAGTTTTTTCCTCTGGTAATATCTTTTCGACACTGCTGGCGGAATCCCTTCTGTCGAAAATTATTTTTCTTTATTTTTTTTTAATACTGAGATATAATTATTTATTTATCTACATAATCATTGTTTTTTCGTTTTGTTTCGACATATTCAGAAAGAAAACAATCTTAAGGGGTCATCCCGCCTTAAGATTGTTTTCTTTCTCGGGAGCGATTGTAATTCCGGCATCCCTCAGCATCCATTCAATAAAGCAGCCATATCCCGATTTTGGGTCATTCACAAAAACATGGGTAACAGCGCCGATCAGTTTGCCGTTTTGCATAATTGGACTGCCGCTCATTCCCTGCACGATCCCGCCTGTTTTATTAATCAGCTTCGGATCCGTAATCCGGATCACCAAGCCTTTCGTTGCAGGCGTATTCTGCTTCGTCACATGCACCACTTCTACTTTGAACCGTTCCACCTGCTGGCCGTTTACAACCGTCAGAATTTCGGCAGGGCCTTCTTTCACCTCTTCGGCAAAAGCGACCGGTACCGGCTCTCCGTAGAGACTGTGGTCAGGATTCCGATTCATTTTTCCGAAGATCCCGAAATTCGTGTTGCGTTCGATCGTTCCAAGCTGCTTGCCTTCTTTAACAAAGATAGCTCTTTTCTCACCTGGTTCCCCATTTTCGCTTTTTGAAATGGAAGTTACACTGGATTGCACAACCTGGCCGCTGCCCACCACAATCGGTGTCTGCGTGTTCATATCGGTAATGACATGGCCGAGTGCACCGTAGACTCCCTGCTGCGGCGCATAAAAAGTTAAAGTCCCAACCCCTGCAGCAGAGTCACGAATATAAAGCCCGAGTCTCCAAAGTTTGTCTTTCTCATCGTACCCCGGCGTCAGCTTGGTCGTTCTTACTTCATTGCCGCGTTTATAAACTACATCAATTGGTTTCTTGCTCCTGCCGGCTTTCTCCACAATGCCGGTTACTTCTTTGGCATCTTTAAGCTTTGTCCCATTCAAATGGGTAATTAAATCCCCCAGTTTGATTCCCGCTTCTTCACCCGGAGAAACTTTACCATGAGCACTTGTGATCTGATGATGTCCCACAACCAGAATCCCGTCCGATTTGACCTTTACCCCGATTGTTTGACCGCCAGGTATTACTTTCAAGTCTGGAAATACATCTACGCGTACGGTCTTATAAGGGAATTTGCCGAACAGCTTCAGCTTCAAATCGGTACGGCCGCTGGTCAATGATGTGAGCTTCAGAGGGTGCCCCGGTTCCACCTTAGCCTCAAGTCCAAGACGCCCATTCATGGCGACGACGCCCGGACGATTGAGTGTAGCCTGAGCCCCGGCCGGCAGCGTAAGCTGTGCTGCCTGTCCTTCGAACATGCGGAGCTCACTGGTCAGAAGTGGGTGTTCCGCAGCTGCTGTGCTGCCAAGGAAACAAAAAAAGAAAGCAACGAAAAGACCGAGAATTCTGTGCTTAAGGTTACGGTTCAATGGCTGTCACGCTCCCTTTGCTTCTTTCGCTTGACGAAAAGGTGGGTCGCCAATTGCGTAACCTTAAGATACCCCCGGCCAGTCGTTTTATTACTGTTAATCATTGTTCCAAGCTTAAAAAATACCCTTTTGAGCTTGGGCCATATTCAGCATTTCCTGAGCATGATGCAGCGTTCTTTCGGTAATTTCGACCCCGCCCAGCATGCGCGCAAGCTCCTTGATCCGCCCTTCCTCGCTAAGCGGTTCGACCACCGTCATCGTTCTGTCGTCCAATACCGTCTTCTCAATCAGAAACTGTTTATCGGCCATGCATGCCACCTGCGGCAAATGGGTGATCGAGAAGACCTGGCACGATGCCGAAAGCTTGCACAGCTTCTCCGCAATCGATTGGGCAGCTCTGCCGCTAACCCCGGTATCCACCTCGTCAAATATAAGCACAGGCACCTGATCATGCTTTGCAAATATACTCTTGAGCGCCAGCATCATCCGTGAAAGCTCTCCGCCGGACGCGATTTTGCTAAGCGGTCTTAACGGCTCGCCCGGGTTCGGGGATATGAGAAATTCCGCTGTATCCATGCCCTGCTTCCCCAAGCGGATTGCTTTGTCCTTCCATTCAACCCCGGAAGGATCTTCGATTACACCAAGCTCAACCTTTAAGGAAGTCCGCTGCATTTGCAGGTCCCTGAGTTCTCCTTCAATTTGAGCGGCCAGATCGGCGGCGCAGCTAGATCTTGCCGCGCTGAGTGCTTCGGCTTCATCAAGAAGTCGCTTAAGAAGCGTTTCCCGTTTAGCCTGCAGCTGATCCAGAATTTCATCTTTGTTCTCCAAAGTTTCGGTTTCCCGGCGAATGTTCTCATAATAATTCAGAATAGCTTCAACGGAATCGCCATATTTGCGGCGAAGCGAAGAAAGTTCGTCAAGCCGGTCTTCAACTTCCCGCAGCCGCTCCGGATTGAATTCCAGGCTGTCGCGGTAATCCCTGAGAGCAAAAGCCGCGTCCTCAAGCTGGTAGTAGGCAGTCTGAAGCTGCTCAACAAGCGGGCTGATCTTTTTGCTGTCGTAATCCGAAATGTCTTCAAGACGGGAGATCGTCTTGGCAATCGTATCCAGACCTTGCTGACCGTACAACAATTCGTATGCTCCAGAAACGGAATCCATCATCTTCTCGCTGTGGGATAGTTTGAGCTTTTCTTCGGCCAGTAATTCATCTTCGCCTATTTTCAGTTTCGCAGCAGCGATTTCTTCCAGCTGAAAACGGTACAGATCCAGCATCTGGAACATTTTCTGACTTGTGTTCCTCAGTTCGTTCCACTCCCGGTTTGTCTTGGCAAACTCGGCGTAAGTCTCCTGATATTTGGCTTTTAGCGGGGCAATCAAGGAGCCTCCGTAAGCATCCAGCAGATCAAGATGACGATCCGGCCGAAGCAGCGTTTGATGCTCGTGCTGGCCGTGAATATTGATCAGCCTTTCTCCTACTTCACGCAGCATGGTCAAATTGACCAGCTGTCCGTTGATGCGCGAAGTGCTTTTACCCTGAAGGCTGATGTCACGGCGGATAATCAAAAGTTCTCCCGGATCCGCGTTCAAGCCGAAATCCTTCAGCTTCTCCCAAACGGGATGGTTTGCGGGCAGATCGAAGGAGGCTTCCATCTCGGCCTTCTCGCAGCCATAACGAATCAGGTCCGCCGACCCTCTGGCGCCCGCGATCAAGCTGAGCGCATCAATAATAATCGATTTACCTGCACCAGTCTCCCCCGTAAGCACATGAAATCCCCGATCAAAGGTAATGTCGACGGCTTCAACGACTGCCAAATTGCGAATCGATAAAGAAAATAACACGCCAGCCCCTCCTAAATTCCTCTTATAGAGTGGAAGTAAGCAAAATACGAGAAAAAATATATTTTCATGTATTTCAAGAAATAAAGCCCATAATCTGCTCAACAACCGAAACGCTATTCTCCTCCGTACGGCAAATCAATAGAATGGTATCATCACCGCAGATGGTTCCCATTATTTCGGACCATTCCATATTATCGATCAGAACGGCTACCGAATTGGCCGTACCCGGCAAGCATTTCATGACAACAAGATTTCCTGTATAGTCGATATGGACAAAGCTGTCCACCAGGGACCTCTTCAACTTCTGTATGGGGTTGTACCGCTGATCGGTCGGCATTGAATATTTATACCGTCCGTCGTCCGTTGGGACTTTGATGAGCAGCAGTTCCTTGATATCCCTTGAAACCGTCGCCTGGGTAACCTGAAAACCGGCTTTCCTGAGCGCATCGACCAGCTCGTCCTGTGTTTCAATGTCCTGTTGGGATATAATTTCGCGAATTTTAATATGACGCAGACCTTTCATGCAATTCCTCCACCTGCCCAAGAGGGCTAGTACTCAATATTCTTCATCTTGAACCAAACGGATCTTTCGAATTTCATTGATTTCGCCATTTATATATAACAATCCTTCACAGTCCGGATAAAGCAGCAGATACGGCAGCAGAGCATCCCGAACCCCGCTTCCCGTCCAGTCCACCGGCTTCCTGTCACGCGCTTCCTTAACCAAAAAGTATTCCCCGTCTTTATGGGCGACATAATCGATAAAAAGCCGGCTGTACAGCAGCTGTTCATCACAATCGAAAGCAAGCGGAACCTTCAGCTTCCCGCTCACTACCTCATATCCGCGCTGTTCCAGCAGATCCACAGAAGGTGTTCGTTCAATCCGTTCATTGACCTCAAAGCCGATGCCCGGCTTGAAGGGAGCAGGTCTGTACAGCCATGATGAAAAAGATCTCCACAGGAGAACAACGACCAGAAGAGCCAATATCGCCATCAGCCATACATCAGATCCAGATCCCACCCGCTGCACCTCACTTTAATGTTTGGATTGCCAATAAAGGAAAGCCTAAACCGTAAGTACATAGCGCTTACACAATTATGCAGAATATTCATCTTTGCCTCTATATTATAGTCAAACAAACGTTCGTAAATCAATCCGAATTATCACAAAAGGCTTCCGGGAGAATGAAAAACTCCGCAGAAGCCTTGTTGTTAACCGCATATTCAGTTTCCAGTGGCACTCTGGAAGGTCCTTGACGCTTGTTCGACCGTTTCCTTGGCCAGTTCGGTCAAACGACCCTGCTCGGCGGAACCTGACCCCGGCACTTCTATATCATTTCCGGCTCTCAAGCCGAAATGAGCCAGAAATTCTATATTTCCTTCTCCCCCGGTAATCGGCGAAAACGTCAGTCCCTTTAAATCCAGACCGAGCTCATCTGCGAAGGTCAAAACGGTAACCAGCACTTCCTCATGCACTTTCGGATCCCTGACAACACCTGATTTGCCGACCTTTTCCCGCCCCGCCTCGAACTGGGGCTTGATCAGCGCGACTATATCCGCAGGCTTCTTAAGCAAGGCCATGAGCGGCGGTAAGATCATCCGCAGCGAGATGAAGGAAACATCAATGCTGGCGAAGTTTGGTGAAGGTCCGTCGAGATCCTCAGGGGTCATATAGCGGAAGTTGGTCCGCTCCTTCACATTAACTCTTTCGTCATTGCGCAGGCTCCAGTCAAGCTGGTTGTATCCCACATCGATGGCATAGACGTATGAAGCGCCATGCTGAAGCGCACAGTCCGTGAAGCCTCCCGTTGACGAGCCGATATCAAGCATGACCCTGTCTCCAAGATCGATCCCGAATGCCTTAATCGCCTTTTCGAGCTTGAGGCCGCCTCTGCTTACATATGGATGTACGGCTCCCTTAACCTTAAGGACACAGTCTCTGGAAAGCTTGGTTCCGGCTTTCTCCACACGTCCATGCTCATCATAGACAAGTCCGGCCATAATGGCGGCTTTTGCTTTTTCCCGACTGTCAAAATAACCCTGCTCTACTAGCAGTACATCAACACGTTCTTTGGAACTTGAACCTGACATTTCTTTCTCCTGTCTTTATCCGATTGATTCATCCCTGCCCCCGTGCTAAGACGGTAACGTTTTTTTGCCGTAAGCAAAAGCTTGTTCCGATCTCGTATGCAGAACCTTTTGAACAACGGCGTCGACTGTAAGTCCGACCTGCTCGCGCTGCTCTTTCACGCTGCCATGCTCGATGAAACGGTCCGGAATGCCCATCAGTTTAACGTCACAGCCTGTAACCTCATGTTCGGCATAAAATTCGAGCACGGCGCTTCCAAGGCTGCCGGCCTGGCAGGCTTCTTCAAGTACAATGACCGTCCGGTGGGTATTCGCCAGCTCCAGCAGCATATGATGATCGAGCGGCTTCAAAAACCGGGCGTTAACGACGGTTACTTTAATGCCGCTTGATTTCAGATGCTCCGCAGCTTCCTCGGCAATTTGCACCATTGGACCAGCGGCCGCAATGGCAATGCCTTCCCCTTCCCGAAGCTTCTCCCAGCTTCCGATCGGAATGGCCTGCAGCACTTGATCCAGTTTGACGCCCGTGCCGTTGATACGCGGATAGCGATAAGCAATCGGCCCATCGTCATAATCCAGCGCCGTCTTCATCATATGGCGCAATTCGTTCTCGTCCTTGGGCATCATCAGCACGATATTGGGAATATGGCGCATGAACGCAATATCATAGACGCCCTGATGGGTCTCGCCGTCGGCGCCGACAAAGCCAGCGCGGTCAATAGCAAACATGACATTGGCATTATGCCGGCAAATATCGTGGACAATCTGGTCATACGCCCGCTGCATGAAGGTGGAGTAAACCGCAAACACAGGTTTCATCCCCTCAAGCGCCAAGGCTGCGCACATGGTAGCCGCATGCTGCTCGGCAATGCCTACATCGATCATTCGATCCGGAAAACGGCCGGCAAACGGGATCAGTCCCGATCCTCCCGGCATGGCTGGAGTGACGGCAACAATCCGCTTATCCTGCTCGGCAAGCTCGATGAGCGTCTGCCCGAAGACTTCGGTATACATCGGGTTGCCGACCGCCTTCAGCACTTGGCCGGACTCGATCTTGTAAGGCGTAATGCCGTGCCATTTATGGGAATCCGCTTCGGCAGGCTTATAGCCTTTTCCTTTTGTTGTGCGCACATGGAGCAGGACCGGTCCGTCAACATTGTCGGCCTGCTTGAACGAATCGATCAGTTTCGTTATATCGTGCCCATCAACAGGTCCCAGGTACGTAAACCCAAGCTCCTCGAACAAAATGCCGGGCACCATCATATACTTCAGACTGTCTTTAACTTTCTCCGCGGTTTTGGCCAGCTTCCCGCCAATGGCCGGAATCTTCCTCAACAAGACTTCAATTTCATCCTTTGCCCTTAGGTAAGTGCGATCCGAACGAATCCGGGACAAGTAGTTATGCATCGCCCCTACATTCGGCGCGATCGACATTTCATTATCGTTAAGAATAACCATCAATTTCTTCTTCTCGTGGCCGATATGGTTGAGCGCTTCAAAAGCCATTCCGCCGGTTAGGGCTCCATCCCCAATGACGGGAATCACTTTGTTGTCTTCCCCTTTGAGATCTCTGGCCAAAGCCATGCCCATTGCGGCAGACAGAGAGGTGCTGCTGTGCCCGGCTTCCCATACATCGTGTTCGCTTTCGCAGCGTTTCACGAAGCCGCATAGGCCATCCAGCTTGCGAAGCGTATCGAATTTATCCTTGCGTCCGGTCAATATTTTGTGAACGTAAGCCTGGTGGCCCACATCAAAAATAAATTTGTCTTTAGGGCTGTCATAACAGTAATGGAGGGCGACTGTGAGCTCGACGACCCCCAGGTTGGAAGCAAGATGACCGCCTGTGACGGACAGCTTCTCAATGAGAAATTGACGGATCTCTGCCGCCAGCGGTGCAAGCTCATCTACGGACAAACGCTTTAAGTCTGCCGGCCCGTTGATTTGCGAAAGCAGCATCTAAAATTCCCCGCTTTCCTTTTGTTTGAAATAACTAACTGTAGTTTTGCCCCCAATTATAACATAAAAGACGGCATAGCAGAAATAACGGCAAAACCAGAGCCTATACTTCGAGATACGAGGTCATTCGGCGCCGGTTTTGCCGTTATCGGACTTATTTATGTTCATGTACGGATCAGTGATCCCGTTTCAGCAAATAATCGGACAATTCAAGCAGACGCTGCGGCTTCGGAATAATCCCGCCTTCAATAGCCTCCTTGGCTTCGGAAATCAGACGATCCGCTTCCTTTTGAGAGGCTTCCAGCCCCAGAAAAAAAGGATAGGTCACTTTCTGCATCTTAACGTCGCTGTTCGTTTTCTTGCCAAGCTTCGATTCGTCGCCAATCAGATCCAGAATATCGTCCTGAATTTGAAAGGCAGTCCCTAGGCAGCGGCCGAAGCGTTCAAGCGCCTCGAGTTGCTCTGAGGATGCCGAAGCGATGCGCCCTCCCGCTTTCAGGGAAAAAACAATGAGGTCGCCGGTTTTGTGCTCATGAATATAGCGGAGCCCTTCCAAATTCGTCGCTCCCTGCTCCGCTTCCATATCGGCAGCCTGGCCGCCGACCATGCCGCAAGGTCCGGCATAACGGGACAGCTCTTCAACGATGGCGAGCGTCTGCTCGGCGGGGACATGGTAACGCTTCGTGGACTGCACTACGCTGTAGAAAGCATGGGTAAGCAGTCCGTCTCCGGCGAGAATGGCCGAAGCTTCGCCAAACACCTTGTGATTCGTAGGCTTGCCTCTGCGGTAATCGTCGTTGTCCATAGCAGGGAGATCGTCATGAATCAGGGAGTAGGTATGAATCATTTCGACCGCACAGGCGACCGGCAATGCCGCTTCCCTGCTCCCACCGAGGCTTTCTGCCGCAGCGACAACAAGGACGGGACGAAGACGTTTTCCTCCCGCCGTAAGCGAATAATCCATCGCTTTCCTTAAGGTATCCGGAACGTTCCATTCATCCGGAAGAAAGCTTTCCAGTTCAAGATTGACAAGGTCACATATTTCTTGCATGTATATTTTGAAGGAAGCTGCCGGGCTCAAGCCTGATCACCGCTTCCCCCGTTAGGCTCTGTGTAAGGCTTCTTGGCGGGAGCCCCGTCAACCTCTACAATCATTTCGATCTTGCGTTCAACCTGCTCCAGCTTTTGTCCGCACAATTGGGACAGCTTCATGCCCTTTTGGAATAAGTCAATCGCCTTTTCCAGGGGCACATCCCCATTCTCCAGCTCGGAGACGATCGCTTCCAGCTGGTTCATGGCCTCTTCAAAGCTAATTTCCTGTTCCATCGTTCTCTCCTTCCGGCTTCATGCCCCATACCTGGCAGTCCAGTTCTCCGTCCGTCACTTTTACTTTCACAAGATCGCCGGGCTGAACCTGGCGAAGTGATTTAATCAGCCTCTGTCCGGCAGCGTCATAAACCAGGCTGTAGCCCCGGCTCATTACCTTTAGCGGACTTAGCGCGTCAAGCTGTCTGATCGCTGCATTCAGCTGCGCTGAACGATCCTTGAGGATCGAAGTCATGCTCTGCTTCAGCTGGCGGGTAAGCTCGGCTTCCCGCCGGGAGGCATGAAGCAGCTGGGATTCGGGATGAAAGCGAAGCAGCATTTCGTGCAGCTTTCCGTACCGCCCTGCCGCAAGCTTCACCTTGCCGTCCATCGTTCCGGACAACCGATGCTTCAGCATATCCAGACGCTGGACGTGCTGAAGCAGCTGGCGGCGCGGCTGGGTCAGGGCAGGAGACCGCTGCAGCCGGTCAAGCCGCTCGCGTTCTCTGGCCGCTTTATGCTGAAGCCCCTGCCGCAGCGAGCGCTCAAGCTTAAGCAGCGACTCCTTCAGCTCGGCGATATGGGGAACGGCCAGCTCGGCGGCTGCCGTCGGCGTCGCCGCCCTTAAATCCGCCACAAAATCAGCGATGGTAAAATCCGTCTCATGGCCAACCGCCGAAATGATCGGAATTACGGACTCGTAAATGGCCCGCGCGACCATTTCCTCGTTAAAAGCCCACAGCTCCTCAAGAGATCCGCCCCCTCTGCCGACAATAAGGACATCGGCTTCGTTCATGATATTCAGCTCACGGATCGCCTTCACAATTGAAGGGGCCGCCCCCTTGCCCTGAACAAGCACGGGATAAAGGACGATATGGGCCTGCGGATACCGGCGCTGAAGCGTGATCATAATATCGCGGACTGCCGCGCCTGTCGGCGAAGTCACTAGGCCTATGCTGCGCGGGAACTTCGGAATCTCTTTTTTGCGATCGGGATCAAATAGCCCTTCCAGCTCCAGCTTTTTCTTAAGCTGCTCATAAGCCAGGTACAGACTGCCAATACCGTCAGGCTGCATATGCGTGGCATAGAACTGGTATTGTCCATCCCGTTCATACACCGAAACATTGCCCCTGGCGATCACTCTCGCCCCTTCTTTCGGCATAAAAGGCAGCCGCTGGTTGTGCGAAGCAAACATGATGCATTTGATCCGGCTGTCCGCATCCTTCAGCGTAAAATACATATGCCCGCTCGAATGGTGCGTAAAGTTGGATATTTCGCCGCGGATCCATACCTCTGAAAGCAGCGGATCGCTTTCCATTTTCATGCGGATATATCGGTTCAGTTCCTTGATTGAATAGATGCGCTGTTCCATATAAGCCAAGCCCCCTTTTATCAGGCCGCTTTCATGCCGGAAAAGCCTCAGGCTAACCCGTTCAGCCGCTTGGCGGCAATCAAAGTATTCTTCATCAGCATCGTGATGGTCATCGGGCCTACACCGCCGGGCACCGGCGTAATCGGACCGGAAATTTCCTGAACACTGGCGAAGTCGACATCACCCGCAAGCTTGCCGCTGTCCAGCCGGTTCATGCCGACATCAATGACAACCGCCCCGGGTTTGACATAAGAAGCGTCCACAAAATTGGCCCGTCCAATTGCGACCACAAGAATGTCTGCCTGTTTGGTCAATTCTTTCATGTTGCTTGTGCGGGAATGGCACATCGTCACCGTTGCATTCTCGCGCTGCAGCAGCAGCGATACCGGTTTGCCGACAATATTGCTGCGTCCGATGACAACCGCGTGCTTGCCGCTCATCTCAATGCCTGTCCGCTTGATCAGCTCAATAACGCCTGCTGGCGTACACGGCAGAAGGCTGTCGTCCCCGATGACCAGATTGCCTACGTTTACCGGATGGAATCCGTCAACGTCTTTTTCAACCGCAATGGCGTCGATCACCGGCTTCTCGACAATATGGGACGGCAACGGAAGCTGTACAAGAATCCCGTGGATCGTGGCTTGTCCGTTCAGCTTGTCGATCAGCCCAAGCAGTTCTTCCTGGGTCGTCGAAGCCGGAAGGCGATGTACCTCCGAGTAGTAACCAAGATCGATGCAGGCCTTCTCTTTGTTGCGAACGTAAACCTGCGATGCAGGATCCTCGCCTACCAGGACAACGGCCAGACCGGGCTGAACGCCCTTAGCCTTCAAAGCATCCACTTCCTGACGCAGCTGGCTGCGAATATCTGCCGAAACCTGTTTTCCGTTAATAATGGTTGCGCTCATGATTCTCCTACTCCTTATGCATATGATTTGATTGTTGTTGTGATTGATCGATATCCTGGATCATCTTGCCCAGAACACCGTTTACAAACTTGCCCGATTCCTCGGTTCCAAAATGCTTGGAAAGCTCGATCGCTTCGTTAACAGCAACTTTAGCCGGAACGTCATCGCGAAAGACCATTTCGTATGCCGCAAGGCGAAGAATTTGACGATCGACACGGGACAAGCGGCTGATTTGCCACCCCTTCAGATACTGCTCCAGCATGCCGTCAATCGCCGTCTTGTTAGCGGAAACCCCGGCAACAAGCTCCAGGATCAATGATTGTGCGGCCTCAGGGTCTTTGATACTGCCCACCGCGCTTTCATTGTCGCCTGCGGCTTCGGCAAGCAGCATCGTAATCGCCTCTTCCGCGTTCACCTCATTCATTTCCATCTGGTACAAGCTTTGAACCGCGATTTCTCTAATTAAACGTCTTTTCACTGGATTTCCTCCTGATATTAATTCAATACTTGTCATAAAACGAAAAAACCTGTGACATGCTATTCTCCACCGCCAAATGAGGCATTATTCAGCTAAGCTCTGGTTTGCAGGGAGAAAAGCGTATCACAGGAATTATTTGAAAGGACGTCAGCGGTTGCCAAGCCAGTCCCTCAATTCTTTCCATGGTATCAAAGAGCCTTGGTCCAAATCTTTATATTTGCCTACCGTATAACCGATATAGAGGACAAGAGCGCAGAACAACATGTTCCAAAACCCGGAAATCAAATAAATGATAATCAAAAAAACAGCAGCTGCCACTCCCAGCAAGCGTCCCCTATAGCTGCTCCACATTTCTTTCCAAAACATCGGGACGTTCTCCCCCTATTCAACCCGGCTTTTGATGACAGGCGATTGTACAAGGTTGGCTATGTACACGGTGACAAAAGAAACCGGAATGCCAGTAATTTCCTCTACATGGTCATGAACCTGTTTCTGCACTTCTTCCGTAAGCGGCGGGATTGCCGTTTCTCCATCCACCAGCGCACGAATATGAATTTCGAGTCCTGCATCCGAGACGCGGATTCGGGTCTTGACATCTCTTACACCGCGAATGCGCGTAGCAGCTTTATAAGACAGATTCTCGATCGTTTCCACTGAAATCTGAATATCCCCATAATCCGTTCTTTGGTCAATCGACGGCAGCGAAGCCCTGTCCCGCCGGATGGAGATGTAAAAGAAGCGGACGCTCAGCAAAAACAGCACCGCAGCAATAACCAATGCGGAAATATAAAGAGTGTCCTTTTGAAGGGCATCAAAAGAAACCGGCACCGCATTTGTCAGCAGGAGGATTGCAATCACACATACTATGCCGATACTGAGACTGTATATAAACAGCAAAAGTCTGTCCAAAATTTTTGCCACGAAGCTTGCAGCCTCCTTAAATTATAGTAAACCCCTGACAAGAATCGTCGGGGGTTTAATTGTCATTTATTTTACCCTGTTGCTGAGGTCCGTTGTTTCTTCCGCCTTGTCAGCCGGCTTGAAAATCACATCATGAATGTGCACGTTCACTTCCACAACGGAAAGTCCCGTCATCTGTTCGATGGACCGTTTGACATTGCGCTGAACTTCTGTCGCCACTTCAGGAATCCGGTTGCCGTATTCCACAATAATCGAAACGTCAACAGCCGCTTCGCGCTGGCCTACTTCCACTTTCACGCCTTTGGACAAATTCTTTCGTCCAAGCAGTTCGGCAATACCTCCGGCGAAACCGCCGCTCATGCCGGCAACGCCCTTCACTTCCACGGTTGAAAGCCCGGCAATGACTTCAATGACTTCAGGCGCGATTTGAATTTCTCCAATATCGGTACGTTCAAATTCAGTCGGCAAAGTACTCATGTTCTTCTCCACCTCTCAGGTAAGTTGCGAAAGTCCCCGCATCGATAGAGGCAAGCGCACTTATTATAAATACTATATCATTTTGCCCCTATTATGACAAACTTGGTCCAGTTCTTTAGATCTCGTTCTCTTCCAGAAATTTGATATCAAAATCACCGCGGACAAATACCGGATGTTCCAGCAGCTTCTGGTGAAACGGAATAGTTGTTTGAATCCCTTCGATCGCAAACTCGGCCAAGGCGCGCTTCATTTTGACAATCGCTTCTTCGCGCGTCGGAGCCCATACAATCAGCTTCGCAATCATGGAATCGTAAAAAGGAGAAATGGTGTACCCCGGGTACGCCCCGCTGTCCACCCGAACTCCAGGACCGCCGGGAGGAAGATAGAACTGGATCTTCCCTGGAGCCGGCAGAAAATTGCGTGACGGGTCTTCGGCATTGATCCGGCATTCAATGGACCAGCCGTTCAGAACGACTTCGTCCTGCTTGAAGGATAGCGGATTGCCTTCGGCCACCGAAATCATCTCTTTAATCAAATCGACGCCGGTTACCATTTCCGTCACCGGATGCTCGACCTGAATCCGCGTATTCATTTCCATGAAATAAAATTGTCCGTCCGGACCAAACAGGAACTCAAGCGTCCCCGCGCCGGAATAGCTCACTGCGAGCGCCGCTCGGACGGCCGCTTCACCCATTTCTTTGCGTTTGTCCTCGGACAGAACAGGGCAAGGAGCTTCTTCCACCAGCTTCTGGCGGCGGCGCTGCACCGAACAGTCGCGCTCTCCGAGATACACCGCATTGCCGTGACGGTCCGCCATAATCTGGATCTCCACATGCTTCATGCCTGTCAGGTATTTCTCCAAATAAACGCCGGCATTGCCGAACGCCTTCTCCGCTTCCTGCTGCGCAGTCGTAATCTGCTGAATCAGTGCAGCTTCATTCTCCGCCAGGCGGATGCCTTTGCCGCCCCCGCCCGCCGTAGCTTTGATGATCACTGGATAGCCGATTTCCTTGGCAACTTTAACCGCCTCATCCAAATCCTCGATGATGCCGTCAGAACCGGGTATGACCGGCACCCCGGCGTCCTTCATCGTCTGCTTAGCTACGGACTTGTCGCCCATCCGGCTGATGGCGTTTGCCGAAGGGCCGATAAAAGTGATATTGCAGGAATCGCAGATTTCCGCGAAGTCCGCATTTTCGGACAAAAAGCCGTAGCCCGGATGGATGGCATCGCATTCTGTAAGCGTCGCAATGCTCATCAGGTTCGTGAAATTAAGATAGCTGTCTTTGGCAAGCGTAGGACCAATACAGTACGCCTCATCAGCCAGACGTACATGAAGCGAATCTTTGTCGGCTTCGGAATAAACCGCTACGGTAGAAATGTTGAGCTCCCGGCAGGCTCGTATAATCCGAACCGCGATTTCGCCGCGGTTGGCAATCAGTATTTTATGAAATTTCATCGTTTTATTCCTCCTGGTACCTTAATTAAAAGCGCTTTTATTCCGGCTTCACCAAGAAGAGGGGCTGACCATACTCCACAAGCTGGCCATTTTCAACCAATACATCGACGATCTGACCATTGATTTCGGCTTCGATCTCGTTCATCAGCTTCATCGCTTCGATAATGCAAACGACGGTCTTTGCGGAAACCCGGTCCCCTACATTGGCAAAAGGAGTTGCGTCAGGTGACGAGGCACGATAGAACGTACCCACCATCGGGGATACAATTGTATGTAAACTAGGATCCTGGGGCTTCTGCTCCGCCGGTTCAGCTGCGGCCTTCACTTCTTGCTGCACCTGAGGGACAGGAGCAGGAACGGCTTGTTGAACCGCTGGTTGTACCTGAACCACTTCCGTTTTGCCCGGTTTGCGAATCACGAGGCGCGTGCCCTCATTTTCAATTTCCAGTTCATGTACGGAAGTTTCATTCACCAATTTGATCAATTCTTTAATTTCACTCAATTTAAACATACCAACAAATCACTCCTTCAGCTTTTTTGAAGAACAGCCTTTCCTGAATCCGGCCAAGACGTGCAAAGGTTCAGGCAAGCCATTCTTGGTAAAGAAAGTAATCCCCGCTTGAGATGGCACCTGCAAACGCAACTTCCTTTAACACCTGCAAAAGCTTTTAGTACTGGATCAAGAACATAACTTTATGTATTATATCACAATGTGATGAAATAGAAAGAGCCCGAGGTTCGCCCTGGACTCTTTACGCTTTATTTTCGGTTGGAAACGATTACTTGGTGCTAATGTACTCCACTTTGACTTTTTCTTGGGAGACGCCAAGCTCGCTGATGACAAGATCAATAATGGACGCAGCCTCTTTGGCCTGCAGCTTGTCGTTCTTCACAATGACTTTATAGCCGCTGTCCCCTTCAGTGACTACCGTGTCGCCGAACTTCTGCGAAATTTGCTCTTCGATGCTCGTGATTTTTGACTCTTTGTCCTGCAGAGCATTCAGTTCATTGCCGGCCTTCGCATTCTCTTCAGGGGACTTGCTGAGGTCGCTCATGGCCTGGAGCAGTTCATCTTCCTTCTTGGCGTTGGCCGCTTGGCGCTCATATTGATAATTTGTGATGATGTCGCTGCCAGCCGTCCCTTGGGCCTCAACCGTTTGAAGCACTTCTTCGTCGGATTTGGACGTCTCACTTTGTTCAGCGGCTGCGGACTTGCCATCGGTTTCCGCTGCCGAAGCGTTGCTGCCATCCTTGCCGGCTGCCTGATCCTTGGAAGTGCCGCCGTCAGCTGTTTGGTTGCCCGCTGCTGCATTGTCCGCCTGTGTTTGGCTGCCGTCACCCGCGGCTGCGCTCTGGTCATCCGATGCGGAGGTAGAGGAAGCCGTTCCGTCTTGTGCTTCATCACCCGTGATTTCCGTAGCCACAGCGCCATCTTCCCCGGCTGGATCGTCCGCAGCCGTAGCATCGTCCGTTCCCTTGCCGTCGTTTACTGTAACCTGCTGCCCTTCAGCGGCTTTAGGGTTAGACGAACCGGAATCTTCCGTGAACAAATAATACGCCGAGAGAATGACCATCAAACTAAGCATGGAGACGAGCCAAATGGTTTGTCTTTTCGTTTTCATCTTTATTTCCTCCTAATTGGTTGGTTTTAAACTGCTCTGATACTTTTGTTACTCTGATACTTTTCTGGGGGCTACCGAGATCCTGAAGGACGGAACGTTTAGTCCCTTTTCCACCGCATCGATGATCATTTGCTTGACCAGCTTGTTTTCCGCCCCCTTGGCTACAACAAGCACGCCGCGGATCTGGGGCTTCACTCGCTTCGTTACGATCGGCTGCTGGTCGCCAGATACTTCATACGTCACGATTTCACCGTCTCTTGTATACTCCGTGATGTGCCTTTTCCCGCCGCTCGCATCAGTTTCGTCAGTTAACTGCTGACTGTCTTTCACATTGCGCTGAAAGACGGTTTCTTCTGTCGAATCAACCGTAACCATGACATCAACGGAGCCGACTCCAACAATTTTCTCGAGAATGTCCCTTGTTTTGCTCTCCATTTGGACTTCAATGCTGTCAAAGGGACTGCCGCCGGTTCCTTGCTCGGGAGCTTGTACGGAAGTATCAACCGCGCCGGAGGGAGGTTCCCGTCCGACACCGCCCGTGTCCATCTTTTTGACATGTACAAACGAATTGAACAGCATAAACGCGATGCCGATAAGACCGATAATAATGAGCAGCCTGAAGGTATGTAGTTTCTTTCTTCCGCCTTCACCCCCTCCGATCCACTCTTCCACCTTCTTCAGCCATTTCATCAAGCCTCACCTCCTTTACCGCTGATTTCCTTCACTTTCCGTCAGAAGCTGAATCATGCTCCGATCAATCCCCCAATTTCCTCCCAGAAGCGTATATATTTTTTCTGTGTCGGCCGTTTCCGGCGCAGCCGTCACTTTTTGATCATCACGATCATCCGGCCCCGCCTGGTTTTCAGCCGTTTTGCCCGAATCGCTCTGTCCCGTTACCCCCTTATCCGCATTCTGATCTGCAGCAATGATGCGACCAACTCCTATGTGAACCGGCTCAACTGCGGGAACCTGAATCGTTCCTTTGGATGAACCGGGTGATTTCCCGGAATTTGTATCCGCCATAACCGCTTCATCCGCTTTCTCCGGAGGGCTCAGATAAACCTTGACACTGCTGATGACCGGCTTGTCATATTCTTCCGCATCTTTTCCTTCCCCGGTTTTGGAACGTTCAATCTTTAAAGTGACGGCAACCTTGTCTACATCAAGCCCCGTTCCCGCCTCGATCTGATTCTTCATCTGCCGAGCCGTCTCCGAGCCCGCCCATTTCAGCGTATCTTCCTGCTGCGACAGCCTCAGCTTCTCGCCCTCCTGCAAAATCTGTTCGAGGCTTGACCGCTGCGATTGCTGAGGCTTCAATTGCTCTTCAATCGCCGCTCTCAGTTTTTCCGCGGGATTGCCCCTGAGAAGCTCCATCAGCGGCGTAAGCAGCGCCATCAGAATCAGAAGACTGAGCACCAGTTTCACATACCTTTCCATCGAGCGGTTTGGCAGCAGCATTTCGATAAAGACGGACAGCAATACAATAAAGATGATTTCTTTGAGCCACTCGCTGAGCCACGCCATGTTTGTCAATTCCCCCGCCTTTCAAGCTTTTAGCGCATCATAACCGTTATATTGCCGGCCGTAATCATGATCGTTATCGCCAGGAAGAACATCAGGCCCACCGCTGCCAAGACGGCGAATACATAGATCATGCTTTTGCCTATCGTTTCAAGGCAGGCGACGATCGGCGTGTCGCCCAGCGGCTGCATAACCGCCGCCGAAAAATTGTATATCAGCGCAAGCGTGAGGATTTTGATAGCCGGAAAAGCGCAAAGAAAAAGGATGATGACCACGCCGACCAGACCAACCGCATTTTTGACAAGCAGGGAAGCCGATATGACCGTATCCGTCGCATCGGAGAACACTTTGCCCACAACCGGAACAAAGCTGCCCGTTAAGAACTTGGCCGTTCGGATCGTAACTCCGTCCGCCACGGAGGCCGCCACCCCTTTGACTGAAATGACGCCCAAAAAGACGGTCAGCAGAACGCCGAGCAGGCCCATGGCCACTATGCGGAACAAATCGGCGAGCTGCGTAAGCTTGTACTTCTCGCTCATCGAGCTTACGATGTGCAGAACCGCCGAGAAGAACAGCAGCGGGAACACCACGACGTGAACAAGGGTTCCTACCGTATGGACCATGAAGACAACTAGCGGGTGCGTAACGGATACGGTAACGACGTTGCCCATAGAGGCCAGCAGCGCAAACAGCAGCGGCACCATCGCCATCATAAAATCAATCATTCCCGTAATGGCCTTGGTCGCGTAGCTTATGGCCACACGGAAGCTGTTGATGGCCAGAATAATCATGACCATATGACAGATGGAATAGGCGATTTTACCGACATTGCCTTTCTCAAAAGCGCTCTGCAGCGTTTCCAGCAGCATGCTCAAAACCGTAAGCACTACGATGGTCACCAGTATCTTTGCGCTATACATCACTTCATGCCACATGAATCTGAACAAACCGGTGAGCCCCGCCGAAATGCTGAAGCCGTCTCCTCCGGGAAGGATCATGTCCTTGAACGCAGGCAGGCTTCCTTCAGGAAAAAAGCCTCCGTACTCCTTCAACAGTTGCTGCCAGTAATTTTCAATTTCTTCTGTCTTCAGCTCTTGCCCGCCGGATTGATTTCCTTCCTGTTCGTCTGCCGGGGAAGCAAGAGCATGCGCCGGTAGCAGAAAAAGCAGCCAGAGCAGCGTTACCAGTGCCGCAATTGTAATGCAGAGCCGGTGTTTCATGAATGATTCCTCGTTTCTAGGCGGGCAGCAGATTTACAACCGTTTCGATAATAATGCCGATGATCGGGATAGCCAGCACCATGATCAGGACCTTTCCCGCCAGCTCGATTTTGGAGGCAATTGCTTCCTGGCCGGCATCACGTACGGTTTGGGCACCGAGCTCTGCGATGTAAGCAATGCCGATTATTTTGAGTATCGTCTTCAAGTAGATGGTTTGTATGCCCGATTCGGCTGCGAGCTGTTCCAAAGTGTCAATGATCGTGCCGATTTTTCCAATCAGAAACAAAAAGATCGCAATTCCCGCAAATGCCGCAATCAGAAAAGCAAAGATCGGTTTCTGTTCCTTCAGAACAAGCGACAGAATCGCTGCAATGAGTCCAAGACCGACAATCTGGATCATTTCCATTCCAGCTCACCTACTGAAACAGAAAGATCGTCTTAATTTGCTGAAATAGGCTGTCCAGCATGCGAACAACCATAAACAGGACCACGACAAATCCGATCAGCGTCACCCAATGTGCCATATCCTCTTTTCCCATCTGCTTAAGCACCGTATGAATCATCGCGATAATGATTCCGATACCGGCAATTTGAAATATAGCGTTCACTTCTATGTTCATGAAAAAGGCACCTCGCTGTTTTCTCCGTAAATCCGCGTCCGAGAAAGTCACTGTTTCTAGTAGATCAAGATCACAATGAATGCGCCGACAAGCAATCCAAGGCTTCTGGACATCTTCTCATAGCGCGACTGCTCTTCCAAAGCCTGAGCTTCCTCCGTCTCCAGTGCCCTGACAGCCGATTGGATGTGGCTTTTCTGGCTGGTCCGGTCGCTCGTTCCGAGTGTAAAAGCGAGCTGGTACAGCACTTCCCTTTCGGGCGTTTTCATGGAAGTATTGCTCCAGTTCGCTTTTAGGGCATGATGCATGCTGTCCTGAGCAGTCCAGCTGCGGGGAGCTTCCATCGCATCGGCCGCGTCTGTAAACAGCTTTTTGAGCGGCTCGCGGTTTTGGGCTCCGATTCGTCTCAGCGCTTCCGGGAGAGGGATAAAGCCATAGCCGATTTCCGTCTCCAGCCTTTGAAGCGATAAGATCAGCCGCCTGATCTCGCCGGGCCTGGCCGCAAACCTTCTCGCCTGAATCCATCCCGCCACCGTACCGGCCAATAAAATCATGATAGCCCCAAGCATTTTCAGCATCTGGTCCACCGCCTTTCCTAAAATCGTGATGACTTTTCACTAAAGCAGCGGTTTTTGCTCTCCGTCGAAAACCCTGAACCTAAAGCCGTGTTCTCCGCGGCTCAGCGACACAAATCGCTGAAACAGCTTCCCGCCGGCCATTTCGGCAAGCAGCGGACTAAGCGCGGCCCCGCTGCCAATGCCTTTTCCATGTGCCGTAGCGATCACCCGGACACCGGCATGGAGCGCTTCAACCAGGGCGACCGCATCTTCGGGACGCCCGATCTCGTCCACCATAATGACGTCAGGCGACATGGAGCGGATCATCATCATGATCCCTTCCGCTTTCGGACAGCCATCCATGACGTCGGTTCGGGGGCCGACATCAAAGCTCGGGACTCCCTTGCGGCTGCCGGCAATTTCCGAGCGTTCGTCGATGATGGCTACTTTAAGTCCCGGCCATTTCTCCCGGGCGGGTCCGAAGCTGCCGCTGCTGATCGCCCGGGCGAGGTCCCGCAGCAGCGTTGTCTTTCCCTGCTGCGGGGGTGAAACAATGAGCGTATGGAGCACGCTTTTTCCCCGGATGTCCAGAAGATGCGGGAGCACGCTGTCGGCTGCGCCTTTCACTTCTCTCGCAATCCGCAAATTGAAGCCGCTGATATCCCGGATGTGTTCCACGCGTCCCTTGCTCAGGACGGTTCGTCCCGAAAGCCCCATCCTGTGGCCGCCCGGCAATGTGATAAATCCCTTCCTCAGTTCTTCCTCCATGGTATACACCGAATGGTTCGTAATGAGATCAAGCAGGCGATGACTTTCTTCCCGGCCTGTCCGGACGGCTTCCCTGGCATTTACCGTCAGTCCCCCATCCGCCTTCAGGAAGTAAAAGCGGCCCCCTGCGTTGATCTCCAGCGGACGTTCTTCCCGAATCCTTACCTCCTCCAGTTCCTTGAGCAGCTGTTCCGGAAGCCGAAGCAGCAGAGAACGGATCGTCTCGGGAAAAACGGACAGCCAGGCTGCATCCATCCAGGCCACACCTCCATCACTGCAAGCTAGATTCTTGTTCTTCGAAGTCTATATCATTTTATGCTTGTACCTATCTTTTATGACGGAATCTATCTATCATTTCTTCAAAATTCCGATTAAGAGGCAGGCTACACCGCAAGCAATCCAGGCCATTTTGCTCCAGGAAAGCTTGTCAGCCATGCCGGCAAGTCCGATGGAGGTGGTTATAAGCAGGACGGTAGGACCGACAAAGGCAAGCGCCGAGTTGACAGCAAGCGCTTTGTCCACCCGCCCGAGCCTAATCATCAAAAGTGCGGCCAAAATCTCGAGCGAGCCGGATAGAAACCGGAGTGACGCCATGCCGGCGACGAATTTATCTAGCATATAAACCTCCTCTACTTGTCCGGATGTACTTAATCGATATGCAGCCTGGCCACTTTTTAGTCCAGTTTGGAGCATAAAATATACCTGCCAATTCCTCGTAAAGCGGCGCAAGGACAGCGTTAGATTTTCGCAAAAAAATAAAGAAGCTGCCCGGGGAGTCTTCGTTCAAAGACCCGGACAGCTTCCGAACAGCTTCTTCATATCATTAGTAAAGAGCCGCTTTATGATTTTTTATTCTTCTCTAAGAGTTCTGCCGCGATTTATTTAGCGGCGCACCTGCGGGCCGCCGACAAATGCTTTCTCAGCCGTATCCAATCCGTAAGCGGTATGGAGCGCCTTGACTACTTCGTTCAGCTTCTCGCTTTCGATTACGCATGAAGTTTTGATCTCGGATGTACTTACCATCTTGATGTTAACACCCTGTTTGGAAATGACACCGAACATTTGCGCAGCCACGCCCGGATGGCTGACCATTCCGGCGCCAACAATCGAAACCTTGACCAGATTCTCTTCCGAGGTAACTTCGCGATAAGGCAGCTCGCTGCGAATGCCTTCAATCACATCAAGCGCCTTCTGGCGATCATTAAGCGTTACGGTAAACGAAAAATCCGCTTCCCCGTTCTCAACACCGCTTTGTACAATGATGTCCACGTTGATTTGAGCTTCGGCCAAAGAGCCGAAAACTTTCGCTAGTACGCCCGGGACATGGGATACACCCATAATCGTAATGCGGGCGACATTTTTGTCATAGGCAATGCCGCTGACTACGACGCCTTGTTCCATCTTGACTTCCTCCTTCACAACCGTTCCTTCATTATGGTTAAAACTCGACCGTACCACCAGCTTCACTTGATGATGCTTCGCGTATTCCACCGCTCGAGGATGCAGAACAGCGGCGCCAAGATTGGCGAGCTCCAGCATTTCATCGTAAGAGATTTCGTTCAGCTTGCGGGCACAAGGTACAATGCGCGGATCCGTAGAGTAAATCCCGTCCACATCCGTATAAATTTCGCAGACATCGGCCTTGATGGCTGCGGCCAAAGCTACTGCAGTCGTATCGGAACCGCCTCTGCCGAACGTAGTGATTTCATTATTTTCGGTCATGCCCTGGAATCCTGCCACAACAACAATATGGCCTTCCTCGAGCGAAGCCAGCACGCGCTGAGGCTGTATGTCGGTAATGCGGGCATTGCCATGTACAGACTCCGTACGGAAACCGGCTTGCCAGCCAGTATAGGAAGTGGCTTTGCTGCCAAGCGCTTGGATTGCGATGGAGAGCAGAGCAATGGAAATTTGCTCGCCGGTGGTCATCAGCATATCCATTTCCCGTGCGGGCGGCTCAGCGCTAAGCAGCTTGGCCTGATCAATGAGATCATCCGTCGTATCGCCCATGGCGGACACAACAACGACGCATTGATGGCCTTCTTTTTGTTTCTCAACGACACGTCTTGCGACACGCTGCATCCGCTGGATATCCCCAACGGAGCTGCCGCCGAACTTCATAACGTATAAAGCCAAAATATTCACTCCATTTCAGGTCTTCAATCAATATAAAATGAAAGATCCCTATCACTGAAAATAAAGCCTTTAGAACACCCGTGCCGAATTATTCTATTATTTAGAATAGAACAAATCCGCTCTACGTTTATTTTAGTTATCCAGCGCTTCTTTGGTTCATTCATTTTATCTGACTTCCGCTGTTATGTTAACACTTTAAATCAGTATAATATGAAAGCAGGTAGAGAAGTCAATGATTTTGCTTCTATTCCAAAAAAATTCCTCCACCAGGCGGTGGAGGAATTCTTTCCGCCTGCAGACGGCGGCAAGCTGATACCCAAATTCCTAACCGGCTGCAGGACGAACTTGGGTTAGGCGCGGGAAATATATTTGCCCTCGCGCGTATCGATCAGAAGGACATCGTCTTCATTAATGAAGAGCGGAACCTGAACGCTCAGACCTGTTTCGAGTTTGGCGTTTTTGGTCGCCCCGGTTGCGGTATTGCCTTTGATTCCGGGTTCGGTTTCAACGACTTTCAACTCGACGTTAGTCGGCAGGTTGATACCTAGAATTTCGCCTTGGTAGCTTACAATCTTAACATTCATATTTTCTTTGAGGAAGTTGAGTTCCCATTCCAGCTGTTCGGAAGTCAGGCTGAATTGGTCATAAGTCTCGTTATCCATAAACGCATGCTCCTGCCCGCTTGCATACAGGTATTGCACGTCACGGTTCTCGATTTGGGCACGGCCGATGGTTTCGCCAGCACGGAATGTACGCTCAACCGTGTTGCCGTTGCGAAGGTTCTTCAGCTTGGTGCGGACAAATGCTGCACCTTTGCCTGGCTTAACGTGCTGGAAGTCGAGAACCGTAAAGATATCTCCCTCCACTTCTACTGTAAGTCCTGTCTTCAAATCGTTAACTGAAATCACACAAGTAACCTCCTCAAAATAGATGCAGCATGATGCTATGCTAAATGTTGTTCTTCTGTTCACCCGCTCAGCAGTGTGATATTGCCTGCCTGGCAATAATTACAGAATGATAAAGTCTTTGGGAGACTCTGTCAAGCGGCGAATTCCCGTCTCGGTAATGACTACGTCGTCTTCGATCCGTACGCCTCCAACTCCCGGCAGGTAAATGCCCGGTTCTACCGTAACAACCATGCCCGGCTTAAGAATATCGTCGCTCAGCTTGGACAATCTTGGAGCCTCATGAACTTCCATGCCGAGGCCATGGCCTGTGCTGTGGCCAAACTGCTCGCCATACCCGTATTTTGCGATAATATCGCGGGTAAGAGCGTCCGCTTCGCGGCCTGTCATGCCCGGGCCCAGTTTCGCCAGCCCGTTCAGCTGGGCTTCCAGCACGATATCATAAATTTCGCGAAGCTGATCAGACGGCTTGCCGACCGCTACCGTTCTGGTAATATCCGAACAGTACCCGTTCAGCAGAGCGCCGAAATCCATCGTCACAAAATCTCCGCTGCCGATTACACGCTCGCTTGCAACGCCGTGAGGCAGAGCGGAACGCTCGCCGGAAGCGATGATCGTATCGAAAGAAGAAGAGGTCGCCCCGTTTTTACGCATGAAAAATTCCATTTCAATGGCAACTTCCAGTTCGGTAAGACCGGGTTTGATGAATTCCAGCATGTGCATGAAAGTGCGGTCAGCCAGATCGGCCGCCTCTTTCATAACAGCCAGCTCCTCGTCGTCCTTGATGATGCGAATCTGCTCAACAAGCCCGCTCGCTGGAATAAGCTGAACACCCGCAAGCTCCTCCGCATATTTGTTATAAGCAGAGAAAGACAAGTTGTCGCTTTCAAAGCCGAGCCGGGTTGCCTTCTGGGCCTGAAGCAGTTCTTGAAGCGATTGCGATACGGAAGGGCCATGCTCGACAACGTCAAAACCGACAGCCTGCTGAGGCGCCTGCGTCATGTAACGAAAATCTGTCAGAAGATACGCTTTCTCCGCCGTGATCAGCACATAACCGGAGGAACCGGTAAATCCGGTCAGATACCGGCGGTTAATGGAGCTTGTGATTAATAAAGCATCCAGATTCCGCTGCTGCAGCGCTTCGCGCACCTTGATTACTCGTTTGTTAGCCATGTTCATATCTCCTTATTTCCCGCTGATGTATCCCGAATCAAGCGCAAAGAAAGCCCGTTCAACAGATGTGGCACGTTGCCAGATGGTTTATCAGCTTGGCACCGGCGGAAGAAGGTGTTGTATGCACATTACTTCAAACGCGCGGATGCCTGAAATATGTACGAAGGCAACCGGAATTTTCGCTCTCCTACAAGAGTACCGCATACTGGAGACATATAGCTTACAGAGTTTGCGTTTACCGGGTTCGGCAGGAATCCGTCAATGTCCCCTCAGGGCCGCTAGGAAACGGCGATCAGGGCTACTTCATCAGTAGATGGAATCTTCTAAACAACCAAAACCCATTTTAACACAGGAAAGCTAGAATTGAGAAGTATTTTCCCCTAAGCGGGCGATTTCTCGGGCTCCCTGAGCCGGTCCTCCGTAAATTCAAGCGCCGTCGTATATCCGATAAAAAGTCCCCACAGCACAAACAGGCAAAATTCGCTGATCACGCTGGTCCATCCCATCGTTCTCAAAGGCTCGGTCAACATAAGGCTTGGGGACAACACGCCATAGATGACAACCCACCACCATATGCCGTAGAGGATTCCGGGCCAGGGCCCCTTTAGCTTGCGAAGGATAAGTACATACAGCAAGGAGGCAATGACGGAGAATACGGTGAAGTACAGCCAACCGATAAAGTATCCGGGCTGTGTTTTCAAATACGCATGTTTAAAAAAAGGCTCCGCCAGAAATCCGGGAATCACGATCGTAAAGCGCATGAAATAAAAAAATCCGTGGACGGCGCCCCAAATGAGGCCCGCGAAAAAGCCGAGCTCAAGCGCGAACCAAACAGGATCCGTCTTCTTTTTTGTATTTTCATTTTTTTGCTGAGCCATTGGAATTCTTCCCTTCCTTCCCTATCTGCTGTTTGAATTTGGATCGCACCTTAGTATGACCAATTTGAATAAGCCTAAACCAACTAGAATTTATGCCCGAAATTCGATACAATGAAAAATACCAAAGGGAAGCCGGTTAACGCTTCATTTGGGGACGAAATCCGTCATACCATTTCATTGATTAGGGAAGGTGAAGTTGTGCCGAAAGCATCCAAACCGGGCATCTATGGCGGCCAGGCCGTTATTGAAGGCGTAATGTTCGGCGGAAAACATGTTAACGTAACCGCTGTGAGACGTAAATCCGGTGAAATTACATTCCTTGAAGTTCCGAGAGAGGACAAGGCGTGGGTTAAAACGCTACGTAAAATTCCGTTTGTCCGTGGAATTGTCAGCATTATAGATTCCAGCGCCAAGGGATCCAAGCATTTGAATTACTCTGCAGAGGCGATGGCCGATGACCAGATGAATCCCGAAGAGCGCGCCAAGCAGAAAGAGAAAGAGGAGTCCTCCTTCTCCCTGACCATGATCGTAGGGGTCGCTGTCGCGGGAATTTTGTCGTTTATAGTTGGCAAACTTATTTTTACGCTTGTTCCTGCAGTACTTGAAGACCTGTTGTTCAAAAGTATCATCAATCACCGCGTCCTCGACACGATCATTGAAGGGGTTATCAAAATCGTGCTGCTGCTGGCGTATCTGTGGATTATATCCCAAACGCCCGTCATCAAGCGCCTGTTCCAGTATCACGGCGCCGAACACAAGGTCATAACGGCATACGAGGCCGGCGAAGAATTAACGCCAGCCAACGTCCAGAAGTACAGCCGCCTGCATTACCGGTGCGGCAGCAGTTTTATTATTTTGACGGTGATTGTCGGCATTATCGTGTATTCCCTCTTCCCCTGGGACAATATTTGGGAAAGGGTATTCATCCGGATTCTCCTGCTTCCGGTCGTTATCGGTCTGTCCTTCGAGCTGCTGAAATTCACCAACTCCGTGCGTGACATTCCCGTTCTCCGGTTTCTCGGTTATCCGGGGCTTTGGCTGCAGCTTCTGACTACAAAGGAGCCTAGCGACGATCAGGTAGAGGTATCGATCGCCTCGTTCAACCGGATGCGGGAACTTGACGTCCAGTTGCAAAGCGAAACAGCGAAGAGCAGTTTGCCGGAAAGTCCAACACTTGATCCCGTGAAAGGGTGATAAAGCCATGAGAAGACATGCGATTATTTTTTGGACGGTTATGCTTTTGGCAGCGGCCGGACTGGTCAATTCGCTCATGTATAATTGGGTGTCTTTAATCATTCCGGTAGCGCTTCTCGTTCTGGTGTATGTTCTGTACAAATATCCGCCGAAACGTTACCGCAAAGGCCCAAAAATCAAGCCTTCCGCAAAAACCGCGGCTAAGATGGCCGCGTCGCAGCGGCGCTCGTCGGCTGCATCCCAAGGTTTGCCAGGCGGGAAGCGCAAAAGTTATCCTTTTCAGGTTATCGATGGCCAGAAAGGAAAGAACGACGACGATATTCCCAAATTTCATTAATTACTATCACACCTATCACGCATCACGAATCAAGCCTTAAATGCCTGCAGATATTTCAGGAATTGAACTTCATAATCCTTGGCGTTCCACTCGCCAAAAAATTTATGGCCTGCGCTTACTCCCGATTCAAAAAGCTGCAGGCTTTTTTCTTTTCCAAGATCAAATTGGGTGGTGCCGACGCCAAGCGTCGGTATTTTGATTGTACGGAACCGCTTGGATTGTTCGATATATCTTTGATCATGCGCGGACAGCATCGTTTCCACCATGGCTTGAAGCATCGTAAAAGGCCCCTTTATGCGATTGGGACGACCAGTCGTCTCTCCTACCATTTGGAAACCTACGGTGGGAATCAGCTGTCCTCCGGGCCGCGGTCCATCCTGGTCAAACAGCCATAAAGGCAAATTGCTGAGCATTCCCCCATCCACTACATAGACAAACTGGTCGGAAAAAGGGCGTGCCATCGCTTTCCTGGATGGAAGGCGCAGCATCACAGGATCAAAGAAATAAGGGATGCTGCAGCTCATCCTGACGGCACGGGCAACTTCAAAGCTCCCCGATTCGAGGCCCAGCTTGCCTAAATCATCCGGCAAAACGAGAATTTTCCCATTGGTAATGTCGGAAGCTACAATGGACAGCTTTCCTTTCTCCAAATCACGGAAAGTCCGGATTCCTTTCGCCGCAAGAATTTTTCGAATCCAGTTCTCAAGAGCTTCTCCGGAATACAAGCCTTTCTTAATCAATACGCGCAGCGCCGGACCGATGAGCCCCATGTTGAATATAGGGGCGCGTTTCAGAAAAAGGGTGAATGAGGTACCCATAATAATGTCCTTCATTTCATCCGCTGTGTACCCCGCGGCCAGCAAAGCCGCGACGATCGATCCGGAGGACGTCCCGGCCAGCCTGTTAAAACGCACACCGTGCAGCTCAGCCGCTTTGACGGCGCCCGCAAGTGAAATCCCTTTGACTCCGCCGCCTTGAAATACGCCGTTTATCAGCACAAAAACAGCCCCCATCCCTATACATAGGTAAACCTTTCGGTTACTGCTTATGTATGAGGCAAGGGGGCTGTCATATGCTAATAACTCTAATAATATTAGTTAAGTCCGTAATATGTTCTCAGGAGCTCAATTAGTCCGAGCGGATTTTTGCGCAGGTGGCTCGCATTGTAGAAAATGCTGCCCTGAATCTGGTCATACCTTTCATTATATTTCAGCTGATCGATAATTTCCTGGGCAGTCTGCCAACCTTTCTGCGGAGATCCGATCTTGTAAGGCGCATGCCCAATATACAACTTGACGGAGGTGCCGGAGACTTCATTCGCCCACCAATCCACAACTTTGTTGTAGGCTGCAACGGTATTGTCGAAGCTCCAATATACCTGCGGGGCGATATAATCGATGTATCCGTTTTGAATCCAGGTTCTGGCATCGGCATACATGTTGTCATAAGCGGGAGTTCCCGAAGTGTCCGATCCGGTCGGATCGGCCGAACTGTTGCGCCAAATTCCGAAAGGACTGATACCGAAAGAGACTTGCGGCTTGGCGCCGTGGATGCTCTGATCCAGATCGCGGACAAATGTATTGATGTTGTCGCGCCGCCAGTCTCCCTTTGTCTGGAAGCCCTTAGGATTATATTCTTTGAAAGCCAGGTCATCCTCAAAAGGATCGGAATCCGATTCATGAGGATAGAAGTAATCATCCAGATGTACCCCATCGATGTCGTATTGATCTACGACTTCCATGACAGCATCGATAATATGCTGCCTGGCGGCCGGTATTCCCGGGTTGATGTACAACTTTCCGCCCTGATCAATAATCCATTCAGGATGCTGAACCGAGACGTGGTTCGATGCCAGCTTGCTTGAATCGCTACCGCTGGCCGTGGCCCGGAAGGGATTGAACCAGGCGTGGAACTGCATGCCGCGTTTGTGCGTTTCCTCGATCACAAAAGCAAGGGGATCATAGCCCGGATCTTTGCCTTGGTTTCCGGTCAAATATTGGGACCACGGAATAAGCGAAGAACGATAGAGCGCATCCGCCGCTGGACGGACCTGTAAGAATACGGCGTTAATCCCTGCAGCCTGCAGATCATCCAGCAGCCTTGTATATTCTTGCTTCTGCATCTCCTCATTGCCTTTCGATAAGCTGCTGGGCCAATCAAGATTCATGACCGAGGCGATCCAGGCGCCGCGCAGGCTGTTGCTGCCGGTCAAATTGCCGCTTCCTCCACCATTCTCCCAGCCTGGGGTCGTCAGCGTAATGACCCGGGCGGCCTGGTTCCAACTGACGGTCAGCCCGAGGTGTTCGCCTACAAAACGCAGCGGAGCCATCGTCCGGCCTGCAACGGCCTGCAGCGGGACATCCAATGTGACGCTGCCGCCATTTACGGTTGCCGTCTTTTTCCCCAGCGTAAGCTTGATCGTGGAACCGTCCTTCTGAATGGTCACCGACTTGCTGGTTTGGTTCCAGACGACCGAAGCGCCGATCCCGTTCGAAATGACCCGCAGGGGAACCAGAGCCGTTCCCGACGTAACATAAGGAGCCACATCGCTGGCCAAGGCTTGGCCGTCGAGCATCATCGCGATCGGAGCTTCTCTTGCGTTTGCTTCCCCGGACATGGCGCTGAGCGGAAGCAGCACCATAAGCACCGTCATGGCCATGAGGGACCATTTCCAAAATTTCATTCCGTTTCCTCCCCAAATGACACGAATTACAAATTTAAAGTTTTGCTTCCGAAATAAATAAGCATCTGCCGCAAGACAGACACCTTATCAAGAACCGCTTAACAACTCATTATGAATATTGCTCAGCTCTTCCAGCCGGCTTTTGTCGCGCCGAAAATATTCAACCAAAGTTTCAATGCATGTAATGGAGTCCCAGCTTAAGTGATGCTCTATGCCTTCAACATCTTTATATATGTTCTCTTCCTGAACACCGATCATTTCCAGAAACTCTTCCAGAAGCGCATGACGGTCCACCAGCCGTTTTCCGACCTTCTTCCCTTTGCTGGTCAGCACCAATCCACGGTACTTCTCATAGATCAAGTATTCATCTTTGTCCAGTTTCTGGATCATTTTCGTAACTGATGATGGATGAACCTCCAGTCCTTCCGCTATATCGGACACGCGGGCATACCCTTTCTCATCAATCAGCTTATAGATGCGCTCCAAGTAATCTTCCATGCTGGGCGTTGGCATCTGCTTCCCTCTTTTCCTTAGTTCAAACGGTCACGGCCGCTCTTCTTCACTCTGTAATGATACATGTTTCTGCAACTTCTTGGCAAGTCCCGAAGCCCTGCGGCACAGTTCCGTGACAAATTTGCCACGACTTTGATGGCCCCAAGGGTGAAGGCCGCAAGGGACTAGAAATCGGACTGGCCTATGGCTAAAATAGAAATTATTTCCTCAAAATGCGAGCCATGCCGGCGTGATCTGCTGCAGCCATATCGTGATCCGCGTTAAACGTCCGCTAAACAGCAGAATGCCCATCAGAATCATGATCAGGCCACCGCATTTCATGATCCAGCCGGAATGCTTACTCAAATTTCTTGCCGACCCGACATAGAACGCGAACATAAAAAACGGCACTGCAAAGCCTGCCGTATAAGCGGTTATCAGCTTAAACCAAGCGGTGTGCTCGCTTGCGGCCAAAGCGATGACTCCGGCCAGTATCGGTCCGACACAAGGCGACCAGCCTGCCGAAAATCCGATGCCTAGCAGAAATGAACCGAGATATCCGGCAGAACGGCGAGTTAATCCGGGCTTCCATTCATGCATGAACAAACGCGGCTGAATGGCCCCTGTAAGAAAGAGTCCCATTCCGATCATGACAAGCCCTGCTGCTTTCCGAATCCAGTCCCTGTAGCTGTGGAACACGAAGCCGAATATTCCGGCGCCATAGCCGAGAGAGTAGAATACGGCAGAGAAGCCCAGAATGAACACCGCAGTATGCATGAACACCCTGAATCGTACGGAATTCCGGTTTAGCCCTGTCTTCAACGTATTTAGCGACAGGCCGGTTATGTATGAAATGAAAGACGGATAAAGCGGAAGACAGCAGGGCGATATAAACGAGGCCACCCCGGCTGCAAACGCCACGCCGACAGAAATATTCCCCAACCCAAAAACCTCCTCGCAGCTTTAGCTAAGCATCCTGTTAAAAACTTTCGCAAGTCTTATACAAGCTACTATCAGCTTACGCCGCAGGACAGGAGACAAGAACCGGCCGGGCCGGATGAAGCAGTCCAACACAACCTTTCACGGCTTTTTGCCGTGACAAGTTTGATTCGTACATAAGACTGTGCCGCAAGGATCGTTCCGCGCAAAATAAAGACCTTCCGAGGCGGAATCATGGTACCGCTTCGAAAGGTCCGATCCGAAATTTCAGGCGGGTTTCGCTTAAAGCTTTCAGCTCTTCGTTCTTCTGCTCGAAGCCCTATGCTGCGATCTACTTGACGATCGCTCCGTTAGGCATTCCTTCCGGTACAGACGCAATCGTCAGCTGGTCACCCTGTGAGGCAGCCAAAATCATGCCCTGCGACAGCTCCCCGCGCAGCTTGACGGGCTTCAGATTGGCCACGACAATGACCTTACGTCCGACAAGCTCTTCCGGCTTGTAAAATTTGGCGATGCCGGAAACGACCTGGCGCTGCTCAAAGCCCAGATCCAGCTGCAGCTTGAGCAGTTTATCCGCCTTCTTGACCGGCTCGCACGCCAGAACTTCAGCTACGCGCAGCTCCACCTTAGCGAAATCCTCGATCCCGATTTCTTCCTTGTGTTCCGCTTCTTCCTCCGCCTTCGCAGGCTCGGACGGTTTGGCAGCAGCTTCAGCCCCCTCTGCCTTTGCCGCCGGGACGCCGCCAGTCATCGACTCGGCAATATACGCAATTTCCTGTTCGGCATCCAGCCGCGGGAAGATCGGTTCCGCTGCGCCAAGCCGCGTGCCGGCCGGAATGAGGCCAAAGGTCTTTGCGCTTTCCCAGACGGTCAGCTCGCCTTGTTCAATGCCAAGCTGGCTCCAGATTTTCGCCGGAGCGATCGTCAGAAACGGCTGGAGCAGAATGGACGCAATCCGGAGCGATTCGAGCAGATGGACCATGACTGACGCAAGCTGCTCACGCTTCGCTTCATCCTTTGCCAGCACCCATGGCTGGGTTTCATCAATGTATTTGTTCGTCCGGCTGATAAACTGGCCAATGGCCGTCAGGGCCACCGAGAACTCCATGTTCTCCATGACCTCTTCGACCTTCTCCACCGTACGCTTTGCCGTAGCGGTCAGCTCCGCGTCAAATGGAGTGGCGTCCGGTACATAGGTCGGTACGACACCGTCAAAATATTTGCCGACCATCGCCACCGTTCGGTTCAGCAGATTGCCGAGATCGTTGGCGAGATCGGAGTTGACCCGCTCGACAAAGCTTTCCGGCGTAAAGCTGCCGTCTGCGCCGAACGGCACCTCCCGCAGCAAATAATAACGGGTGGCATCAAGTCCGTACCGGTCGATCAGCGTATTCGGATCCACTACGTTGCCCTTGGACTTGGACATTTTGCCGCCTTTCATCAGCAGCCAGCCGTGGGCGAATACCTTCTTCGGAAGCGGAAGGCCAAGCGCCATCAGCATAATCGGCCAATAGATCGTGTGAAAGCGCACAATTTCCTTGCCGACCAGATGAACATCGGCCGGCCAGTAACGGTCATAAAACTCCGTATTGTCCGATCCGTAGCCAAGCGCCGTAATGTAATTGGACAGGGCGTCGATCCAGACGTAAACGACATGCTTCGGATCGCCTTTCACTTTTACTCCCCATTCAAAGGTCGTACGGGATACCGCCAAATCCTCCAGACCCGGCTTGATGAAGTTGTTGATCATCTCATTCTTGCGGGATTCCGGCTGAATGAAACCCGGATTCTCGTCATAGAACTGAAGCAGACGATCCGCATATTTGCTCATACGGAAGAAATAGGATTCTTCCTTTACGAGCTCAACGGGATGACCGCTGTCCGGGCTCTTGCCGCCGATAATTTCGCCCTTTTCATTTTTGACAGGGTCAACGAGCTGGGTTTCGGTGTAATACGTTTCATCGGGAATGCTGTACCAGCCTTCGTATTCACCCTTGTATATGTCTCCTTGCTGCAGTAGGCGGTCAAAAATGTCCTGAACCGCTTTTTTATGCTTTTCATCGGTCGTCCGGATAAAGTCGTCATTGGAAATATCAAGCTTCTTCCACAGCTCCTTGATGCCCGCAACAATGCCGTCAACGAATTGCTGCGGCGTTTTGCCCTGCTCCTGCGCTTTGCGTTCGATCTTCTGGCCGTGTTCATCCGTCCCCGTCAAATAGCGCACATCATAGCCGCGAAGACGCTTGTAGCGAGCCATGGCATCGCCTGCGACCGTCGTATAGGCATGGCCGATATGCAGCTTGTCGCTTGGATAATAAATAGGCGTCGTAATGTAAAATGTCTTTTTTTCAGCCATTACTATAAACACTCCTCTTTCAAAATAAAGTTCCGGTAAGCGAAAAAAACTCCCGCCCCACATTCGGGACGAGAGAGTTCTCACGCGTTACCACCCAATTTTCCCCGCTTCTTCACAGTCAGCAGGCTTAGCAGGTTCATTTCTGAACCGTTCCGTTAACGCCGGATTTCGCGCCCCTCCCTTACCGCATGACCTGCGGCTCGAAAGGAGTTCCTCCCGGACCATCTTCCAGCGATTCTTCAGACCGGTTCCCAGCATTCCCGGCTCTCTGTGCTGATTCCTCACTGTACTTATCCGTTCAATGGACAACATATTCAAGCATTATTATTTCCTAATATATGAAAAGTAACCCTCACTGTCAAGCATGGCCGCCTTGTTTCGTTCCAATTTTTTCCTTGACGCCGCGTTTTGGCGGAACCGGGTCAATTCCCCCCGGATGAAAAGGATGGCATTTGGCAATCCGTTTGGCGGCAAGCCAGGTGCCTTTCAAAGCGCCGTGAACCTCGATGGCCTCAAGGGCATATGCCGAACATGTCGGATAAAATCTGCAGGTCGGCGGCTTCAGCGGCGAGATGAATTTACGGTAAACATGAATAGGAGCCTGGACGGCTTTTCTGGTGATCTTCATGATTTTGAAGTCTCATGGCCAGTCACGTCCTGGCCGGGAACGTTCTGTGCCGGATTCAGATTGGAACGGCAGTTCTTGCAATAACCGAATACTTCAAATTTATGCTTCACAACCTGGAACTGATCCGGCGCGTCGGCAAAGGTCATAGGGCAGAAATGAATCGGATATGTCTTCTCGCAGCCCAGGCAGATCATATGATGATGGTGATGTTCTTCACTGCAGCCTACCCGAAACTTCAGGCCATCCTCAAATACAACCTGTTCCAGGACCCCCATTTCTTCCATGATGCGCAAATTCCGGTACACCGTATCGAAACTGAGTCCGCTGTACTTCTTGCACATAAAGTCGTACACGTCTTTAGGCGTCAAGTAGCCGTCGGTATCCGCAAAAAGCTTGGCTAACGTTCTGCGCTGATCCGTGATCCGCAGACCTTGGCTGGACATCGTATGAATAATTTCGTCTGCAGAAAGCATAGAGGCGGTTCCTCCTTTTGGCATTGCTGTACATCCAATAAAAGTCTTTTATTCTCTGATATCTATAATGCCCCAAATCGGTTGGAGCGTCAATGAACCCTGCTCCTTCTCCGGCGAACAGACAAAAATGAAAGCGGCAGGCGGCATAACATGCCTTAACCTGCCGCTTTATGTTCAGCGCCTTCCCGGTCAATCGGTCATTCGGCTTTCATTTCCGGTAAAGGCTGGAAGAGAAGATTGATGGACAAATTGCTGCCCGGCGCTGCGGTAAACAGAAAATCAACCGTTTCCGTAGTATCTCCTGTACGATACAGGACGGCTGTATCGTTCGGAGCATTGAGCACGCCATTCACGGGAAGGTCGACGATCATGCCATTTACCATGATAGCCCCGGAGTAGGTGCCGCCGCGCGGATTAAAAGTAATCAGCGTATGCGGCGCCACATTCGTGGCTTTGATCTTGTAGAACACACCAAAGTTGCCCGCATTTTTCGCCTCCGTATAGTTCGGGGTATCGATTCCGGACTGGAACGGATCGCTCACATTATCTCCGATCAGCAGACGTTTCGGAACATCGCCGAGCAATTCGTCATATTGGATAATGCGTGTGGCATCAGGATAAGTGCCGCGATTGTGGACGCCGTCACGCGGCAGAACGCTAAGCGTAGGCAAGGTTGCAATCGGATCTTTATTCGCGTCGATCATAATGACATCGAACTGAATGGGATAGTCTGTATAGATGTCCGAAAGCAATGAAATGACCTGGTGCAGCTTCATTTTGCCGGCACTCAGTTCGCTGAAGATGACCTTGCTTTCTCTCGGGGCCAGGGTAATATCCTGTTCCGCCGAACGGGTCTGGATGGATGTGAAATAACGTTTCGCGGACAATTTGCCCGTTGCGGTCGCATTTTCATTTGGACCAGCAAATCCTAACGAGTCGATATACAAGCTGGCAGCCTCGTCATTCGTATTGGTTGCAATGACATACATCCGCACATCCTTGCCGGTTTCATTCGCATGATGGATCATGAAGCGGGCTCTTCCGACCGATGTTTCGGAATAGAGAATGCCTTCACTTGTCGTTGTTTCGGGACTGTTGCTTCGAATCAGCGTTACAGGCTCGGTCGAAAATGTATAATTGACCTTCGCCCAGCCTGGAACCTGGGTCCCGTCAAACGTATATTTATCGCCAACCGGTACAAACAGCTGGTTAAAATCCGATTCGTTGTAAAGCGTTTCGCCCGTTATATTAACGGTACGCTCTACAGTTGACGACAAGCCGTATTTATTCGTCACCTTCAGCCTGATCGTCTGAGGCCCCGGCTCAAAGAACGCTAATTTGTTGTTCTCCCATTGAACCTTGACGATAGAATTCTCTTCATCGGTGCTTTGATTCGTATAAGTAATCTTCTCGCCCATTCTATAAGTATCTTTGTCGGTTGTAAAAGCGGCTACCGGTGGTGTATGCGGTTTAACTACGTTGATTGTCAGCACGTACGGATCACTCCATTGGCCGGAAGCGTCCTGTACACGGTAAGTGACAACATAGCTGCCCGGTGCGGAAAAAATCTCTTCACGCCCGGTCCATTCCTCATTCACGATGGACTGCCCCGTCGGTGAAAAAGAAGACGTAATGTAATTGACCCGGGTCTCACCCGCAACGATCTCGCTTGGCCCTACCGTAAACTTGGCCACCGGCTTCGTGGATACGGTTAGGGTAATTTTCTTGGCTTTCAAATCCAGGGTGTAAGGCAAATGAAGCGCTGCTGTAATCGATGTGAACGGCACCATAAATACGTTCTTTTTCGTGGAATAGGATTTGCCTTTCATCGTTTGGATAACGCCGTTCACTTTGTAGGTATTGCTGTTCAGCTTGAAACGAAGCTCATCCGCTCCGCGCGTGATCACCGTTTCTTTGGTTGCGCTGTCATAACGGATCGCAAGCCCTGCGCGGTCAACCAGAGAACGGATGGCGACGTAAGAAACTCCGTTCTTCACGGTCATCGGTTCGGCCGCCTTGTACTGGATACCCCCCTGATACATTAAATTGCTGTTCAAGATCAGGATTAGCTGATCCGCTGACAAGGCGGATTGATAAGTGGCGGACACTGCACTTTCTGCCGATTGCGCGGCTTGACCTGACGTACTAGGGCTAATCGCCTCAGTCTGGCTGCTGTTCTGCGTTTCTTGCTCTGCTTGCTGAGAGTCTGTTTGCTGAGAGCCGGCTTGCTGACCCGGGTTCTGTGTATCTGAAGCTGAGGTACCGGATGAACTTGCATCCCCCTGACCATAGGTCTGCTGGGTAACTGTGTCTCCACTGCCATTCTCGGCACCCGCGCTGGGAAGGACCGTGGCAATCTGTGATGCGGCTAGGACAGTTGATAGTAATAATTTCCGGAATTTCATTGTAGGCTCCTTTATGTCTGTATTTGAACCAATCGTTCAAAAGTCACATTCTATTAAACGCTTTGCAGCCCGAAAAGTTTCTAAACTTCCGAAAAAAAAGAAAAATCCGGTAGAATTGCCGAGAATTAAGGCAGGTTCTTCCGATTGTTATACTTCGTCCAGACCTTCTAAACGATTCCCGTTTCGATTCTGTACATTTCATTCAAGCTGACAGGAAGCTTACCACTGGGCTGTTCCGCTCTGCTAGAACTTTACCAACGCGCATCTAAAAAACAAAAAGAAAGCGGTTCAGCCTCACACGAAGTGAGCGTTCACCGCTTTCGTTGTTATTTACGCATCATTTTATTGGCGGGACGTTATTCCGCTGATCACTTTGTCCACATATGCTTCTTTCATGCCTTGCTCAACAAGACGGTAGGCTCTGTCAACCTCTTCGGAAGTTGGAGAAGGCACGCCCTCAAGCGGATATTCCCACTTCAAGGCTTCCCATTTGTATACTCCCATTTGGTGATACGGTAAAATTTCAAATTTCTCTACCGCGTCCAAACCGCCCATAAATCGGCCAAGCCGGAGCAAATCCTCTTCATCCGTGTTGATGCCGGGAACTAGCACATGTCTGATCCACATCGGGCGGTTATGATCCGACAGCCACCGGGCCATTGCGAGCATGCGCTCGTTTGGTTTACCAGTTAGCTTGATATGCTTCTCGTTGTCGATGTGCTTCAGGTCAAGCAGCACCAGATCCGTTACATCGAGCAAATCCTTGATTTTGTCCCCATCATTATATCCGTTGGTATCCAGTGTCGTATGAAGATTCCAGCGCCGCTTCACTTCGCGGAACAATTCGGTAACAAACTGAGCCTGAAGGGTAGCTTCTCCGCCGGAGACGGTTAATCCGCCGCCGGAATTACGATAGTAACGGAGATACGGTTCAATTTCGGAGAGCACCTCTTCCAGCGTCATATCCTTGCCGCCTTCAAGATTCCATGTGTCCGGATTGTGGCAGTACTGGCATTTCAGGAGACACCCCTGCATAAAGAGTACGAAACGTATTCCGGGGCCATCGACCGTTCCGAAAGTTTCCAATGAGTGTATATGCCCTTTAATCATGTTACGTCATCCTTTCTGCAGGGGCTGCAGGAAATATATACCCTTGGATTACATCGATTCGTGGAATGTCCGGCTGATGACATCCAGTTGTTGTTCACGACTCAGTTTGATGAAGTTAACGGCATAACCGGATACGCGAATCGTAAGCTGCGGATAGTTCTCCGGATGCTCCATGGCGTCAAGCAGCTGCTCACGGTCAAAGACGTTAACGTTCAGGTGATGCGCATGGCCGCCGAAGTATCCGTCCATCATCGCTACCAGGTTGCTCTTGCGAGTTTCAGCTTCTTTACCAAGCGCCTTAGGAACGATGGAGAAGGTGTTGGAAATACCGTCAAGGCTGTGCTCGTAAGGCAGTTTCGCTACAGAGCTCAGGGATGCAAGAGCACCTTTCTTGTCGCGTCCGTGCATTGGGTTCGCACCAGGTGCAAACGGTTGACCGGCTTTGCGTCCGTCCGGTGTAGTACCTGTTTTCTTACCATACACAACGTTAGAAGTAATGGTCAGAATGGATTGAGTAGGCAATGCGTTCCGGTACGTTTTGTGTTTGCGAATCATGCCCATGAAGGTTTCCACAAGATCAACGGCAATGCTGTCAACGCGGTCGTCATTGTTGCCGTAGCAAGGGAATTCACCTTCGATTTCAAAATCAACGGCAATGCCTTGTTCGTTGCGGATCGGTTTTACTTTGGCATATTTGATAGCGCTCAGGGAGTCGGTTGCTACAGACAGACCGGCGATACCGCAAGCCATTGTCCGAAGAATGTCACGGTCATGGAGAGCCATTTCAATTCTTTCGTAAGAATATTTATCGTGCATGTAGTGAATGACATTCAGCGCATTTACATAAAGTTTTGCGAGCCATTCCATCATAGGAATCAAACGTTTCTTAACTTCATTGTAATCCAGCACTTCTGAAGTGATAGCCGGATATTCAGGTCCTACTTGAACGCCTGATTTTTCGTCTTTACCGCCGTTGACGGCATACAGCAGAACTTTTGCCAGGTTCGCGCGGGCGCCGAAGAACTGCATTTGTTTGCCGATTTCCATAGCGGATACGCAGCAGGCGATACCATAATCATCGCCGTAAATCGGACGCATCAAATCGTCGTTCTCATATTGGATGGCACTGGTTTCAATAGATACTTTCGAGCAGAATTTCTTGAAGCTTTCAGGCAGATTCTCGGACCAGAGAACGGTAAGGTTTGGTTCCGGAGCCGGTCCCAGATTGTACAAAGTATGCAAGAAGCGGAAGCTGTTCTTGGTGACGCGAGTTTTGCCGTCTACGGCCATACCGCCAATGGATTCCGTTACCCATGTAGGGTCGCCGCTGAACAGTTCGTTATATTCTGGAGTACGCAGGAATTTAACGATCCGCAGTTTCATTACAAAATGGTCAACCAGTTCTTGCGCTTCTTGTTCTGTCAATGTTCCTTCAGCCAGGTCGCGTTCGATATAAGCATCAAGGAAGGAGGATACGCGTCCAAGGGACATTGCCGCACCGTTTTGTTCCTTAACAGCAGCGAGGTAACCGAAGTATACCCATTGGAAAGCTTCTTTGGCTGTAGCAGCCGGTTTCGAAATATCAAATCCGTGCATGGCAGCCATTTCCTTCAATTCGCCAAGCGCGCGAATTTGTTCGGAAAGCTCTTCACGAAGACGAATCACATCTTCATCAATCACATCTACTTCAAGCTCTCTTTGTTCTTGTTTCTTTTGCGCAACAAGGAAGTCAGTACCGTAAAGAGCTACCCGGCGATAGTCGCCGATGATGCGGCCGCGGCCGTATGCGTCAGGAAGTCCGGTAATAATCCCGGCTTTACGCGCTGCTCTCATTTCAGGAGTATATGCATCAAACACGCCTTGGTTATGTGTTTTGCGGATATCCGTAAACATCTTCACGATTTGCTCAGGAACTTCAAAACCGTATGCTTTGCAAGCATCGATCATCATCCGGATCCCGCCGAATGGTTGAAGGGAGCGTTTGAATGGCTCATCGGTTTGCACACCAACGATTTGTTCTTTTTCTTTATCCAGATAGCCTGGTTTGTGGGATACGATCGTAGCTGGCGTATTCACATCAACATCCAGTACGCCGCCTGCTTCGCGTTCTTTTTTGGACAAATCGGATACAATTTTCCAAAGGTCTTTCGTATTTTGAGTTGCGCCTTGAAGGAAAGACTCATTTCCGTAATAAGGAGTGATGTTTTGCGCGATAAAGTCGCGGACATTCACTTCTTTTTCCCATTTGCCGCCTTTAAAACCTCTCCAACCCGGTTGTGCATTCGTAACTTCTCTTTCAATCACCGACATTTGTATTCCCTCCATTTATATAGTTTGGAGTACGAAGGCTTGAAGGTTATCCTCCGCCTCTAGATCCCTAAAATTTGTGATGTATTTCACAACTCAGAGTCTGATGAGGCCAGTTTCGATGCTATATCCGCTGTTCCCATCATGCCGTGCGGGATCTTTTATGCCATTATATTAGCTTATCCCCTGCGTAAAAGGATGTGACAAATATCACTTTTCGGGTGATATTTGTCACTTTTTTCACAATCTTTCTATTACTCTTCAAATCTGCCGTAGAAGGCGTCTCTGTACACTTCTGCCAGTTCGGTTACGAGCGGAAGTTTAGGGTTCGCAGTTGTACATTGGTCTTCAAATGCGCGGTCTGCAAGGTAGTCAACACGCGATTCGAAATCTTTCGGATCAAAGCCTAGCTCCTGGAAGGATTCAGGGATGCCCAGTTTTCTGTTCAGATCGCGAATCGCATTGATCAGGCTCTTCACGCCTTCCTCGGTTGTGCGCGCAGGCAGTCCCAGAATGCGGGCGATTTCGGCATAACGTTGGTCCGCCACGAAGTTTCTGTATTTAGGCCATGCTGCGAATTTCGTTGGTTTCCTCGCATTGTAGCGGATAACGTGCGGCATCAGGATTGCATTAGTGCGTCCATGCGCCGTGTGGTATTGTCCGCCCCATTTATGAGCCAAGCTGTGGTTAATTCCCAGGAAGGCGTTTGCAAAGGCCATACCTGCCAATGTAGAAGCGTTATGCATTTTTTCCCGGGCCAGCTTGTCGCCGGTCAGCGCCGATTTCTCCAGGTACCCAAATACCAGCTGGATCGCTTTGATGGCAAGGCCATCGGTATAGTCGCTCGCCATAACCGATACATAGGCTTCAATCGCATGTGTCAATACGTCCATACCGGTGTCGGCAACAGCTACTTTCGGCAAGCTGTAGACGAATTCCGGGTCGATGATCGCTACGTCCGGCGTAAGTTCATAGTCAGCCAAAGGATACTTGGTATTGCCGCTCTCTTTGTTCGTGATGACAGCGAATGGCGTTACTTCCGAACCTGTGCCCGAAGTTGTCGGAATCGCAACAAATTTTGCTTTTTGACCCAGGCTCGGGTATTTGTACGTCCGTTTGCGAATATCCATGAATTTTTGTTTCAAATTGTGGAAATCGGTATCCGGGTATTCATAGAACAGCCACATGCCTTTCGCGGCATCCATTGGCGAACCGCCGCCAAGCGCGATGATGCAGTCCGGCTGGAATTTGGCCATCAGCTCCGTACCGCGTGCAACGGTTGTTGTCGATGGATCCGGTTCAACATCCGAGAACACTTCGATGGCAACAGGCGTTTGGCGCTGACGCAGATAATGCTCCACTTTTTCCACATAACCGAGTTTGACCATCATCGGGTCGGTTACGATCATGACGCGGCTGATATCCGTCATTTTGGCAAGATATTGCGTAGCGCCTCTTTCAAAATAAATCTTGGAAGGTACTTTAAACCACTGCATGTTCACGGTACGATGATTCACCCTTTTCACGTTGATCAGGTTTACGGCTGAAACGTTCTGCGACAAGCTGTTGCGTCCGTAAGAACCGCAGCCGAGTGTCAGGGATGGCAGGTTCGTGTTGTAGATGTCGCCGATACCGCCTTGCGAAGAAGGTTGGTTCACCAGAATCCGGCAGGTTGGCATCCGATCCGAGAACTTTTGAATAATCTCTTCATTATTGGAATGAATCACCGACGAGTGGCCCATACCGCCAAAATGAACGATTTCTTCAGCAAGGTCAATGCCTTGTTCTGCTGTCTTCACTTTATAGCAAGCCAGTACCGGGCTGAGCTTTTCGGCAGACAACGGATATTTAGGTCCAACTCCCTCAATTTCAGCCACCAGGATTTTGGTTCCCGCAGGAACTTGAATCCCGCACATTTCAGCGATCTTAACGGCAGGCTGGCCTACAATCGAAGGATTTACGGCGCATTTATCGGCAATGATAGCCCCAGCCGTCAGTTTGGCGGCTTCTTCCTTGTTGACGAAGTAGCAGCCGTTCGCGATCATTTTCTTCTTCACTTGATCAAAAACAGGCTCTTCAATAATGACCGCTTGCTCGGAAGCGCAAATCATGCCGTTATCGAACGTCTTGGACAAGATCAAATCGTTAACCGCTTGATCCAGGTCGGCGCTCTTCTCAATGAAGCAAGGAACGTTGCCGGGTCCTACGCCGAGAGCGGGTTTCCCGCAGCTGTATGCCGCTTTCACCATTGCGGAACCGCCGGTTGCCAGGATGCAGGCTACGTCTGGATGGTTCATAAGCGCACCCGTTTTGTCCATGGAAGGAGCTTCGATCCATTGGATACAATCTTCGGGAGCGCCATGCTTGATTGCTGCTTCCAGCAGAATTTTGGCTGCTTCGCGGCTGCATTCCTGGGCTGACGGGTGGAAGCCGAAAATGATCGGGTTGCGTGTCTTGATCGCGATCAGAGATTTGAAAATCGTTGTTGAAGTCGGGTTCGTTACCGGAGTAATCCCCATGATGATGCCGACAGGTTCGGCAATCTTTTGGTAGTATTCGAATTCGTTGTCTTCAATAACGCCGACTGTTTTGTTGTTCTTGATGCTGTGCCAGATGTATTCTGTTGCAAACATGTTTTTGATGATTTTGTCTTCATATACCCCGCGTCCGGTTTCTTCTATGGCTTTCTTAGCGAGATACATGTGCTTGTCGAGTCCGGCCAGAGCCATGGCCTGCACAATATCGTCTATTTGTTCCTGGTTCATGCTGGAAAAAGCTTCGGAAGCTTTCTTTGCTTTGTCAATCAGACCTTGAACATACTCCGCTGCAGTTGGCTGTGCGTTGGTGGTCGCTTCATTTTTAACGGCCATCTCTCTCATCCTCCCAGGATATTACTTTGTAACACTTTGTTACAAAGTTTTTCGCTTTAAAATGTTTGTGAATTTATTCACGTACTCATCATAGCATAACAATTTTAATTTTGTAAAGTGAATTTTTTCACAAACATTATTTTTATGAAAAATAGTCTTTTCATCGTCTTCTTCCTTTTCGTTTCTGCCCCATTGACCCGGTTAAACCAGTTTTTTCGCTGCCAACCTTCCGTCTTAAGCTCGTTGCAATCATCCTCATTTTTTTGTTATGTTTAAACCAATGAATCCATATTTAAAGTGAAATTAGTCACAATGTTAAAAATTTCGCCACTTTTTCCGCCTGCAAAAGCCACACATCCCGTTTTATACAGGTTATAATTAATTTAAAATTTCAGAAAAATTTGGAGTATAAAGGGGCAACCAATAATGAGTGAACAAACCAATAGTGTTGAAACCCAAGGGAATACCAACTGTTTCTCGGAACAAAACTTCAATCGGCTTCTGGTTATGATGAAAGAAAAAAACTATCCACAAGGCTCCCATTTGTTCTGGGAAGGCGACTTGTCGGATAAGCTGTTCTATATTAAACGCGGCCGGGTTAAAATGACGAAATCGACGGATGAAGGCAAAGAGCTTATTCTCTACATGTATGGACGCGGCGACCTGATCGGCCAGGCCGACCCGTTCTTCAGCTCGAAGCACAGCTTTACGGCTGAAGTCGTTGATGATTGTGAAGTCGGCATTGTAGAGCATAAGGATTTGGAGATTCTGATTTGCCAGCATTGTGATTTCGCGATTGACTTCATGAAATGGATGGGGATTCATCATCGCTTGACCCAAACGAAATTCAGAGATTTGATGATGTACGGCAAGCCGGGGGCTCTTTGCTCCACACTTATTCGCTTGAGCAATACCTATGGCGAGCAGCATGAGGATACGATACTTATCAATAAAAAGATTACCCACACCGATCTTTCGAACATGATCGGCGCTACCCGCGAAAGTGTCAACCGGATGCTCAGCGACCTGCGCAAAAAGGATGCTCTGGATTATGAGAACGGGATGATCGTCATTAAAGATTTGGTCATGCTGCAGGATATTTGCCACTGCGAGCTTTGTCCAAATGAAATTTGCCGCATTTAATCAGGCTGCCATGGAAATATGCTAGAGTAAAGGGCAGAAAGTTCTGCCCCTCCTCATCAAACCGTACGTGAGGTTTTCCCTCATACGGCTTTCCGATGTTCGTCATTCATGTGCATGCAGATCACAAGAGCGTCTTTAGTTCGAGCTGGTTGGTCATGAACTTTACTTCGGCAAACGAGCTCATCCACTTCTTTCGCTGTCTCTTCTTGGCATACCATCGGGTCAGTCTTTGCAGGATGTACCAATCCAGTTTGGCCAGCTTTCCCTG
>NZ_JAIOGQ010000039.1 GCF_019904135.1 Paenibacillus caui | reverse complement strand
TACTTTCGTCGATACGCTTCTACGCACAGATTTCGCCGTACGCAGGTATCCAAGCTACACGGGGGCTTGGCCCCTCCCGTGACCGGACTTTCACCGGCTAGAAGATGCGTGCCTCTGGGCACGCCAATATACAAAAACGCGCCATAGACGCCGTAAATTGCGCCTGAAGCGCCGACTGAGATTGTTTCGACCATCTCATTCCGGTATAAAGCCATACTGAGCACATTCCCCAGGACACCGCTTCCCAGATACAACAGGACATATCTCCACCATCCGAGCAGCCGTTCCAGCGGAGGTGCGAAGACAAGAATGGCAAAGCAGTTGAACAGCAAATGGTCAAACCCATGATGCAAAAAGATAGCCACTACATACCTCCATAATTCCTCGCTGTAGGGAGGCTCCGAGCCTACAGCGCCAAAATGGAGCAAATTAGAAGTATCGTCGCTTCCCCCATTCAGCAGCAAAATAATGTACATCACTAAATTCGCTGCGAGGATGAGTGAAGTGACCGGATAATATTTCAAATAGCTCCTAAAGTTTTCATACCGGATAAAGATCATGACGTACCATCCTTTAAATTTAAACTACTTTCAATGGACAATTGCTTTTTAAAACGATTATAATTGATTTTGGCATGTAATACCAACGGAGGCCGTTAAGCTACAAGCTTCCACTAACGCCTAAATATACCATATAATCCTAAGGAGGAGATTCAAGTGGCACAAGAACGGACACAGGCAGCTACCTTTAAAGGCAATCCGATTACCCTGATAGGACCCGAGCTTAAAATTGGCGACACTGCACCGGATTTTTCTCTTAACAAAAATCTTTTGGAAGAAGCTTCTCTGAAGGATTTTGAAGGCAAGATCAAACTGATCAGCGTTGTTCCTTCGCTGGATACGGGCGTTTGCGATGCGCAAACCCGCCGTTTCAATCAGGAGGGTCATAATCTTGGAGATAAAGTGGTTATTCTTACAGTAAGTGTAGATCTTCCATTCGCTCAGGCGCGCTGGTGCGGCGCTGCCGGGATTGACCGGGTAATTACACTGTCCGACTATAAAACCAATTCTTTTGGCGAAGCATACGGCGTTCTGATCAAAGAATTCCGGCTTGACCATCGCGCTATTTTCGTGCTGGACGAAGACAACAAGATCCGGTACGCTCAGTATCTGGGCGAAATGTCCGAACATCCGGACTATGACAAAGCGATTGCCGCTGTCAAAGAACTGCTTTAAAACAGGCAGACCTGCGGTGCGTCCTCATAAAAAAAGCGAGTTCGGCTTTATCCCGTACTCGCTTTTTTTATGTATTAGGCGGTAGTCTTGTGCTTAGCCAGCTTTTTGTCCAAAACGGCAAACAGATTCAGGATATTCCGATAGTTGGCTCCGAGATCACCGAGCGAACCTCGAGTAGCCGAATAAATATCGACCGCGCTGCGGGTAGGACCTGTACCTACAATCGACACGGTAATATCCATAATCCGTCCGAATGCCGTTCTTTTCTCCAGCAAGATTTCCCCGACTGAAGGGACCTCATGGACGACCTTATAGCCCGGAATCTTTTTCAATGTCGAACTCACTTCGTCCCACAGTTTGTCTTTCGATAATTGATAATAGCGTGTTTTCAGTTCCGGCACTTTGGCGCGGTCACTTGTCCCCTCAATGCTGCGGAACAATCCTGTCAGCGTTCTTTTTAGCGACAATCTCGCTTCCTCCTCCGTCAACCCTGCAAATGTTATTTGCTTCTGAAACCAATTGTAGCATCAGGAAAAATAAAAAGCACCTTTCCAGCCTGGGGCAGAAATGGCGCTTACAATGAATAAGGATAGTCCCGCATATGCCGTCCGGTTACGGTGTCTGTGAACCTGCTAGGCAGGTGGGTGACCGCAGCTGCGGTTATGAATTCCCCTGATCGGATCGATAGGGCCTTTCAGCCGCGCAGCAATATGAGTCTCCCTAGACAATGTCATTGGTTCAAAACAACAAATAACCGAAACGTACATTGCAGGATGTACATTCATTATAGAGCCTGCCCCTGCAAAAGTAAACTAAGCTGCCAGCAATTGACCTTTGAAAATATCTCGCCTGAAAGTTTTCAGAGAGTTTCAGGCAATCAAGCATCGCTAAGGATTCCTACGATCCTTGGACTGCGGATCTTCCTCTAATGCATGCTCGGATTCCAACTTCGGCGTTTCGGCTTCCGCTTCTTTTTCCGAATCATCATCAGGCTCCGCTGCACCCGCTTGCGCAGCCGCCGACTCTTCGTTCATCTTGGCGATTTGAGCCTGCATTTTTGTAAACGTGGCATAGAAGTTGACAAATGCAAGCCAGGCGGTCAAACTTGCCGTGCCAAAAATGATCAGCCATTGAAACCTGGCCGTAATAAATATGAGCACTATGGCTCCCGCGACCGTCGTAAAAGCACGGAACGGACGAATGACCGTAAGCAGAATGGCATTTTTGATAATCAGGGAGGTCTTCATGTGATAATGAACAACCATCGAGAAGAAATTGAACATCGACACAAAAAGCAGAATTAAAAGTACGAGCATGATGATTCCGATCATTTGCAAGTTCTGCATCTTGCTCATATAAACGGAATAATCGACGGCCATAACCACAAACAACAGGGTATAAAAAATACCGCCGATCATGCTCTGCTTGTAGTTCTCTTTATACCCTTTAAAGTAAGTGCGGAATACGCTCACATCCGCCTCGCCCATGACCCATTTGCGGACAACGGTAAACAACGCTGCCGTAGCCGGAAACAATGTAAACGGTGCCAAGATTGCCATGCCGTATAGGGAAAGCGGATCATTGCCCAGGTCGTTCAAAATAAAAAGCACTTTGGTCAGCAAAAAAAACAGAAATGGGGACGAACATAGCAGCCATAGAAGATTGCTGCCCGATATTCTCATGATCCATTCCGTAATGCGGTACAAACCGCCCATAACTCCTTTAAATTCCAAGTAAGTCCTCCCCCTCGCATTCATCAACGATCTCTATATTTACTATACCTTATTCGACAAAAGCATTCCAGTTGATATCACTAGAATTTGCTTATTTCACCAAAATAGCACAAACAAGAAAACGATGCCATGACGGCATCGTTTTCCGTTTATTTCGTTCAACAATTAATGTTCGAATCTGTCTTCACTGCGTCCGTACGAACGGCGTCCTTCGTTGTTCGTGCGCGGCTTGCGGTCGGACGAACGGTAGTTATCCCGGTTTCCGCCATCTTTGCTGTAGCCGCCCTTGCCGCTGCCGTAGCCGCCGTATCCTCGCCCATCGCGGTTATCGCGGCGGTAGGAATTGCCGCTGCGGTTGCCATAGCCTGAAGGCTTGCGGCCGCTTGAACGGAGATCCGGTTTGCGGCGCTTCACCCGGATCGGCTCTTCTGGCGTAAGTTCGATTTCCGCTTCAGTGTTCTTGTCGCCCGTTACGAGCTTGATGGCAGCTGCAAGCAGATTAACCGAATCGTACTGCTCCAGGAGCTGGATCGCAATTCCTTTATACTCGTTCAGCTCGCCGCGCTCAACAATATCGATGAGACGCTCTGCTGTAATGCGCTGCTTGCCTTCAATAGCTTCGGCAATGCTTGGCAAAGGCTTGCGCGGAATGCGGTGGCGCGTTACACGCTCGATGAAATGCAAATGGTCAATTTCCCGCGGAGTTACAAAAGAATAGGCAGCCCCTTCTTTGCCCGCCCGGCCTGTCCGGCCAATCCGGTGCACATAGCTCTCGGGATCCTGAGGAAGGTCAAAGTTCACGACATGCGTTACACCCGATACGTCGAGTCCGCGTGCGGCCACGTCTGTGGCTACCAGAACATCGATGCTTCCGTCACGGAATTTGCGCATAACCGTATCACGCTGGTTCTGGGACAAGTCGCCATGCAGCCCGTCCGCCGAATATCCGCGTTTCTGCAGAGCTTCGGACAGCTCGTCTACCCGGCGTTTGGTGCGTCCGAAGACGATGGCAAGTTCCGGCGACTCCATGTCAAGCAGCCGGGAAAGCGCGTCAAACTTCTGGCGTTCGCTGACTTCAATATAAGCCTGATCGATCAGCGGGGCGCTCACTTGCTTAGGAATAACGGATACATGCTCCGGATTTTTCAAGAACTGCTGAGCCAGCTTCTGGATATTCGGAGGCATTGTAGCGGAAAACAACATGGTTTGCCGATCTTCAGGGACCATCTTCAGGATGGACTGGATATCATCCATAAAGCCCATGTCCAGCATTTCATCCGCTTCATCCAGTACGACGGTTTGGACATCGTCCAGTTTAATGGTTTTGCGGTTAATATGGTCAAGCAAACGACCCGGCGTTCCGATAATGATCTGCGGCTTCTTCTTCAAAGCGCGAATTTGACGGGAAATATCCTGCCCGCCGTAAATTGGCAGCGAACGGGTGCCCTTAAAACGGGACAACTTGCCGATTTCTTCAGCTACCTGAATGGCAAGCTCACGGGTCGGCGCCATGATCAGCGCTACAATCCGGTCCTCGTCACGGGGAATTTTATTGATAAGCGGAAGACCAAACGCCGCCGTCTTACCCGTACCTGTCTGTGCCTGTCCGATCAAATCCCTGCCCTGTATGGCAAATGGGATCGACTTGGCTTGAATCGGCGTCGCTTCCTCAAAACCAAGTTCGGTTACAGCTTGCAGTACCTTTGGCTCAAAGCCAAATTCTGAAAATGTGCTCAATATTGTTCAAACTCCTTCTATATGGTGGACAATTCCACAATCTTGACGTTATTCTTAAGTAGCGGTAAACGTTTATAGACTGTCCCAACGATCCTGAAAATTTGCACGGGCGATCCGTAAAATTAAGCAGGACGATCTAACCTATTACTAAACGGCACCGTTCATGAAGAAACAATGTGCTTCCGGGCAATTTATTATGAAAATGGAAATTCACTATCTACTCAAGAATATCTTAAACATTATATCACAAAACATTCACGAAACACCAGTTGCTCACAAAAGGATATTTGAAACTAATTTATTTTTGAGGTGAACGCTTTGCTGAAAGAAATCAGAAATAGCATCGTGGTCATTGTGGGGGCTGCGTTCATCGCGGCGGGGTTTAATCTATTTCTTGTTCCGCACAAGCTTCTTAGCGGCGGTGTCTCCGGCCTCTCCATGCTTACCACTTACATAACTCCGCTGAATCTTAGCGTTCTTTATCTGGCATACAACATTCCGCTGCTGATCGCAGGCTGGTTTCTGCTCGGCAAGCGATTTATCGGGCTTAGCATTTTGTCGGTCGTCTTCGTCACCTGGTTTGTCGCCTTGATTCCGGAAATGGACCTGGCTTCGGACAGTATTCTTTCAGCCGTCTTTGGGGGCGTTCTTGTCGGAATCGGAAGCGGAATTTCATTCCGTGTCGGTGGTTCTTCCGGCGGGTTTGATATTCTGGGCTCGATTGTGACCCGGTACCGCGACTTTCCGATCGGCAACATCCTTGTCGGCCTTAATGCCGTTATCGTGCTCGCTATGGGGTATTTGAACCAAAACTGGAATCTGGTGCTCGCCTCAATCGTGTCTCTCTACATTACAGGCAAAGTACTTGATCTGATTCATGTCGGCCATATTAAAATTACGGTTTATATCATCACTAATGAATCCGAGCGCATGCTCGAAAGGTTGCTGAGCCACCCGAGAGGCGTTACCAGAATTAAGACTGAAGGCGCTTTTTCCCATAAGGAAAAAGATATGCTGATGACAGTAACTACCATGTATGAGCTTGCAGATCTTAAAGAAATAATAAAGCAAACTGATCCATCCGCTTTCGTAAATATTGTTGAAACAGTCGGTGTTATGGGGTCTTTTAGACGCCGTTAGCCGTGCGGCCTGCAGGCCTGCTTCCTGACAAGGGAGCGGCACACCTGCTTTTAGGAGCAAATTATGTTACAATGAACTTGCGCCGGTTCTTCATCTCTTCCCGAGATTGTGCTGCCTTTTATTTCACAGACTTAGCTTTTCCGATGATCTTCGAATGATTCTGTTTCTTTCAAAACGAATGATTCCTAGGGAGAAAGGGTGATTGTTGTGGAAATGGAAACAGTAAAACTATCGCAAATCGTTACAAAGTGGTTTCCCGACATGCTTCCGTTCTTCAATCAGAAAGAGCTCAACTCCATCATTATGCTCAGGGACGGATTCAAGATGCTGGAACAGGAAGACGCAATGGAAATTATGCAATACAGCATTTGTGAGCATCAAAATTCAAAACTGCTGCATTAATTAAGTACAAAGCCGCTTCCCTGACGGGGCGGTTTTTTAGTGTTCGTTTTTTTGCTGTGGCTGTGCTTCTATTTCGGGACTCTCTTTTTATACAACAAGCTGTTCAAAGCCGGCAAAATGAACTAAAATAGTATTTTACATTCTATGTTAACAATTTGCCGAACGGAGTTTTCACCATCATGATGCCTACATCCTCAATCAAACAGAAGTACATCTTGTTTCTGCGCATTCTCGTACCAATTCTTATTACCCAGGTGACCCTGTCGCTCATGACCTTGTTCGACACCATGATGTCCGGGCATGCGAGCCCGGCTGATCTCGCCGGAGCCGCTGTCGGATCCAGCCTGTGGCTGCCAGTTCAGACCGGACTGAGCGGGATTCTGATGGCGGTAACTCCCCTGATCTCGCATTTGGTCGGGGAAGGACGGAAAGATAAGGTCGCCTATCAAGTCATGCAAGCCCTTATGCTTGCTGCCGCGATCGGCCTACTCGTAATTGTAGCGGGCGCCTTTGCGATCTCCCCTGTCCTGAATATGATGGGGCTGACGCCTAAAGTTCGTCATGTCGCTTATTATTTTCTGACCGCCATGGGCGCCGGCGTGCTTCCGCTGTTCGGGTATACGGTGCTTCGCTCCTGCATAGACGCTCTGGGGCAAACGCGGATATCCATGTTCATCACACTAACCTCGTTGCCTATCAATGTTGCAGCCAATTATGTGCTCATTTTCGGCAAATTCGGCTTCCCAAAGCTCGGCGGAATCGGATCCGGCGTGGCCTCTGCATTCACGTATTGGTGCATTTTTTTGCTGGCCCTCTTTGTCGTTCGTCAGAGTTCTGCCTTTAGCGAGTTCAGTCTGCTGCGCGAGTGGTCTCGGATCTCTCTGTCCAAGTGGAAGGAACTGCTCAAGGTGGGGCTGCCGATGGGGTTTGCGATCTTTTTCGAAGTCGCCGTCTTCGCAGCCGTCACTCTGCTGATGAGCCGGTTTGATACGATCACCATCGCGGCCCATCAATCTGCCAACAATTTTGCTACAACACTGTACATGGTTCCGCTCAGCATTTGTTCGGCGCTGACCATCCTGGTTGGGTACGAGGCCGGGGCTGCCCGAATGAAGGATGCTCGCCAGTATGGCTGGATCGGCATTGCAACTGCAGCGGGACTATCGCTGGTTACGGCAGCCGTTCTGATGCTCGTCCGGCAGGATATAGCCGAGCTCTACTCAAATGACATGGCGGTGATCGGACTGATCAAGCATTTTCTGATTTACGCGATCTTCTTTCAAATCTCCGACGCCATCGCTACTCCAATACAGGGCGTACTGCGGGGCTATAAAGACGTCAACTCCGCTTTCTGGATTACGCTGCTGTCTTATTGGGCGATTGCCCTTCCTGCCGGCTATGCGCTTGCCGATTATACGCGGCTTGGCCCTTATGGCTACTGGATTGGGCTGATTGTAGGGCTCGCCACTGCCGCCGTGCTGCTCAGCTTCAGTTTGGCAGGCATCCAGCGCAGATTAAACCGGCGAAAGGCTTGAGGAGCTTAAATAGAAAAAGGCATCCCGTAGATGAACCTTTCATCGTAGCGGATGCCTTTTTTCTTTACAATCTGATCGATATGCGGGAGCTAACGTCCCCTTCAATTATTGGGAAAGACGAAGCGCAAGCTCGTACAGCTCCATATTGAAATCTTTTTTCGTGCTGACTACCTTTTCGATCGGGGTTGCAACAAGCTGTCCGCTCATCAATCCGCAAGCTTTGTTGGAATCGCCCTCGATGAGCTTGCGGACCGCAAAATCGCCAAGGCGGCTGGCCAGGTTGCGGTCAAACGGAGTCGGCGAACCGCCGCGCTGAATGTGGCCGAGTACCGTTACGCGAGGATCGATGCTCGGATAGCGCTCTTTCAGGGCATCGGCAACGTCTTCTCCTCTGCCCACGCCTTCAGCGACAATAACGATACTGTGTCTCTTGCCGTGTTCGAAATTCTGCTTCATCCGGTCAGCGACTTCGTTCAGATCATAAGGAACCTCCGGAACGAGGATCGTTTCCGCACCGGAAGCCAGACCCGCGTGAAGGGCAATATCACCGCAGTGGCGTCCCATAACCTCTACGACGGAAGAACGCTCATGTGAAGACATCGTATCCCGCAATTTGTTGACCGCGTCAACAACAACGTTCACGGCCGTATCAAAGCCGATTGTGTAGTCCGTGAAGGAAATATCGTTGTCAATCGTCCCGGGAAGTCCCATTGTTTTGATGCCGAGCTGGCTCAATTTTGCCGCGCCCTGATAAGAACCGTCGCCTCCGACAACGACCAGGCCGTCAATCCCGTGATCGCGCAAAATTTGCGCGCCCTTTTGCTGACCTTCCAGCGTCTTGAACTCCAGACAGCGAGCGGACTGAAGAATGGTTCCCCCACGCTGAATGATGTCGCCTACACTGCGAATATCCATCTTAAAAATATCGTTGTTAAGCAGACCCTGGTAACCGCGCTGAATTCCGTACACCTCAAGTCCGTAGTACAAAGCGCTGCGGACGACAGCCCGTACGGCCGCATTCATCCCTTGGGAATCGCCACCACTGGTTAGAACTGCAATTTTTTTGACTGCTGACATGTCATTTTTCCTCCTCAAATATAGTAAAACCGGGCCTTCCGTTTCAAAGCTTCCTACTGCTTCATCACTCCAGAAGGGTTAAGCTAAAATCCCGTATCCTGCCGTCACTTGACGGCAACTGCACAAGCTACATAAATTTTCTGATCCACCTGCTGTTGACAAAAAAGAACAGACGGGTAAGCGGGCTTCTTCGCATCAGCCTCTTGGACACTTCTCTGATCTCCGGGTGCTGGCCTACCTTCGGATCCGACAGGTAAAGAGCCAGAAGCCCCTCGATAATCATTCGGTGAAACGATGAAACCGGAAGCGCCTGAATGTCTTGTCTGGCCGATTCGGCAATCATTTCGATACGTTTCAGCATCTCGCCGTCGTTTTCGTAATAACTGCAAAAGTTCAAATCCCCGCCTAGTTTATCTTCCGCCTGATCGATTAAATAATCCAGCAGTATATGAAGACCGCATACATGCGGGAAATACGCCCTATGTATCGTAATAGCGCTTGTATCATCCAGTCCGGGATCACAAGCAGCCAGAAACAGCATGAACATTCCGAGCGTCGAACCCGTAGCCGCCGCAAACTCATTCCAATGCAGATGAGGGGCGCGTTCGCGGTGCTTCTGTCTCCACGCAAGCAGCGCCGGCTCACGCTGCGCCGGTTGAATATGTTTGTACACCTGCAAATCGATATATAAACCAACCAGATCGACGACATACGGCTGCGCCGAAGCATACCCGGGCAGCTGCCGGATACAACTTCGGCAAGTGGTCACAAGGCCGATCAAATATCCGCCGTCATCCTTCTCATCGCGGAGTGCATAATAGTCTGCCATTTCTGTACCTGGATTGACGGCATCCAGCATAGACTGGTGAATCAAACGAAAATCGTCGGCATCAAGCGACGTGCTCCGGTCACACAGGTTGTCCAAATAATCGCTGATGGTTTGGAATGCGACAATCAAGGGAATCAGCACATGCCGCTGCGGCAAATTGGCTGCCGCATAAACCGATCCGCCCTGACAATGGAATTCTTTCGTTTGGATGCTGGCCATAGCTTGCTTTCGCAGTTCAGGATCGGGGATGATGGAAGCTTTCTGTCTTAAGCGGTTCAACTCCGTTCTAACGGATGGCAATATGAATTTGTATACGCGGTTCATCAAACGGACCGGGTCGCCCGGAATTTGATGACGGTTCCCGTTAATTTCGATCAATGGTTTGCCTCCACAACGTTGTCGAATACCTTAATAAAACAATCCTATTATAATATGCTCCATCTTTTTCTACAAATAAACTATATCACAAATAACTTTTGCGGAGGATAGCCCAGGCGCAAGATGGTTTAGGGCAAGAATGCCCCCTTGAAGATGCTGCTGCGATATACCTTTATTGTACCTATAAAGGACGCCCCTGGAACTTGAGAATGGAATGATGCTCCGGGGTATAAATGGCCCTGACTGCCGCTATAATTTCACCCTGCCTTGCCCAGGCGGCAGCCTCGTCAAGATCGACGAGAATATCGTCAACGTCATATGGCCCAATTCTCCAATGCCCTGTTACGGCACCCTGGAAACGGCCGTCTATCAGCAAGTATTGAAGCACTTCTTCCCCCGCGTATTTCTTCTTTAGCTCATCTAAATTGGCCCTGACCAGAAAATCCGATTTATCCAGCATAAAGACCGAAGGCTCAACCTGCGCAGTCTCAGAAGGGGCACCCTCCAGATCTAAAGATGCCATAAAGCCTCTGCCCCATGCTTCCATTTCCACTTCAGCAATTCGGCCGCTGCCAGCCAGTTCACGGACCGTGTCCCGAACAGCCTTGGCGGAAATACCCGCCCAGCTCTTGATTTGTCCTTCGGTGGCGAACACCATGGAGTTTATAAATTGAAGCACAACTTGACCTAACGCCTCAGCCTTCTCTTCGGGATGATCGCTGAGCTCGAACCACTCTTCGGCAAAATCAAGCCAGCCCGTATCCCAATCCTCGTCCGTCTGCAGCTCATAAACGAGAAACGCCTCGTGAAGCCCCTGCAATGCCTTCGTAATTTCCCCGGCAGGATAAGGGAGCTCCTCCTTCAGCTGTTCTTTGGAAAGACCGCCCGAGCTTTGGATCAAATCCAGGATGTGCCGGTGAATCGGGGCCTCTTTGGTCAATTTCTTTCGGAAAGCCGTGGCGTACAGCCGAAGATCCTCCTGGAGAACATAGGCGATCCGGCCGCCGTTAAAGCGCCCTTTAATAATCCGCTGCTGTTCGCGCAGCGCCGAGGCTAACGCTGCTCCCCCTTTCGGCAAGCGGTGGACCAGCTTGGGCGGATCGCCCGGGCGGGTAAAATGCACCGGTGCAACAGGCTGCAGGCGCTTGAACAGATCTAAATAAGCTTCTTCGTCTTCCTCATCATCCAGCGGCCGCGCCAGCCCCTGCCTGCTCATTCTTTCGGCTAGAACAGCTTCTTCTGTCCATGGCTGCATGTTACTCCTCCTATCCGGTCGCATTCTTAAGCAAAAGTTTAGCATCCCATTTATATCTCGGTCAAAAAATTCCCGGTTTCTTGTGACATTTTACAAGATTCCGGTTTCGTTCGAAAGCTTGTGATGACTTTTTGCCGTTCATCCTTTAAATTTAGGAAATACTAGATTTGAAATGAGGTGGAGTGGGCGTATGAACAGAGACGATCATTTATTGTTGTTAAGACGGTGCATTGAAATTTCGGAAAGTTCAAAACGTAACGGCAACACCCCGTTTGGAGCTTTGCTTGCGGACGATCAGGGACGGATCCTGCTTGAGCAGGAGAACATCGAAATTACGGAATCCAATTGTACCGGCCATGCAGAGACTACCCTGATGGAAGCGGCGTCCAAAAAGTATAGCCGCGATTTTCTGTGGAACTGTACCTTGTATACGTCAGTAGAACCATGCGCTATGTGTTCGGGATCCATTTATTGGGGAAATGTGGGCAAGGTTGTTTATGGCCTTCCTGAAAAACGGCTGCTTGAACTGACGGGGAACCATGAACAAAATCCTACGCTGGACATCCCCTGCCGGGAGATCTTTTCGCGCTCCCAGAAAAATATTGAGGTCATCGGTCCTTTCGAGGAGCTTGAACAGGAAATCATAGCTGTCCATGAAGGTTACTGGAACTGATACTTTAAAAATAAGCTCAGCAAAAAGACACAGCTTACGAGAAGCTGTGTCTTTATCATGTGCCGAAACCTAAACTTTATAAGTTATCCGCCCTAAGCGGAGACCTTCTTATAATTTGATTACGTTAGCGGCTTGAGGGCCACGGTTGCCTTCAGTAATTTCGAATTCAACTTCCTGACCTTCGTCCAAAGTTTTGAAGCCTTCGCCTTGGATTGCGGAGAAGTGTACAAATACGTCTTCGCCACCTTCAACTTGAATGAAGCCATAGCCTTTTTCTGCGTTAAACCATTTAACTGTACCTTTCAAGTGAACAACCTCCTAAAAATATCGTCATCGAGGACGATTACCTGTATTATACTGCATCCGTTTTGAGAATGCAATGTATGATTTAAAGCGCTTGCTAAGTAAACTTGTACGCCAAACCGGAAATGGCCGGGTCATATTACGCCCCGTATATCATTTGCTTTCCGGTAAATGCTGGGTTATGATTTTTAAAAAAGATTACATCTAAATCATCAGGAGAAATGGAGCAGGTCAAGCCATGATCAAAAAGCACCAAATTTACAAAAAAGACAAATGGAACATGATGACCGTTGAAGTTCAAGGAAAGTCGCTGATCTTACGGGAAATTTCCGATCAATGGGGCGAAGAAAGCCATACTTTCCTCAGCCGTCCGGCTCTGATGCAATGGGCTGAAAAGCGTTTCCCGAAGGAAGATTTCAAGGACCGGGAAGCGGAGTGGCAGGACATTATGAACGCGTTTAAGGAAATTTGAATCAGCCGGTTTATCTTAAAAGCCGAAGGAGTATGAGAACGAATATTATGAATTCTTCAGATGTTACCATCTTTGTCATTGTAGCTTTCGCAATGGCGATCGTAGTGCTGCTCAGCAGAAATAACATTCCGCCCCGCTTCAAACGCGGACTCGCCTTGTTCTCTGTCTTTATGGTCGTCGCCGCGTTTGCTCTGATTATTTACAGTTTTTTCCCCTGAACTGTCGTGAAAGGCTGCGGACAACGGCAAAATAATTGGCAGATAAAGGGGTCATACTAAAGGCCAAAAAAGAAAGCGGGCCTTGAACTATGAAAAGAACGAGCGTCATCCCCCTTCTTCTGGCAGGCAGCGTACTCATTGCCGCCGTGCCTTTGCCTTCAGATGTCTTGTCCGCAGGGCAGGATGACAGGTCTTCATATATTCATTCGAGGAGGATTTCACCCATGAGTAGTACACTGCTTAAACGTTCCGAAGTATCCAAAGAGAACACTTGGAACCTGGAGGATATTTTTCCAAGCGAGCAGGCTTGGGACCAGGCTTTCGAGGGGCTTAAGAAAGACTTGAAGAAAGCAGCCGGATTTGAAGGCAAGCTGACTTCCGCAGAACAGATCAAGGCGATATTTGAACTTGAAGACCGCCTCGGCCTTGAAACCGAACGTCTCTTTGTATACGCGCACCTGCACCACGACGAAGATACCGCCAATCCTACATACCAGGCGCTGCTCGAAAAAGCTAAAAAGCTGAGCGTTGAAGCCGGCGAGGCGCTTTCCTTTATCACACCGGAGATTCTCTCTTTACCGGAAGCCGAGCTTGACAACCTGATCGAAAGCGAGGAACTGAAGCCATTCCGCTTTACCTTGACAGAGATCAAACGGGAGAAAGCACACGTGCTCTCCAAAGCGGAGGAAGCGCTGCTGGCTCAGGTCGGGAACTTGTCGCAAGCTCCCCAAAACATTTTTGGCATGCTCAACAATGCGGACATGAAATTTCCGAAAATCAAGGATGAAAACGGCAAAGAAGTAGAACTTACCCACGGCAGCTATATTCAATTCCTGGAGAATCCGGACCGGGAAGTGCGCCGTCAGGCATTTAAAGCCGTATACGAAACATACAGCAAGCAAAAGAACACGCTCGCCGCTACGCTGAGTGCGAATATCAATAAAAACATGTTTTACGCGAAGGCCCGCAAATATCCTTCCGTTCTGGAAATGTCGCTTTATTCAGACAATATTTCCGTGGATGTCTACAACAATCTGATCAGCACGATTCACGAGAGCCTCCCGCTGCTTCACCGCTATATGAAGCTTCGCAAAAAGCTGCTGGGCGTGAATGAGCTGCATATGTACGATTTGTTCGCTCCTCTCGTGGAAGAATACAAATGGGATATCTCTTTTGAAGAAGCCAAGCAATTGTGCGCCGAAGGCCTTAAGCCGCTGGGAGACGATTATATCAAGACTCTTCAGGAAGGCTTCGATAACCGCTGGATCGACGTTTATGAAAATGAAGGCAAACGTACGGGCGCGTACAGCTGGGGCGCTTACGGCACCCATCCCTATGTGCTGCTGAATCACAAAGACAATTTGAACAGCATGTTCACCCTGGCGCACGAAATGGGCCATGCGCTGCACTCGTATTATTCGGATGAAGCACTGCCTTATCGCGACGCCCAATATACCATTTTCCTGGCCGAGGTAGCTTCAACAACCAACGAGGCGCTGCTGATGGATTATCTCCTTAAGCATGCCGACAATCCGAAGCAAAAGCTGTATCTGCTCACTTACTATGCAGACCAGTTCCGGACGACGGTGTTCCGCCAGACGATGTTTGCCGAATTCGAGAAGATCGTTCATGAACGCGCTGAAGCCGGCGTTTCCATGACGCCGCAGGAGCTGTCCTCCATCTACTATGAACTGAACCGCAAATATCACGGCGATGACATGGTGGTCGATAAAGATATCGAAATGGAATGGGCCCGCATTCCGCATTTCTACAGAAGCTTTTACGTGTACAAATACGCGACAGGCTTCTCGGCAGCTACCAGCTTTTCGAAACAGATTCTGGAAGAGGGGCAGCCGGCCGTGGACCGCTATCTCGGCTTCCTCAAGAGCGGGGGCAGTGATTACTCCATCAATATTCTGAGCAAAGCCGGCGTCGATATGTCTTCACCACAGCCGGTGCGTGACGCGATGAGCGTCTTTAAGGACGTCATCGAGCAAATGGAGCAGCTCACCAAGTAATGTTCCGGATCAAGTAGAAACGGCAATTCCGTCCTTTACAAAGACGGTATCCGTTTCTTTCGAGAACTATAAGAAAGTATAGGGCTTTCACTTATACTTTCTTATAGTTGAACAAATCCCTTGCCCGGGCAGGGCAAGGGATTTTATACTGTTCACAGGTAGTGAAACAGAAAGATAAGGGGGTTTTTATTTGAAAATACAATGGTCACTGATTCTCGCGCTCATTTTCGCCTTGATCACTGCCGTTTTTGCGGTTATTAATGTAGATCCGGTGCGGGTCAATCTGTTGTTCGGTTCCGTGACGCTTCCGCTTATACTGCTCATTTTAGGCAGCACGCTGCTTGGCGGAATTATTGTTGGCGCCTTCGGCATTTATCGCAGCTTCCGGTTGCAGAAACAGGTCAAGCAGCTGAACGCCAAGCTGCAGCGTATTCAGGATGAGACCGGCTATGATCCGGATGCGCCTGCTCCAGCGGCGGTTTCCAATAATGAAAATGCCGAAGGGGCACCGTCCGAAAATCCGGCCATTCATAACGGAAACATTTAATCCAGGTTCTGTCAGGAGGTTCCATATCCATGTCCATTACCATCCATGAAGAATACGTCATTACCCTGCTTAAAAAGCTGCTGGATACACCAAGTCCGAGCGGATATACCCACCATGTCATGCAGATCATAGAAGATGAAGCGGACAAGCTGGGAGTTCCCTTTGAGCGTAACGCGAAAGGCGGGGGCATTCTCAGACTTCAGGGAGAAGACCATTTGAGCCCGCTTTGCTTAAGCGCCCACGTCGATACCTTGGGAGCGATCGTCCGTTCCGTGACCTCCCGCGGCACACTTGCCATTACGTCCGTCGGCGGATTTATGATGCACAGCATTGAAAATGAATACTGCCAAATACATACGCGCGATGGCAGAACCTACACCGGCACGATCCTGTCCACGCATCCTTCCGTTCACGTGTACAGCGATGCTAGAGAGTTTCCGCGCCAGGAGAAAAATATGGAGGTTCGCATCGATGAGCTCGTTGAAACCAAAGACGATGTGCTAAAGCTGGGCATTAACAACGGCGATTTCATTTCGTTCGATGCGCGGGCCGTCGTAACAAAGAGCGGGTTCATCAAATCCCGCCACATCGATGATAAAGCCAGTGTCGCCGCCCTGTTTGGCCTGCTTGAATCCTCCAAGCGTGAAGGGTGGATACCGAAACGCGATCTGGTGCTGCTCATTTCCAATTATGAAGAAGTCGGCCATGGGGCCGCCTTTATCCCGGAAGGCATCCGGGAAATGATCGCTGTGGATATGGGCTGTATAGGCGACGACCTGTCCTGCAAGGAGACCGACGTTTCGATTTGCGCAAAAGATTCCAGCGGTCCGTATGATTACGATATGACAAGCAAGTTGATTGAACTGGCCAAACGGGAAAACATTCCGTATGCCGTCGACATTTACCCGCAGTACGGATCTGACGCATCCGCAGCGCTGCGCGCTGGCCATAATATCCGTGCAGCCCTGATCGGGCCGGGCGTTCACGCCTCCCACGCCATGGAGCGTACGACGAAGCAGGCCGTGGTGAATACGGCGCGTTTGCTTGGAGCGTATGTGGGCGCTTAAGATAGAGCTTCCGGATATAAAGACGGCTGCCAAGCGCCTGTCCTGCTTGCAAAAAACGGCGCGCTTCGCTATACTGTGTGAAAAGTCAATAATTCCTGATTATGCCTGTGAAGAGCATCCAACTCGGAGGCGTTTTCGTCAAGGGAAGCTTAAGGCTCTCCCCTAAGTTAACCGGCACCGCCCGTTACCGCGGAACCAAAGAGGACATTATTCCCCTGGAATAATGTCAAGTTGGGTGGCACCGCGAGTCCAAGCGCTCCTCGTCCCAAAAGACGAGGGCGCTTTTTGTATTTTTAGGACAAAGGAGACGGTGTAAATGCTTGACATCAAATGGATCAGGGAACATGCCGCAGAGCTTCAGGAAATCGCGGACCAGAAAGGAATCGATGTTTCACTCAGTGACCTGCTTATGTGGGACCAAAAGCGGAGAAATCTGCTGCAGGAGATGGAGCAGCTCAGACAAAATCGAAATGCGCTCACGGGAGCCATTCACGCGGCCATGCAGCAAGGCGGCAAAACCGAAGCGCAAACGCTCAAGCAAAAAGTTAAAGAGAACAACAGCCGGCTGGAAGAAGCGCAGCGGGTCTGGAGGGAAGCGGTCGACCATTTCAACCGGCTCATGCTGCTTGTCCCGAATCCGGTATCGCCGGATACGCCGCGAGGAAGCTCGGATCAGGATAATGTTATGGTCCGGAGCTTTGGCAAGGCGCCCGAATTTCCTTTCACTCCCAAAGATCATGTCCAGCTCGGACAGCTGCACGGCATGATCGATATCGCCCGCGGCGTCAAAACAGCCGGCAGCCGAAATTATTACCTTACAGGGGACGGATTCTGGCTGCATCGCGCTGTGCAGCAGCTTGCCCTCGATGTACTGGTCCGCAAAGGCTTTACCTGCATGGAGGTGCCCCTCATGGTGGGGACGGAAGCCATGGTGCATACCGGTTTTTTCCCGCTTGGCGAAGATCAGTCGTACCGCATTGCGGGCGAGGACCGGTGGCTGGTCGGGACTGCGGAGGTGCCGCTGATCAGCTATTACAGCGGCGATATCGTGGATGTCGCATGTCCGATCAGGGCAGCGTCGGCGTCGGTCTGCTTCCGGAGCGAAGTAGGCTCGGCCGGAAGGGATACGACCGGACTGTACCGGGTTCATCAGTTTTCAAAGGTGGAGCAGGTCGTCCTTTGCCGAAACGATGCAGCTCTCTCGGAACAACTGCTTCAGGAAATTACGGCCAACGCCGAAGAAATTCTGCAGCTGCTGGAGCTGCCTTACCGGGTTATGGCCGTCTGCACCGGCGACATGTCGCAGAAAACTTACAAGCAGTATGACATCGAAACGTGGATGCCCAGCCGCGGCAGCTACGGCGAAACCCATTCGTCGTCCAACCTGCTTGATTTTCAGGCTCGCCGGTCGAACATCCGCTACCGTGACGAGGACGGAAAGCTTGAGTACTGCCATACGCTGAACAACACGGCTGTAGCGACACCCCGCATCCTCATCCCACTGCTTGAAAATCACCAGCAGGAAGACGGATCGATCTACGTCCCGCGTGCGCTCCGTCCATACATGGGCGGCAGAACCAAGCTCGTTCCTCCCGCTGCCGAAAGCAGCAATCCGGAGACGATTATGAGCTGATTGCTGCCAGCCACAAGATGACTTCCGCTTTTTCGCGGAGGTCATTTTTTTATAGATTCCACTTATGGAAAGTTTGCTTTACATATAATCCATACTGTGCTAAGATCAAATGGAAAGTTAACTTTACATTAGGACCGAGGTGCTGACTTGAAGAACAGGCTGGAAGAATTGCGCAAGCAGCGCAACATTAAACAGGAGGAATTGGCGGCGGCACTGGAGGTTTCCAGGCAAACGATCGGTTCGCTTGAAAACGGCCGCTACAATCCGTCCATCCTGCTGGCGTTTAAAATCGCCAGATATTTTCAGATGCCGATTGAAGAAATTTTTATTTACGAGGAGGATGAAAATGAACACTAGCAAAAGATTGGGGTACGTGGCCGTCTCCCTGGCAGGAGTGATTTTGCTTATTCTCGGCGGATTTGTGCTGACTTCGGATGCGTATAAAATGGTTTCCGGACTTTGCATCGGTTTAGGCTCGGCCATGACCGTTCTGGGAATCGGCAACTTGCTTTCGACCTTGGTGCGGGGCAGGCCTAAGGATGAAGAATTCCAGCGTGTAAAGGCAATTGAGGTGAACGATGAACGGAATGTTCGAATCCGGGAAAAAACAGGTTACTCGGTCAGCAAGACGATGAACTACCTCATTTGCGTGTTAGTGCTGACTCTAGGATTTATGAAGGCCGACAGGCTGGTGATCCTGATGGTTGCTTCCTTGCTGGTAGCCGAGCTCGTGCTGGTCATTGCATTTTCCAAATACTATTCAAAAAAAATATAAAAACAAACAGCGAAACTGCCCGTGATGGCGTTTCGCTGTTTGTTTTCGGGTTACCCGCGCTGAGCTTCGATGCGCTCCGCCAGCTCGTTCAAATACGTCCAGCGTTCAATCAAACGCTCGAGCTCCGCCTCTGCCGCCTGCTGCTGCTGCATCAGCTCCTGAAGCCGAACCGCATCGCTGGCCGCCCCTTCCATTTCCGCATTGATCCGCTCCAGCTTTTGCTCTGCGGCTTCCACCAGGCCGTCAATGGCCTCGTATTCGCGCTGCTCGTTATAGCTGAATTTCAGCTTCTCGGTTCGCGCAGGCTGACTTGGCCGGGTGTTTTCGGTGACCGCAGAAGCGGATAGCGCACGGTCTTTGCCCGGCTTGTTCAGCCCTTCCTCCGCTTTGCTCCTTTCGCTGCCCCCGGCTGTGCGAATCCGCTCCGCATATTCGCTGTAGTCTCCGACATGCACGGCTACCACTGCGGCCCCTTCAAAGGCCATGATCTTGTCAACCGTCCGGTCCAGAAAATAGCGATCATGGGAAACGGTAAATACAGCGCCCGGAAATTCATCCAGATAAGCTTCAAGCACACTTAGCGTCTGGATGTCCAGATCGTTGGTCGGTTCGTCGAGCAGCAGCACATTCGGCGCGCTCATGAGCACGCGGAGCAAATAAAGGCGCCGCTTCTCACCGCCCGAAAGCTTGCCGATTGGCGTCCACTGCATGGCGGAAGGGAATAAAAAGCGCTCCAGCATTTGGGACGCGGTAATGCGCGAGCCGTCCGCCGTTGTTACGACTTCCGCTTCTTCCTTGATATATTCGATCACGCGCTGGTCCGGCTTCATCTCCTGATGCTCCTGCGTGTAATAGCCCAGCTTCACGGTCTGGCCCAGCTCAATATGTCCTCCAGTAGGCTTAAGCCGTCCGGCAATCAGATTCAGCAGCGTCGATTTGCCGCTTCCGTTCGGCCCGATGATCCCGACTCTGTCGTGCGGAACGGCCGTGTAGGTCAAGTTCGAGATCAGCGTGCGGCCATTGACCGTGTAATGCAAATCGTCAATTTCTACAATTTTACGCCCCAGGCGCGAAGATGCTACGGACATATCCAGCGAAGCTGAACGCTGGTCGGGAGCCTGCTCCATCAGCTTCTCGAAGCGTTCAATACGCGCCTTCTGTTTCGTGGATCTGGCTTTCGCTCCGCGGCGAATCCAGGCCAGCTCGGTCCGGAGCAGATTTTGCCGCTTCTGCTCGGCCGATGCCTCACGCTCTTCCCGTTCGGCCTTCAGCTCCAGGAAGCGGGTGTAATTCGCATCATACCGGTACAAGTTGCCCCGGTCCAGCTCCAGCATGACGTCGCATACCCGGTCCAAAAAATAGCGGTCATGCGTAATCATGAGCAAAGCGCCGCGTCGTTTCTGCAAATACTGTTCCAGCCATGCGACCGATTCGTTATCGATATGGTTGGTGGGCTCGTCCAGGATTAGCAGCTCGGAAGGCTGGATCAGCGCCGAAGCCAACGCGACGCGCTTGCGCTGTCCGCCTGACAGCTCTCCCATTTTACGGTCAACATCCTCGATGCCTAGCTTGGACAGCACGCTTTTGGCTTCACTTTCAAGCTGCCAGGCCTGCAGCCGGTCGATCGTCTGGCCGAGTTTCGCCAGCTTTTCCTGAAGGGCCGCGTCATCGCCGTTTTGTTCAAGCAGCCGGAGCGTCTCCATGTATTGAAACACAGAACGAAGCTCTTCGCCTTCCCCCCGGAAAACCTGCTGGAGCACCGTCGCGTCCGGATCATAGTCCGGATTTTGGGCCAGGTAGCGGATCCGCACATCGTTGTTGACGGATACCTTACCTTCATCCGGCGTATCCAGGCCCGCTATAACGCGCAAAAAAGTAGATTTGCCCGTGCCGTTTACGCCAACCAGCCCGATTTTGTCCTGATCTTCCATTCCGAAAGAGACGCCATCGAACAGAACTTTTTCCCCATAGGTTTTAGACAGCTGTTCTGCCGTTAATATGTTCATTTTGTCTCCTTTTGTGCATGATTTAAACAAACATCCTGATAGGCCTTGCCGGTCGAAAGGCCGGGAGTCCTGGCTGGCTGCTCCCTCCCGGATCCAGCTTAGACCGAAAATTGCCCCTTCCCGGATATCCTCCCCTTGTTCAGGAGCCAAAAACAGAGCCGAGCCCCAAACTGACCAGGCCGCCTGCTGCCGAGCTGATCAGATTGACCGCGTCATTGCTCATCCAGGACAAGCCGCGATGACGGGCTGCAGGCTGGCCGCAGTGGTGCGAAACCTCAACCACTTTGCCGCATACGGCGCAGCGGTACATCCGCTGGACACTCGCTCCCATGATGGAATCGGCATAGGCGCCCGCAAGGCCGCCAGCGCCTCCCAGCAGCAGCTGAACGGGAAGCGAAAGCGAGTGGGGGGCATGTCCGCTTATGCGCAGGAACAGCCAGGCGAATGCTCCGATCAGAAGCCCGCCCGCAAGAGCGGCTGCGCTCCCGGCCAGTGAAACGCCGCCGGAGGTTCCCCTTGGCACCCGCTTTCCCGTCAGCACGGATCTGGGCGGCTTTCTGCTGAGCCCCCCAAGCTCCGTAGCCCACGTATCCGCCGTTACCGTCGCCATAATGCCGACAAAAGCGTAAACCCATAGCGGACTGGGCAGCACGAAATTCCCTAGACAGACGAGCATGCCGAGCCCGCCGTTGGCGAAAACCTGCCCGGCGTCGCGTCTGCCGGTTTTGGCATAAGATTTTTCCAACTCCTGCTTGCCTTCCGCTTTCCATTTGGACAACGCCGTAGAGGTGATGAAGAACGTGAGCAGAATGCCGAACCAGAAAAGATCGCCGGCCCTGTAATAAATCGTTCCCATCAGGATCGCGGAGGCCATGCCGGACAAAGACAATGACCGTCTCCAATAGGCAGCGCCCGCTACGATGAAGGCGCCTGCAGCTCCGATCAGCCAGTGGGCGAGCACTTAGCTTTCCCTGCTTCCCATACGGAAGCTGCCGAGGGCGCGTTCGCCCCAGAACAGTTCCAGCTTGTCCCCCGCAGCCATCCGACCAACGCCTTCAGGCGTTCCGGTAAAGATCAAATCGCCTTCGCCCAAACCGTAGTGCTGTGCAATATAGTCTACGATTTGCTGCAGAGAAAAAATCATATTTTTGATGTTCCCCCGCTGCGCTTCGGCTCCGTTCTTGAGCAGAACAAAATCGGTGCCTTCCAGCTCGCTTTGAGCCGGAAGCGCGAAAAAGGGCGTAATCGGCGCCGAGCCAAGAAAACCTTTGGCCGACGTCCAGGGGTGGCCTTTCTTCTTAAGTACGGTCTGCACATCGCGCAAGGTAAAGTCTATACCCAAAGCTATGACGTCTACCAGTTCCTGAATGGATTTGCCTTTCTCATAGGGACGGCCAATCCGGATCACCAACTCCGCCTCATAATGGATTTCTCCCCGGTTAGCCGGGAGCGAGATCTCCTGGCCTTCCATTTTGACTACCGCATGGCTCGGCTTTAGAAATATGAGCGGCTCGGTAGGGACTTCGTTACCCAGCTCCTCCGCATGCAGCCTGTAGTTTCTTCCTACACAATAAACGTTGCGAATCATTGAATTCATAATCTTCCCAGCCTCCACCATCTTTTTCTTTCCGTTGCTGCTGCCGGCTCGATAAAGGTTTCCCTGTAGACGTTCGGCCGGTTGGTGCAGATCAGGATGCCCCGGCTCAGAGCCGCCAGCCTCAGCATTGTTCTGGCGCGGTCCACGGTCCAGGCCATGATCTGCACATTTCGTTTCGCGGCCTCAGCCACCAGCTCGGTCCCGATTTTTCGGTGTCCGATCGACAGGAAGCCGCAGCCCAAATCCTTAAGGCGTCTGAACAGCTCAGGGGGTCTGCTGTCCGTAATCAGTCCGGTGACGATCTCGGGATCCTCCCGCTTCACTCTTCCCAGAGCGGTTATATTAAAAGAAGTCAGGACCGCCTCTTTCTGCATGTTCCGCCGCCTTACAGCCTCTATGATTTTTTTCTCCAGACCGGGATACATCCCGTCCTGCGTTTTGATTTCAAGGTTGACCTTGAGTCTTCCTTTGACTTCATCCAGCAGTTCATCCAGTGTCATAATTTGTTCACCTGCATAAAACACCGATTTCCAGCTGCCCGCATCCAAAGCTTTAAGCTCAGCAAGCGTCTTCTCCTTGACCGGTCCGCGCCCGTTCGTTGTGCGGTTTACCGTAAAATCATGAATCACGACGGGTACTCCGTCCCTCGACATTTGAACGTCCACTTCAATCCACTTTACGCAAGGCTCCTCCATGGCCATTCGGACCGCAGCCATTGTATTTTCGGGCGCAACGCTGGAATATCCCCGGTGCGCGGCGCAATAGCGTTCCAAAATGTACCGCTCCCTTCCGGACAGGACGGCGACTCTACTGTGTCTTGATCCACTTGGTCACCTGTAGCCCCTTTTATTTTACTTCTGTCAGCTTTGATGACAGGTTATAGAAGCAGCAGGCGCTACCTCGACAGAACGTTTCCTTCATTGTCAACGGTTACCCCGGGTGAGAGGTCTTGAATCTCCTTAAGTAGGCTTGCTCCCTTCACGGAATCCATTGGTACAGGCTGGCCAAGCGCAGCTTCATACGGAATCAGCTTCATGCTGCAACTTCCCTCTTTGGAACAGCGGGCTTCAAATATGGCGGTTTCCCAGGTTTTCTCGTTCGTGGATCTTGTAAAAATAAAATTGCCCGTGCTGTACGCAATCCATTTTCCTTTATATTGCTCAAGTCCTTGCAGCACATGAGGGTGCCCGCCTATCACCAGATCCGCTCCCGCGTCAATGAAACCGTGGGCGAGCGTCGTCTGTTTGCTGTCCTGCTGCTGGACGCGCTCTTTCCCCCAGTGCGCGACAACAATAACCAGGTCCGCCTTCTTTTTGGCTTCCCCGATCGCCTCATAGGCCCGGCCAGGATCATATACGCCGGCAACACCAGGCGTGTTCTTGCCTGCGTTCCAGTCCGCTTTCGGCAGCACGCGGCTGAATCCGAACAAGGCGATTTTGATCCCTTTGCGATCGACATAACAGGGAGCGTAAGCCTCATCCGCATTGGCTCCGGCGCCTACATAGGGAATGCCTGCATTTTTCAGGTGATCCATCGTATCCAGCAAGCCCTCTTCTCCCTGATCCAGCGTGTGATTGTTGGCCAGATTGACCGCATCCACGCCCGCTCTGGACATCGCGTCAAGCGCCCGAGGCGACGACTTGAACACATATTGTTTATTCTCCGCCCCTACACCCCGTTCCGTAACCGGCGTTTCCAGATTAAGCACGGTGAGGTCGTCTTCCTGAAACAGTCCGCTGACAAATTGGAATGGATAATCGAACCCTTCCTTCGCCAGCTTGTCGGCTACCTTGCCCGTGAACAGGGTATCTCCGCCAAAATGCAGCAGCAGCGAATCGCCCGCTTTGCCACTGCTGCCGCCGCTTGCCGTTCCCGCAGCTGCAGCTGTGCCCGTTGCCGAAGGTTCCGCCTCCTCGGACGATTCGGGGTCCGCCGAAGCAGATGCGTCTGCCGGGTCTGGGGAGGAAGGGCCAGCACTGCCGTTAAAATCCGCCTCTGCGGAGGAAGAAGGCGAATCGCTCCCGTTTCCCGAATTCGGAGAGCTCTCTTCCATGGCGACAGGCGGCGATTCATTGCCAGGCTCGCCGCTGGACGAAGATTTATAATAATAAAGATAAAGGCCGAACAAACATACGATTACGATTAGCGTCAGGTTAACAAGCATCCAGATGCGACTCTGCCGCTGCTGTTTTTTCTTTCTCTCTTGTTTGTATTTCTCTGATCTGGGCGGATACATGGCTCACTCCTCATTCCTAACAACAGTTTATACTGCCTCCTGGCAACGAACTGATCTTATTATATCAGCTTGCGAAGAACAAATAGAACCCCCGCCGCTGCAAAGGGTTCTGATTCGTTATTTCTTCGGTCTAAAAATTATCTATTTATCGGCTATCCGCCATTTCAAGGGCCAGTTCCTTGGCCTGCTTGATGCAATCAGGCATCCCCACGCCCCTGAAGGCCGCTCCGGTCATATAAACTCCCGGCAGCTTGTTGCGAAGCTCCTGCTGCAGTCGCTCTATGTTATCCAGATGTCCTACGGGATATTGCGGCATCGATTTCGGCAGCCGGGTAATTTCCGTAAACAGCGGCTTCGCATCCAGTCCCATGACTTCTTTCAAATCTTTAAGCACCAAAGCCGTTAATTCCTCATCCGGGAGAAAGACATTCTCTTCCGCTCCGGAGCGGCCAATATAGCAGCGAAGCAGCACTTTATCATCGGGACTGGTATGCAGCCATTTCGTCGAAGTCCAGGTGCAGGCCGTAATATTGCGCCCTTCCTTGCGGGGAACAAGGAAACCGGAGCCATCAAACTCTGTCCCGAAATCCTGCTTGTCAAATGCGAGCACAACGTTGGCTACGGATACATAGTTAATTGTGTCAAGCAAGGAGCAATCCATATGCGGACGCAGCAAATCCGCAGCGGCAAAAGCAGGCGAAGCGATGACCACTTCACCCGCCAAAAGCTTCTCTCCACCGCCAAGCTCCACCTCATAGCCGTCCTGACCCGCAGCCTGTATCGCGACTGCTTCAGTCTCCGTCCGCAGATCTACATCGTGCAGTTCATGAATCAGTCCGTGAATCAGGCTCTGGAGCCCCTGGCGAAAGGTAAGAAACGCGCTTCTTTTCGTTCCGGTATGGGTTTCAACCGGCTTGCGCCCTGTCATCATACCGCGGATGAGGCTGCCGTAAGCTTTCTCCACCTCGGCAAACTGGGGAAAAGTAGCCAGAAGGCTTAATTGTTTCGTATCCCCGGCATAAATTCCGGCAAGCAGCGGCTCCGCCACATTCTCCAGCACTTCAGAGCCCAGTCTGCGTTCAATAAAATGGCCGAGCGATTCATCGCCGGCATCCTTGCGGGCCGGTTTGACAAAGTCAAGTGCGGCTCGGATTTTTCCAATATTTGAAATGAGTCCGGTCCTTATGAACGGTCCTATCTCCGTCGGAATGCCCAGAACGAGTCCTCCCGGCATGGGATGCAGTTTGCCCCGGCTGACGATGTAGGTTTTCTTGGATTGCGGATTTTGCTGAACCAGCTCATGGTCAAGCTCCAGCTCTTTCGCCAAATCGATCATGGCCGTTTTGCGGGCCAGGAAGGAATCTGGGCCTTTTTCGATCACAAAACCGTCCCGATGCAGCGTTTCAATCATGCCGCCAAGCTTTTTCCCTTTTTCCAGAACGGTAATTTGCGGATTTAGGCCCTTCTCACGGTAGTATTTACGGATATAAAACGCCGCGCTAAGCCCTGTCAGTCCTCCGCCAACGATCACGATCTTGCATAAAGAAGAATCACTCATCGCTTTGTCTCATTCCTTTTCCCAAGCATGAATTACCGATTCGCTCAGCGCTTTGATATACAGCGGATCACTGTTCAGCATTTCGATCCGTTCCAGCCGCATGTCCAGTTCCTTCGCTGCCGCTTTCGCTTCGATATCCAGATCGTACAGCACTTCCAAATGGTCGGAAACAAACCCGACAGGCGCCACAAGGACGTCTTCTACCTGCTCTACGCTGAGCTCTTTCAAAGTGTCCAAAATATCGGGCCCGAGCCACGGCTCGGAAGTGCGTCCCGCGCTTTGCCACGTAAACTGCCAGTTGCTTACGCCCGTCTGTTCCGCTACCGCCCTGGACGTTTCAAGCAATTGCTCCCGGTACGGGTCGCCCATCTCCAGAATCCTTGCCGGCAGGCTGTGTGCGCTGAACAGCACCTTGACCTGATCCCTGACCGCCCCGGCCTCCTCAAACAGATCCAGTTTGCCCGCAACCCTGCGGCTCAGCGCTTCAATCAGGGCAGGATGCAAATGATAGCTCTTGACGAATTTCATCCGGATACCACATGCTTCCGCTTTCTCCCGAGCCCGTTTTATATAGCCGCCAACGCTCATGACGGAATAATGGGGGGCCAGCACGATGCCGACAGCTTCCCGAATGCCGTCTTCCCCCATCTTGCTTACGCCGTCTTCAATGAAGGGAGCCGCATGCTTCAGGCCCTGGTAACAGACAAATTCCGCCTCTCGGCCGGATTCGGCCGTTATCCGGTTCAGCGCCTCCTGAAGGGCGGAAGCCTGCTTGTCCGTATTCGCTCTAAGCGGAAAAACGCCGCCCACTATAGCTTCATAACGGTCTGTCAGCTCCTGAAGCTGCTCCCCGGTCGGCGGATTGCCGCGTCTGATGTGGGTATAATATGCTTCGATCTGGTCCATGCTTGCCGGGGTGCCGTAAGACATAACCAGAACGCCAATTTGCCTTTTCATGCTGCAGCCACCTTTCCACTAGGATTGACGGGACACCGTCCCGCCTTGGGCTGTGCGCCCGATGGCGTCAGCCGAATATTCATGCACAAATTCAGTGAGCTCGCGGAGCTTGTCCAGCGAAGCTTCCGGAAACAGGCCGTGTCCGAGATTGAAGACAAATCCGGGCTCCCGGACGCCTTCATCTATAATTGCTGCGGCATGCCTTTTAATTAGTTCCATTGGCGCCGTAAGCACATAAGGATCCAAATTGCCCTGCACCGCATGTCCCCCGCCCAGCCGTTTCCGGCCTTCCGCAATGGACACACGCCAGTCCAGTCCGATCACATCAGCCTTAAGCTTGCCGAGAAGCGGCAGCAGCTCGCCCGAGCTTACGCCGGGAAAATAGATTTTCGGTACATTCAAATCCTGAAGTTCGGTAAAGATACGAGTAACCGTCGGCAATACATACTGTTCAAAATCCTTAGGCGCAAGCGTTCCCACCCAGCTGTCAAACAGCTGGAAGGCTTGCCCTCCGCTGCCGACATGCGCCCGCAAGTAAGCGATGACCATGTCGCCGAGCTTGTCCATTAAACGGTGCCAAAGCTGCGGCTCGCCGTACATCAGGCTTTTGGTGCGGATGTAGCTTTTGGAAGGACGCCCCTCGATCAGGTAGCTGGCGATGGTGAACGGGGCTCCGGCAAACGTGATGAGCGGAACGTCCAGCTCGCGGTTCAGGATGCGGATTGTCTCCAAAATATGAGACAGATCTCCTTCAACGTCGATCGGTTTCAAACGGTCTATATCGGCAGCCGAGCGGATCGGATGTTCGATCACGGGGCCGATATTTTTCACGATATCAAATTCGATGCCGAGCGAAGCAACAGGATTCATGATGTCTGAATACAGAATCGCTGCGTCTACCCCGAGCTTGCGAACGGGCATCATGGTCACTTCGGCGGCAAGCTCCGGCTGTTTGCATATCTCGAGCAATGTGAATTTTTCTTTAATTTTTCGGTATTCCGGATCGTATCTTCCTGCCTGACGCATGTACCAAACAGGAACCTGATCCACAGCCTGCTTGAAACAGGCCCGGATAAACCGGTCATTATATGTCATGAGGGCTGCCTCCAATACAAAAAAATCCCTAAATTACATTATGCCCTTTTTAATAGTAAGTAACAACCGTCACAAAAAGCCTAGCCATGACAAAACTATGAAAATGCGAAATCATCCGTGAGTTATATCAAATGTGATATACTGGATAATTGTGTTGACTGGTCGTACATAATCTTCGTCTACGAAAGGAGTGAAGCACTTTGAAAACATGGAAGATCAATCTCATTGTGCTTTGGTTCGGCACATTTCTGGTCAATGCCGGGATGACTATGATCACGCCTTTCCTGTCCCTGTACTTGTCGCAAAACTTGCACGTTCACGGGGAAAAGGCGCTTGGCTTCTGGGCAGGGCTGATTTTTGCGGCGAACTTCGCGACCTCCTTCATGTTTCAGCCGCTGTGGGGGAAACTTGCGGATAAATATGGACGAAAAATAATGCTGCTCAGATCCGGCTTCGGCATGGCCATCGTCATTTCGCTTATGGGCTTTGCCACCTCGCCGTGGCAGCTTCTGCTGCTGCGGCTGCTCAACGGTACAATCTCCGGCTTCAACCCGGCGTCCGTATCTCTCATTTCAAGCACGACGCCGAAGAAGAATATCGGCTTTGCGATGGGAATCATCCAGTCGGGAACCGTGGCCGGGACCATTCTCGGTCCGCTCATCGGGGGGCTTATGGCGAATTATATCGGTTTTCGGCCGATCTTCTACATCACCGGGTTGCTGCTGTTCGCCGCGTCCATGCTGGCGCTGTTCATGGTCCGGGAGAAATTCGACCGGCAGGAAGCGGCGAAGATGCGTGAGGTTTCCGTGCTCGCCGGCTTTCGCGAGCTTGGCAAAACCCCGCAGCTTCCCGCGCTGTTCGCCGTCACTTTTTTGCTGCAGTTCGCCATGCTCAGCCCTATGTCCGTCCTTCCGCTTTATGTGGAAAAGCTGCACGGCACAGCAGTAAACCTGCCGTTCTGGGCCGGCTTCGTCAGCGCGGTAACCGGCATGTCCAATATGGTTTCATCCCCGATATTGGGACGGTTCAGCGATAAGATCGGATCTCACCGCATCCTGACCTTTGCCCTGATCGGGGCATCGCTCACTCTGATTCCCCAAGCATTTGTGCAGTCGGTTTGGCAGCTTATAATCGTGAGATTTCTGATGGGAATCTGTATGGGAGGCCTTCTCCCCAGCGTAAACGCATTGATCCGGCTGTATACGCCGGATGGCATGGAGAGCCGGGCTTTTGGGTTCAACAGCAGCACGCTGGCTTTGGGCAATCTGCTCGGTTCGATGATCGGCGGCTTCCTGTCCGGTTATATCGGCATCGAAGGCCTGTTTGTCATTGCCGGCATCATGCTGCTCATCAACACGGTCTGGGTCCGAACCAAGCTGTACGGCAAACGCGCCAAGGCTGTATCTGTAAGGTAGCAGGCAGCTCTATCTGACCATAGCCAGCGCAAGTCCGTCAAAAGCCGGCAGAAATGTGCTCATCAGCCGCGGATCCGACGCGATTTGTTCATTGAACCTGCGCATGGCCTGAACCGACGGGCCGTTCTTGTCCGGGTTCAGGGTTCGTCCGCGCAGCAGCGTGTTGTCACCCACAATCACCGCGCCCGGATTGGCCAGGGCTATGGCTTGTTCCAGATAGTTCGGATAGTTCTCCTTGTCGGCATCTATAAAAAACAAGTCAAACCGTTCGCCCCGCTGCTCCAGAAGGCGAAGGCTGTCCAATGCTGGGCCGACCATATATTCCGCCTGGCCCCCAAACCCCGCTTCCGTTACATTGCAGCGGGCCAGCTCGGCATTGACTTCGCTCAGCTCCAGCGACAGCAGCCTGCCGGAAGGCGAAAGCCCCCTGGCCAGGCAGATGCCGCTGTATCCTCCCAGCGCGCCAATTTCAAGCACTGCTTCAGCGCGTGACAAGCGGACCAGCATCGTAAGCAGCCGGCCATAGCCCGCTGCAACCGACACGTCCTTTATGCCGGCTTCCGCAATGGAGCGTCTCACTTTCATCAGTACTTCGTCTTCACTATAAAGCTCCTCGCTGTATTGTTCAGGTGTAATCACAGCGTCCTCCTTCGATTTATCCTTACAAAACTGGTTTGTATCTTGAGTAACATTATCCTATACTAAATTGTATGGTTTTTGGACGATCCCTACAAGTCAAAACGGAGTTGAGAACATTCATGGCAGTACAACTGGAATTAATCGCCACGGCCCCGATGGGGCTTGAGGCGGTAGTCGCCCGGGAATTGCAGCAGCTGGGCTATACCGATACAAAGGTCGAGAACGGGAGGGTCACTTTTCCCGGCAGTCTGATCGATATTTGCCGCTGCAATTTGTGGCTTCGTACTTCAGACCGCATCTTGATCAAAATGGGCGAGTTCGAAGCCCGCACCTTCGACGAATTGTTCGAAGGAACCAAAGCGCTGCCCTGGCAGGAATTCATTCCGGCAAACGGTGAATTCCCGGTTGAGGGCAGATCCCACAAATCGCAGCTGAGCAGTGTCCCTGCGTGTCAAGGCATTGTCAAGAAGGCGATCGTAGAGAAGCTTAAGGAGACCTACCATACCGAATGGTTTCCCGAGAACGGACCGCGTTATGTCATTGAAGTGATTTTGCTGAATGACAAAGCGCTTCTGACGCTGGATACCACCGGTCCCGGTCTGCATAAACGCGGCTACCGCAAGCATGCGACCGAAGCCCCGCTCAAGGAGACGCTGGCCGCCGCTTTAATCCAGCTCAGCCGCTGGAATCCGTCCCGGCCTTTTTACGACCCCTGCTGCGGCTCCGGAACGCTTCCGATTGAAGCGGCCATGATCGGCTGGAATGTCGCTCCCGGGCTTCGCCGATCCTTCAACTCGGAGAACTGGCCTGTTATACCAGACAGCCTGTGGCAGGAAGCCCGGGATGAGGCGTTCGATGCGTTTGACGATTCCATCCCGCTTGAAATTACGGGCAGCGACATCGACCCGGGCGCGATTGAAATTGCCAAGGCTGCCGCAAAAGCGGCCGGTTTTGCCAAAGAGATCAAATTCGAAGCTCTGCCGGCAGCCCGTATACAGCCTTCAGGCGAGTACGGGTGCCTTATCACAAACCCGCCTTATGGAGAAAGAATTGGCGAGGAGAAAGAAGTCCGTAAGCTGATTGCCCAGCTTGGGCGGCTTTCCGTTCAATTGCCGACATGGTCTTTCTTCGCCCTCAGCCCGACCAAAACGTTCGAAAGCGATTTTGGCCGCAAGGCGGATAAACGGCGCAAGCTGTACAATGGTCGCATCGAGTGCCAGTATTATCAATTTCTCGGCCCTCTGCCGCCAAGGAGAACAGAATAAAGGCCCTTCTGCGAGGGCCTTTTTCATATTCCTGCTTATAATCCGATCTCTGTTCAAACAGAACTGTAAGAAGTATCAGAGCGGCACTAATACTAAGACTGCACGGGCTTCTTGACGAAAGCCTTCGCTTTCGCGAGCACTTCATCTTCGGTCGGCGCGCTGACATAACGGCCGTTAATATAAACGAAAGCCCGCTTGCCGCAAGGGCCGCAGTACGACTTGCAGCCGACCTTGATTTCGGCGTCAGGAGCCATTTTTTGCAGCTTCGGCAAAATGGTTTTCATACGGATAAACTTGCATTTGTCGCAAACGCGGATGTCGTTGGCCATGATCTCTCCCTCTGATTCAGGTCGATCAATGATCGCCGTGGTTTCCTTGGGACGGATTCGTAATCACAAATCCTTCTTCCGGGAAATACAGGTAGTCAATCTTGACTCCGTTCAGAAACGGATCGCTAAGGTCGATGATCACATCAATATCTTTGTCCGTGGAAACAACCGTGTCATTTTCACCGGGCTTCGTCAGGTCAAGTCCGTAATGTGCATGATCGCCGTGGGCATGCGTGATGAACACTTTCAGCGCAAGCCCTTTGTTCTCTTCTTTATCAAGCTCTTTCTTTATTACTTTAGCCGCATTGCGGGTTATCTTTACGCTCATGGCTCTCGCTCCTGTTCATTAATCAGTATCAGTACAGCTAACATTCCTATTGTAAAGAATCTGCCTGCCAAGCGCAAGGACAATCCTGTAGTTTGGAGCGCGAATGCCTGTCCTTCTGCTCACTGACGAGGAGGCGGATTGCGCCGTTCTGTACGATCTACAAACCAGTTCATCAGCAGCAGCGTAACGGCCATGTCATCAATAGGAATAAAAGGGAGCACGTCGGGCAGCACCCAGTAAAGTACGGCGGGTACGAGCAGCAGAAGCTTGTCCGCTAAAGGCACCCGGGCAGAAAAGAGCAGACCCGGCAGTATTTTGAACACATGGATCCACCGCCGGATCGACCCTATTTTTCTCCATTGCATGATTATCCCTCCTTCAGGAGTAGGATACCCATTTTTCAGGCTTCAGAAAAGCTCATGCACGCATTGCCTCTGCCAGTATAGCGGAAACCTCCGCATACATCGGCTCGAACTCCTTCACAGGCAGCGGATTCACACCTTCTCCCACCTCGATTGTAAACCCTGGACGCCGAAACTCCTGAATGAACCAATCCTTATAGCCCGCATCGCTTCCGCCAAGCTTCACAGCCTGGTAACCGCCTGCAGCGGCTAATCGCCGTGCAAGCCCTTCCGCTCCATCCGGTTCGAAATCGCGATAGTTCCAATAGATTTCCTTCCCCTGGCTGTGCAGCGACAGCACCGTGTCGAACGATTCCCGAAGCGTCAGATTGGCCAGCGCCACAGCTTCCGGTTCACTCAGCGGTTTAAAGCCGCTGTAATCCTGGGATGACGGACCCTGAGCGCCGCGCCGCTGCCGCTCTTCTTCCCAGAAAGCCGGGAATTGGTCATTCAGGTCGACTCCCCTGATATTCGCTTTCCAACGGCTGAAATCGAAGGAGCCTTTATTCCACTCAATCAGCTTTGCCTTATAGGCATTGCAATGAAACGGTCCATCCTGAACGAGATCGGCCCCATCCGGATTCGCCATCGGGACAGCCCAAAGCGTATTCCGCTGATACCACTGTTCAGCTTCCCCCTTCCACCTGGCCCCTGCTTCCTTTCCGTCCAGCGCCGCGGCGTATTCTTCAATGAATCGCAGCAGCAAGGGAGCTGTAATCCATTCATTGGCATGAACGGCAGCATTGACATGGACTTTTCGTTTGCCGTTTCCAAGCCGGATGCACCAGATCGGCTTGCCCAGCACGCTTTGACCGATTGAAGCAAACTGAAGAAAGGGATATCTGTCCTGAAGCAGACTGCACTTGCAGCAAAGCTCCGCATACCTGAATTTTTCGTCAACCAGACTGACGATCCTCTCCTGATTGTCCTTGTAAAAAAGCTGCATGACAGAACACCTCCATTTGGTAACACTGTATGCCCGGCCTGTTGTCCGATATGTCTCACCTTAGTATGCGCTTTCATATTTTGTTGCCGCTTTATCAGTTAAATTAAAACCCGCCCGCTTCGGAAGAAGAAGGGCAGGCTGCGCTTTAACTTTAACTTAATTTAAACCGCATCTCCGGCCGCCCGGCGCACATGCCACACGATTGGAGTCAGCTGGATTTCTTCATCCAGCCATTCCCAGGCTATCGTCTGAAACATCTTGACATCGCCGCTGCAGAAAAATTGATGAACAGGCGTCTTTTCCCCTTTTGAAAGCTGTCCTTTCTGGTACAAAACCGTGCTGATTTCCCTGGCTGTCTCTTCAGCCGAACTGATCAGCTTGACGCCCGGCCCCATCACTTCCCTGATCGCTCCCCGCAAAAAAGGATAGTGGGTGCAGCCCAGAATAAGACAGTCTATATCGTTCTGGCGCATGCTGTGCAAAGATCTTCGCACGACCTCCTTCGTATGCTCCGTATCAAACTGGCCTTGTTCTACAAGAGGAACGAGATCGGGACAAGCTTCACTGACGACTTGAATGTACGGAGAAAGCTCTATTAAAGCGGCCGGATAGGCTCCGCTTCGAATCGTTCCGACCGTTCCGATTACCCCGACATGTCCTGTCTTTGTGGCGCTGATGGCTGCCCTGGCTCCCGGGTGTATGACGCCAATGACCGGAATGGTCAATTTGGCCGCAATAAAATCAAGGGCGGCGGCGGTTGCCGTATTGCAGGCAATCACGACCATTTTCGGATTAAACTGAATCAAAAAGTCGACTATTTGTTCTGTAAACAAGCGGACCTGTTCGGGAGAGCGGGGACCATAGGGGGCTCTGGCCGTATCTCCAAAATAAATGATTTTTTCCCGGGGCAGCTGCCTCATCACTTCCTTGGCAACGGTCAGCCCTCCTACTCCTGAATCTAGTATTGCGATGGCTTGATGCACGAACATACCGCTTCCTTTTTTCATAGGTTTATAATACTCACCGTTACTCTATGCCGCGCAGGCTTAAAGCGTACCTAAATATCAACCCAATTTGATACGCTGCGCTAGAGTAAAGGGCAGAAAGTTCTGCCCCTCCTCATCAAACCGTACGTGAGGTTTTCCCTCATACGGCTTTCCGATGTTCGTCATTCATGTGCATGCAGATCACAAGAGCGTCTTTAGTTCGAGCT
>NZ_JAIOGQ010000038.1 GCF_019904135.1 Paenibacillus caui | reverse complement strand
GGGGTAGGCAAAAGCGACAATGGCATAGTAGCTTGAACGTAGTGAAAGCTAGCGCCTTTAGACGCGAGCCGGTAATAAAGGCTTATAGCCTTAGAGCAAACCACCCGTTTGACGGGTGGTTATGATTAGTGTTTTCGGGGTCCGAAGCAAAGTGCCTGAATCCGCATCGAAGTAAAAGCCTCACTTTGTGGGGGCTGCTTACTGCCGTTTTTAAGCCATAGCCGCTACATCCGCTTCAAATAACAGACGCTAAGCAAATGCTTGTGCAACCTTTTTCCATTGGCTTCCGTTTAGAAGATAACACTCGAACACCTAATAAACGATTAGAATCAGGAGGATTCCAATGATGAACGTATGGACAAAACGGTTGGGAGCGGTAGCGATTGCGGGAAGCTTGATCATGGGGGGGACGGCGGTTAGCGGGCTCCTGAATCAAAGCGTTCCGGCTTATGCGGCGGACAGCGATTCCACGGTGCAGAACACGATCAGCGTAACCGGAAACGGCAAAATATCGGTAAAGCCGGATCTGGCTTATCTGTCGCTGGGGGTTGAAACAAGGGCGGCAACGGCGAAGGAGGCCCAGAGCCGAAATGCGGCTGCTCTCCAAAAACTGAATACCCTGCTCAAAGACACATGGAAAATCGACGCGGCAGACATTAAGACCAGCCAGTTCTATGTGCAGCCGAACTATACCTACAACGACAAAGAAGGGCAGAAGGTGAACGGTTATATCGCGCACCATACGCTGCAGGTGAAATACAGACAGCTGGACAAGATTGGACAGCTGCTGGACGCGGCTTCGAACGCCGGCGCCAATAATATTGAGAATGTGACATTTACGGTAGAGAATCCCGATCAGTATCAGGAACAGGTTATTGCAAAAGCTATGACTAATGCCGGGGTCAAGGCGAACGCGATTGCCAAATCTGCAAACCGTCAGCTTGGCATCGTGCTGAATGTCGTACAAAGCGACAACAATAATATACCGTTATTCCAACAAAATCAGGCATATGCCAAAATGAGCGCGGAGGCAGATAGCGCAAGCACCTCCGTCGAGCCGGGAGAAATTACGGTAGAGACAACGCTGAGCGTTCAGTATGCAATGAAATAAGCGTTTGGAATTCAAAACTTTGGTGGACATATTCCCTGTTACGCGGAAGAGCTCTGCTTCATATGTTAGATTGTGAGAAGTAGAGCTAAGCGGCAAGGGAGGGGGAATATGAGCTACCAGTACACGGCCATCGGGGATTCGCTCACAACCGGCTTCGGAGCTTTGCCTGGAAATGGTTTTGTCCCTGTATACCGGAGGATGGCCGAAGTCCGGCTGAAGAGTTTCGTCGCTTACAGCAATTTAGGTGTCAACGGCCTGACCAGTGCGGAACTGGACCAGCGGGTAGGGCGTTCTGCGGCTTACCGCCAGGCGCTGCGGGCGGCGGATATGATTACCGTTTCGATCGGGGGCAACGATCTGATACGCGCCGCGCGACTAGCACAAGGGGGGAAGGGGAGCGTGCCGCGGAATTTGGCAGGCTCGCTGAAGGAGTGCAAGCGGCATTTCTCAAGCATCATGGGGAAGATTTACCGCCTGAAGAAGGGCGCACGCAAGCCGTATATCATAAGGGTCGTCGGGTTATACAATCCGTATCCGCAGATCGAGGAGGCTACGGATTGGGTCATTCAATTCAATCGTTTTGCTTCCCGGTATTCCAGCCGTGTGTGCGCATTCGCCAACATCTATTCGACATTTGCCGGAAAGGAAAAGGAACTGCTGTCGCTCGATCATCTGCATCCGAACGGACGCGGTTACCGTGCAATCGCAGAACAGTTGAATGCGTTCGGATATGGCCGATTGGGATAGAGAGCTTTTTACTCTTTTTTTACCTGCCGATATAACAAGCCTACTAAGACAAAAAGCGTCCTGTTCTTTTGAATCATTCAAGGAGAGCGGGACTTTTGCTTTATTCACATTTCTAACACCACATTTTGGAAAGTAGGGCTATAATAAATTGGGTAATTACATATTATATCGCTATACAAACAGAGGAGACTAATTGATATGCATACGTATAAAAAGTGGACAACTGCTCTGCTGGCGGCATCGCTGCTGCTCGGGACAGCTGCGGGATCCGCCCAGGCTGAGGCATCGGCTTTAGCCACGGCGAAGACGAGCGCAAACAAGGCGGTTCATTTGACTGTAAACGGAAAGGCTTTGCCGCAAAAGGGGTCGATGGGCAGGGGCGGCGTGCTTGTACCGCTTGCCTTTATCCGCGACGGACTTGGCCTCAAGGTTTCTTATGATGCCAAATCAAAATCCTACAGCATTGTCCGGGGGAATGTAATCGTTCAGCTGAAGCCGACGGAATACCAAACGGTGCAGGCGGTTGTGAATGGGAGCACGCCGTTTTCGGACTATGAGTGGAAATCTCAGGACGGGCTGGGTTCGGTATCGGTACATGTGCTGATTGATCATCTGGGGTACAGCGTACAGTGGAACAATGCTGCCAAGACTTTAGACCTTGTCCCGCAGAAGCTGAATGACGTAAAAATAACGGCGCAAAAGCTGGGTAAATCGGACCAGTATACGACGGTTTCGATTCAATATCCCGAGCTCAGCGGTCTTGCAGATACCGGCGTCCAGGATAGGGTGAACCAGATGTTCAAAAACAGGGCGGCTGCCTATGCCGAGGACTCCCTGAAACGGTCGGCCGAGCTTGGCCTTGGACCGATGGGGGCCAAAAATGAATTTGCCGGCAGCTATACGGTTGAATACAACCGCAACGGGGTCGTCAGCTTCCGTATGCTGAACTATGAATATACAGGCGGCGCCCACGGCATGAGTTACCTGGAGGGCATTACTCTGCGCCTTAGCGACGGCAAGCAGCTCCAGCTCAGCGATCTGCTGAAGGATAGTCCCGAATATAAAAGCGTGATCGATGCCAAGGTCGCAGCCAGACTGAAGCAGGATCCGGGCTACCTTGGAGGGTTTGAGACCATCGGCGACAAGCCCGGTTTCTATATCAAAGATGAAGGGATCGTCATCTTCTTTCAATTATATGAGTATTTGCCTTATGCGGCAGGATTTCCGGAATACTACATTCCTTTCTCCGCGCTGCTTGCGGAAGGGTCCGACCCGTTCGCCGGATGAATCGGCCCAAATAAAAACGGATGCTGTCACTTCCATGACGGCATCCGTTTTTATTTGAACAATCTGTTATGCGCCTTGCGGATTCACTTTCTCAATGACCTTGTCGATCAGACCGTATTCTTGAGCTTCTGCGGCAGACATGAAGTAGTCGCGGTCGGTATCTTTTTCAATCCGTTCAAGCGGCTGTCCAGTGCGTTCAGCAAGAATTTTGTTCAGGGAATCGCGCATTTTGAGAATGCGGCGAGCACGAATCTCAATATCCGTAGCCTGCCCTTCGGCACCGCCCAGCGGTTGGTGAATCATGACTTCGCTGTTCGGCAGCGCGTAACGTTTCCCTTTTGCCCCTGCATTCAGCAGAAAAGCGCCCATAGAAGCAGCCATGCCTACACAGATGGTGGAAACGTCGGATTTAATAAATTGCATCGTATCGTAAATGGCCATGCCCGCGGTAATCGAGCCGCCCGGGCTGTTAATGTAAAGGTGGATATCCTTGCCTGGTTCTTCGGCATCCAGGAACAGCATTTGCGCGATAATGGAGTTGGCTACAACGTCGTTCACTTGGGAGCCAAGGAAAATGATCCGGTCTTTGAGCAATCTGGAATAAATGTCGTAGGCGCGCTCTCCGCGGTTGCTTTGTTCGACGACCATTGGAATATAACTCACGATAAAAACCCTCCTAATAGTTGATGTGCTCATATATGAGCTTTAACTGCGGTTTTAACAGTATAATCCTATACAGTTCAGTCATTACAGGATTGACCAAAATGTCCGGCTCTAAACCCGTTTTGGGGGCGAAAGCCACTGTTAATAACCACATCATAAACAATTTCAGGCATAAAGTCAAAGAAAGTCAAACTAAATATACAAAAAAAGCCCGATTGATCGGACTACTGGTTAATCATATATTAGCCACCCTATAAGATGGACTAGCAGGTTTTTAAAATAATGGCGCGCCCGCGAGGAATCGAACCTCGATCTCAGGCTCCGGAGGCCTACGTCATATCCATTGGACCACGGGCGCACTTTTAAAGCCAACAAAATTTATTATAATCGGTCTCTAAATAAAATGCAAGTAAAAATTACGAAGAATAGCTCCATTTCCAGCGAATCCCTTGTCCCGCGTATAAGCGATGGAAATATTGCTTATTATACGGACGATGCACTTGCAACATAACAGGAAATTGGTTAAAATATCGGTGGGACTTAAAACGTTAACCCGGGACATTTTAGGACCATAGGAATGGAGAGATAGACGAAGCCGCAGGAGTGAAAACATTGCAAAATTTGTTGGAGATCCAAAAGCAGCTTCTGCCTGATCTTATGGACGTTCTCAAGAAGCGGTACATGATCCTGCACCAGATTATGCTGGAAGAGGTTATCGGACGGCGAAGCCTTGCGCTTTCCCTGAACATGACGGAACGCGTGCTGCGTGCAGAAACAGATCTTCTGAAAGCGCAAGGGTTGATCGAAATTGAGAATGTGGGTATGAGAATCAGCGATGCGGGACGTCAACTGTTAGAGCAAATGAAGCCGATCGTGAAGGAACTGCTCGGACTCGCCGAGATGGAGAAGAAGATCCGGAGCGCTTACGGCCTGCGCAAAGTAATCGTGGTCCCTGGAGACTGTGAATCCTCTGCAACTGCCAAGCGCGAGCTCGGACGTGCGGGAGCGAAAGCCCTTCTTGGAGTGATTGGCGAGAATGATGTCGTCGCGGTAACAGGCGGCTCGACGTTAGCTGAAATGGGACAGCAGCTTACGCCCCCGTCAGCGCCGATCAGGGGAAGCTGGTTTGTTCCGGCACGCGGAGGCCTAGGGGAGAGCTTGGAGATTCAAGCAAATACCATAGCCTCGGGCATGGCCAAGCGCGTAGGCGCTGAATATCGGCTGTTGCATGTGCCTGATCTGCTGGGAAAGGAAGCCTACGAGTCCCTGGTGCATGACCATAACATTCAAGAGATTGTTAGCCTGATTCGCCGGGCCCGAATTGTGGTTCACGGCATCGGAGACGCTATGGAGATGGCGCGCAGACGCAAGCTGGAGCCTAAGATGGTGGAAGAGCTTCAGAGAGAAGGGGCCATTGCGGAATCTTTCGGTTATTATTTTGATGAAACAGGAGCCGTCGTACACAAGATGTTAACTCTCGGTCTCAGACTGGAAGACATCAAGTCGACAGAAACCGTAATCGGGGTTGCGGGTGGACGGAGCAAGGCGAAGGCGATTCACGCGGTGCTGAAGTTCGGACACGAGGATATTTTGGTGACGGATGAAGCCGCTGCTGAAGAAATCGTCGAGGCGCTTTGAGCCGCAGAACATAGTTTTACTCATGACAGACCTTTAGGCCTGTCTTGAATAAATATAATAAATACATTACTTGGGAGGCTATATTCAATGAGTGTAAAAGTAGGCATTAACGGTTTTGGTCGTATTGGTCGCTTGGCGTTCCGCCGGATTCAAGAAGTGGAAGGTATCGAAGTAGTAGCAATCAATGACCTGACAGATGCTAAAATGCTGGCTCATCTGCTTAAATATGATACAACGCAAGGCAAATTCAATGGAGAAGTCGAAGTACATGAAGGTTTCTTCAAAGTAAACGGCAAAGAAGTTAAAGTTCTGGCTAACCGCAACCCTGAAGAACTGCCTTGGGGCGAGCTTGGCGTAGACATCGTTCTGGAGTGCACAGGCTTCTTCACTTCCAAAGAAAAAGCTGAACTGCACCTGAAAGGCGGAGCCAAGAAAGTCGTTATCTCCGCACCGGCTTCAGGCGACATGAAGACAATCGTTTACAACGTAAACCATGATATCCTGGACGGAACTGAAACTGTCATCTCCGGCGCATCCTGCACAACGAACTGTCTCGCTCCTATGGCTAAAGCGCTGAATGACAAATTCGGCATCGTTGAAGGTTTGATGACTACCATCCATGCTTACACTGGCGACCAAAACACACTGGACGCTCCGCATGCGAAAGGCGACTTCCGCCGCGCTCGTGCTGCTGCCGAAAATATCATTCCTAACACAACTGGTGCCGCTAAAGCGATCGGCCTCGTTATCCCTGAACTGAAAGGCAAACTGGACGGCGCTGCACAACGCGTTCCAGTACCAACTGGTTCCCTGACTGAGCTGGTTGCCGTTCTCGACAAAACCGTAACGGTTGACGAAGTTAACGCAGCTATGAAAGCCGCTTCCGACCCAGAAACTTTCGGCTACACTGAAGATGAAATCGTATCTTCCGACATCAAAGGAATCACTTTCGGTTCCCTGTTCGATGCTACTCAAACTAAGGTACTGACTGTTGGCGACAAGCAGCTCGTTAAGACTGTTTCCTGGTATGACAACGAAATGTCCTACACTGCACAGCTCGTTCGTACTTTGGAACACTTCGCCAAACTGGCTAAGTAATAGAGATAGCCAGGATACACCTGAAATCTCATAGAGCGGAAACATATTTTCTGTTTCCGCTCTTTATACATGAAGTTGTTTTCCTTCAATAATACGGAATTTAAAATTTGAGGGTTGCGGAGGAACGAGAATGAATAAGAAAAGTGTTCGAGATAGCGAAGTTAACGGCAAACGCGTATTCGTGCGCGTTGACTTTAATGTACCGCTCGAAGACGGAAAGATCACGGATGATACACGGATCCGTGAAACATTGCCTACGATCAAATATTTGATCGAGAACGGTGCGAAAGTGATTTTGGCGAGCCACCTCGGCCGTCCAAAAGGTCAAGTGAACGAATCGATGCGTTTGACCGCTCCGGCTCAGCGTCTCTCCGAGCTGCTTGGAAAACCGGTTGCCAAAGCCGATGAAGCTGTAGGCGAAGCTGTTAAAGCAAAAATCGCCGAAATGAAAAACGGCGATGTGCTTGTGCTGGAAAACGTCCGTTTCTATCCAGGCGAAGAAAAGAACGATCCAGAACTGGCGAAACAATTCGCTGAGCTTGCTGATCTGTTCGTCAACGATGCATTTGGCGCCGCTCACCGCGCCCATGCTTCCACTGAAGGCATTGCTCACCACCTGCCTGCAGTGTCCGGTCTCCTGATGGAGAAAGAATTGTCCGTACTCGGCAAAGCGCTCTCTAATCCGGACCGTCCTTTCACAGCGATTATCGGCGGTTCCAAGGTTAAAGATAAAATCGATGTGATCGACAACCTGCTGAACATTGCGGACAACGTGCTGATCGGCGGCGGCTTGGCCTACACCTTCTTCAAAGCCCAAGGCTACGAAATCGGCCAATCGCTTTGCGACAACGAAAAGCTGGATGTTGCGCTTGGTTTTATTGAGAAAGCGAAAAAGCTGGGCAAAAACTTCCTGCTTCCTGTTGATGTTGTTGTTGCCGACGATTTCAAAGCCGAAGCCAACACGAACATCGTGGATATCGACAGCATTCCTGCAACATGGGAAGGCGTGGACATCGGGCCTAAAACCCGCGCCAACTATGCCGAAGTGATTAAAAACTCCAAGCTGGTCGTATGGAACGGGCCGATGGGCGTATTTGAAATCGATCCATTCTCGAACGGCACACGCGAAGTAGCTGAAGCTTGTGCCGCTACAAGCGGATACACCATCATCGGCGGCGGCGATTCCGCAGCAGCTGCAGAGAAATTCCATTTGGCTGATAAAATGGACCACATTTCGACTGGCGGCGGGGCTTCCCTGGAATTCATGGAAGGCAAGGCGCTTCCAGGCGTAGTTGCCCTGAACGACAAGTAATTGGCAAGTTATCAATCTGTAAATAAAGAAATACTGGAGGTTTAAGCCGCATGAGAACACCTATCATTGCAGGAAACTGGAAGATGTTCAAAACCGTTTCCGAAGCCAAGGCTTTTTTTGAGGAAGTGAAGGGGAAAGCGGAAGTAGCAGGCGTTGAAAGTGTAATCTGCGCTCCGTTTACGAACCTCCCTGCCCTCGTTGAAGCGGCTAAAGGCACTTCCATCAAGATCGGGGCGCAAAACCTTCATTTTGAAGACGAAGGAGCGTTCACCGGAGAAATCAGCGGCAAGATGCTGAAGGAACTCGGCGTGGATTACGTTATCATCGGACACTCCGAGCGTCGCGCTTATTTTGCGGAAACGGATGAGACGGTTAACAAAAAAGTTCATGCCGCATTCAAATACGGCCTTACGCCGATCCCGTGCGTAGGCGAGAAGCTGGAAGAACGTGAAGCGGGCCAAACCAAAGCGGTTGTGAAAGTGCAAACGGAAGCGGCTCTGCAAGGATTGACTGCTGAACAGGCTGCCAAGGTCGTTATCGCTTACGAGCCAATCTGGGCGATCGGAACCGGCAAATCTTCCACATCCGGGGATGCAAACGAAGTTATTGCCTATATCCGCAGTCTGGTTAGCGAATTGTACGATAGCGAAACGGCTGGCAAAATCCGTATTCAATACGGCGGCAGCGTAAAACCGGAAAATGTGAAGGAATACATGGGCCAAAGCGATATCGACGGCGCGCTCGTGGGCGGCGCAAGTCTGCAGCCGGCATCCTACATCGCTCTGGTTGAGGGGGCCAAGTAAAATGACAGCAAAAGCTTCAGTACCAAGACCTGTAGCGCTTATCATTATGGACGGGTTCGGTCTTCGGGAGACAGTGGAAGGCAACGCGGTTGCCCAAGCCAAGAAGCCGAACTACGACCGGTATTTGAAGCAGTATCCCAATGCCACGCTGACAGCCTGCGGCGAAGCCGTCGGTTTGCCTGAAGGGCAAATGGGCAACTCTGAAGTAGGACACCTGAACATCGGTGCCGGGCGGATTGTCTATCAGGATCTGACCCGTATCTCCAAGTCGATCCGGGAAGGTGAATTTTTCGCCAATCCGACTCTTGTCGAAGCGGTTCGCCATGCGAAGAACAACGGCAAGAAGCTGCATCTGTACGGTCTGCTGTCTGACGGCGGCGTGCACAGCCATATTAACCATTTGTTCGCCATGCTGGAACTGGCCAAGAAGGAAGACATGCATGAAGTCTATATCCATGCTTTTCTGGACGGACGCGACGTGGCTCCGGACAGCGGCGTAGGGTATCTGAATCAGTTGATCGCGAAAATTAAGGAAGTTGGCGTCGGGAAAATTGCAACATTGTCCGGCCGCTACTACTCCATGGACCGCGACAAACGCTGGGAACGCGTTGAGAAATCGTACCGCGCCATAGTATACGGTGAAGGACCGCAGTATACCGACCCAGTTCAGGCTGTGAAAGAGTCCTACAACAACGAAGTGTTTGACGAATTTATGGTTCCGACGGTAATTGTGGATGACCAGGGCAACCCGGTTAGCACGGTGGAATCCGGAGATTCCGTTGTGTTCCTCAACTTCCGCCCTGACCGTGCAATCCAGCTGTCCCAGGTGTTTACCAACAAGGATTTCCGCGGCTTTGATCGAGGACCGAAGTTCCCGGAAGGACTGCATTTCGTCTGCCTGACGCTCTTCAGCGAAACGGTTGGCGGATATGTGGCCTATGAGCCGAAGAACCTGGACAATACACTGGGTGAAGTTCTGGTGCAGCATAACAAGAAGCAGCTTCGCATTGCGGAAACCGAGAAATATCCGCACGTTACCTTCTTCTTCAGCGGCGGACGGGATGTAGAGCTTCCTGGGGAAACCCGGATTCTGATCAACTCGCCGAAGGTTGCCACCTATGACCTGAAGCCGGAGATGAGCGCTTATGAAGTGGCTGCAGCGGCCGTGAAAGAAATCGAGGCCGAGAACTTTGACGCCATCATCCTGAACTTTGCGAACCCGGATATGGTTGGCCACTCCGGCATGCTGGAGCCGACCATCAAGGCGGTTGAAGCTACGGATGAATGCGTAGGCAAAGTGGTGGATGCTATCGTATCCAAGGGCGGAGTAGCCGTGATCATTGCCGACCACGGCAACGCGGATATGGTATTTGATGAGAACGGACGTCCGTTCACGGCGCATACGACCAATCCGGTTCCTTTCATTGTGACATCCGAAGACGTTGTACTGCGCGGGCATGGTATTTTGGCGGATGTAGCGCCAACGATTCTCGATCTGATGCAGCTGCCTCAGCCTGCGGAAATGACCGGACAATCCATGATTGCAAGCCGCAAATAATAAACATCCATATACATCGCTTCCTGAACCCGGGAAGGCTAACAACTAAATCAATCATTAAAGGAGAACAATAACATGACGATTATTTCTGACGTATACGCACGCGAAGTCCTCGACTCCCGCGGCAACCCTACTGTTGAAGTTGAAGTTTATCTGGAATCCGGCGCGATCGGCCGCGCTATCGTACCATCCGGCGCTTCTACCGGCGCTCACGAAGCCGTTGAGCTCCGCGACGACGACAAATCCCGCTACCTGGGCAAAGGCGTATTGAAAGCCGTTCAAAACGTTAACGAAATCATTGCTCCTGAAGTAATCGGCATGGACGCTCTGGATCAACTCGGCATCGACAAAATGATGATCGCTTTGGACGGAACGCCAAACAAAGGCAAACTCGGCGCAAACGCCATCCTGGCCGTATCCATGGCAGTAGCCCGTGCGGCTGCTGACGCTCTGGACCTGCCGCTGTATGTATACCTTGGCGGATTCAACGCTAAACAGCTTCCGGTTCCAATGATGAACATCGTGAACGGCGGCGCGCATGCCGACAACAACGTAGACGTTCAGGAATTCATGGTTCTGCCTGTCGGCGCTCCTAGCTTCAAAGAAGCGCTTCGCATGGGCGCTGAAATCTTCCACAACCTGAAATCCGTATTGAAAGGCAAAGGCCTGAACACGGCGGTTGGCGACGAAGGCGGCTTTGCTCCTAACTTCACTTCCAACGAAGACGCTTTGAGCTCCATTATTGAAGCGATTGAAAAAGCCGGCTACAAGCCAGGCGAAGACGTATTCCTGGGCATGGACGTAGCTTCGACCGAGTTCTACAAAGACGGCAAATACACGCTCGAAGGCGAAGGCAAATCCTTTACTTCGGCCGAGTTCGTTGATCTGCTGGCTTCCTGGGTTGACAAATATCCGATCATCACCATCGAAGACGGTTGCTCCGAAGACGACTGGGAAGGTTGGAAATTGCTCACTGAAAAATTGGGCAGCAAAATCCAGCTCGTTGGCGACGACCTGTTCGTAACCAACACCGAGCGTCTTGCTAAAGGTATTGAAGACGGAATCGGCAACTCAATCCTGATCAAAGTCAACCAAATCGGTACGCTGACTGAAACATTCGACGCAATCGAAATGGCAAAACGCGCAGGTTACACGGCTGTTGTCTCCCACCGTTCCGGTGAATCCGAAGACAGCACAATCGCCGACATTGCGGTTGCAACTAACGCAGGCCAAATCAAAACAGGTGCGCCTTCCCGTACCGACCGTATTGCAAAATACAACCAATTGCTTCGCATCGAAGACCAATTGGGCGAGCTTGCTCAGTACAACGGCCTGAAATCCTTCTACAACCTGAAGAAATAAGCTGTATAGGCTAAAGTCAGCCTAGACATGGCAAAAGACCCTGAAATCCGAATCCGGATTTCAGGGTCTTTTTTGCCGTACGGGCGGATAATGCTTAGAAAGTGCAGACGGATGAATTATTATTTTCGAAATCGTATATGGCTGCTGACCGGAGTAAAATATGAGGTATCTCATAAATAGAGGAGGAAATGGTATGAGACACGTGTTCCATTTAAATGCGGTATGGGATGGCGGTCGCAACAGCGAGGGCACCATAGAGTCCGGCAATTTGAAAACGGCCATTTCGATTCCACAGTCTATGGGCGGCCCGGGCATAGGCACGAATCCCGATGAAATGCTGCTGGGCGCCGCGGCAACCTGCTATCTCATTACGCTTGCAGCTACGCTGGAGAGATCGGGGATCGAAACGGAGAGTCTGACTCTTTCCTCTGAAGGTACGGTTGATGTCACCCATAATATTTTCACATATGAGCGGATTGTTCATCGTCCCCACATTGTCCTGAAGGCCGGAGCCGGTGAACGGGAAGTGGAGCGAGCCCGGTTGCTGGCGGGGAAAGCGGAAGGAGCATGCATGATCTCGCGCGCGGTGGCAGGGAACGTAGCCTTGTCCACCGAGCCTGAAATCCGGGTCGCCGGAAAGTGATATTCAAGCGGGCGGGATCAAGCCAATAACTTTGGGGCGACAAGCAAAAAGGCTGCAGAATGATGCTGCAGCCTTTTTGACCTACAGAAAGCATAAGCGAAAGCGCGATCATCATCCCTTGAGTCCGAAGGCGTCCGCGACGAGACGGTAAGATTTGAGCCTGGCCTCGAAATCGTAAATCGGAGAGATAACGAGCAGCTCATCGGCGTGGTAATCCTTCGACATACTTATCAGCTTGGCCTTAACCTGCTCCGGGGTGCCGATGACGCGTCTTTGACGTGCTGCCTCCAGGCGCATCCGGTCGTATTCCGTATAAGGATAGGCTTTAGCGGTTTCTACGGACGGAAGGTAGTGAAGCTCCATGCCGCTTTCAAGCGCCAAAAAATAAAGGGATACACTTGAGGCAAGGATTTCCGCTTCCTCTTCGGTATCGGCGCAGATCACCATCACCGCAGCCAAAGATTGGGCTGTCTGCTTCATCAGCGAGGGCTGGAAGCGTTCATGATACACCACCGTGGACTCTGGGCCGCCAGCCGTTCCAAAGAACTGGGCGAACGCATAGGATGCTCCAACCTCGGCTGCCAGCCCGGCTGTACCTCCGCTGGAGCCGAGCAGCCAAAGCTCGGGAGCGGTGGGAACGGACGGCGCGGCAAGAATGCCGGAAAACCGGTGATTACCCGGAACGGAGTCGTGAAGATAGGCGATCAGATCGATGACCTGCTGCGAATAGTTGTCCCCGTGATGGAATCTGCCTTCCTGAAGCGCCCGCGTGGAGAGCGGTCTGCCGCCGGGTGCGCGGCCGATTCCAAGGTCAATGCGTCCGGGATACAAAGCCTCCAGCAGGCGGAAATTCTCCGCAACCTTATAGGCGCTGTAGTGCGGAAGCATGATTCCGCCCGAGCCTACCCGGATCCGCGACGTATGAGACGCGAGATGGGCAATGAGCACCTCGGGGCTCGAATGAGCAAGACTGCGTGAACTGTGATGCTCGGAAACCCAGTAGCGGGAATAGCCGAGCTTATCGGCTTCCTGTGCGAGTCTCGTCGTGTTGGCGAGAGCCTGCATGGCCGTTCCGCCTTCATTTATATGCGATTGGTCGAGTATTCCCAATTTCAGCATCGGTTTCACCTCACCATCACTTTATCAGAAGGGATGGAACAAGGTCAAAATTGGAGTTATAACGAATTATAACTTGTGTTTCATAAAGCGAATGTGATAAAATATAACTGCTGTTTAAGTTTGGATTCTACAACGTGATGAATAATAGATGTTACTTGTCCTGGGAGGTGGATTGAATGGATATTTTCTTGAAAATACTGCTTGTTATCTTTTCCATCGGTTTGATTACGGTCGTTCTTCTGCAAAAAGGGAAGAGCGCAGGTCTTGCCGGTGCCATCTCCGGAGGTGCGGAACATCTTTTCGGAAAGACAAAAGCGCGCGGCATGGAACTGGTGTTGGAACGGGCAACCGCAGTTATGGCGGCTGGATTCTTCATTGTCGCTATTGTCGTTGCGATGTTTGAATAATAATGGACGGAAAAGCCTTCGGCCTTATAAGGACCGAAGGCTTTTTTTCTTATTGAGCCTCTGATGCTCCTGTCTGTACGTTTAGTTGGTTTCAAGCTCGGCCGGGAATGGCTTTGCAGGGGCTTCGGCCTACTCCGTGCTGATGTAAGGAGCGCCATTCTTTTTGTAATGCATATAGGTAGGGACAACGCAGCCTACGATCCGGCAAGGTCCAAACTATTCACAAACAGATTGTCCCAGGACTGCCAATTGGCAGGGCCTGTATTTCGCAGCTTTGACGGATGCAGCGGGTTAAATTCGTGTATACTAGTTTATATACATGGAAAAGAGGTTACTGGAACTATCCAATCTAATTATGGCTTCTGTTATGGACGGGCCTTCCTGAGGTGAAATGATGATTACCGAAAACGTACTACTCGATTTTATGCGGGAGACCGCTTATAAACCGATGACTTACCAGGAGCTGGAAGAGCATTTTCAAATTTCGGACGCATCCGAATTCAAGGGATTTTTAAAGCTGCTGAATCAATTGGAGCAGAGTGGAAAGATTGTCCTGACGCGGACGCAGCGCTATGGCATCCCGGAAAGAATGGACCTGCTGCGGGGCCGGCTTCAGGTTCATGCGAAAGGTTTTGCTTTTCTGATTCCCGAGGACCGCGATCATCCCGATGTTTATATTCATGCAAATGATCTGAAAAGCGCGATGAACGGCGATACGGTGCTGATCCGGGTCAACAGCAAGGGGCCGGCGGACGGCCGTCTTGAAGGCGAAGTGGTGCGGATTGTGAACCGTGCGGTCACGCAGGTGGTCGGCGTGTTCCAGCACCATGAAACGTTCGGATTTGTCATTCCGGATGACAAGCGCATTAATCGGGATATTTTTATTCCTGCCGAAAAAATAAGCGGGGCCGCAGACGGCGACAAGGTTGTTGCCCAAATCGTAACCTATCCGGAAGGGCGTTCTGCGGCAACCGGCGAAGTGACCGAGATTCTCGGGCATAAGGATGATCCGGGTGTTGATATCCTGTCCATCATCCGCAAGCATCAGCTGCCGGAGGCGTTCCCGGAGGACGTAATGGAGGAGGGGGCCGCCGCTCCGGATACGATTGACCCCGAAGAGATTGTCCGTCAGGGCCGCCGTGATTTGCGGGACAAGGTGATCGTGACGATCGACGGCGAGGACGCGAAGGATCTGGATGACGCCGTCAACGTCGAACGGCTGGAAAACGGCCATTACCGGCTGGGTGTTCACATCGCGGACGTTGGCTACTATGTCCGGGAGAATTCCCGGCTGGATCAGGAGGCGTACAATCGCGGCTGCAGCGTCTATCTGGTGGACCGGGTCATTCCGATGCTGCCGCACCGGCTGTCCAACGGGATTTGCAGCTTGAATCCGAAGGTGGACCGGTTCACGCTGTCGTGTGAGATGGAATTTGACGAGCAGATGAAAGTGGTTCGGCATGATATTTTTACAAGTGTGATTCGTACCAAGGAACGGATGACGTATACGAACGTCCGCAAAATTTTGCAGGATGAGGACCCCGAGGTGACCGAGCGCTACAGCGATCTGGTCGATACCTTCAAGGATATGCGCGATCTTGCGCTGCGGCTCCGCAGCAACCGGATGCGCCGGGGGGCGGTCGACTTCGATTTTGAAGAGTCCAAGGTCATTGTCGACGAGTCGGGCAAAGCGGTGGATATCGTCAAAAGGGAACGTTCGATCGCCGAGCAAATTATCGAGGAATTTATGCTCGCGGCCAATGAGACGGTGGCGGAGCATTTTCACTGGCTGAAGGTGCCGTTCATCTACCGGATTCACGAGGATCCCGATCCGGAGAAGCTGATGAGCTTTATGGCGTTCATTGCGAATTTCGGCTACTCTATCCGCGGCAAGGGCAACAAGGTGCACCCACGCGCGCTGCAGACGCTCTTGGAGGATATTGACGGGACGAAGGAAGAGACGGTCATCAGCACGATGCTGCTCCGCTCGATGAAGCAGGCGAAGTATGATGCCGAAAGCACGGGCCATTTCGGGCTTGCGGCGGAGTTCTATACGCATTTCACATCGCCGATCCGCCGTTATCCGGACCTGGTGATTCACCGGGTCATTCGCGAGGTGATCGAAGCGGGCGGCGCGCTGCCTGAAGACCGCCAGGAATATTTGGCGAGCCGAATGGGCGATATCGCGCAGCAGTCCTCGGAGCGGGAACGTGTAGCGGTTGACGCGGAGCGGGATACCGAGCAGCTCAAGAAGGCGGAGTTTATGCTGGACAAGGTTGGCGAGGAATTTGACGGCATTATCAGCAGCGTGACGAGCTTCGGCATGTTCGTCGAGCTGGATAATACGGTCGAAGGGCTGATTCGCCTTAGCGCGATGACGGACGACTACTACCATTTCCATGAGCAGCATATGGCGCTCATCGGCGAGCGTACGTCGAAGATTTACCGTCTCGGCGACGAAGTCAAAATCCGCGTCGCGAGGGTGAACATGGCCGACCATACGATTGATTTCGAGCTGGTCGACATGAAACCTCGCCGCCGCGAGGGCGGGCCGGGCCAGGCCGGCGGCTTCGGCGGTGGCAAGGGCGGCCGCGGCAAGAAAGGCGCCGCGGAACGGGCCGCGTTGTTTGGCGGCGGTGGCGCCAAGGGCGGCAAGGGCAAGGCCGCCAAAGGCAAGCGCGGCAAGCGTCGCGGCGACGTGCGCGGCGTGTTCGCCGGCCCGGACGATGGGATCGGGCCGGAAGGCGGCGCCCGCGGAGCTGCCGGGGGCGAGGCGGGCCGCCCGGAAGAGAAGCCGGAAGCGATTAGCTTCGGCTTCGGCTCGGGTAAGGGCGGCTACAGCAGCGGCTCGCCGCTAGGCTATTCGCGCGGCGGCGACAGCGGCCCTGGCGGCGGTGGCAAACGCCGTAAAAAAACGTCGCCGACCGGCATCTTTGTCGGCGACAACGCCGGCGGCAGCAGCGCCGGCAACGGCTCAAGCGGCCGCAAGAAGCGCAAGGGCAAAAAAGGCGGCGGCGCAGGTAAAGCCGCCGCCAACAACGCGACCGCCGCTTTTGTGCGTAAGAAGAAGTAGCATGCCTGGCGCGCACACTTTGCCGCTACGACCAGCTAGCCTGGGCGAGTATGCCGCGTGTGACCGAAGCAGTAAAGCCGAGCCTGCCGTTGCAAACGACATGACGACTTTTGACTATTCTGGCGCTGTTACGGTTTGGCTTTGACTTTAACAAGCATCCTCCGGCTGCGGGAGTCCATCCCGCAGCCTTGATTTTGCTTGCGCCAGTTGTTACAATTGGATTCTGGGATTGACGGGCCGAAGTAATCTTTTGGCTCTGATAGATCTGTCAGACAGGCGGATTTCCTGCAATTCCGGACCAAACAGCCACTGGTAATTGAAGGAGTGAGAACATGGGCAAGAAAGCTGAAGGGAAAGTGCTGGCCCAGAACAAGAAAGCTTCCCATGACTACTTCATAGAAGATACGTATGAGGCGGGCATGGTACTGACGGGAACCGAAATCAAATCGCTGCGGAACGGGCGCGCCAATATCAGCGACGCTTTTGCCACGATTCGGAACGGTGAAATCCACGTCCATAACATGCATATCAGCCCCTTCGAACAGGGCAACCGCAGCAATCCGGCTGATCCGACACGCGCTCGGAAGCTTCTGCTCCACAAGGCGCAGATCAGCAAGCTTATTGGTTTGTCCAAGCAGGAAGGCTACACGATTGTGCCGCTGAAGGTTTATGTGCGCAACGGCTATGCTAAGCTGCTGCTCGGGCTCGGTAAAGGTAAGAAACAGTTCGACAAGCGGGCTACGGCCGCGAAGAAGGATGCGCAGCGCGACATCCAGCGCGCGCTCAAGGAGCGCCAGAAGGTGGCGCGGTAGTTTTTTTGAGATAATGGTACGTTTTGCTGGACGGCGGCAGGCTATTTTTTATATACAGTGGTCTCGCAACTGATACCCCGTTCAAAAGGATTAGACTGATATTTTCCCGTTTGCAGCATAAACCGGTCAAACTTACAGGATTTATCGGTGGTTCCAGTAATCTTGCAAGCAGTTTTTTGCAAGATGTGATATAATAAGTGATGCAACAAATGTATTGCATATATTCTATACAGATGCATACACACTTGGACTTCTTTTATGGAGGGAAGTTTTAAGTGATCAGCTTACCTAGCCTCGGCATCCGTTTGATTGATCCGGAGCACCCTTTTTAATACGGGGGCGTTTTTGGATTCGACGGGGGTAGTTCGAGCATGGGTAGCGGGTAGTGGGGACGCGTCCGCTTCATCAACGCTAAAGCCATAATAACTGGCAAACAACAATCTAACTACGCTCTCGCAGCTTAATAACCTGCAGACGTGCTCTCGCTCTGCATCGCCCATGTGCCGGGATGAGGGCTCAACTTTAGTGGGATACGCTGTCTAGTCTCCGCCTGCGGCTAGCTGAAGAAGACAACCAGGCTGACCCAAAGGGAATCCGGTGACGGGGAGTTCCTAGGGTGACATCAAAACTGTCACTACACCCGTAGAAACCTATGTGGCGTTGCCTTCGGACAGGGGTTCGACTCCCCTCGCCTCCATATGTAACATTAGAAAAAGCGACCAGTCACGGTCGCTTTTTTGCATCCTCGTATAATTAAATAGCTACGCAATGTTTCTTAATCATTTCGGCCAATTCATCAAATGCGTATTTGTGGTTGACCATGTCTACCGTGAAGTCTTCGGCATGCTTGGTATCCATTTTAAAATGCAAACCGTTGTAACGTAGAAATATGACTAAGGCGGTGAAGGCTGTGCGTTTGTTAGCGTTGTGAAAGGGATGGTTTTGCCCTAATGACTCAAATAAAGCGGCAGACTTTTCAAATAAGGTTGGGTAGGCATCCTTACCAAAAGCAGAGGATTGGGGACGAAGGACTGCCGATTCAAGCAGCCCTGCTTCCTTAACACCTGTTTGTTCACCTGTACTATAACGCTGAATCATGGCAAGGTTAACGGCTATGACTTCTTCTACGGACAAATACCGTATTTCGCTCATCGATCTTTAAGACCCTGTAATGTCTGGTCGTATTCTTCAATGACATTGGTTAACGTATCCATGAAATCTTCGCTAATTCCATTAGGTAAGGATACTTTTGTCGATTTTTTGATAATGATTTCACCCGTTGTCTGGTTAACATTGATCAGCACGGTATCTCCCTGACTCAGGCCGATTTGCTTCAGTGCATCGGTCATGGTGATACCTAAACTGTTGCCGAACTTCGTCACTTTTCGTTCCATGTCCATCATCCTGTTCATCTGAAAATCCTCCTTATTAACATATTCAACTGTTACAACAATTATACACGCCAAGGAATGAAATTCAATTTATTCTGACTTTGGCTCTGCATCTTCCAGATCCCGAGAAAAAGGGTAAGGTCATGATTATAAGGGGGGATCGGGTGACATCAAAACTGTTACACCCACAGCGAAGCTTAACCTATGTGGCGTTATCTTCGGACAGGGGTTCGACTCCCCTCGCCTCCATATGGAGAAGAAAAGACACCCCTGAGGGGTGTCTTTTCTTGACTAGGTACGGGTTTGAATCGTTAGAGATAAAGAAGCTAAGAATTCATCTGCCGTTTCCGCGGAGAGGATATGGTGGGCTCTCTGGGACTGTCTCCCGTACCATGGATGGTTTAACTCTATTTTGCATGCTCATCTGGCTGATGAATACCAAAAAGATTTCCTTCTGTGTCAATGTAATACCCTTGCCACGCCATTCCGGGCAGTGCATACTTTGGCAATGCGAGCTTGCCTCCAAGATTTAGAATTTTGGCTTCAGTAGAATCGTAGTCTTCCACTCCCATGGTACATGCGTATCCATTCATAGCCTGACCGGGTTGTGGGGAAGCACCTTGACGCTGCATCAGAGCCCCGTTGATTCCGGGTTCATTTGCATCGCCTGTCACAGCTCCCCAATAAGGCATTCCAGCATAATTACTCCAATCCTCAAATGTCCATCCAAATACCTCACCATAAAACTTCTTAGCACGTTCCATGTCATCTACATGAATTTCGAAATGAACTAGTCGGCCCATGATTTCCTCCTATATTTTGACGTCCATCCTTCTTCTAGTATACTTTCCTTTTTTGCAGAATATATAAAATTAATTTGAAAATTTTTCGTGGTCTGTGCGGCTTAGGTGATATCAAAGCTGTCACTACACTTTTAGAAGCTTTATGGCATTACCTTCGCACATGCGTTCCCCCTCCCTCGGACCCATACTAAAACCCGCTCCCAGAGCGTTTTTTTACACGTAAGGCCTTAAATTACACCCGAATTGTCGCCCTCAGATTGTCAAAGTCCAAAAGAACCTATCCTAGTGAATTTCTTCCCTTAACTTGCTTTAACGCCGCTACGATAAGGAAGCTGACAATCACTAACAAGAGCCATGAACTCACCTTTCCCAGATGCACGAGACTCCATGCCTCGGTTTGGTTTGGGTATTGCCAAGCGCCAAAGAATGTTGCGATATTTTCGGCGATCCATATAAAAAATCCGATAAGCACAAAGGAAAGCGTGAGCGGCATACGGTAACGAGTTCCCTGAACCTCGTATGTGACCCATGATTGCCAAAAGACGATCATTACAAGTCCAGATAACCAAAAGCGGACGTCAATCCAATAATGGTGGGTAAAAAAATTCAAATAAATCACTGCTGCAAGAGGTACGACTACCCAAAACGGCGGCCACTTCACCAGTTCAACCTTAAACCGCCTCCACGCCTGACAAAGATAGCTCGCTACACTTGCGTACATGAATCCGCTATACAAAGGGACTCCCCCAATTTTAAAATATCCTTCCTCCGGATAAGACCAGGAGCCCATATGTACCTTGAACAGTTCAAGAGCAAGCCCAATAAGGTGGAACAATGTGATAACCTTTAGTTCATCCCGTGTTTCAAGCCCGGAACGCATCATCCACCACTGCATCAGAAGGCAGATGATGAGCAGCCAGTCATACCGTGGCAGGAAGGGGAGCGGCAGGATTTGTGTAACAGCCAAAGAGGAAAAAATTACGACAGGAAACAAACAGGAAAGGGTCTGCTCTGAGCCAAAACGAACAAGTTGGTTTAGTGCTCTCATGATTTGAGTCTCCAGCTTATTGGGTGTCTTCATCACTTCGGTATTCTAAAAGATCTCCGGGTTGACATTCTAAAGCCTCACAAATCGCCTCTAAAGTTGATAATCGAACTGCTTTTGCCTTTCCATTTTTCAATATAGAAAGGTTAGCCATTGTTATTCCAACCCTCTCCGAAAGTTCTGTTACGCTCATTTTTCTTTTAGCCAACATCACATCAATATTGATTATAATTGCCATTGTTTTCACCTCAGACCGTTAAGTCATTTTCTGATTTTATATCTATGGCATTTTTTAGTAGCTTTTGAAGAACGGCAGCAAAGACCGCAACCACAATGGAGGCAAAAACAATGACCATTCCGAGTACGATGAGACCTGGAGCGTCGTCTTCCTCCGCTATGAGATAGAAGAGTGGCATGCCTGCCGCATACAAGATGCTGATTGTGATTGCACAGGTTTTGATATTCTTTAAAGCTTTTAAGGATAATTCCGAGAAAGCGTTGTTCTTGTCAATACAGCTCAACAGTCTAAAAGCCTGAACCAATGCAACGAAAAACGGTATCGCTGATACATACATAATGATTAAAAGGGGATACAGCCAATAAGCTGAATAATGTTCTGCTGCATCATTAGCTATCCAAGGCAACCCAAATATACACAAAGCAAGAATCGGCATTGCAATAAGAAACACAGCCACCTTTAAAAAGAGTGTTTCCCGTTTCATAAAAAGCACCTCACTTATTCATTGTTAAATAGGACTTTAACATGATATTTATCGATTTACAATAAAAAAGTATTGATTTTAATTACATTATTGTTGTTTGCACGACAGAAAGCCCCCATTTTTTATATGGAGGGTGTGACGGGATAGGGGCCCAACTTAGTGGGATACGCTGTCGAGAGAATAGAATCTATTATTACACAAAATTTGATTAACATTAAATGGAAAACTTCTATTTGACAATCTAATGCAGCGATAATACAATTGTGCTATAAATTCAAAAAAATACCATAGAAAGCTAATATTGAGAATTGGGATAAGGATTTTGGCCTTGATTTTCTTAATTTTATTAACGTTCTGTGGGGCAATGTTTTCAAATTAATAATATGAGTACCGTTCTTGTATATCCAAGTTTATAGGAGGTGTCTTCATCTTCAATAAATAGAATGGAAGTCATTCCTGGAACTTATACAATTCTAGCTTGGAGGGCTGTTATATGAGTAGTCTTGTGAATTCGGGTATTGAACTAATAGATCGAGCTTTCTTGGTAAGTAGTAAGCAGATTAAGGACTTGGATATCACAACTGTTTATCCTTGGTTTCAAGTGCTAAGTGAAAGCTACCCCCATCTTAGCAGAAAGTTTCAAGCGGTATTTGTCTCAAGGAATTCTGATAATCAGCCATATTTAATGATTGGACTTGGCAGTAGGATGTCAATTCAAATTCTTTCAAGTAAAAGCCTGCTGGTAATCCGCATATTTATCAATGAAGAGCTAATTTCGGAACATCATGAAGTGATTGCAAAGCAGGAAATGCCATACCTACATACATTCCAAAGTCTTTCCCGTGCTTTTGGATTGTGGAAATCAAAGTTTTCATCGGAGAAAGAAACTCTTCCTTTTCTGGGAGGATGGAAATGTAATTTGATCACTGACGAACTTAACGAGATTGCACGGTTCACTTTGCCGGAATTGATTATACAGGGGCAGGATGGCGTTTTTGACGTGTTTAGTCTGGCGGGAGAGCCGCTCAATTTTCCTGAAACTGATCAATACAGATCCAAGCAGGAGGAATGGGAAGCACTTGCTCTTGAAGGTAGTGTATCGTTCGTTCCTCAGGAAAAAGGCTATTATGAAGGCTTCAATCTCATTCAGCGGCAGTTGGAAAGCAAGAAGGTGGACAAAGTAGTATTGGCTCGGAAGGCACTCGTTCAATTGCCTGATTTGAACGATAGTCTTCCCGTAATCTATAAAATAAGCAAGAACAACTATCAGGAATATAGCTATTATTTCCGTTGGAACGAAGGAGAAGAGTGGATCGGAGTGTCTCCGGAAGTACTCCTGGTTAAAGAAAATCACAAGATCATCACGAAGCCATTGGCTGGAACACGGAAAATCTCCTATGGAAATAAAACAGAACAACAAATCATCGAGGAGTTGTTCATGGATCAGAAGGAAAACACGGAACATATGCATGCCGTAAAGATGATGATGGAAGATCTTCAACATTTGATTAAGAATGGAAATCTTCAAATGGATGAAACTAAATGTATTCTTAAGACTCCATACGCCTATCATCTTAAAACTCAGATCAGTGCCGAGTTAAAAGAAGATGTACGAGCTTTCGACGTGTTAAGTTTAATTTATCCGCCTGCGACGATTTGGGGAGTGCCTCGAGAGGCAATACAACCGTTGTTAATGCAAACGGAACCTTTCGAGCGCAGCTATTATTCAGGTGGGCTGGGCTACTGCCGACTAAATGACGACGCCAATTTTGCTCTCGCTATCCGTTCCGCTAGCTTTGCTGATGGTCAATTAAACGTTTATGCAGGTAGTGGTTTAGTCGAAACTGCAGCGGCTGAATTAGAATGGAATGAAACGCTGACGAAGATGACGCCATTTCTAAATATTATAAATTGTCCCTGAAAAGGAGGTTTCTATCTCTATGTTAGAGTTGTATTCGTTTGACAAAGCCAATCGCCCAAAGGTTGAAGAGGTTTTGCAAGCTGCCTTGAATTGGCATTTCTCCGAGGAAACGGGCTCGCCATTTTGGCTGGAGAAGCGAAAGGAACTTGGGTTCAACCCGCTTGTTGAGATCAAGACACTGGATGACTTAGGACGCTTTCCTGATTATTCAGAAGAACTGAAGACCGTCCCTACTGAGAAGCTGATTCCTCAGGGACTATTGAATAAAAAATGGTCATTTGAGGTTTTTGAAAGTGGGGGTACAACAGGTGCGCCTCAGAAAATCGTCGATAGCATTTCCCGCAAGAAAGCACTCGAGTGGGTATATAAAGAGTTGGAATCTCAAGATGTTTTTAACGGAGTCGATGGACATTGGTTGCATATTGGCCCCACAGGACCGCATATCGTTGGTCGCTCAATCGGACGCTTAGCCCACTTTCGTTCGAAGCTTTGCTACTATATTGATTTTGATCCACGCTGGGTAAAAAAGTGTTCGAAGAATGGAGATATGGAAGGAGTTAAGGCTTATATACAGCATATTTTAGATCAGGCACAGTGTATTTTGAGCACACAGAATGTATCTGTACTATTCGCAACACCTGCTGTGTTGGAAGCCATTTCTAAACGTTCTGAGCTCGCGGAACTGATCCGTTCGAAGATTAAGCTCATTCTCTGGGCGGGTACCTCGATTGAGGAAGAAACCTTAGATGGGCTTGAACAATATATTTTTCCAGAAGCTAAATTTGTAGGTTTATATGGCAATACGTTGATGGGTATTGCTCCACAGCGCCCAAGGTTCATGGGTGATACTCGTAATTGTGTGTTCCAATCATTCTCGCCGTTCTCCATTGTACAAGTGGTGGATAAGGATAACTCTAATTTGCTTGTGCCATATCACGAATATGGACAAGTTAAGTTGACACTCCTTTCACCCGAATTATTCATTCCTTCTCGGCTGGAACGCGACCAAGCGATACGTATTCCTCCTGCTGGAGAGTACACATGGGATGGTGTAGCTGATATCCGTCCGATGGAGAGTCTGAGGGGCAGAATTTTTGAGGGAGTGTATTAAGAGCGATGCATATATCATTCTTCTACCCTGGAGTACCGCTTGCAATCCATAAAAGGTTTCCTCTGAAGTCGTTAGCGGATGAGGCAATTGGTGAAATGGACAAGGTCCCGGCAATTCTGATTTCTAAAGTGTTCTCTGAGCTTAGAAAATCGCCACAGCAAAATGTATCTGGAATACAAGCAGCTATGAAACGGGCAGCAAGTATATTCCTTCATGAAGTAATCGATGGAGAGTCTCCTGAAGATTATGTCCGAAATGCCCATTTGATTTCAGGAATACCGCTATCAACATTGAAGCAGGGTATGCGTGAGCTCAGTAATTTTTTGTATTCTATCGATTCCTATATTCGTTGGATTCTCCCTCAAGGAATACGATTATACGATGTCAATGAAGAATTAATGGAAGGCGTTTTTTGGATTCCTAAAGGTGAAATTTTATCTGTCATTGCACCTGGCAATAACTCAAGTGTTCATAAATCATGGCTCGAAGCCCTTGCATTAGGATATAAAATCATACTTCGCCCTAGTATGAAAGAACCATTTTCCCCTAACCGTCTTTTGAAAAGTTTATTGGCCGCAGGAGTCTCTTATGACATGTTAGCACTTGTACCTGGAGATCATTCTGTTGCGAAAGAGTTAGTCGAACAGGGAGACGTGACTCTGCTCTTTGGGAGTAATCAGGTGATTCGTGAGTACGAGAAACAGGCAAATATGATCTTTCGTGGTCCTGGTTATTCTAAAGTCTATTGGCATTCTTTCTTCGATGAAATGGATATGGACCGTATAGCAGAAACTGTTGCTAGATCGATTGCAGAAGATGGCGGGATGAAATGTACGAATGCAAGTGGTCTATTAATCACTCCTGGACAAAAGGAGGCACTGGATGCTATTGCTTGCCATCTAGGAACTTACCAATCGAGTGGGTTGAATGATTCAGAGGGGAATTTGCCTGTGTTTGCACAAGAGACCGCGATACAGTTCCAAAACTATGTCAAACAACTGGTTCAGCAAGCTGGTTCAGGGTGGTGCAGTGGTAATGTGGATAATTTAGTGCTCGATTTTGGAAATGGAACAGCTGCGCTGCGGCCCTTCTTGTTCAAGACAAACCAGTTGACAGATGAATTACGTGGTTTCGAATTTCCTTTCGGGTGCAGTTGGGTTTATGAGGCTAGCGAGCAGGAGGCCCTTCGGCTTGCCAGGAATACGCTTGCACTTACTATGATTACTGAGAAGGAGTCACTCATTCGGCAAGCAATTAGTGATCCTAGCATTAAGAAGGTGGTATACGGTATATGGCCGACTTTCTCATCTTCTGAAGGTTTCCCGCATGACGGGTACTTATCTGAGAAGCTTTTTAATGCCAGAGGATTATTTATGAGGGGGAAAAAAGATGCATCAATTAACTAGTTCTAATGTAAGAAGCAAATACCAACTTATTGATTTGTCCGTAGCCTTTTCTGTTGGTATGCCCAAATATAACGCAAGCTGGTTTCCAGAGTTCCAGGTGGATGAAGTTGTACCAGAGAGTATGAAGGGGGCAGATTGGAAAAGAAGATTTACAATCTTGTCCTTATTTGCCCACAATGGCACTCATGTGGAATCCTCCGATCATGTATTCCGCGATGGTCGTACAATGGATGCGATACCACTCGATCACTTTTTCGGTATTCCCATTGTAGTTGACCTTCGAGATATACCGAATGGACAGGAGATAACGCAGGATGTTCTTGAATCTCGGATACCCCGGGACAATGTGGGGGAAGGGCACATCATTTTGCTGATGACTAGTTATGACGACCGCGAATGGGGCAAGGAAGGGTTCTGGGATAGATCGCCTTGGCTCAGTGAGGGTGCTGCTGCTTATCTAGCGTCATTAAAACCCGTACTCATAGGGTTGGATTTTCAGACGGAAAAGCCAGGTGAACGTAATTTCATTGTCCATAAGGCTTTGACCAGACACGGAGCAGTTCTCTGTGAATACTTGTTCCAACTGGATAAGTTGGAATATGACACATTATTTATGGCTTTACCAATTAAGATCAATGATGTGGAGGCTTCGCCTGTCCGTGCCGTCGGTATTAAGGGCGTGGGACGATAGGAGCAAATGATGGTGAAAAAGGTTTGCATAATAAGTGGAGCGGCGAGCGGAATCGGGAAAGCCACGCTCCAGTTATTTCTTTTACGTGACTACATATGCATAGGTTTGGATAAAGACGAAGCAGGACTGCAAAAGTTAGTACAATCATTGCGGAAAGAAGAGCGTGAACGTACCTTTATACATGCTGTGGACTTGCTTCAAGAAGAGATTATACGCGAAAAGCTGGAAGGAAGTCTGAACAAATTTGAAGGGGAAATCCGGCTTACGTTAGTGAACAATATCGGCGGATCAAACACGGTAAGTAAAAAGTTTGAGGAGCTGTCTTGGGAAGAGTTTCACCAAATAAATGCTTTTAATTTGAAACCGCTCCATACCTTGACAAGATTGTGTTTGCCGGTGATGAAGTTTCAAGGATATGGGAACATCGTCAATGTTTCCTCCATATCAGCCCGTAAAGCACTGAAGAATGTTGGAGCCGATTACGCTGCCGCCAAAGCAGCTATTATCGGGTTGTCGCGCCATTTAGCCCAAGAGGTAGCCGAAGCTGGAATTGTAGTTAATACTGTATGCCCGGGAATTATTGGAACCGAACGTATTTTGAAGCGTTGGGACAACCGTGATCAGGAGATTAATCATAAAGTTCTGGAAACAATCCCGCTCAATCGGCTTGGAACACCGTCGGAAGTGGCAGAAGCAATCGTATTTTTAGGTTCTGCCAACAACCGCTACATCACCGGTGCAGTTTTGGATGTCAACGGGGGTATGTTCTGTCCGTAATCATCTTTAAAAGCGAGAGGTGTAAGAAAATGTTAAAAGATAAAGTGGCTTTAGTAACAGGTAGCTCGAGGGGGATTGGCAAAGCAATTGCAATGCGCTTCGCAGATTACCAGGCATCTGTTGTAATCACGTATCATTCAGGGAAAGAACAAGCAGCGATGCTGCAAGAAGAGATGGAAACAAAAGGCATAAATGCTCTCGTAGCACCATTAGATGTAACTAACGAAGAGAGTTTTAAACGCCTATACGACCTGATCGGAGAGCACTTTGGCCGCCTTGATATTCTTGTGAATAATGCGGGCATCGGGCTCCCAATACCGCTGGAGAAGATTAGCCTGGAAGACTGGAATCATACTCTGAATGTGAACCTGACTGGGACATTCCTCGGGATTAAACATGCAATTCCTCTGATGAAACGGAGCGATTCGGGGAGGATTATCAATATTTCTTCCGTTGCAGCTCTAACTGGAGGAAGCTTCGGTCCCCATTACGGAGCTTCTAAAGCTGGAGTGATTGGTTTGACAAAATCAGCTGCCCGTGAGTTGGCAACATATAATATCTCTGTGAATGCGATTGCTCCTGGTCCAATTTCTTCTGAAATGACAGATAGTCTTAGTGAGCAAACTCTGGCGGCAATTATTGGTGCAACCCCCTTGAAACGCCTCGGGCAGACCGGTGAGGTAGCTGAATTGGTATGTCAATTGGCAAACCCTTTCATAGATTACTTGACGGGTCAGACAATCGTTATCGATGGAGGCAGATACATGCCGTAAACAGGAGAAAGGAACAAATGAGGTGCAACTGTCTTAGCCTACAAGGAGGAAATGGAATGAACAATCCTGGATCAGAAAATAGTTGGTTGGATCAGCAGTCCGGAGATAATCCTTACGTTTTACTCCCCACAGACAATCCACGACCCGCACAACCGAGTTTACGAGGGGAGGTTATGACATTCACTTTAGGGTCTTCTCAGACCGAAAGCTTAAGGAGGCTTGCATTCCAATCCGGAACAAGTCTTTACGCGACTTTATTAGCTGTATATTCCCTGTTTCTATCCCGTTATAGCAGGCAGTTGGATGTTCGCGTGGTATGCCGGATTCCATCTTTCGAAGAATTCATCCCGGTTCACATGTACCCGGCGGGAGCCAAGGTACTTGGTGAGTATTTGGGGGAAGTACAGGACTTTTTGGACTGCTATGATCATCCGCATCCAAATCCGTCTACAAGTCAGTCTTCCTACATTAATCATAAACATCTTATGTCAGGTGAAGCAGCGTTTTCACTTCTTAAGAAAAATCACGAACAACCAGAGCAATATTTATGCGAACCTTTCTATTTTGACCTTTGGCTTTTTGTCACTGAAGAAGAAAACCAGCTTTTATGTACGTTTATTTATTCAACTGATTTATTCAATCCAGACACAGTTCGTCGAATGGGGGAACACTTTTCCCAGTTAGTTATTGCTTTCGGCGAGGGGCTGCATTCTACCTTATCAAGGCTGGAAATGGTTCCTCCTGCGGAGAAGTATTGTATCCTTGAGAAATTTGCTGGTGTGTCCGTTGATTATTCAACAGGGACGATTCATCATTTATTCGAAGAACAAGTGAGTCGCAACCCGAACAACGTAGCTGTTATCATTGATAACCAATTTCTTACCTATGATCAGTTGAACCGTAAAGCGAACAGACTTGCACGTTCATTGCAAGCGGCAGGCGTTCAGGAAGGTCAAACTGTTGTTGTTATGCTGGAACATTCACTGGAACTGGTTATCGGATTGTTTGCTATTTTGAAAGCGGGTGGGGCATTTGTACCCATTTCTCCCGATTATCCGGAAGAACGAATTCGTTACTTATTGGAAGACTCAGGTGCAGGTGTTCTATTATCCCAGACTCGATTTAGAGAGAGTGCTTTATGGTTTGAAGGAGTACGCTTTGACTTGGACGATGATTCTGTGTATGCGAGCGATGATAATAATTTAGAGCTGACTCAAAACTCCGATCATCTAGCCTACATCATTTATACCTCAGGAACAACTGGTAAACCGAAAGGAGTCATGATCGAGCATAGGAGCATCGTGAATTCACTGCAATGGAAGGCTGAAAGCTATTCATTATCTAGTAATGACCGTGTTCTTGTTTTGAATCCTTACGTGTTTGATGGTTTTGTTCTGAATTTCTTCGCGCCTCTGATCTCTGGAGCAACCGCTATCCTGCTTAACGATGAAGACAGGAAGGACATGGTAGCGATCCAACGAGTAATAGCCGGAAGTAAAGTTACTCATATGGCTGGTCTGCATAGATATATAATGATGATTTTAGAGACTATGGATCCTGCTGATTTTCTATCTATGAAAAGCGTCGTAGTTGGTGGAGAGAAGTTGGATACCGATACTGTAGTCAAACTTTTGAGGATGAAGCCGGATCTGCAAATAAATAACGAATATGGTCCAACGGAGAATAGTGTCGTCTCAACCTCTTTGTTGATTCAGAATGAAAAACAACCAATTTCTATTGGAAGGCCGATCGACAATACGCATGCCTACATTCTTGGAGAAAATGATTCTCTGCAGCCGATCGGTGTGATTGGGGAATTATGCTTGGCTGGCATTGGCCTGGCACGTGGGTACTTGAATAGACCGGAGCTGACATCAGATAAGTTTGTGCCACATCCATTTGTTCCTGGAGAACGAATATACCGTACAGGCGATCTTGCACGTTGGATGCCGGATGGAACAATCGAATATATCGGTCGGACCGATCATCAGGTTAAGATTCGCGGTCATCGGATAGAATTGGGTGAGATTGAGACAACGCTGCTCAATATTGGGTCGGTTCGGCAGGCAGTAATCACTGCAAAAGGAGACGGACAAGGCAACCAACAACTTTATGCTTACTTTGTCTCGGAAAAGGATTTAACTGCGAGCCAGCTCAGAGAAAAGTTATTAAATGAATTACCAGATTACATGATTCCTTCTTATTTTATAAGGGTGGAACATATCCCTCTAACCATTAATGGGAAAGTGGATTTTCAATCCTTAGCTCTCCACGATCAGCATGTAATCAACGAAAACTTATTTGAGGCGCCACGTTCTACTCTTGAATGGCAGTTGGCGGACATATGGGCAGAGGTTTTGTCATACCCCAATATTGGCATTAGAGATAACTTTTTTGAAGTCGGTGGCGATTCGCTACGGGCGACAGCCCTATTGGCAAATATTTATAAGAAGTTAAAAGTGAATATTCCACTCCGTGAATTATTCCGCTTACCTACAATCGAACAAATTGCTGAGCACATAAAACATGAAAAAACTGTTGATTTTTTGCCTATACCAACAGTTGAAGAACGAAGTTATTATCCACTCTCAACAGTCCAAAAGAGAATGTATATCGTGAACCAATTCGACGATGAAGAGCTAAGCTATAATTTACCGGAAGCAGTAATCTTGAAAGGTCCACTTGATATAGAACGACTCGAGTTATCTTTTAGACAATTGATCAAGCGGCATGAAATACTACGTACTTGTTTTGTCATCGTAGACGGTGAGCCTGTACAAAGAATTAATCCGAATGTTGAATTTAATTTGGAAATCATAGATGTAGAAAGATACCAATTGAGCGAAAAGATCGATCACTTTATTCGACACTTTGAGCTTGATCGAGCCCCCCTTCTGAGAGCTGGTTTGTTACGGCTTGGGTTGGAGGAGCACATCCTGGTGACTGATATGCATCATATCGTTTCAGATGGAAAATCTGCTGGCATACTCATCAATGAGCTCGGCTGGCTTTATAACGGAGAAGATCTGCCACCTCTTCGTATAGGTTATAAGGATTATACCATGTGGCAGTTGGCGGAAATTAACAGTGAGCGTAGCAGGCAACTGGAACAGTACTGGCTAGAGATATACCGCAATGGAATTCCTGCGCTCAACTTACCAACGGATTTTCCAAGACCGTCAAAACAAATTTTTGCTGGTGATGTAGTATCCTTCTCGATTGATAAATCAATGATTGCTGGACTAAAAAAATTATCGGCTCAAACAGGAACGACGTTGTATATGACAATGTTCGCCATATACACCACTCTACTTTATAAATATAGTGATCAAGAAGATCTAGTCGTGGGTAGTCCTGTTGCGGGAAGATCGCATGCTGATACAGACCCTCTGGTTGGAATGTTTGTAAATACACTAGCCCTCCGAACATTCCCTTCAAGAGATAAATCGTTCCAAGACTACCTCATAGAAGTCAAGGACACGATTCTTGGTGCCTTGGAGAATCAGGATTATCCGTTCGAGTCGTTAGTTGAGAAGCTTGATATAAAACGTGACTTGAGCCGCAATCCTATCTTCGACACGATGTTCGTATTACAAAATACAGAAAAGGGCTCACTTGAATTGGAGGGCCTGAGTATAAGACCTTATCCGATCAGACAGAATTCTGCAAAATTTGATCTTACCTTGACGGCAACGGAGGAAGACGGGCAGATAGCAGGCAGCTTTAATTATGCTACTGCCCTGTTCAAGCCAGACACAATCCAGCGGCTGAAAAACCATTTCCTACAGTTGATACAAAGTGTAATCGAAAACCCGCAAGCTCCATTAGGCTCGCTATCCCTGCTCAGTTACGAAGAACAGCGGCAGCAGTTGGCGCTTTACAACCAGAACACGGCAGACTTTTCGCTTGCGTTGACCCTGGACCAATGGTTTGCCGATCAGGCTTCACGGACACCAGAAAAAACGGCTGTAGTATGGGAAGACCGCAGACTCACATATTCCCAGCTTTATCGGAAAGTCCTGCAATTTGCATCACGGATAGCAGATGCCACTCCGGATGCTTCACCCCTTGTTGCGGTAAGTACGGTATCGCCTCTGAATTTCGTGATCGCAGCCTTGGCAGCCTGGCAAGCTGGCGCGGCTTATTTACCGATTGACCCGGGTACTCCAAAAGAACGTGTCCGTTTCCTGCTTCAGGATAGTGGTGCCGCCTGCTTGGTGACTGATTGGGCCCCGGAACCGGAGGTAGTCTCCATAACCAAGTGGCTGAACATCCAGGAAGCCGACATTGAATTGGCATTCTCTGTAGAGGCAACAGTTCCGCTATACTCCGAGCGGCGTTTTACAGCGTCGAACCCGGCCTACATCATTTACACATCCGGCACAACAGGAACTCCGAAGGGAGTACAGGTCAGCCACCGCAATGTAGTCAATTATGTGCATTCGTTAGTAAAACAGGCGGGGATTAGAACGGACGATCGGACGATGCTTGTTTCCTCGTATGCTTTTGATTTGGGTTATACGGCCTTGTTTACCGTCTTGTTCTCGGGAGGAGAACTCCATCTGGCGACCAAAGAATTATACGCTGATCCTGAGAAGCTGCTGCAGTATATCGGCCAGCATGGTATCACCTATTTGAAAATGACCCCATCATTGTTCGGGATGATCGTGAACAGCGTGTATTTTACCCTCCATCCCATCCCGAGTTTGAGGCTGCTTCTTCTTGGTGGTGAGTCCATCCATCCTCAAGACGTGAGGGTGTTGTTCAAGCGCTACCCAGCGATCCGATTGATGAATCATTATGGTCCGACAGAAACGACAATTGGTTGCATCACCCAACCGGTAGATTCGAGCAATCTGGAGGTCTTCCTCCAGCGTCCGGTGATCGGCAAGCCGATACACAATACGAGGGCCTATATCCTCAATGCCTATAATCAACTGGTACCGTTTGGGGTCATCGGAGAGTTATGCATAAGCGGGGAAGGTGTTTCGCTGGGGTACTTGAATCGTCCGGAACTAACCGCAGAGAAATTCGTGCCAAGCCCCTTCGATCCGAACATCACGTTGTACCGGACTGGTGATCTGGCACGTCAAGCGGCAGATGGAACGATTGAATATATGGGTAGAGCAGATAAGCAAGTCAAAATCCGCGGCTATCGTGTAGAACTCGCCGAAGTGGAACATGCCCTGTTACAGCTGCCTGATATCGAGCAAGTGGTAGTCCAAGATTTAGAACACCAAGGTTCAGCTTTCTTGTGTGCCTATATCGTGGCGGATGGGGTTCTATCTATCCCGCAAGTGAGGGGATATCTGATGGAACTGCTGCCTGCTTACATGGTACCGACTTACTATGTGCAGGTGAATGAGATACCCATAACAGCCAACGGAAAGATTGACCGTAAGGCCCTGCCTTCCTGGAAAGAAGGAGGAATTGGGACGGAAGAGGAATATATCTCTCCCCGGAACGAAACTGAAGCGAAATTAGCAGATATCTGGCGGGAAGTATTAGGAGTCTCGAATATTGGAGTGAGGGACAATTTCTTTGAAATCGGAGGTCATTCTTTGCGTGCGATGACCATCCTGTCCAAACTTCATAAATACTTCGGTATAAATTTGGCACTAAACGATATATTCAGCTTTCCTACAATCGAAGAGTTAGCGTTAAGGATTGCTGGGGCTGCACACGAAGTGTATAACTTCATACCTAAAGCACCAGAGTGTGATTATTATCCTGTCTCCTCCTCGCAAAAGAGGATGTATATTGTAAACAAACTTGCAGACGAAGCCTTAAGTTACAATATGCCTGCTATCAAGATTATCGAAGGACCGGTGGATCGTGGCCGCGTTGAGGAGGCGTTCCAAAAGCTTATTCAACGGCATGCATCATTACGAACAGATTTCCATGTGATTAATGACTGTATAGTTCAACGAATTCATTCTGATGTAGCATTCTCTCTTGAATACGGATTTACTACTGATGAAGAACTAGGCGCCTATGCACGAAAATTCATACGCGAATTCAATTTAGCCCAAGCCCCGTTATTTAGAGCGAGTCTTGTAGGGCTTGCGTCTGGTCGATTTGCCCTAATTGTGGATATCCATCACATTATCTCAGATGGCATATCTGGAAAAATATTATTCAATGATTTTGTTCGTCTTTATGAACGGCAAGAATTGCCGCCACTCGAACTGGAGTACAAAGATTATGCGGTATGGCAGCAAAGTGAAGTCCAACAAGCTCAATTGGCCAAAAAGGGAGCTTATTGGATAGAGACATTTACCGGGGACATTCCTGTTCTTAATCTTCCTACAGATTTCAGTCGACCACTTATACAGGATTATACTGGTGATGAAATTAAGTTTAGTATTGGAAACGAACAAACCGAAGCATTGAAGAAACTTGTAACCGAATCGGAATCGACACTATTCATGGTCATTTTGGCAGTTTATACAATTTTATTAGCCAGATACAGTGAACAGGAAGATATTATTGTAGGGACTCCTGTTACAGGGCGACCACAAGAAGAGTTACAGCAAATCATCGGGATGTTCGTGCAAACCGTGGTCATTCGTAGTCACCCGAAGGCTTCAAAAACATTTTTGGACTACGCACGTGAAGTCAAAGAAATTGCCCTGAATGCCTATGCAAACATGGATTATCCATTTGAAAAGTTGATCGATGACTTGGAGATCACTCGGGATTTGAGTCGGAATCCATTATTCGATGTGATGTTTGTGTGGAATAATCTGGATGACAAGAATCAAGAATGTGAGTTGATTTTGGAAGATTCCCCATTGGGGAGGTTTATTTCGAAGTTTGATCTTACCTTGACGGCAACGGAGGAAGACGGGCAGATAGCAGGCAGCTTTAATTATGCTACTGCCTTGTTCAAGCCAGACACAATCCAGCGGCTGAAAAACCATTTCCTACAGTTGATACAAAGTGTAATCGAAAACCCGCAAGCTCCATTAGGCTCGCTATCCCTGCTCAGTTACGAAGAACAGCGGCAGCAGTTGGCGCTTTACAACCAGAACACGGCAGACTTTTCGCTTGCGTTGACCCTGGACCAATGGTTTGCCGATCAGGCTTCACGGACACCAGAAAAAACGGCTGTAGTATGGGAAGACCGCAGACTCACATATTCCCAGCTTTATCGGAAAGTCCTGCAATTTGCATCACGGATAGCAGATGCCACTCCGGATGCTTCACCCCTTGTTGCGGTAAGTACGGTATCGCCTCTGAATTTCGTGATCGCAGCCTTGGCAGCCTGGCAAGCTGGCGCGGCTTATTTACCGATTGACCCGGGTACTCCAAAAGAACGTGTCCGTTTCCTGCTTCAGGATAGTGGTGCCGCCTGCTTGGTGACTGATTGGGCCCCGGAACCGGAGGTAGTCTCCATAACCAAGTGGCTGAACATCCAGGAAGCCGACATTGAATTGGCATTCTCTGTAGAGGCAACAGTTCCGCTATACTCCGAGCGGCGTTTTACAGCGTCGAACCCGGCCTACATCATTTACACATCCGGCACAACAGGAACTCCGAAGGGAGTACAGGTCAGCCACCGCAATGTAGTCAATTATGTGCATTCGTTAGTAAAACAGGCGGGGATTAGAACGGACGATCGGACGATGCTTGTTTCCTCGTATGCTTTTGATTTGGGTTATACGGCCTTGTTTACCGTCTTGTTCTCGGGAGGAGAACTCCATCTGGCGACCAAAGAATTATACGCTGATCCTGAGAAGCTGCTGCAGTATATCGGCCAGCATGGTATCACCTATTTGAAAATGACCCCATCATTGTTCGGGATGATCGTGAACAGCGTGTATTTTACCCTCCATCCCATCCCGAGTTTGAGGCTGCTTCTTCTTGGTGGTGAGTCCATCCATCCTCAAGACGTGAGGGTGTTGTTCAAGCGCTACCCAGCGATCCGATTGATGAATCATTATGGTCCGACAGAAACGACAATTGGTTGCATCACCCAACCGGTAGATTCGAGCAATCTGGAGGTCTTCCTCCAGCGTCCGGTGATCGGCAAGCCGATACACAATACGAGGGCCTATATCCTCAATGCCTATAATCAACTGGTACCGTTTGGGGTCATCGGAGAGTTATGCATAAGCGGGGAAGGTGTTTCGCTGGGGTACTTGAATCGTCCGGAACTAACCGCAGAGAAATTCGTGCCAAGCCCCTTCGATCCGAACATCACGTTGTACCGGACTGGTGATCTGGCACGTCAAGCGGCAGATGGAACGATTGAATATATGGGTAGAGCAGATAAGCAAGTCAAAATCCGCGGCTATCGTGTAGAACTCGCCGAAGTGGAACATGCCCTGTTACAGCTGCCTGATATCGAGCAAGTGGTAGTCCA
>NZ_JAIOGQ010000037.1 GCF_019904135.1 Paenibacillus caui | reverse complement strand
AGGCTTGCCTGTTCTTCTACGGTTAATCGGACGGGATTCTTGATCGGATGCATATATGAATTCCTCTTTTTGGCATAACTATACCATATCCACCCATCCTATACTATTAGATTTGAGAGGCTACTAGGCGGATTGACGGTATTCGTCGTCCTCTTTGGCATGATGCCAACTGATGATATGCTTGGTGTTGCTTATTTTCTCATAAAACAGCAGCGGCTTTTTTGTCAATATGGCCTTAACGACATGGATTAGGAACCACAGATTGATGATGAAGACCCCGAGCCCGAGCAGCATTCTGAGGGCGGCGGGGGTGCTGTCCGTATTCAGGAGCATCAGCCGGTCCAGGCCGAAAAAGACCCAGTAAAGCAGCCCGTAGCGAATCGCAAGAGCGTACAGCGAAATTCGCTTTCCCTCCCCCGTCAAACGGATGCGCACCAGCCATTTTCCAAAAGTACGGCCGCCTGTCAGATAAGGAACGAGCATAAAGTAAATGCCGGTGGAAACCCAATAAGCGGCTGGAACGGACAGAATGACGCAAAGAAGCATAACGGCAAGCAAAATCACAACATCGAACAACAGGGCTGTAGCCCGTCTTGTATAGGAGACCCGTTTTGACGCCACATCCACGTTTTTATCAAGAAGCTCAATTCTCGGCAGCAGGCCCGAGAGCCATTCCGCAAGCAGAAAGCCTACAATCCCCCCGAACGTATTCATGATCAGATCGTCCACATCGAAGAGACGGTAAGGATGATCGTAAAAACCGAAAATACCCGTCAACTGAGTGACTTCAAAGGAAAGCGAGAGGACGAAGGATAGTACAATGGACCGAATCCAGCCGGTCCGGAAATAGTAACGCAGAAACATGCCGAATGGGACGGTCAGGAGTATATTTAAGGCGACCTGTAAGAAAGCCTGTTCTTTCAACAGATGCAGATAGCTGGAAGGGTTGCTCCAGGATACGGAGGTCTCCCTAAGAATATCCCGAATGAAATTCAGCGGGATGAGCTGAGCGGCTTCTCCGGGAAGCGCCGCATTGTGTCTTGAGGCGGGAAGCGGAAGCATCACCAGAAAAAAGGCGTTCATCAAATAAAGCAGGAACAGGTACAGAACGAGAGCTCTAACCTTGTTAATATAGCCGTGTTTACGGTATTGCACCACCAGAAAGGGCAGCGTGAACAGCAGCGCAGCAATCGGAAAAGTCAGAAACGCATAAGAAATGGGGGACAAAAAAGAGGGAATCAATATTACCACCTACCAATGTTTTGAAAATATCAGCTTTTTTAGCGCCCTCTCATCTTAACACAAGACGAAGAGAGCGAAGTTTAAGTTTTATTTAAAAATCGGTAAAGCTGCCCGGGTGCCGGGTAAAAATGCAATAATTTAGGAATGTTTTATCCAGCGGGGAAAGGTTATACTTGTAAAGTCATATTGATGTTAAGTCACCAGGGGGAAAAAGCATGAACAAAGCGAATGAAGCTTCATTGCAAAAAAAGCTGCGGCCAAGGCATATTACCTTTATGGCCATGGGCGGCGTCATCGGTACCGGTATTTTTAAGGGAAGCGCGGAAACGATCGGCCTGGCCGGTCCGGGGGTTGTTCTGACCTATATTTTTGCCGGACTTCTGCTCCTCGTCGTGCTAGGAGCTATGGCTGAAATGGCTACGGTATATCCGGGCAGGAATATGAAGGATTTTGTCCGCGAGGCTTTTGGGGAGCGGTTGTCTTTTATTATGGGATGGTTGTATTGCTTTATGTGGCTGTCCGTGTGCGTGATTGAAGTTATCGCGGCGGGAAGCTTTCTGCAATATTGGCTTCCGGATGTCCCTTTATGGGTGCTTAGTCTGGCGAGTGCCGCGTTGATCCTTGTCATCAACATGATGAGTGTCGGGAGCTTCGGAGAAGTTGAGTTTTGGCTGGCAGGCATCAAAATTGCCATGATCATCATCTTTATTGTGCTCGGGGCGTGCATCCTTTTCGGCATTATAGGCAGTGCGGATGCGCCGTATCTGCGTAATTATACGGAGCATGGCGGTTTTTTCCCGAACGGGTGGACTGCGATCTTCTCCGCCTTGCTCGTCGTGACGTTCTCCTATGGCGGGTCGGAGCTGATCGGGCTTACGCTGACGGAGACGCAGCATGCGGAAAAAGTATTGCCTAAAATCGTAAGCAGTTTTATCGTTCGGGTCATCCTGTTCTTTACGCTTCCGATCCTTGTCATTTGCGGATTGATCCCGTGGAATGAGATCGGCGGACAGAGCAGTCCCTTTGTGCAGGTGCTGAACGCGGCAGGGCTTAGGGGCTCTGCCCATGTGATGAACTTTATTCTGGTAACAGCGGTTTTGTCCGCAGCCAATTCGGGAATTTACGGAGCAACGCGCATGCTGCATACGATGGCGTCGGCAGGAGAAGCGCCAAAAATGTTGGCACGCACTTCCAAAAGGGGAGCTCCGGTTAACGCGCTGAAGCTGTCCGCGGTCATACTCATAGTTGGAGCCATGCTGGGTTTCTTCGCCCAGGAGCACTTGTTTCGGGTGCTGATGGCCGTGCCGGGCTTTGTCGTCCTGCTGGTCTGGATTTGCATCTGTCTGGCGCAGCTCAAATTGCACAAGTCCTATCCGGTAAAGCCGGCCTTCCGGGTATGGGGATCTCCTTATATAACCGTGCTGACCGTGCTGTGCTTGTCCGTTATCGCCACCCTGTTTCTGTTCGATGAGCAGAACAGAATCAGCATCGGCGTTTGCCTGGCGCTTCTGGTGCTGCTGACGGCTTGGTCCCTGCTTAGATTCCGGCGAGGGCGGGAATGAACATAGTTGATCAAGGCCTGATCACACTGGGCACGCTTGTTAATAGCATAAGTTTTGAGGTCCCCGGAAAGTAAGCGCCATAAGATGTTAGAACTTTCCTATTACTTCGCGGGGATAGAAAAATTTAAATTTTTGGGGCGGGAGAGAGACTCCCGCCTTGTTTTGTTTTGGAATCTAGGGATATACCCGGATTTCGACGACTTCGGCGCGCGGGCATCCGTTTGTGGCCTCGATGATGAGTCTCAATGAGGAGGCGGACACCGGGCCGGATAGCCGGTGCACGGCTTTGCGCTTCCGGTTGCCGCTGCATTCGACCACCGTGATGGAGCCTGCGGCTGTCACGGCCTCAAGCCGATAATCCTTGACCAGCTCCGGGATGATCTCAAACGGGGTACAGTGGTGATGAAGATTGATCAGATCTTCGTTGACATCATCCTGAAACGTGACGTGAATCTCTTGAAAAGATACTTCATGCTCCCATTTCAATTCGATCCAGGCCGGAGCTCCGGGAGCCATAGGCTCGGACGACCAGTAGTGCGGTCCGCCATAGGGGCGGCTATAGCCGTCGGTTACTTTGGCCGGACCAAAGGCTTCTCCAGCCTGCATACGGAAACAGAGCGGATGCCGCACGAAAGGTCCCATGCTCCACTCCACCACCGGCTGTGGCGGCTGATTGTCCCCGTAATCGGAAGAGACGACAGGCGCCTTGCCTCTTTGGAAACAGAGCACGCCAGGCAGCGGTTGATCCGTCTTATAAAAAGTGATGGCATCGTTCGCTTTGAATATGATAAACGCATTGCACGCTTCATCCGGCTGCCAAGCCAAGGGAAGGGTAATCCACCTGCGTTCCCCGGGTGCAACTTCAAGCTGGGTGCGCTGGACAAGCGAGTGCGGGATGTAATTTTCCTTCTTGCCCGTTCTGTAAAGCTCCACGGTGAGACGGGCGGATTCGCGGCAGTCTGCAAGGATTTCCATGCCTTCAAGCCGGGGGTCCACCGGCACGAGCAGGCCGAGATCCGCGTTCCCCTCAACCGCTTCCAAATTGCCGGTAGGCGAGTACGCGGCGAGGGAAGAGGAGGCATGGACGGCTGCCAACGGGGCCAAATCATCCGGATCGGCGGATTTCAAGCCGATGATGGAAGCGTCCTGGCGCAGCAGCGTCTGCTGCAGCTCGCCGAGATGCCCGCGCCACAATTCGCGGGGCGTTACGGCTTTGTCCGCGCAGAGTGCGGCAGCCGTTCCGGCGGCCTCGCCCATAATGGCGCAGGTAGCCATGACGCGGGTCGTGCCGAACGCGACATGCGAGGCGCTAATATTCCGTCCGGCGAACAGCAGGTTGTTCACGTTGACGGAATAGAGGGAGCGGAACGGGATGTGATAAATGCCGTCCGCAAACCAGTGCTTGGAGCCGTGCTCCTCCTCATATACGCCTCCGGGCGGGTGCAGATCGATCGACCAGCCGCCGAAGGCGACCCGGTCCTCGAAGGGGCGCTGGACCAGAATATCGTGCTGGGTCAGCGTGTAATCGCCGACGAAGCGGCGGTATTCGCGTTTGCCGGGCAGGCTGCCGACCCATTCCAGCGTAAGACACTCCGCCTCAAATTTCCCGGAATTTTTAATGTAATCCCAAATGCCGTAAATGACGGCCCACAGCTCGTCACGGATCCGCTCGTTGTCGTGTACGGTATCGAGCTCGCCGCCCCATTCGATCCACCAGTACGCACAGCCGTTATCCCCGCTGCGGATGATCCTGCGAAGCGGGATGGAGGTTTGCGCAATATCTTTGGCAAACGAAGGGGGGATATAGCGGACCGGATGTCCGGCGTCTTTGGTGTAAAACAGCAGCGTGCTCCCGAGCGTTACATCGTCGGCTGTTTCGGGGGCCCATGCCTCACCGAACTCGGCTTTTGCTTCCCTGCCAATCCGGTATTTGGCCCCGGCAAGAGCGCCGATCAGCCCGTCGCCCGTACAGTCCAGATAGATTTCGCTTCGGAAATCGATCCGTCGTTCGGAGCCCATCATCCAGCCGGTCACGCTGCGGATCATACGGCTGTTCTCCGGTCCTTCCGCCTGGACATCGTGAACGTCCGTATTAAGAAACAAGGACAGGTTTGGCTCGGAACGCACTGCTTCGAGCAGGGTCAAATCCCAGAGATAGGGATTGCCGTCCATATTCCGGTACTGGTTCTCCAGGAACAGTTCCCCCATAATGCCGGTCTCCCGGGCATACCGGTTCGTGCCGTGTCCGGTCGCACCGCACACCCATACCCGGACCTCGCTGCTCGAATTGCCTCCCAGCACAGGCCGGTTATGAACCAGTGCGACGGTCTGGCCAAGCCGGGCTGCCGCGATGGCGGCGCAAACGCCGGCCAGACCGCCGCCAACAACTGTAATCTCTGTATTCACGGTTTCCCGCTTCATGTTCAGGACTCCTTTTCACTATATGTCTTATCCTTGATTTCATATTATGAGGAATTATTTACTTGTAAAATGGCCTGAATTACAATATGCATATCTAAAATTTCATTCCGTTTAGGAGGTGCCAGGCAAAAGTGGATTTCCACGAGCTGGAGCTGACGGGTTACCGGTATTGGGCCGGCAAAAAGCGGTTCGCGCTTGCCAAGGACAAGAACGCCGATTGGGTGATGTTCGCCATAGAAAGCGGAAGGATCAGCTTTGCCATTGGGCCAAGCTCGGGAGTAGCCGGAGCGGGAGAAGCCGTCATTTGCCCGCCGGGAGTGTGGCTGGAACGTGAAGCGCTGACCCCGGTAACTTTTCACTTTGTATCTTTTCGTTTCATGGATCGTCCGAAAGACTGGCCGGATTTGGAGGAGGAGCATCTGTACGGAGGGTTGACCGCCAGCCGCCATATCCGTTTCGATGACCGGGACCGGCTCTTCTCGGCGCTGCGGATGATGCGGGAAGTGGAAGCGGTTAAGCCCGAGCAAGCCGGCAAGTGGCGGAACTATTTGCTGAACGATCTGGACGCTTTGGCAGGCTACCAGCTGATGCGGCGAACATTTGCCGCGGCTGAACGGACTGCTGACGAGCTGGTGGAGGAGGCCAAGCGGCTGCTTCGGAAATCCGCCGAGGCTCCGTTTGAAATCAGGCAAATCGCCCTGAAGCTCGGGCTGACGCCGGTTCAGTTCACGAGGCGCTTCGCCAAAGGAACGGGGCAGACCCCGCTGGACTATGTAACCGCCCTGCGGATCGGCAAAGCCTGCCGTTTGCTGGAAGAGACGGATGAGACGTTGGATTCCATAGCGGAGCAATGCGGATATGAGAGCGGATTTTATTTAAGCCGTCTGTTTCTGAAGCAGAAGGGGCTGCGTCCGTCCGAGTACAGGAAGCGCTATAGAGTGTAGCAGCTCCGCCAGTAAAATCACTGTGCATATATTTCTGCAGATTTGTTAACGGATCACCACCCTGGAGAGAGTCACAATGGAAGGTACAGCATAGGCAGCAAAAACCAGCTCACGCGGGTACTTTCACCTGCACCCCTGTGATAAACTGGTGACAGAACCGGATAACTTAAGGAGCTTCACTAGGAGGGTCCCCATGATCGGACTGCGCTGGATTTGGCCGTCAAGTCTGAAAAACCGCCTGTTTTTTTCCATTCTGCTCTTTGTGCTGATCCCTGCGACCTTTTTGCAGATTCGCAATATCAGCCGGGTGGAAACGATGATGAAAAATAATATTTCGCAGCAAAATATCGAGCAGTTGGATTCACTGAAGAACAGTCTGGAAAATCTGCGGCTAGGCGTGCTCGGGGCCATGCTGCAATTGGAGCGCGATCCGGAAGTGATCGGCAGGCTGCGGTTTCGGGGGCAATATGACGAACAGGAGCATATGCTTTTTTTACAGAACCGGTTATTATCCGTAAAACAGGGGCTAATGAATGCGGTCATTCCCGTGTATATTACGTTGGCCGATACTGCCGGGAATGTTTATTCCACGGTGGAGGAAGGGACGGAGGGCGTTTCGGCCAGTGGACTGAACAACCCGCTCGAAGGGCCGGCGTTCAAACGTCTGATGGCTTCAGGCAAGCCCTATTTTTGGGAAATCCACGAACCGGAGGATCGTTATGAAGAGCTTTTTCCGCCTTCGCAGCTGTTTTCCTTGTACGGAAAGCTGCAAACTGCGGGCGGCGAAACCTTCGGCTATCTGCGGATCAGTCTGGATATCAAGTCCTGGATGAACTCCATCACCGGCGGTTTTTTGATCAAGCAGACCTATTACCTTCTGGACGGGAGCGGACGGCCGATCCTGCTGGACAATGGCGACGCCGAAGCCTCCGGGCTGCAAGCGATGCTGGGCACGTTCAAAAAAGATCCGAACCGCTATTTTACCGATACCGAAGATCGCTTTATGTTTAACGGCGTCTATATGCCGAACATGGATTGGTACATGGTCAATCGCTTTCCTTTGGAAGCGTTGTCGGGAAATATTTGGTCGATGAAACGGCAGATCATTTATTCCTTTATTCTGACGGTGATCGTATTTATATTGATCACTTATGCCATTGTGTTCTCGATTTTAAGGCCGCTGCGCAATTTGCAGAGGAAAATGACCCAGATGGCGGACAAATATATGCACGTCCATCTGCCGGTGCACAAGTATAGAGGGGAAACGCAGGCGCTTGCCCGCTCCTTCAACCAAATGACCGATGATATCCGGAAGCTGATCGCTTCCTTGCGGACGGAGGAGCGCCAAAAGGAGGCGCTGCGTTTTCAAATTCTGATGTCACAGATGAACCCGCATTTTTTGCTGAATACGCTGAATACGCTTAAATGGAACGCAAGAAATCAGGGGGATACCGGAACCTTTGAAATTTGCCAGAATCTTGGCCGGCTGCTTGAATGCGGACTCAACACCGATGTCGACCTAGTGCATCTGAAGGAGGAAATCGGGCTGGTCAAGGCCTATCTGTATATTCAGTCCTTCCGGTATGACCATACGTTTCAGGCGGAGTTTGAAATGGATCCTGATGTGGATTATGCGCTAATTCCGAAGCTGAGCCTGCAGCCGCTTGTGGAAAATTCGCTTCATCACGGATTGATTCACATGAGAGAGGGCGGGCTCATCACGATTCGGGTGGCGAAGGAGTCCCGTAAGCTCAGGGTTGAGATTCGCGATAACGGGCAGGGCCTCGCCGGAGCCGATCCGACTTCCGGACGCAGGCGCAGGGGAATCGGAATCAGCAACCTGAAGGAGCGGCTTGCCCTGCTGTACAAAGGGGAAGCAAGCCTTGAGCTTGTTCCGCTGGAACAGGGCATGCTGGCCGTTCTGGAGATTCCGCTGCTGATTTCTTCGCCATACGGCAAGGAGGGGGCTTATGATGTGGAGCATACTGCTGGTTGAAGATGAGCCTTTTGTAAGACGTTCTATACGCAATGCCATTCCGTGGGAAGAACACGGGTTCACCATTGCGGCCGAGGCATCCCACGGCCTGGAAGCTATGGAGCAGATCGAGGCGATATCGCCCGATATCGTCATCAGCGACGTGTTCATGCCGTATATGAACGGTATTGAGCTGCTTCAGCAGGCCAGGAAGAATGGAAGCGAAGCGGCGTTCATTATGCTCACCTGCGCGGGGGAATTCGAGTATGCCCGAATGGCGCTGGAGTACGGCGCATCCAGTTATATTCTGAAGCTTTCGATGGATGAAGACCAGCTGCTGCAGGCATTGAGCAAAGTCAAATCCCGCCTTGAGAAGAGGACGGAAGAAGAAACAAAGCTGCAATGGACTGCCGCCCAGGACCGGCTTCCGTATTTGTGGAAAAGCGCTATCGGCAAGGAGCTTGCGGCTCTTGAGGAGCAGAAGTTGGCCGAGTTTCTTAAGCTGCAGGAAAACTTCAGACTGACTCTCGTTTCTGCGCTCGCCGGGGAGGAAGAACTGACCTGTGAAGATGCCCGCAGGCTGTTTCTGGCCGAAACGGAAGGGGCGATTCGGGTAATGTCCTATTCCGCCATGGGCGTTAGCACGATTTTTATTTGGAGCGACAGGACAGCTGCGACCGGCACTTCAAGAAAGCAGACGTTTGGAAAACAGGGAATGCCCGTCGTCCTCGGTACGGTTCCGTCCGGCTCCAAGGGGGAGGCATTAGGGCAAGCGTGGTTCCGAAATTTGAGGTGGCTGGATTACAGCTACTACGGTCACAGCAATTCGGGCTCATCCAACCCTCATAGGGCGGAGGAAGGAGAGGGGCTGTCCGTTCCCTGGGAGCGGGAGCAGGAAATTATCCGCCGGTTTGAACGCGTGGCTGTGGACGAGTGCGCGCAAAAGCTGCGGGAATTGTGGGCATTCATGGAGGACAACGTAATGCCGATGGTTCAGGTGAAGGAAACGGCGGAGCGCCTTGACAGGCTGTTTGCGCGCATCAGCCGGAAGCAGGCATTTGCCGGCTGCGAAGGGCTGCTCCGTGAGGTCCGCCACCGCGGTCTGCTGGAGTCTCTGCTGGAGAGAATGTTCCGTTATGCGAAGGGAAGGGGCTGCCAAAAGCCGGAGGAGACGGATCATCCTGAAATCAACCGGATCATCCGTTATTTGCTGGAGCATTTCGATGAGGATATTTCACTGCAGGCGATGGCTCAGCTTGTGAACATGGACGAGAACTATTTAAGCGGCTTGTTTAAAAAGAAAACCGGGCACACGTTTATCGGCTATCTCCAGCAAATCCGGGTCAACGAAGCGAAGGTCTATCTGGCGGAGACGAATCTGACGGTAGCCGAGATCGGCGAACGGTGCGGGTTCGCGAACCCGAGCTATTTTTTCAGGATTTTTAAACGGTGGACGGGTGTGCGGCCCAACGAATATCGCTGGGCGTGCAAGCAGGAAGTCGGGAGCTGAATGCCGGCTTCTTGTTCTTATGTATAACGTCAGCCGAAAAGTGCAGAAATATGTGCACATGAATGCTGAGAATTGGCAATTACGGCGTCCCTTCTAATTCGTTATCATGAAGGCATATAACGGAAAGGAAGATGGAGCGGATGGAACAACCTGCGAATTTGCAAACCCAGACGACGAAGCCGCAACCCAAAGCCCCTACCGGACAGCTTCGAAAGGCGTGGGCCGATTTATGGAAAATGAAAGCGCTTTATATTATGCTAATTCCCTGCCTGATCTGGTACTTCATTTTTAAGTATCTTCCCATGTACGGACTCATCATCTCGTTTAAAGACTACAATTTTTCGGAAGGCATTCTGGGCAGCCCTTGGGCAGAGCCCTGGAACAAGCATTTCACCATGTTCTTTCATTCGCCCTATTTCTCCCAGCTGATGACGAACACGCTGCTGATCAGCTTATACAAGCTCCTGTTCGGCATGTTCCCTGCGATTATCCTGGCGGTGATGTTCTTCGAATGCCGGGTCTCCTGGCTGAAGCGATGGGTGCAGACACTCAGCTATATGCCGCATTTTTTATCCTGGATCGTCATATACGGCATCTCCATTGCTTTCCTCTCGGAGACAACAGGCCTGATCAACCGGTGGATTACGGAAGCCGGATGGAACGCGGTCCCGTTTCTGAACTCGACCCAGTGGTTTCGCAGCATTCTCGTTTCGACGGAAATCTGGAAGGATCTCGGCTGGGGGGCGATCATTTACCTGGCGGCGATCAGCGGCATCGACCCAACCCTTTTTGAAGCTGCAAAGGTGGACGGCGCCAGCCGGCTGCGCATGATCTGGCACATCACGCTGCCGGGCATCCGCAACGTTATTGTACTGCTGCTGATTTTGCGGATAGGGAGCATTCTGGATGCCGGGTTTGAGCAGGTATTCGTCTTTTATCACACCAGGGTGTACGAAGTAGGCGATATTATTGATACCTGGGTCTACCGAACTGGTCTCGAGCAAATGAATTTCAGCCTGGGGGCAACCGTCGGCTTGTTCAAATCGGCGATCGGGTTCGTCCTGGTGCTTGGGGCCAACAAGCTGGCGAAAAAATGGGGAGGCAGCATATGGTAACCAGCCGCTCGGATAATATTTTCAACGCCGTCATTTACGTATTTCTTGTGCTCGTCGCGGCAGCCGCAGTGTTTCCGCTCCTGTACGTAGTCTCCATGTCTCTAACCCCTTACAGCGAGGTCGTCAAGAACGGCGGGTTCATCGTCATCCCGCGGAAGATTTCGTTCGAAGCCTATGAACGCATCTTTGGGGATCCGGCCCTGGGCCGTTCCATGCTGGTGACGCTCATCGTTACAGCTGTCGGAACGCTGGTCAACATGATTCTTACGACGCTGGCCGCCTACCCGCTCAGCAGAAAGAACCTGAGGGGCAGAACTTTTTTTCTCCTGTATATTGTCTTTACGATGCTGTTCAGCGGAGGACTGATCCCAACCTATCTGATTGTCCAGTCGCTGGGCATGCTCAATACGCTGTGGGCGCTGATCGTGCCGGGGGCCATCGCCACGTTCAACGTCCTGATTCTGAAAAGCTTCTTTGAAACCCTGCCGGAAGAGCTGTTTGAATCGGCGCGGATGGACGGAGCCAAGGAATTCCGGATTTTATGGCAGGTGGTGATCCCCCTCTCGATGCCTTCCATGATGACGGTAGGGCTCTTTTACATGGTGGGACACTGGAATTCTTTCTTTTCGGCGGTGCTGTACATTACCGATACGAATCTTTATCCGCTTCAGGTTGTCATCCGCAATATGCTGCTCCTGTCGCAGTCCAGCGAGCTTCAGGCCGAGGTGACGGTCCCGACGGCAGCCATGCAGATGGCGGCGGTTATCGCGGGCAGTCTGCCGATCATCGCCGTTTATCCGTTCATACAGAAGCATTTTACGAAAGGGATGCTGCTTGGAGCCGTCAAGGGATAAACAGGCTTCACGCGCTTCTTTCCCCATACTTTTAACGAAGGTGGAATTGAAATGAGAACAAGAAAATTAGCGGTTTCGCTGCTGCTTGTCACCCTGCTTGTCTCGCTGCTTGGCGGATGCGGAGGCGGCGGAAAGAGTACGGAAGGGAACGGTCAGGAAGCCTCTGCTTCCGCCGGTCCGATCAAGCTTGAGGTGTCGCAAATCAGCTGGGGCACCAATCTTCCCGCGGATGATTTTATCAAGCAGAAGCTTGACAGCGAGCTGGGCATATCCTTGACACAGACTCTGGTAGGCGATCAGGCGGACTACGAGAACAAGATCAATGTCCGGGCCGCATCCAACAATTTGCCTGATCTATTTATGGTTACCGGTAAACCCCATTTGCAGAAGCTGGCCGAATCGGGTTCCTTGCTCGATTTGACTTCATACCTGAATAAGATGCCGGATTATACGAAGTATGCCGGAGATGATGTGCTGAAGAAAGGAATCGTATCCGACAAGCAGTATGCCCTGCCGAAAGCGGGTCAATCGGTGGCCTACACCTACTGGATCCGCAAGGATTGGCTGGATAATCTGAAGCTTGCGCCGCCTGCAACGGTAGACGAACTGCTCAGCGCAGCCAAAGCTTTCACCGAAAACGATCCGGATCAGAACGGCAAAAATGATACGTTTGGCCTCACCGGCAACAATTTTCAGACGTTTGACCCGATTTTCGGGGCGTACGGGGTTACCAATATTTATGACGGTTCCCAGTTGTCCCTGAAAGACGGCAAGGTGGTGGTTAGCCTGTATGAACCGAAAATGAAGGATGCGCTAGCCGCCATCAAAAAATTTGTGGATGCCGGGGTTGTAGATCCCGAAGTGGTCAGCAACAAAGGAACGATGGCCAAGGATAAGGCCTTCCAGGGAAAAGTGGGTATTATCAATATTGACTGGGCACAGATGGTCAAGGACGATCAGGTAGCCGTGTGGAAAGGAGCCAATCCGAAGGCGGAATGGATCCAGCTCGCTCCGCCGAAAGGGCCGGATGGAACTCAAAATGCGAATTCAATCAATATCGGGGCGTCCGGAGGACTCTGGGCCATTCCGAAGCGCCTGGAGAAGGAGCCCGCAAAGCTGAACAAAATTCTGGAGCTGATCAATTATACGGCAACTCCTGAAGGCGGCCGTCTAGTGCAGTTTGGCTTGCAGGACGTTCATCATACGCTTGACGGGGATCAGGTAACGATCACGGACAAAGGCAAGGCTGAAGGGGGCTATACTTGGCTCTACCAATTTGCGGGCCGGCAGGAAACGGAATACTTGAAAACCAAGTTCACCGCCCAAGCGAAGTCTATTGAGTTTGAAGCCGGATTGCCGAGAATCGAGACGCTGGACGGTTTTGTCCAAAGCCCTCAGGGTTATAACGCGGCAGACGCGGGACGCTTTATCGAAGAGGAAATGATCAAATTCGTATACGGCAAGAACAGCCTGGACAAATACGATCAATTTATCAGCATGCTGGAAAGCACCTTTAACTATAAAAACTACGTGGATTCCGCCGTGGAGCAGCTGAACAAGCTGGGCTACGGGAAATAAGGTTCCGCCGCTTTGCCGTCTGTATACCTTAAGTAATTTCAATCAGGAAACATATGTTCGGAAAAAGACTTGACAGCTCCCGTTTTCGAGGTTATAGTGAATAAAAATGATAACGGTTTGTGCGGGAGAAGCACCTCGCTGGATTGGCTATAAAGCCTTTCTTGCGGGGTGCTTTTTTTGTGCCAGCCTGACTGGAAATATATTACAAAGGAACAGGGGATGGAATGATGTTGGACCAAGCAATCAGAAGAAGCCGGTTTATTTCGTTATTTCTGTTTTTTTGCGCAGCAGCAGCTCTATTCACGAGTACGCCGCGAGCCGCAGCCGAAGCCCTATCGGCGCAAGCCGCAGTCGTAACCACTGCGGCAGACTTTGGATCCGGCTGGAACAACGCTTTATCAAGCATCGATGGCTTGTATGACAGCTTTACTGCGCTCGAGTCCATCATAAGGCTGGAGAAGCAGGAAATTCAGGCTTTGCGCAGCAAGAACAACGATCAGTTGAAGGCGCTAAACGCCAAAATCAAGATGATCGACAAGGCGAAAATCGACCGGCTGAAGTTGGAGGCGGAGCAGGCGCAGAAGAAGAACGCTCCGCTGCTTAAGGAGTATGCCGCACTCGGGAAGCAGGCAGCCGAAGCAAGGAAACGCAAGGATAAGAAGGCGGCCGATCTGCTCGATTTGAAGCGCAACAAGCTGAAGGCTTCCGTCGAAGCGGCCCGCCTGGAGAACAGGTTGAAGAATGAGGCGCTGTCCGAGGCCAAGAAACAGGCAACTGCCAAGGCCAAGGTTGTCAAGGATGCGCTGGCGCCCGTTCAGACACTAAAGAAGCAAATAACAGCCGAGAACAAGAAGATTACGTCCGCGAACAAGAGCATGACTGCCGCAGGCAAGCGCTATAGAGCCGCTGTTAAGCAGGGCAATGCGATAGCGGCCGCAGCGGAAATGACGCTCATGTACGGCGAGCTTGGCCATATCCATGCCTCGCTGAAGAACATATACGGCTGGGAAGGACAGATTGCGAGCATGCTTCGCGCGGCGGAAGCGAAACTGCCGAAATAAGAATATGCAGCATGAGCGGAAATACTAGCTGAAAGAGAACAAAGCCGAAAAGTCCCTCGCATAAGGGTTTTCGGCTTTGTAGCTGGCCTGAAGTAAGCCAGGTCAGGGGTTCATATTGGAAGGGGATTACCGGCCAGCCGCTTTCAGCCGAAATAATTCAGACACATGGCTTCGCGCACTTCCAGCATCGTTTCCTTGGCAATGCCGCGCGCCCGGCGGGTCCCGCCTAACAGGATATCCTCCACATCTTTTGGCCTTGCAGCATAATAAGCACGGCGTTCGCGCATCGGTTCCATGAGCTGATCCAAGGCCGAGGCGATCAACTGCTTGCATGCCGAGCAGCCCATCCTCCCTTTTTCACAGCCTTCCCGGATTTCACCACATTCCTGCGGCCGAAAGGCGCGATGGTATGCATAGATCGGGCAAATATCCGGATGTCCCGGATCATGCTTGTGAACGCGGGCCGGATCGGTTTTGGCCTTTTGTATTTTGTGGACGATCTCTGCGGTTGACGAGTCCAGCTCAATGGCATTCCCAAGGCTTTTGCTCATTTTCGCGTTCCCATCCGTTCCCACAAGTCTGGGCATTTCCCCGACAAGGGCCTTTGGCTCCACGAAGACGGGTTTATAGAGCTCATTGAATCTCCGACCACTTTTCTGGCAAGCTCCAGATGAGGAAGCTGGTCGTCTCCGACGGGGACAATGGTCGCTTTACAAAAAGCAATATCCGCTGCCTGGCTGACAGGGTATCCAAGAAACCCGTAGTACATTTCATCCAGACCGGCATTTTTGGATTCCGACTTGATCGTCGGATTATGGCGCAGTACATTAACGGTAACAAACATGGAGAACAGCACGGTAAGCTCGGCGATTTCCGGCACCATGGATTGCACAAAGATAGTCGCTTGATCCGGATTGATGCCAGCCGCTAAATAATCGAGCACAATCTCACGCAGATGGCTGCGGAGCAGATCAGGCTTCTCAAAGTGAGTAGTAAGCGCCTGAACATCTGCCAAAAGGATAAAGGACTCGTATTTCTCCTGCAGGGATACACGATTTTTCAAGCTGCCGACGTAATGGCCCAGGTGCAGTTTTCCGGTTACGCGGTCTCCTGTTAAAACTCGTTCTTTCATTGATTAATTTCCTCCTTGATTGGTTGAGTTTTTTAATGTTGAACCGCCACCACCAACCGTCTTCCATAGCCATCACCTCCTTAAAAATCAAAAAAACTCCGTCCGATAAGGACGAAGTTGTCGTTGTGCCACCTTACAAGGGCCGCTTCCGCCATGCCGATCATGCTTATGCAGGGCATTCGGGCCGAAATTAGACAGTACGGAGACGATTAACGATCTCGGGTACCGCTCCCGTGATAACGGCGGGAAGCCCCGCTTTGCCTACTGAATCCTGATGATCGCTTCGGCAAAGCAGCTCCGAAGGCCATTCGATCATACGCCGGACACCGGTTCGCAGCGACCACCGGCTCTCTGCAAGTCCAAACTCGCATGTCTACTTACCCTTCATCTTTGCTGTTTCTGATGATATGGATAATTTTACAACAGCGAAGGCTGCTCGGTCAATCATCAGTTATAATTGAACTCGGCATGCGCCATTCCGGTCTGCTGTTTTACTGTCTATCCCAGAAGCTGGCTTTGCGAGCGTCAGCAGGGATTTCTTCCATTCGTTATATTTTTTCATGGCCGCTCCGCTATCAAGCAGATTTTTACAAGTGTAAAGTCCTTCCTCCACCGATCCGACCCGTCCGGCAAGCTTCAATCTTACTGCGCCGTTGAGCAGCGTTTGATGATAGAATGCCAGATGACCGGCTCCGTGGAGCACTTCTTCAGCGGTCGACAATTGCAGAGCAGGGGTCCATTCCACATCGGGGACAGGCGTATCCAGACCGATGATTTCCGGGTCAATCACGCTCATGGACGGTTCTCCGTTTTCAACGATGTAAATGCGTGTTGGACGGTCGATGAACAAGTCCTCCGATCCCTCCTGTCCCTGAACAATCAAGGCTTTCCGATAGCCAAGCTTGATCATCAACCGCGAGATGCGGTCAAATACCGTATTATGATAGATGCCGTAAACGATAAATGGCGAATGCCCGTAATCAACCAATTTTTCGACGGTATTGAAGATCGTGCGCATGCCTAGTTCCTCGCGAATGGGACGGAGGGAGCCAAGCTTTGGACTCCACTGCTCCGAGTTGACGTAGAGAACACCGCTTTCACGGGCGGCCAATATGAATTTGTCCGGTGACAGGCCGCTTATGTCGATACCCGCTGCTGTCAGAATATCATGGAGAGTAATGCCCCATTTGGGCGGCAGCGGGGCACATCCGTGCAGCGTAACGGGAAGTCCGGCAGCAGATAGCAGAAAAGCGGTCGGGAAGGTAGCGATGAAGGACGATTTCCGTCCGTCGTAAGGGCCGGCGCAGTCGAGATTTTCCGGAAAGAGCTGCTCGCGCCGCGCGAATCCGCGGCATACACGGACAAACGCCTCCAGTTCATCAATGGACTCAAGCTTGATTCTTTCTGCTGCGAGAAATGCGCCGATTTGCGCCGGAGTTGCGGCCGAATTCAGGATGGATTCAGCAGCTTGCCAAGCATCATCATAGCTCAGATCACGGGCACCGCGCTTGCCCCTTGCGACTTCTTTCAAATAATCGATCATGGATGAGCTTCCTCCTCTTTATGGTTTATGCAGGAGCTGATAGGCCTTGACGATGGAAGTGGCCACATCCACCATGCGTTTTCGTTCATTCATGGCCTGCTTGCGTAAAGCATCGTAGGCTTCAGACTCGGAAATGTTTCTCATTTTGGAGAGGATTCCCTTGGCCATGTCGATCCATTTTCGCTCCTCAATACGGGAAAGCAACTGTTCCCGCTCTTTTTGCCATTGCTGCTGTGCAAAGAATTGCCTCGCGCTAAAATGTAGAACCCAATGAATGTCGAGTGTGAGCATTGATGGGGAGAGAATACCGTCAGCAATAAAATCGTCCTCGCACGCGGCGGCGGACAAATTTGCTGTTTCATCGCAGCACCACCAAAGCACCGGAGCAGCCTTTCGCATCAAAAGCTCTTTTCTCCAAATAGGATAATCCGAAATCGGAACAACAAGAACAGAAGCGTCGGCATTTGCCAGTTGAAGCAAAGCCTCTTCTTTCGTAGCCGCAACTGTGACCTGATAACCGCTGGCGATCAGTACAGACTCCGGAGAAGACGATTCCGGATAGTCTGCCATTGTTTTTTCGAAGTGGGACAAATTGCTCTTGATTACTAATAGGGAGTGCATAATCCGGAACTCCTTTAGTTTAATATGTAACATTATATAACACGAAAGACGGCTGTCCAGAAAAAAATTAAATAAAAAATTTTTATATGTCACAATTATTGACGTCTGAATGGAGAGAGTGTATATTCGTTTTATAAATTTAATCATTTGCACGAATACAATGGCGTATTCGTATACATGGGCAACGAAGCCTGTTTTACTCTGATGGGAGCACTATGCTTTCCTGCGGGGTGGAGCAGGCTTTTTATGTTTTTAAGAGACGAAGGAGAGTGAAATGGATGCATTTAAGGAAAAAATTGGTGCTTGTCGGCAATGGCATGGCCGGGCTGCGCATGCTTGAGCATTTGCTCAAGCTGGCACCGGAGCAGTATGAGATTACGATTTTCGGAGCCGAGCCTTATCCAAACTACAATCGCATTATGCTGTCCTCCGTGCTCGCCGGCGGTGCCGGCCTAGACGAAATCGTACTGAACGATACCGACTGGTATAAAGAGCATAATATTACGCTTCATATGGGGCATACCGTTACCCGGATTGATTCGGTAAGGCAAAAGGTTGTCTCGAATCAAGGGGTAGAGGCGGAATATGATGAGCTTGTACTGGCCACGGGATCAAATCCTTTCATGCTGCCGCTGCCCGGAGCAGATAAAGAAGGCGTTATCGCCTTCCGCAATATTCAGGATTGCGAGATGATGATCGAAACGTCAAAAGCTTATAAAAAGGCGGTGGTGATCGGCGGAGGCTTGCTGGGACTTGAAGCGGCGCGGGGACTTCTGAACCTCGGAATGGATGTATCGGTGGTCCATATTAACCCCTATCTTATGGAACGGCAGCTGGATGAAACGGCATCCCGCATGCTGCAGAAGGAATTGGAAAGTCAAGGCATGAAATTCCTGCTGTCGCGGCAGTCGGAAGCCATTATTGGCAAGAAGCGCGTGAAAAGCCTGCTGTTTGCAGGCGGCGAGCGGATTGATGCAGATTTGGTTGTAATGGCGGTGGGCATCAAGCCGAATGTGGAGCTGGCGCAAACTGCAGGGATTAAAGTCAATCGCGGTATTGTGGTGAACGATTATATGGAAACAAATATCCCCGGCATTTATGCGCTTGGGGAGTGCGCGGAGCACCGGGGGATTGCCTACGGCCTTGTCGCGCCGCTCTATGAGCAGGGGGCCGTCCTCGCTAAAAGGCTGGCGGGCGTGCAGACCGAAGGGTACTCTGGTTCGGTCACCTCCACCAAGCTGAAGGTATCGGGAGTCGATGTATTTTCAGCCGGTGCATTTGCGGAGCAAGAGGGAACCCGGGTGTTGAAATACCAGGATGAGGTTGACGGGGTTTATAAGAAGCTGGTAATCCAGGACAACAAGCTTGTGGGAGCCGTTCTGTTCGGGGATACAAATGACGGGGCGGAGCTGTTCTCCGTAATCAAAAATGGCGAGACGATCGAAGGCAGGGAGAAAGAACTGCTTCTCGGCATCCCACAAGAAGCGCTGGCTTCGGGTTCCGGAAACAGCCGGCTGGAAGGGCTCGCTGCTGATGAGATCATCTGCGGCTGCAACGGCGTCTCCAAGGGAACGATTGTTCAAGCGATTCAGGAGCAGGACTGCACAAGCGTCGGGCAAATCAAGGCTTGCACAAAAGCGTCCGCGTCCTGCGGCGGCTGCAAGCCGCTTGTCGAAGGGCTTTTGCAGATTTATGCCGGCGAAGCAGCCGTCCCTGTGAAGGAAGGCATCTGCGGCTGTACGCCGCTTTCCCGCGACGAGATCGTCGCCGAAATCAAACGAATGCGGCTGATGACGGTCAAAGAGGTGATGAACGTTCTGGAGTGGGGCACCGAAGAGGGCTGCACCAAATGCCGGCCGGCGCTGAATTATTATTTGGGCATGCTGTGGCCGGATGAATACGTCGATGAAAAGGAATCCCGAATTACGAATGAGCGGTTCCATGCGAATATCCAGAAGGACGGAACCTTTTCCGTAGTGCCCCGCATATACGGCGGCGTTACGTCTCCGACCGAATTGAAAAAGATCGCCGAGGTAGCGGAGCAGTTCGAGGTTCCCCTCGTTAAATTCACCGGCGGCCAAAGACTGGATCTGCTCGGCATCAAGAAGGAGAATCTGCCTAAAATCTGGGAAGCGCTGGGTATGCCTTCCGGACATGCTTACGGCAAAACGCTGCGGACCGTCAAGACCTGTGTCGGCAATACATTCTGCCGCTTTGGCACCCAGGACTCGATTGCGATGGGGATCCGGCTGGAAAAAGAATTTGAACGTTTGAACACACCTTCCAAGGTCAAGCTGGCGGTCTCCGGGTGCCCCCGCAACTGTGCGGAAGCCACCATCAAGGATTTCGGCGTCGTTGCGATCGACGGCGGCTGGGAGCTGCATATCGGCGGCAATGGCGGTGTCCACGTCCGGGCAACCGACCTGCTCTGCGTCGTGAAAACAGAGGATGAGGTGGTGGAGTGGGCTGCCGCTTTCCTTCAATATTACCGCGAAAACGCGAACTGGAATGAACGGACGTCTACCTGGGTGGAGAGAGTCGGGCTGGCCAGCATCAAGAAAGCGCTGGAGAGCAAAGAGGAGCGTCTTGCCTTGCAGTCCAGAATTCAGGCGACGCTCTCAAAGACCACCGATCCTTGGAAGCAGATTATAAGGGAGCAGGAACTGCGTAAAAACTTCGAGCCATTAACCAAGGTTGAAACCAATCATTAAACAAACGAAGGGGGATAGCGATGGAGACGAAAAAAATGCTGGTAGGTGCTTTGGCGGATATTGATCCAAAGGGTTCACGAACGATTCGGGTGAACGATATGGAAATCGCGCTGTTCCGTTTGTCCAACGGAAAAATTGTGGCGATGGAGAACAAATGCCCGCATAAAGGCGGCGTACTGTCGGAAGGAATGGTATGCGGCACTGCCGTCCATTGCCCGCTGCATGATTGGCGTATTGATCTTAACAGCGGCGCGGTGCTGGACCCGGATAGCGGCTGCGTGACTACTTTTCCAATCGAGGTTGATCAGGATAAAGGATTGATATATCTGACATTGCAGAGTGCGTGATTCTTGCTTTCTTGCCTATGAAAAAGGAGGAATAGAAGATGGACTATGTAAATCCGAAAGAAGTTTTAGATACGATGATCAGCTCCGGCAAGACCAAGGCGGAACTGTCCAATGCGCAGCTGCTGATTCGCGGAACATTGGCCGGGGCGATTCTGGCTTGTGCGACAACGCTCGCCTTCACGGCCGCCGCACAGACCCAGGTTCCAATCGCGGGCGCCATTCTTTTTCCCGTCGGGTTTATCATGATCGTACTGCTTGGTCTTGAGCTTGTGACTGGAAGCTTTGCCTTGATTCCTCTGGCGGTTTTGGAGAAGAAGACCACGTTGTCCCGCATGCTGAACAACTATGTCTGGGTCATCGCCGGCCATTTGATCGGCTGCATCGCTTATGCCGTACTGGACGGGCTCGTGCTCACCAAAATGGGAACCGACATGAGCAGCCCGCTTGTCAAAAGCTTAATCACGGCGAGCGAAGCGAAGACCCTGAGTTACAAGGGCCTCGGGGCGGATGGGGTTTGGCTTGTGTTCGTCAAGGCGATCCTTTGCAACTGGATGGTCACCCTGGGCGTTGTGATGGCCATGACCTCCAAATCGACACTCGGCAAAATTATCGCGATGTCGCTGCCGATCATCACCTTTTTCGGTCAAGGCTTCGAGCATGCGGTTGTCAATATGTTTGTGATACCCGCCGGTATGATGCTCGGGGCGAACGTAAGCTTCGGGGACTGGTGGCTTTGGAACCAGCTGCCTGTGCTGATCGGCAACTTCATCGGAGGTGCATTGTTTACCGGTATCCTGTTCTACGCGTCCCAGCGCCGCCTTCTGAAACGGACCCCTGTGGCCGACGAGGGCGCGAAGCCGGCAGGATTGGGCCTGGCGGTTCCGGAGGAGAACCGATGAGAAGCGGGCGCGTATCCATTATCGGGGCAGGCCCCGGCGACCCGGAACTCATCACGCTTAAGGCGCTGCGCCGGATTCAGTCCGGGGATATTCTGTTGTACGACAGGCTGGTAAGTCCGGAGCTGCTTGATTATGCGAAGCCCGGGGCGGCAAAGGTGTATTGCGGTAAAGCTCCCCGAGAGCATGCCATGCCTCAGGAGCAGATACAGCGGCTGATGATCGAATACGCGTCAGCCGGACATCATGTCGTCAGATTGAAAGGCGGGGACCCCTTTGTGTTTGGACGGGGAGGCGAGGAAGCGCTGGCGATGGCTGCCGCCGGCATCCCCTATGAGATCGTCCCCGGGGTTACTTCAGCCATGGGAGCGGCTGCTTCTGCCGCCATTCCCCTTACACACCGGGGGATCTCGGGCTCCTGCGCCATCGTGACCGGGAGCCGCTGCCAGCAGCAGGACCAGCCGGTTCGCTGGGATCTGCTGGCCGGTGCCGTCGATACCATTGTAGTGTATATGGGGATCGGGCAGCTTGACTCGATCCGGGCCGCCCTGCTGCAGCACGGCAAAGCGGCGGATACGCCTGTAGCCATTATCGAGAGGGGCACAACCAGCCGGCAGCGGATCATTACCGGCAATCTGGACAATATTGAAAAAATAGCAACGGCGATGAATGCAAGCAATCCTGCGCTGATTATTGTCGGCGAAGTCGTTAAGGTACGCGAAGCGCTGCTGCAGCTTGAAGCCGAGCTTGCAAGGCAAACGGGCTAGATGGCCAGCGGCTTCGCCATTACCGCAGTCAGAACTATGAAGTGGGCAACCATGAAGCAAAAAGGTCGAACAAGGGAACAAATCTAATCCCTTGCTCGACCTTTTTTTTCAAATTGAAAGCTAAAAATAGAGGTAAAGGAGCTGCCCCTTCTTTTTGTTACTTAATTGTAGATTTATTAGCATCCCTTAATATTAGGTACTCTAAATGCACATGCCCATCCGTCCATAGTCTCAATCCATCTGAAGACATATCATTTAATAATAAATTACTCAGCACGTATTCTCCGTCATTGATAAATATTTCGACGGCATTCCTGTCTACTAATATATCTAACTTGATTTTTCCCTCTTTCGGTTTTACGATCACTTTTTGAGGTCTCTTAAACTCCGGAACATCAATCTTTATCCTTGAATTTTCCCTATTAAACGCAAATTCATTTATTGATTTATCATAGGTCAGATCTGTATGCTGCCCACCCCCATCTCTAAGAGAAAACCCGAACTTTCCTTCCGTTAAATCCGCGACATCTATTTTTGCCTCAATAGAGTAAGAAAGTCCATGAAAATCTTCGAACATATTCTCTTGACCAGTATAGATAGTTTTGCCTCTTACATCCATTATAGTAGGGAAATTGTCCAGGAGACCCCATACAGGTTTTTGGACCAGCTTTAATCCGTCTGTTGTTGTTGTTAACCGGATTTCTCTTACAATACTCGTATTTCCATTAAAGGTATCCCACGGGAGCTTACCTGCGTAATTCCAATTATTCATCCACGAAATAAAGTACCTGTAGTTCCCATTTGTATACGGAGCATCCCAAGTAACCCCTGTATAGGAGTCTGCGCCCTGTTCCAGCCATTTGACACGAGTTTCAGCGTGAAACTCCCTTCCATCAAAGTCGCCTACCAAGTAACTGGAACCAGTTGTCACACCATAATTAAACCCATTACCTCCGATCATCAAGACCCATTTTTTATTGCCGCTATTTTCATCTACGTTCAATTGAAAAAGATCAGGACATTCAATAATTCCAATATCCTTTCTAACAAAAGAAGAAGCATACTCCCAGTCTTTTAAGTTAGAAGATGTATAAAACCCTACTTTATCTCTTTCTGCTAATAGCATGACCCACTTTTTTGTTTGTTCATGCCAAATAATTTTTGGATCTCTATAATCGGCACTTCCTGTCGGGTTATGCTGGACGATACCATAATGTTGAAAGGAATTTCCGCCATCTGTACTATACCAAAGGTGTGTAGATTGTCCTTCAAAGGGCATCGTTACTAACGCAATCACTGCATTATTACCAAATCCTGCTGTGTTATTTTCATCAATAACCGTACTACCCGTCCAAGGGTCTCCATGCGGAGTTTTATATTTTTCAATAGCTACTGGTTTTCTCTCCCAGTGAACTAAATCCGTAGACACCGCATGAGCCCACTCTGTGCCATTTCCACCCCATGAATAATCCTTGTTATAAAGATAGTACAGATGGTGTTGACCGTTGATGTATAAAGGTCTCTGTACGTCGTTCATCCACTCTACCTCAGGAGTAATATGATACTGAGGACGGCCTAATTCACCAGATGCAAAGGCTTCTTTCGATCCAAAAGAAAATATTAATCCAACAAGGACTACCCATAATACACCTTTTACTCGCATTCTCATTAAATCCACTTCCTCTCACAGTTTTTTTGACTCCGGCAGCTCTTCACTCAGACATTTATCGGTTTCTCCGGCCAAATGATACAGACAATATTTCTATGTTTTTGTCCAAATTTGTCATATTCTAAATATAAATGTCGAACTTTTTACCCTTAATCGCACTGCCTCAGTAGCCTGGATTGGGCAGATTACTGGGGCCCCTCCTTGGCACCGGATTCTATCAGGCATGGGGAAATTTGACGGTTTTTCTGGTTATGATAGTATTTCTATTAACGGCAGTGGGCGTTCTGCAGCGGAGGCAGCGAGGTTTGATAGAGGAGATGAAGAAGGTTTTGTCGAAATAAGTAAGTTCATGGTATCCGGCGTTGGAACGCGGTCATATCAAGTTTCATATATTTATAGTTTGGAGCTTAATGCGGGTGGCCGTTCCGCCTACTTGCACTTTGACGATCTGCTGCTTCTCATCTGCACGCAGTCTTGCTTTGAGTTCGGAGGGGCGGTTCATCGAGTACCCTTGTTCAAAAATGAAGCTGCTTGCATGAACGGACGGGAGCTTCCCATATTTGTGCAAATAGCAGAGCAGCGCGCCGGTCGAGGTTCCTGTTGCGCTTTCCTCCGGTATCTCATACAAAGGAGCAAAATTTCTGCATCTGGCAACGGCCCCTTGGGACGCATCCAGAGTAAAAACATGATAACCGATCACGTTATATGATTTGCTGACTCGTTCGATTTTTCGAAAATCGGGTTGGATCCGCTCTAAAACCCTGTTGTTTTTGACCGGAACGAGAATATCCCGGAGTCCCGTTGAAACGATCTGCACGGGCAGCCCATCGGCCAGCTCATCCGGACGAATCTGCAGGGAGTCGGCTATTTTTTGCTTATCGGCCTCTTCGAAATATTGGGGAAGTGCTTGGGCAAGAAATACGTCGCCGTTTTCATCGAAACTCACTTCCAGCAGCCCGGCTTTCGTCTCCAGGCTGTACGTTCCGATACCGATTCGTTTTTGGGAACCCATCAGGTAAAAAGCCGCAATAGTGGCATGGCCGCATAAATCAACCTCAGCATTCGGCGTAAAATACCTGACTTTAAAGTCGGCTTGCTCCGATTTTTCAATAAAGGCCGTTTCGGAAAAACCGATGATCTGTGCGGTCTTCTGCATGTCCTCTTCGGACAATACGCCTGCATGCAGCACTACTCCTGCGGGATTCCCGCCGAGCTGCCCTTTCGCAAAAGCGTTTAACGTATATACCTGCACTTCCATTTTAATTCCTCATCTCTTTGGGAGTATTATTGTCTACTAAATCATTTTACTGAAAAAGGAGGTCGCTGACTTATGAGTGACCATGAGCTTCTGCTGGACTATTTAACGGTAAAAGCCGCCTATCAGCCGAAGGCGATCCCAACCCGGAACGCGTGGACATTTTTCTCGAAAATGACCGGCATTCCCCAGGTTTGGACTCTGGATGAGCAGCAACAGCCCGTCCCGTTCGCACAGGCGGACGACCGGATATTAAGTATACACCATTCTCCTAAAGGAGATCCGCGAATTCTTTGATGAAATCGCGCCCCTCAACCACTCGGCGAAAATAATAGCTCCGCTGCTTGTTTTTCACGGCAGAAACGACACCCGCGTGCCGGTCAGCGAAGCGGAGCAGCTTGTGAACGATATGCGGAGCCGGAAGCAGGAAGTCGAATTGATCGTCTTCGAAGATGAAGGACACCAAACCGAGAAATTGGCCAATCATATTACGATGCACCGGACGACGGTGGAGTTGTTCAGCCGTCATTTACACCTGAATTAGCATGTACAGGAGGATGATTTGCATGAATCAAAAGCTGGAATCAGATGAAGAAAAATACGTTGTCGCAAGCCAGGTGAAGGAGCTTTTCGAGCGCCTTTTGTCTACCCTCGAGGTTAAGCAGGGGCTGGATTTTTTGCAGGAAGATAACGACCGAACGACAGAGGAGCAAATTGAGCTTACAGCCATTGAGGCGCCGACTTTCAAGGAGGAAACGAGGGGGGCCTACTATAAAAAAAGGCTTGAGGAGCTGGGGATCAAGGATATTACAACGGACGAGGTTGGCAATGTTTTTGGCGTTCGTGCCGGAACCGGTGACGGCCCGTCGCTGGTCGTATGCGCCCATCTGGATACGGTTTTTCCGGCAGGGACAAATACAGTCGCGCAAAGAAGAGACGGGAAAATCTACGCACCGGGCATTTCTGATGACGGCAGAGGCTTGGCTGTTGTGCTTAGCCTGGTAAGAGCCTTGAACCACGCCGGCATTCGCACGAAAGGCGATCTGATCATCGGGGCGACGGTCGGTGAAGAAGGTCTAGGGGATTTGCGTGGCGTAAAGGGGCTGTTTGGCAGCAGGAACGATATTGACGGGTTTATTTCCGTAGAGCCGGGCGAGCCGGACCGGATTACTTATTTGGCTACGGGCAGCAAAAGATACAAAATTACTTTTAAGGGACCGGGAGGACACAGCTTTGGCGATTTCGGGACGCCAAGTCCGATTCATGCATTAGGGCGGGCGATTGCCAAGATAGCGGATCTAAAGACGCCGGACAACCCGAAAACAACCTTTAACGTAGGGTTGATTCATGGCGGAACGTCTGTGAACACGATCGCGGAGGCCGGGGAAATGGTATTGGATTTGCGTTCCACTTCCCAGGAGGAATTGCTGAAGCTGGAGGAAGAAGCTCTAGCGATCATCAGGAATGCGGCGGAAGAAGAGAACGCGAGATGGGACCAGGCCGGGGCGATTACCGTAGAGACGGAGCAGGTGGGCGACCGTCCGGCAGGTTCTCAAGACCCGGAATCGGTCATTGTGCAGGCCGCTGCAGGCGCAACCTCCGCCATCGGGTTTGACCCCGTGCTCGAGGGGGCAAGCAGCACGGATTCGAACATCCCGATCCATCTGGGCATTCCAGCCGTAACGCTTGGCGGAGGAGGGGACTTTGGCGGCTGTCATACCCTGGATGAGTATTATGACCCGACCGATGCGCACTTGGGCGCACAGAAGGTTTTTCTAACGATACTGGGGCTCGTTGGTCTGGAAGACGTAACGGAGCCGCTGCTTAGCAAAAGGTAAGCAGCGGCAGTAATGAGCGCATGACATGCTCCGAGGCCAAAGGCGATGGGGAATCCTGTGCTCGTTGCAGGGCTTGTCTGGCTGGTTCTTGGCAGTTCTTACAGCAAGAGCGGGGGCTGCTCCCATCGCTTAATTTGAAGCTGACGATTTGACCTTCCGGGCGTCCGAAAACCGGAGCCAATCCCGTCCGGCGCGCAGCACTTCCTTGTATCCAGGGGTTCTTAATAGATAATAAGGGGTGATTCTACCGCCCCAATTTGCTTTTGATGCGGCGACAGAAGAGATATTGGCTCCGGCAAAATCGAACTCTTTGAATCCGGAAGAAGCGAGGTCGAGCAAGGTAAACAGCTCCACTTGCTGGGCGACTCCTTGGGTCAAGTGCTCTGTTTTACTGCCTGCGATCCATTTGAATGGCCGGTTGTCGTCCAAAATAATAATGACATTGGCGCTCACCGGCTCACCCTCTTTAGAATAACAAACATAGGCGCGGAAGGCCTGTTCTCCAAGCAGGCTCTGCGCCATTTTCAAATCCTCGGGGCTTAGCTGATAATTGAAGCCCTGTCTGGATTCGGTTCCCTGCAGACATTGATAGACTTCCGTCATATCGAACGCTCTGGCCGAACGGTACCCTTGCTCATCGGCTTTGTTGATTTTTCTGCGAACGTTGGCGCCTGCCTGGTCAATGGAATAAGGCAAATCCGTCAAGTATGTATATTTGATATCCGCTTTGAATCCGTTCCAGAGAAAGGGGCGGATATCCACGATATCCGGTGTGAAAACGAAGCTGGCGGCTCCCCTTACTTTAAGCAGTTCAGGAATCATGGTTTTGGCGACTTCATGCCATTGTCTGCCGAGCTTAATCACTTTATCCGTTGGCGTGGAATGGAAACGGACCGGATGGTAGGGGTTGAGCGGCGGAAGATACAGCTTCCCGTGTTGATTGAGAAAAAACAACGCTTCGCCGTAAGCGGGTGAGTTCGGTGCCCGAAACTGAACCCGTCTCGTTCGGCAATTCCATTTTCGTTCGTTAAATTCGGCCCATTGCTGCAAAATATCCGGATTCAAATTCAACTTAAATGTCCCCCTTTGCGCCTGCGGTGGCTTCAAACATGCCACTTATCTTCGGCTGTCCGAAAGGCCTGCTTACTCCTCATCCTATGACCCATTTCCGTAATCTATGAGCAAATACGAAGGTTAGTGATTTAGAAAATGATGCTATCCGCTAAACCTCTTTTTCCCATTGAGCCTGATGGGGATGACAGCCGTCCGCTTTTCGGGGGCTTTTTTTACTAGCCAGGAATACGCCTGCCAGAATGAAAGCCAGCCCGGTCAACAGGCTCCAATGGATATCTTCGTTCAGGAGCGCATATCCCCAAACAATGGCGCTGACCGGTACCAGATAAGTAACCATCGTTGCAAATTCAGGACTTCCCTTTTGGATCAGAAAGTAAAAGAGAATATAGGCGAAGCCCGAGCCGAATACCCCCAGGCCAATCAATGCGCTGATACTAACGGCTGACGGGAGCTGCAGGAGGGAGTCCGGTTCAACCAGCAAGGCCACGATGCCGCTTCCGATCATGGCGGAGATCAAGGTGCCGAAGGTGACCTGGTACATCGACAGGCCCTTCAGACGTTTGGACAAGTGGGATCCCACCGCATAGCAGAGTGTTGCGGCAATCATACCTGCTGCTCCCAATGGATCAACCGAGATGATGGAAACGGGATTAACGCCGACCAGGATAAGCAAACCGGCTAGGGATATGATCATGCCCAACCATTGCAGCCTGTTCGTTACCGCCCCGAAAAACAGAACACCGATGATGACTGTCCACAGCGGCGTTGTTGCGTTCAGTACCGATGCCATGCCGCTTGTCAGTTTCGTCTCGGCGAAACCGATGAAAGCCCAGGGAATGGCGGTGTTGATCAAGGCCATCACGGCCATGGGAATCCAGCGGATCTTTCGGATGTCAAAGGGCTTGCGCATAATGAGCATCACGGCAATGATGACAGCCAATCCGAAAGCGGACCTGAAGAAGGCAATCGTCCATGGTCCGTAATCATGAAGCAGTATTTTGATGAAGAAGAAAGAACCTCCCCAAATCAGACTGAGGGAGAGTAAAGCAAAATATAGCGAGCGAGGCACAGGTAATCCCTACTTTCCATTGAAGTGAATCAATCTCCATAAGTGCTGTTGCTAGTATAACAAGCCTCCTCCAAAAAACAAGATTTGACATTTCTTCCGAGCCTCTAGGAGCCGTTCTCCATTTGTATATTTTGTGAAATCATTTGCAGGTAGTTTTTATTTGTGAAAAAAAGCAGTAATATTAGATTGTGTCGAACAGTGTTTAACTTATAATCAGTGTTCAAAATTTGCTTAAAAGGGGATTTATATGATGGGCATAAAGGAGCGCAAGGAACGGGAAAGGGAAGAAAAACGGCAATTCATTTTACAGGCTGCACGCGAGATTATGATTTCGGAAGGCGTCAAACAGGTATCGATCCGAAAAATAGCCCGAAAAATGGAGTACTCCCCTGCGATTATATACCATTATTTTCGGGATAAGGACGACATCATCAATCAAATCATGAAGCAGGGCTATCAAGAAATGATCAAATCGCTCGATGCCTCAAATAGTCCGGAGGATGAACCGCTGCTGCAATTGAAGGAGGGGCTGCGAACCTACATTGCGTCGGCGCTAAACAACCCGGAAGAGTATAAGTATATGATGCTGAACGATTCCCCGGCGATCTTGGCGCATACCTCTGTTTTGCAGGAAGGTTCCTCCGCCAAAAGACAGGCCTTGCAAATGCTGTGCGGAAACCTGAAACGGATTTATCAAACGGTGCCGTCTGGAGAACAGGAGATTGAGCTTAGGGCGCAAGTCATTTGGACCGCAACGTTCGGTCTCATTATCCGCATGATGATCGAGAACGATCTTCCGGAGCAGCAAAAGAACAGTCTGATCGAGCAGCATATTACGATGATGGCCGACGGGATCATGCAAAGTCAGTCGTCCAAAGGCGGGGGAGCAGCGTGAAGTATAAAACGTCAATCAACTGGCTGGTTCTGGGCATTAGCATTTTGTCGTTTACCGCGGCAGCCTATGGAATTTTCTTCAATTCAGGACAAGGCCCTTATTCCATCACCTCTTTTCGTGGTGAGATTGTACACCTATACGGCAAGGGCTTGTACAAAAATGATTCCGTATCAGCGGCCGCGCAAATGATAGGTCAGGATATCGTTACGTTAGCGCTCGGTTTGCCTCTGCTGAATATAGCGTTGTATTTTTCGAGAAAAGGTTCCCTCAAAGGAAGACTGCTGCTTACGGGAACGTTGGGATATTTTCTGTATACATATATCTCGTACGCATTTCTTGCCGAGTATAATCCTTTTTTTCTCGTCTATGTAGCATTGATGTCTGCCGCGTTATTTGCTTTTACGCTATCACTGATGTCGTTTGATTTGGGGAAAATCGGTTCATACTTCAGCCCGAAACTGCCCACCGGGTTTATCGGCAGCTTCCTTTTGTTTCTATCTGTCGCAGTTTTGCTGATGTGGGTTTCGAAAATCGTTCCCCCGTTGATCAACGGCACGATTCCTTTCGGCTTGGAGCATTATACAACGTTAGTCATTCAGGCCATGGATCTGGGTTTTGTCGTTCCTGCCGGAACGCTGTCTGGGATTCTATTTCTAAGGCGCCATCCGTTCGGGTATTTGCTTGGTTCGGTCATTATTATGAAAGGAATTACGATGCTGACGGCTATAACAGCCATGATTATCGCTCTGGCCTTTGCGGGGGTGAAAATAAGGCTCGCCGAAGTGGCGCTGTTTCCCCTCTTTAACGTCGTTGTCATTTATGTGTTTGTTCTGATTATGAAGCATCTGAAAGAAAATGAGGCCTGAGGTGGGGGCGGCAAACAAAAATCATAACCCGGGAGGGATTGGAAGAATGGCTACGCTCATCATGTACACAACCAAGCATGGTACGACGGAAAAAGCGGTGAACCTGCTGAAGCAAAAACTGGCGGGCATGGTTCATGCCGTTAATATTAGTCGGGAAAAGGTTCCGGCTCTTGAGGGGTATGACACAGTCATTATAGGCGGATCGATTTATATGGGACATATACAGAAGGAACTGACGAAATGCATAAACAAGTACTTGCCGACGCTGCTTGCAAAGAAAGTGGGGTTATTTATATGCGCCGGCCATCCCGACTCCAAAATGCTGGCTAAGGAAATGAAAGAAGCTTTTCCAGCAGCATTATACGAGCACGCCATCGCCAAGGAAATCTTCGGGTATGAATTCAATTATTCCAAACTTCATGTGATGGAAAAATGGATACTCAAACAGGTTGCGGGAGTGAAGGCCAGCCGGTTTGCATTGTCGGAAGCAAAAATCGATGGGTTTTGCGCGCGTTTCTCTTAGCTGCCTTCCGGAAACCCCCTCAACCCTTGAAAATGCGATCCAAATGATTGGAAACGATTCGCATCAAGTCCTCTTCACGTACCCGTTCCGGAAAAATCGTCCGATGAACGACCAAGCCGTCTACCAACGCGTGCAGTCCCTTCGTCTCATGCTCGGCGTCGATCCCGGCTTTAGCCAGCTTTTGCAGGATCAGGCTGTCGATCATTCTCCGGAACCCGTCATAGAGCTCGTCGTGTATTTCGAGGCTTATCGCGCGGATAGCTGGATTGGAGATTGCTTTACCGGCAAAAGTGAGCCATAATTCGGCTTCGGCCAAGCGCTGCTCGTCAAGCGGAAGCAATTCCGCGATAATCATCTCGATGTCGCGGCGGATATCCCCGGTAAACGGCAGCAGCTCTATGCGTGAATTAACTCGCTGCGTGACAAGCTGCATAGAGAACGTAAGCAGCTCGGCTTGGGTCTCAAAATAATGGCGCAGCGATCCAAGAGATATCCCCGCTTCATTCGCTATGCGACGAGCAGAGAAACCTTCCAGACCTTCCCGTCGGATTACCCGCCAAGTCGCTTCCGCTAATTGTTCTTTACGTTTTTGATGATCCACGATTTTCGGCATAGTTTTATTATAGTCAGGATTGTTTTTTAGCACAAGTGTGTTATAATAACCATGCTTTATAATACGATTGTATTAAAAAGGAGCTGGATATACGATGTTATCCGTCTTTATCGTCGGCTGCGAAATCGCCTTTTGGTTATTCGTGCTTGCCGGACTGGTGTGCCGATACCTTTTAAGGCTAAATAAGACGGGAATGGTGCTGCTACTCTTGACCCCGGTTGTAGATTTAATCCTTCTCGGAGTGACGGTCGTTGATTTACAGCGCGGTGCAGCAGCCGGTTTCGCGCACGGTCTTGCGGCCGTCTATATTGGTGTCTCGATCACTTATGGACATCGCATGGTCCGATGGGCGGACATCCGCTTTGCGCACCGTTTCGCAGGAGGACCTGCCCCTGTGAAAAAGGCCAAATTCGGGAAGGAGCACGCCAGAAACCAACGGCATGGCTGGTTCCTTCACCTGGTGTCGTGGGCTATCGGGTGCAGTTTGCTGTACGGCATCATCCTGTGGGTCAACGAGGACAGCCAAACGGAAGCTTTGCTGCAGGTGATCCGTCTATGGTCGGTAGTGCTGGTTATCGATTTTCTGATCAGCTTCAGTTATACGTTATGGCCGCGCGTACCTAAGGAAACCACTGCTTCGAATCAAAAGGACTCATAAGGAAATGGAAGAGGACTTTCCCGCAGCATGAAATGAGCAGGCGATCTGGGGGGGAGAAGACAAGCCAGTTTGCATTGTCGGAAGCTGAATCGACTCCTTTTGCGAGAGAGTCTGTTGTAAGGCCGTTATAGTCGAACTGGAAATTATCCGTTATTACCGTCTTTGTTCAATAAAAGCTGGTAAAAATGCACATCCTGCCATTCCCCGAACTTCAGGCCCACTTCTTTAAAACAGCCAATATAGGCAAAACCGAATTTTTCGTGCAGCTTGCGGCTTGCTTCATTTCCGCCGACCACGCCGCTTACGACGTTATGATAACCGAGCTCGGCAGCGCGCTTCAAAATTTCGGCCACCAGCACGCTGCCGATGCCCTGGCCCCGAAATTCGGAGGCGATGTAAACGGACAGCTCCGTGGAATAGGCGTAGGCGGGCTTGGCCCTGAACGGACTGAGGCTGCTGTAGCCGGCGACTTTTCCATGAAGCTCCGCAATGATAAGCGGATAGTTTTCGCCGTATTTATCGAACCAGACCGTCCGTTCCTCAAGCGTCTGAGCCTGCAGGTCAAAAGTGGCGGTGGAATTCAGAACCGCTTCATTGTAGATGTCGAGCATTTCCGGCAAGTCCTCAAACAGCGCTTCCCTCAGTTTGATCATTTTCGTTCCTCCTCTAATGTTAAGCTGATGTTGCCTTTAGTGTATATAACAAGAATGTGAATGATTTCATGTATGATAAACACAAGGACAATAACTGGAATAAGTGGGATATTCGCAACAAAAGTGAACCCGTCCGCGAACCACATGGGTGCCAGTATAAAAATAACCATCAATAAATAAGCAAATTTCATATAATGCTCTCGAAACCAATCATTTTGAATGAAAGGTGTCCATTCTGACAACTCCATATGTTTATACGGTAAATGTCGAAACCACTGGATCATAACTATCCTCGCCTTTCTAGTACAATTAATTAGCAGAGTTATAAATATTAAAAATTATATATGAGTTCACGCATCGCCGCCCTATAAGACATCATAATGAATAAAAATGCACGCTCGTTTCAGAGCTTCATGTAAGTACTTTCAAGAGTTGAGTGTTGACTACTTGTTGACTTCGAGCATAACAAATACATCGCCCAAGGCGCGCGGCCCACATGGCGATGTATTCAAATTTTAGATACTGCTATGTGCCTCCCGACTTACTCTTTCCCCGTCGCAATCGGATTCTCCTCATAGCTAATCCAGTCACTCCAGCTACCTGGATACAGCTTCACCTGCGGATAGCCGAGCCGGTGGAGCGCCAGCACGTTCGGGCAGGCGCTGACGCCGGAGCCGCAGTACACGATCACCTCGCGGCCCTTGTCCAGCGCCTCGGTGACCGGCGCAAGCTGCTCGCGAAGCTCCGGCTCCGCTTTCCACGCGCCGCGCTCGTCCAGCACGTCCTTCCAGAACCGGTTGATCGCGCCGGGAATGTGCCCGGCGGCTTTGTCGATCGGTTCTTCCAGTCCCGCGTAGCGCCCCGCTTCGCGCGAGTCGACGAGCAGCACGTGCTCGTCTCCAAGCGCCTCCCGCACCTCGCTAACGTCAGCCAGCATCGCAGGCTGAACACTCGGTGCGAACGTGGCCGGCACGACCACGCGCTGGTCTGTCGTAACCGGAAAGCCGCTGGCTTTCCAGACCGTGAAGCCTTCGTCCATGACGGACACGGCTTCATGGCCCAGCCAGCGGAGCAGCCACCACAGCCGCGCTGCGACCATGCCGCCTTGATCGTCATAGGCGACGACGCGCGACTGGTTGCCAATGCCGGCGCGGCTGAGCCGCGCAGCCAGAACCTGCGGCTCCGGCAGCGGATGCCTTCCGCCGTGGGCGCTGATCTCGGCAGACAAATCCTGCTCCAGATCGAGATACACGGCGCCCGGAATGTGGCTCTCGTCATAAGCCTGCCGTCCGGCCCCGGGACGGGACAGCTCGGAACGGCAGTCCACGATGACGAGATCGGGCTCGTACATGCGCGCCAGCACCCATTTTTTCGAAACAATATCATTCATCGTTCAGGCCTCCTGTTACTTGCGGATTTCATAAAACTGGCATTCCCGGCGGGGATGATAAGACAGATCGCTGACACCGGACTGCGTGATCACGGTTTCGCCGGTGAAGCGGATGATAAGCGTGCTTGCGTCAATCAGATGATCATCGCGGAACACGCGGATGCGCAGCTTCAGGTCCGCAGCTTCCTGAAAATCGGCATCGGTCAGAAGCTCTCTCGTAATAGGCATAGGAATGGAATCTCCTTTATTTATAAAATGTAAATTAGACATCCATGCCGCTAATGCGTCCACGGATGATGAAAATGCAGCGCAGCTGCCCTGAACAATAAACATTGACCGGAGGGTAACAATTATTTTCAGGATAGATGAGCTGGTAAGGTTACTGCAAGTTTAACCGAAACATGTTGATGCGGGCTGCTAATTCCGCTTTCTTTTGCCGCAAAGTCTGCAAATTTGAAAATGCTCATTTCATATATTATTGTAACTGCATACAATCAGGTTGAAAATGACCGGCTGAAAATTAACTCTTTAAGTTCCGGTCCGCCGCGGCTACAATAGCATAAAGCACTGCTTGCTTTCTAAGAAAGGGCCGAACCCTCATTGTTTGATGTTAAGCTTTTTACGAAATTTAGGGTCACGGCTTATCCCCTTACAGCAGAATCCCCGCTTTGGAGCGCTGTTATAAGTCTGGCATTTATAGGTTAGTCAATAGAGCATACGGATTCTATATAAGTTGAACTAAAGAACATCATAGAGAACGGAGAAGATGGATGGATTCTGAAGAAGCGAAGCGTTCGCCTTTGCCCCCGGATTTCCCCATATTCAGCTTATTCAATGAAATCCGGGGGGAACAGCGATCGTAGGAACTATCCATCTTCGCAGTGAAGCATGATTCCATTATTGGTTCAACTTATATAGAATCGTGATCGGTGTATTTCCTATACTTTATCTTTTGCATAGAAACAGAGGAGTGCAGCATATGAATATCCAGGAATTGAGACAACATCGGCAGTATCCCGATAATATCGGACATGAGACCAACCGCGCGACGTTCGAGCGCGATTATTCGCGCCTGATTCACTCGCCGACCTTCCGGCGCCTGCAGGGCAAGTCGCAGGTATTCGGGGCGGGGACGGGCGATTATTACCGCACAAGGCTGACGCATTCGCTGGAGGTTGCCCAGATTGCCAGGGAAGCGGCACGGAGCTTGCTCCGGGCTTACCCGGCGGTGGCTACGGAAAGAGCAGGGCACCCGGGCCTTATTATTGACCCGGAGGTTGTGGAGTGCGCGGCGATCAGCCATGATTTCGGCCATCCTCCCTTTGGCCATAAAGGGGAAGAAGTACTGGAAGGGATACTGGAGAAGCTGATTGAGGACAAGATCAAGCAGGCGCTTAACGGCCGCAAGGTTTCGCCTGCCGAAGCAGCGCGAACGCGGGAGGCGATCCGGCGGAAATACGAGCATTTTGAAGGCAATGCGCACAATTTCCGGCTCATGATGTTTTTGGAGAAGCGCGAAAATATCGACGGCCTGAATCTGTCCGACGCCGTCCTGCTCGGGACCAACAAGTATCCTTATCCTGGAACGGAGAACAAGAAAGGCCTGTATCAGCATGAGTGGCAGTATATTTCCTTCATCCGGGACCGCTGGGCAATTCCGGAAGGAAAGAAGACGCTGGAAGCCCAGCTTATGGATCTGTGCGACGATATCGCTTATTCGGCGCACGATCTGGAAGACGGAATTAAGGCGGGCAAAATCGAGGTGCATGAGCATTTCCTCAAAGACTCGCACATCCAGAGACTGATTGTGGAGAAAATCATGACGCTGGACGACTTTTTCTGGGATGGATGGACGCCGGAAAAGGTCCAGGTCAAGGTAGAGGAAGTGCTGTCGTCTTTCCTGAAAATCTGGAATAGCAAAATGCCGACCTGCAACCATGATTATTCCCGGACCCGGCGGGAGGTTAAGGCCTATTGGGTCAGCCTGTTTGTAGGCAGTCTTGGCGTCATTGCGGACGGCAACTGGCAGAAGGTTACATTTGTAAAAGAGGGCTACGAGGATGAAGACATGCTGCGGACGGTCAGCGTGCTGAAAAGCTTCGCCTGGGTCACGATGATCCGCGACCTCAGGGTCCAGCGTTTGCAGAAGCGGAGCGCCTGGGTCATCAAACGGCTGTGGGACGCTTTTGTCGATCCCGAAACGTCAAAATCAATCATTCCCGGCGACTGGCTGCGGCGTTTTGACGCGGATCAGCGAAAGGCAAATCCAATCTGGACTTGGGAGCACATGATTATCGATTATATTGCGGGAATGACGGACGCCTACGCCGAAAAAATATACAATGAGCTGTACGGACTTAAGGTCGGTACGATTTACGATCTGGACTAGCCAATCGGACAGGCAGGATGAATCACCGGCATAAAGCACAAGGCCCCGGGCTGCTTATGGAAGCAGAACCGGGGCCTTTTCCTGTTCTGAAAGCGAAGTGCCTGTCTTTTTACAGATTTTCCGAACGGGAAAGCCCACTACGGTGCGATAGCACCCCCTTTAGGGGTGGGATGATAGTGAGGTCGGATACGAGTGCCCTAAGAACTGAAAGGTTTGTGGCGCTTCAAGTATCCGAAAATTTCACTCTTTTTTATTGCATGTCCGTTTCAGTTTATAAATAAAATGGATACAATGTGTATATGAACGAATATAGAAGAACAAACACAACCGTATCATTAATCAACTATCATTTCGTTTTTTGTCCTCGGTATAGAAGAAAAATATTCCTTCGTACTGATGTAGAGGAACGCTTTAAACAGTTGGTACAAGAAATATGCGAAGAATTGAAAATTGTCATTGTTGCTTTAGAGTGTGACAAAGACCATGCACATATGTTTCTTAATGCACTACCAACGCTTAGTCCGGCTGATATTATGGCAAAAATCAAAGGAGTGACTTCTAAAAAGTTAAGAGAGGAATTTCCTCATCTAGGGCATTTGCCGAGCCTATGGACACGTTCCTATTTCGTATCTACCGCAGGGAACGTACCCGAGCGCAACGATTAAGCGTTATGTTGAACAACAAAAAACAAGGGGGTGAATCGATTGATATTTGCCGAAAGGAGACTGAAATGTCACAAACGATAACGGTTAAAATCAAACTGCTTCCAACGAAA
>NZ_JAIOGQ010000036.1 GCF_019904135.1 Paenibacillus caui | reverse complement strand
TCTGGGCCGTGTCTCAGTCCCAGTGTGGCCGTTCACCCTCTCAGGTCGGCTACGCATCGTCGCCTAGGTAGGCCGTTACCCTACCTACTAGCTAATGCGCCGCAGGCCCATCCGTAAGTGACAGATTACTCCGTCTTTCCCAAGTCCCCCATGCGAGGAACTTGCGTATCCGGTATTAGCTACCGTTTCCGGTAGTTATCCCAGTCTTACGGGCAGGTTGCCTACGTGTTACTCACCCGTCCGCCGCTAACTTTCAAGAGAGCAAGCTCTCCATCAAGTCCGCTCGACTTGCATGTATTAGGCACGCCGCCAGCGTTCGTCCTGAGCCAGGATCAAACTCTCCAATAAGGATGAATAAATCATTCGTGAATATAGCGAAGGATTTTTCATCCAAAGATGGAAGGATCCGCTCACCCAAGGGGAGTGGTATTCCATCTAATGAAAGAGCGATTAGCTCATTTTGAATCTGACGAGATTGGATGAAACTCGAATGAACATTCAAGTCATCCTAAATTCTCTTAAATCCGGATTTTACATCCGTAAAATCCTCTCACTCGTTGTTCAGTTTTCAAAGATCAAACTGTCTTTCGTGCATCACCGCATCTCAGCGGCGACTTAAATAATATAACATAGAAGTTCAGGCGATTGCAAGAGTTTTTTAAAACTTTTTTTCTAAGCATTTCTGCTTTTACTTTTTGCCCTCGCCGGACTACAATGTCCGCAGAAGCGGAACGAAAGCTAATATACTACAGACTGAACGCCAATGTCAAACCCAATTTTATCCTGTTCTAAAGACTAAAGTCGGGACCAAACACCAACAGATCTTGCAGTAATTTTGGATCTAAAACTCATCTGGCATTAGCATAAGATTGGCTTCAAAAGAGGAAATTTATCAGTAACAGCCCATAAGATGCAGCCATAGTTCAACTGATAATACAAGCAACCACCGAGCGCAGATTTCAGACTGGACAGCTAAAGGAATGATAAATACTGATGCAGTTTTCTATAGAGCAAAAGGACTAGCTTCCGCCAGTAAAAATACGGTCTCCGTCATCCATCGCCTCGGCATACAGCACGATTTCGGCGCTATAGTCGATGTGGCAAAGCTGACCCGCAACAAGAGGGAGCAGGCATTATTTCTACAGCCACAGCTTCGTTAGGAGCCGAGCCCCGGCGGTACATTGGGGTCGAGGATGCGTCTCGGGCGTAGACGCCATTAAGGCAGGAGGCATATTTGCCGTCGCCATCGGCAATGAGTACGCCTTCCCGAACGCCGTCGTTTTGCTTCCTGATCCGTCGGAGCCCATTTTTGGAGCTCGCGGCCCCGTTCTCATATTAATAACTTCTTAACGAAAGCCGTGCAGCAGAACGGCTTCTTTGGCAAATTGCCAACCCCGATTTGCCCTATGAGCATTTGCGTCTGCAGGGCGGATTTGTAGAGGGGGAGACCGTGAAGAACTAGGCCAAAACGCCAAATCGTAGCCAATAGGCCCAGACATAGAATCAAGCCCGGTTGCCCGGAGCTTGATTCTTAAATTTTGATGATGATGCGATTTCCTGGACTGGCCCAGGCCTTCAGCTTTCTTTTTTCAAAATTTGATTAATAATCTTGTTGATTTTATCGCCCCAAATTTCATAGGCCTCTCCATTGATATGGATCCCGTCAATCGAATAGTCGTAAAGTAGATAGCCCTCAGGAGCAATGGCTTCATTCAGGTCAATGCAGGTGATTTCATGCTGACGGGCATACCCGGTTAAATATCCGTTCAGCTTTTGGACCCGCTCATTGATAGCCGTATAATTGGCTATATCCTTGCCCACGTATAAGGTCAAGGTGATGACGGGAGTAATATGCTTCTGTTCCAGGGCATCAAGAATGCTAACATAATTCTGAAACGCCGTTTCCGGAGTGACCTCGCCCTTAAACAGGTCGTTGGTGCCCGCCATAATAAAAACCATGTAGGGGGTCAGGTTCGTTACATACTCCAGGCGGTTCAGCATGCCTGATGTGTAATCCCCGCCGATGCCCCGGTTTGCTGCATTTCTGCCAAGCAGTTCATTCCACTGGACGTTATAAGTAATCGAATCCCCCAGCATTACAATGTCGGCATGTTTAGGCTTGTAGTGGGACTGGTTTTCCATTTGCATCAAATAGGTCTTATTTTGTAAATATATGGGTACCTCGGAAGTAGCGCTTGCGATCGGGAGCGATAACACGGCAACCAAAATCATCATCAGTCCTGTTTTATAAATGAGCTTGTGCATTTGCCCCGCATCCTTTGTATGAGAAATGAATATTTGCTCTGTTTATTTTCGGTTTAAGGCCAAAAATTATGTGCTGCATCCCGTAAGCCCGCATTGTTAATTTATTTATAATCAAAGAAAAATATGAAGAGGGGCTCCTGTCTGCGTTAGCAGACAAGAGCCCCTCTTACGCTGTTTCCGACAGCCTCATTTCACTCACCGCCAAAAATATGGGGGAGAAAAAGCGATATGTCCGGTAAATAGGTTACGATTGCGAGCACAACAAGCAGGATTAAAAATTGCGGTATCAAAGGTCTCACCATCTGCACCAGATTAACCTTGGCAATCGAAGACGTAACAAACAGGCATACGCCTAGCGGAGGCGTGATCATACCGATAGTCAGATTGACGACGATAATAACGCCTAAGTGAACCGGATCGATGCCGGCCGCCATGGCAATCGGGAGGAACAACGGTGTAAAGATCGTCAAAGCGGATATCGTGTCGATAAACGTTCCGGCGATGAGAAGCACGATGTTCATAAGCAGCAAGATGACCCATGGCTCGTCAGAAATTCCGCTGACTAGAGCGCTGAGTTGATCCGGGATATCATGGAATGACAGCAGCCAGGTAAATAGGGTTGCGTTCCCGATCACGAACAAAATACTTGCTGAGCTTAATGCGGATTCAAACAGCACCTTCGCCAAATCCTTCAATTTGATCTCTTTATAGACAAATACGCCGAGAAGGAGCGCATAGATAACGGCGATGACACCCGATTCCGTTGCCGTAAATATGCCTGACCGGAATCCTCCTATTATGATAATCGGGAGCAGAAGGGCAAAGAAAGCATCCTTGAACCCGATAAAGATCTCTTTGGGGGAGGCCATTTTTTCTCTGCCTCGAATGTTGTTCTTCTTGCCGAACATAAAGACGTAAATCATCAGAAACACAGCCATCAATAATCCAGGCGCAACCCCGGCCAAGAAAAGATCGCCAATCGAGACGCTGGCCATAACGCCGTAAAGAATAAACGGGATGGATGGCGGAATAACAGGTCCGATCGTCGAGGCGGAGGCAATAAGCGTCGATGCAAACCGGCGGTCATAGCCTTGGGCTACCATCGCTGGAATCAAAATGCCGCCAATCGCCGCAGCATCCGCAATAGCCGAGCCGGAAATGGCCGAGAAGAAGGCACAGGCCAGAACGGCTACGAGTCCGAGCCCCGCCGGCAAATGGCCGACAAGCAATTGGGCAAAGTTGACAAGACGTTTGGAAATGCCGCCCACCGTCATGATTTCACCAGCCAAAACAAAGAGAGGGATCGCAACCAAGGTGAAGGAGTCGATGCCGGAAAACGTTTTTTGGGCAACTATGACCATGTTCGTATCGCTTAAGGCCAGTCCGACAAGAGAGGTAATGCCAAGTGCGAAGGCGATCGGAACACGAAAGAAAAACAGTACAAACAGCAGCCCGAGCAGCCAGATCATAGTCTATCCCCTCCTTGCGGTTTCATTCGGAGTTCAATGATTAAATCCTTGATCAAGTAATATAACATCAGCACTCCGGAAATAGGCATAATGATATACATATACATGAGCGATATATCAAGCGTGGGGGTCGTCTGCAGCTTTGAATTCATCGTGTGCACCCAGCTGTAATACGTGAACATGCATACGAAGGCAATGGTCAGCAGGTATCCGACCGCGGCGATCAAGCTACGGATTTTAGCTGGAAATTGGCTGATGACATCCACATTCAAATGTCCCCGGTATTTGATAGCCAGTACAGCTCCGAGAAATACCATGTAGGCGAAAGCGAATCGGGTCACTTCTTCAGTCCAGGGAGAGGGGATTTTAAAGGCGAAGCGAAACAGCACCTGCAAAAATGTCGTGATGACCACAATGGCCAGGCATCCTCCGGCAGCAATTTCGAGCCAGTTACGCAACCATTTCATTTTGTTCACCTCGGCTTATTTTAAAGGGGCTGTCATAGCGCAGCCCCTTCTTTTTTATGGATAAAACGATTATTTAGCGGCAGCTTTGATTTGATCGATCAAATCCTGAGGAACTTTATCGGCGAGCGCTTTGGACACATTCGCGGTAGCAGCGGTAAATGCCTCGATATCGGGTTGCGTAATGCTCACGCCTTTCGCCTTCAGCTCTTCAATCGATTTGGCTTCGTTATCGGCAAGTGTTTTGCGAACGGATGTTGCCGATTCTTGGACCGCTTCCCGAACCCACTGCTTCTGTTCGTCATTTAACGAATCCATGAACGATTTGCTTGCAACGACAGCGGCAGGCGTATACGTATGGTTGGTCAGTGCCACATGCTTCTGAACCTCATAAAACTTCATTGACATAATGGTAGCAATCGGATTTTCCTCACCGTCAACAACGCTTTGCTCCAAAGCGCTGTACAGTTCATTGAAGTTAACAGGCGTCGGGTTGGCGCCCAATGATTTCATGAATTCGTTCCATACAGGTGCAGGCTGAACCCGTATTTTCAAACCTTTCATATCTTCCGGTTTGTTCACCGCATTTGATTTGGTCGTAATTTGACGGAAGCCGACTTCCCAGTATCCGAGACCGACCATTCCTTTTTCATCTACCTTTTGCAATAACGACTTGCCGACCTCACCATCCAGCACGCTAAAAACATGCTCCCTGTTTTTAAAGAGGAAAGGGATGCCGAACACGTTCATTTCAGGCACGACATTGGCGAGAGAACTGTCTGCGGCTACCGTAGTCATGTCGATCGTTCCATTCATGACGCCTTCAACCGCATCTTTTTCAGAGCCAAGCTTGGCATTCCCATAAATTTTGACTTCCATCGTACCGTTGCTTTTTTGTTCAAGCGATTGTTTAAAGGCCTCAGCCGCAATGTTGTACTGGTGCGTATCCGAACCCGTATGAGCCAGCTTCAAGGTGATTTTTGATTTGCTGGATCCTTGGCTATCGGTACCTTTGTTATCGGCTCCACAGCCCGTTAACAAACCTGCAAACAACGCAACGCCCAAAACCAGATTACCCATCTTCAACTTCATTGTTATTCAACCTCCTAGGATCTAAAAATGATATTAATATAGGTCAAATCGTTGATCATCGAATACAGGAATTCGCTTGCGAATTTCATCGACTTTGTCAAGATCGATGTCAACGACAAAGATTTGTTCGGATCCATCTCCTTCGAACAGCACCTCTCCCCATGGATCAACGACAAGAGAGTTTCCGGGGAAAGCCGTTTCCCGGCTGGTGCCGCAACGATTGACCGCAATCATGTAAGACTGATTCTCGATGGCTCTGGAAATAATGAGCGTCCTCCAATGATCCACTCGAGCGGAGGGCCACTGGGCAGTATTGATCAGCACCTTAGCTCCTAAGCCGACAAGTTTGCGGAACAGAAAAGGAAAGCGGAGATCATAGCAGATCATCGTTCCGATGCCCGTACCTTCGTAATCGAATATCCCGAACGAATTTCCAGCTTTCAAATATTGATCTTCATCCATCAACCGGAACAAGTGAAGCTTGTCATAGCGGAGCACTTCATGGCCACTGCGGTCAAACACAAGCATCGTGTTGGTGATATCGCCCGTCACCGAATCTTTGTACAGCACGCTTCCGCCTACGATCATGACCCCGTTTGCTTTCGCAAATGCAGACAGAAGTTCTCTTGTCCGTCGGCCGTCCACATCCGCCAATTCAGCGGCCTGTTCCAGTGCATAACCCGTGTTCCACATTTCCGGAAAAATAATAACATCTGGTTGATGTGACATTGCTTCATGCAAAAAGCGTTCGACTTTCTGATAGTTAATGTCAGTCTCTCCAATTTTCACATCCATTTGAACGAGTGCGGCTTTCATCTATTACCCTCCTATAACAACCTCATATTCGCCGTTTAACCTGCGATCCAGCACAGGGTCAAACATTTGATATTCAAATTTGCTTCCGTACACAAACCCTTCGAGCGTCGGTACGGTTCCGGAGAAAATGACGGTATGATAAACATCGGAATAGCCAACTTCCTTCAATTTCGTCAGAAGCTCGGAAAATGGAAGCAGCGCGGTAAGATCATGTTCCTGGTAAAGCCGTCTCCTGGCTTGATCGGTAATCCAGGAACGAAGCACTAACTGATCCCAATGAGACTCAACGTCCCGTATCCTCCAAAATGAAGTGATAAATGGCTTAGGGCATGCCGCTTTTGATTTTGGAATGTCTTCCTTTTCAAGAAGTCGGTCCGTATGATCGCTGCCAATGGTAAGCAGCCAATCCTCACCGTCGTGAAACACAACGTATTCGACTTCGCCGGAAGTTTCAGAACCGGAAACGGAAATCGTTTGGTCCGCTGTCAGCAAGTCGATTTGTTGCGGATACAAAACGGGAATCGTTTCGGGCGGCGCCACGCCAATCGCCGCAAGCTCCTCGATATGTTCATGGACTTTTTCGATATCCCGTCCCATATAGCCCATCACGAGCACTTTATGAACGGCAGCCTCTTGTTCGGTCAGGCGTCCGTCAGATTCTTGAATGGTGATGCGGAAATTTTGCAAAATACATGTACCTCCTACTGCAGCTTCAACGATGCCAGAACAGCTGAGCGCGTATGTTCAATATGCTCGATGACGGCTTTTTTCGCGAAATCTACATCTCGTTTTTTCAATCCTTCTATGATGATACGGTGTTCCTTCAGCGTCCGGTCTTTACGGTCCGTCGTTTTGAGTGCCGTGATGCCGAACCAGCGCATTTGATCGCTTAAATTGTGCATCAATTGGGTTAAACGGCCATTTCCGGTGAGCTCGGCCAAATACATATGAAAATCCTTGTCAGCCATAATAAAAGCTTCGTTGCTGCCTTCATTCAGTTTTTGCTCTGCATAAATGTGTTCCAGCTTCTCGATGTCGGCATCTGAAATTTTAGGAATGATCAATTCCATGACGAGTGACTCATTTGCCCGTCTGAGCTGTAGCACCTCTTCGACATCTTGCTCCACGATCCGGCTGATGAACACTCCTTTTCTTGGAACGGATTTCAACCAGCCTTCGACTTCCAGCATTTGAATGGCAGCCCGAAGAGGTGTACGGCTGATCCCCAGTTTCTCGGATAAGTCGCGTTCATACAAAACCTCGCCTTGTGCAATCGCATGATTGATGATCGCATTCTTGATCTCATCATAAGCATGCTGTCGAAAGGATTGGGGCTGTTCAATTTTGGTGAGTTTCATTTTGGTATTCACCTGACTTTGAATTTGATAAAAGAAAGAAATGAACAACTGGAATTCATAATCTGGAATTTGGAATCTGGTATACTGATTCTTGATAAAGGTGTCAATAAAAATGACATAAATAACTCTAAATATCATTAATTCATCGAAATTAATGATAAAGCACAAGAATATATGTTAAGTAAGATGACATTGATGTCTGTTGTTGGCAGCAGCTTTATGAGGGAGGATTAAGATTAGGATGCAAATAAAAAAGCACACCGTGTCTGGAGTGTGCCTGCATTCTTAAGATTAGAAATCCCTTTGTCCTGATCTCATATCTTTTTGGGTTAATAGGAATCTCTCAGCAATATTCGGCCTACGACCTTGCTTCTCTAGACTTCTTTTGCTTTAATCGCACGAGGGTTTCCACATTCCGGGTCGTGATTGAGGCAACTCCCATATTTACAAACCGTTCCATCATGACCTCTTCATCTATAGTCCAAACATAAACCGGCAAACCGTAATGAGCCGCGCGCTCCAAAAGCTCCATCCTCACAAGCTGATAATGGATGTTTAGGCCGAAACAGGAAGCTTCGAGCGCATCACGGCAGGTTTTCTCCACCGCTGCCGAATATTCTTCCGTTAAAAACAGGTTGGAGCCTGCATTCAGCAGCTTTCTAAGTTCCGGATGCTTCCGCTGTGCAAGCAGCGCCCGTTCAGTTCCGCAGCCCGACAAGAACACCCGATCCAGCAATCATATTTGGAAACGAGGGCAGCAGTTGCTTCGATGCTTTCATCCACTTTGAGATCCAAATTAGCTGTTTTGCCTGAAGACCGGATGAGCTTAAGCATTTCTTCCAGGCTTACAAATGTCAGGATTCATCATGGGCCAAGACGGCAATGCCATCCCGGGTTACCCGGATGTCCTCTTCGATGATATGTGAGATCGTTCCCACATCAAATAGATTAACTTGCAAATGTAAGTTTCGTATTAATCAGATTTATAGGATATGTAAAGAAAAATGCGCTCCATTTCCTGAACCCCAATTATTTTGCATTTTCCTTGTTGACGGGTCAGACATGCAGCGTTTGTAAACTCTCTGTAAACCCGAACTATATTTTTCATAATTTTCCATATGATCATTTAGGATCATCAACGCGCTGATTCCGCATAAATCTACAAGAAAGGGACATGTTATGAACTTCTTCCATTTCGTCCATACTACATTTACTAAAGAGTGACGCTCCAACAAAGGAGGTTGTTTGGCATGAGTCCTCATGACATCCCGGTTCATCCTGCCGGCGTGCCTATCGAATTTGACAGCGGCTGGTACGAGAATTTGCAAAATCGTTTGGACAAAGGCGGTCCCTGGGATGATTTTCGGCTGCTTCAACTTGCCCTTCAGGCCGAGAAAGCGGGTCTTGTTTCAGACTTTGAGGAAATGCAATGCCTCAAGCATTTGTCTGCGGTTCAGCCGATGCCCCATCAGACTGAAACAGCTCGCAGAGTGCTCTTTGAGATGCGGGGAAGGGCGATACTGGCTGACGAAGTTGGCCTGGGGAAGACGATTGAGGCCGGCCTTATTTTGAAAGAATACTTAATCCGCGGACTTGTCCGCAAAGCGCTGATTCTCGTTCCGGCCTCGCTTGTTCTCCAGTGGGTCCGGGAACTGAACTACAAATTCGGCATTCCCGCCATCGCGCAAAAAAAAGAGCATTCGTGGCAGTCGGACGTAGTGGTCGCATCTATGGATACGGCCAAGCGGGATCCGCACAAGGACATTTTGCAGGCGAACGAATACGACCTGGTCATCGTGGACGAAGCCCACAAGCTGAAGAACAAGAAGACGACAAACTACCAATTCATGCTGGGACTTCGCAAAAAATACTGCCTGCTGCTGACCGCAACGCCGGTTCAGAACAATTTGGACGAGTTGTTTAATCTCATTACCATTCTCAAACCCGGTCAACTTGGCAGACAAAATGATTTTGCCGCCAACTTTGTGGTCGACAAGCGTAAGCCGAAGAATGAGCAGCTGCTTCGGGACGAACTGTCCAAAGTAATGATCCGCAACCGGCGCAGCGACGGGGAGCTTGATTTTACGAAGCGGATTGTACGCAATGTTCCGCTTGTACTGTCGCCGGAAGAGAAGGCGCTGTACGACGGGGTAACCGCTTTTGTCAAAGACCAGTACGCGGCAAACGGCGGCGACATGAACAGCATGCTGTCCCTCGTGACGCTGCAGCGCGAAGTGTGCAGCAGCCGGGACGCCGTCTTCGTCACCCTGGTCAATCTGTCGAAAAAGCTGGCTCCGGATTCGCCCCTCCGTGACAGAATCTGGGAGCTCGTGCATGCGATCAAGGCGATCACGGCCAACACGAAGGCCGAAAAAACGCTGGAGCTGATCCGCGGCATTGATCAAGGCGAAAAAGTGATCGTCTTCACCGAATACCGGGCGACTCAGGAAGCTCTGCTTAAATATTTTCGCGACCGGGAGATGATCGCCGTACCGTACAGCGGCAATATGAACCGCGGGAAAAAGGACTGGATGATGGATCTGTTCCGCGGCCGTGCCCAGGTGATGATCGCGACCGAAGCGGGGGGTGAAGGCATCAATCTGCAGTTCTGCCATCATATGGTCAACTTCGATCTGCCCTGGAATCCGATGCGCGTCGAGCAGCGGATCGGGCGCGTTCACCGTCTGGGGCAGAAAAATGACGTTAAAATCTACAATCTGTCTACGGTCGGGACCATTGAAGAGCATATATTGAATTTGCTGCATGAGAAAATCAATATGTTCGAAATGGTGATCGGCGGTCTGGACGTTATTGTCGAGCGTTTGGAAAAAAGCGGCTCTCTTGAGAAGAGCCTGTATAAAATACTGCTCGAATCAAGCAGCGACGAAGAAATTAAAAAAGGCGTGGACTCCCTGGCCTCATCCATGATGGCGATCAAGCAGAATCTGGAAGAGGAAGAGGAAGCGGTAGAAAACGATAAAGGCAAATCGGAATTGAAAGAACTGCTGGGGGGAAGTTAAGAGCATGTCAATGACTACAGAGGAAATCAGAGCATATGTACTGGACTATCTCAAAGCAACGGAATGCATCATTAAAGAAGAGGCTTCGCATCATGTTACCGTCAAGCTGTCCCCCCAGGCAGACAGAGAGCTGACCAACCGTCCCTATTACTGGGCGTATGTGGACAGATGCCAGGTCGAACCGGAGACGATGTCCTACATTTTTGTGTTTGATCCGGCAGCCTATGAGGCGGAGGAACAAAGCAAGCAAACAGCGCATGTCGGAGCCGGCGAGGACCCGATCATGGGGCGGCATTTCGGCGCGATTCGTCCTCTCCCCCTTCTGGGCCCGGACCGGATTCAGCGGGAGGATCTCTCCTTTGGCAGTCCGCGCTTGAATCAGATCTTCGAGGCTTCAAAGCGCGGGGGAAGCTTTGTCTATGTATTTGAAGACCCCGGACAGCGGCAGAGGATGACGCTTCTTCCAGCCGCCTATGAACCGTGGCTCGGCATCTGCTTCAAGGCGGAATTCGCCTGTGACATGAAACGCGAAGAACTGCATTTCTATGGCATTTCGCTTTCAAACGGAGCTTTCGACACCTCGTTCGGCGAGCGATTGTCCCGGGTGCATCTGGTGCATCGTTTGCCTGAAAATATCAGCGTAATCCCCAGCCAACTTTCGCTGGCTGAAGGCAAAACAGCGCTTGAGCATCGGCTGAGGGAATATTTGGAGCAGGTCGATAAGCATTGGGCGATGGAAGCCCGCGAAAGGCTGAACGAGGAACTGGCCATTATCGATGCCTACTACAGCCATCTGCTGGAGGACGAGAACGAAGAAGCCAGACAGGGAGCAAGGCAGCAATATGAAGCTAGGCGCGATGAAATCCGCTGGCAATTCGATCCGCGTATCCGCGTATCCGTCATAAACTGCGGGATCTTTCATCTTCGTTCCAGCGCTTTGCCGAGAACCTGACCCTAGTCGCTAAAAGACCGCAAAAATAGAAGCTTAAGGCTGGTCCTGTTCCCGACAGGGAACAACAGTCTTTTTTCCTCTACTTGCCTACAATGAAAAAAAGCCTTTCCAACCAGCGGACAAGCCGGGAAAGACTTTAATCATTACATTAATGTTGGAAAGAAAAAGCTAAGGTCCTTTGCTTTTCCTATAAAATTTCAAAGCAGGTGAAGATATTGAAATTATCCGCCGCATCTCGCCGAATGGCTCTGCTTGCCCTCTGTTTCGGACTTCTTGTTCCGCTTGGGCTTTCCTGGCCAAAAGAGAGTTTGGCTGCCGCTTCAGTTAGCGAATCGGCAGCGCAGCGCACCTCCCAGGAGAACGCGCCAGCCGAAGTGCAGAGCTTTGCGAAGGGGCTCATCCAATCCTTGTCGGCCCAGGAAGCGTTCGCCTCCTGGCGCGGAAGCGTTGCTTCCTATGATCCGCTCGGCCCTGGAACACACGCCTGGCTTGTATCCCTTGCCGCCGGCGGAAAGCCGGTCGGCTATTTGATCATTGCGGCCAGACCCGGGGGCGGACTTGCCCTCGCCGAGTACGGGGCAGGGCCTGATCCGCTGTACGATCCGGGCCGGCTGACGATTGAACCCGGCGGCAAGCTGGAGCCGCTCTACGGCGGCCCCACGCTGACCCAGTGGCGCATCGTTCCGCCGGAAGACCAGTCCGCCGCCTATCTGGAAGCCTCCACCGGTGAAGCGCTGCCGGATACGGATGCCGACTGGTCCAAACGCTCCTTCGGCTCGTCTTTTTTTTACCACGCCGTAAGCTCCGATGCACCGGAACAACCGCAGCCGCCTGTTGTAACCTCGGCGTTTTTTGAACCCTATGACAACCTGCTCTGGATGACGCATAAACCGCTGACTGCTGCGATTAATCGCCTTCCGAACGTACTGCAAACCAGAAAGAAGCTGGTTTTCTCGTCTTCCGGACCTGCCCGCACTTATTCCCAGGCTCTTCCTGTTACCGGTTATCAACAGTGGACTTTATCGCCCAAGACAGCTGCTCCAGGGGCGTCAGGGGCGCTGTATATCCGCAGCGGCACAAAGGAATCCCCCCGCTATATCCTGTTTGATGCGCTCGCCGCTTCTGGTTCATTTACGGATTGGACCGGAAAATAAAACTGGCTTGAAAGCGCCAAAGCCCTCCGATCCCGTTTACCCGGAATATCGGAGGGCTTTGTTTTGTTCATTCGCACGTGCCGATCAGCGGATTCGTGTTTTTCTTTTAAAAGGCGCGCGCTGCCACCACAGGGAAAGAGACAGCGGGATCATGCCAAACCATTTGCTGCTCCAGTGCTCTTTCACCTGTCTGCGTTCCCTGCGGATTTCCTTCGGGGTCTCCACATAGGTTACAACCTTTTCGGTAATATATCTTACGAGTTCGTCGCCCTTGGCCATTTCGTACCCCTCCTGATCATTCTCGGTTACATATCCGGCCCACGTCTTTATTACTATTGTGCGCAAATGAAAGCATTTTTAAACTACAGCCGGCACCCTAAATGTCCGTTCATCACAATGAATAAGAATATGGTTACCTGCTTACTCTATAGGCAAATAAATCCAAGCGAGGTGTCCGGTATGAAGCCGTTCAGCAAGCTGTTGATCGCGATTCCCATTGTTTTGATTCTTATTTCTTTATTATCACTCCGCCGCTGCTATGCCGATGAAAAGCCGGCGCATCACGCCTTTCCCAAACCGGTTATCCTGATCGACGCGGGACATGGCGGAATCGATGGCGGAACATCGTACGGTACCATTTTGGAGAAAGATATCAATCTGGAAATTGGACGCAGGCTCTATCTTCTGCTTCGAAGCGAGGGGTACAGGGCCGTGCTGAACCGGACCGGCGACTATGCACTCAGCGATGATAACCGCTGGCACGCCAGCCGCTCCCGCCATACGCGCGATCTTGCGCAGCGCGAAGGCTTAAGTGAAGAAGTGAAGACGTCAATCGTGGTCAGTCTTCATGTCAATTGGTCGAACAACAAAACCCGGAAAGGTCCGATTGTGCTGCATCAGAATGAAGGCCGCAGCGCGCTGCTCGCTGCCTGTATCCAGGAAACACTGAACGGGATATACAGCAGTTCCTCGAGGCCTGAGCTGGGGAAACCGTATTATTTACTCAAACATACGGAAGTACCGGCAGTTATTGTAGAAACTGGATTCATCAGCAACAGCCGGGATCGCGACTTTCTGACTTCTCCGCGGGGGCAGATGAAGATTGCCCAAGCGATAACATCAGGCATTGCGCGATACTATATGGAATCTTAGCAGCTCGAATGACCTCGGCCGTGCGTATTCCCGGCACGCCGACATGACCGATAACGACGCAGCTGTCGAGAGCTCCGATAACAAAAAAACCACGACCTTTGAGGTTTCGTGGTTATATAGCTGATCATCTTCGTTATTCATTTGTTCTGTGTATGAGCTGCAGTTTAGTCAATCAAACGATGCTGGTACCACTTTGTGCCATGGAAGCGCCGGAGAAAAATAATGCCGCGCACTCCCCACTCACAATTCATGGCCAACCAGACGCCAAGGATTCCAAACGGCAAAACAATGCCTAATATATATCCGAGCACAACGCGGAACAGCCACATGGACAGCATCGACATCACAGACGTATATTTCGAGTCGCCCGCCGCCCTGAGCGCGGATGGCGTAATAAAGCTGATCGACCAGAGCGGAATTTGGGCAATCGTATTGATCAGCACGATCGTAAAGATATCGTCCACAATTTCAGCAGGAGGGTGGAATAATGCCACGAGCGGCCTGAACAAGGGCAATACGATCAAACCCATCATAATAAATGAAACAGATGACAACCATATAAATGACCGGGTGAATTTTTTGGCGTCCGCAATATCCCCCCGTCCCATGCATTGGCCGACCACCGTTACAATGGTGAGAGATAGCGCATTTGCCGGAACCTGAAGCACGCCTGCAATCGAAGAGCAAATGGCATTGGTAGCTATTGCGTAGGTACCGAGGCTGACGATGAACACTTGCGTCAATATTTTCCCGCCGTTAAAAAACATCTGCTCCGCCGCAAACGGCAGACCGATAAAAAGGATTTTTTTCAGCATGGACCAGTTGAACTTTAGCATGTCCCTGAGCCTATAATGCAAGTTGTTCTCGATCTTCACCAGATAGAGGATCGCGCAGGCAGCAGCCAAATATCTCGATATATTTACGGAAATGGACATGCCAAGGATACCCATGTGCAGAATATTGATAAAAACGATATTAAATAGCACGTACGACAGGTTCATAATCAAGGATAGAACAAGCGAAGCTCTTGTTTTGCCAACGCCCCTTAACGCCCCGCATACCGCCTCTACAATTCCAATGCCGAGATAGGATACACTGTTTCCGATCAAATAAGTCCGGGCGTTGTCGAATACATCCGGTGAAGCCGTACCAAACAGCACATTCAGAGCCGGGCCGTGAAACACGGCCATAAACAAACCGATGCAAAGGGAGAGCAGAGAAACCGAAGAAACCGTTCCGGCCGTCGCCTTTGAAACCATCAGATCATTGCCGCTGCCCTTGTACTGGGCCACCACCACCGTCCCGCCGGTCGAAACGGCAACAAATACGTTGATTAGAAAAATATTGAGCGAATCGATCATATTGACGGCGCTGACCGCCGCCATTCCGGATGAGCTGATCATTGCCGTGTTCACCAGGTTAAGACCTACGATGAAGGCCTGATCAATCAAAAGGGGAATAAAAAGGGCAATAATCTGCCGATAATCTATAACCGCCCCGGATAAATGCTTGTCAAGAAATGCGCGCTTAGTCAGCTTTAAATTGGTTTGCATACCTGGTAATCCTTCTTTTCACTTTGTTGTCCAGAAGAGCCCTAACCGCAGAAAAAGAAAAAGGCCCTTCGATTGAAGAGCTTTGCTTGGCATACATGATGTATGCAGTCGGGTGACTCAAACCTCCGTGAGGCGGGTAGCCACACGGACCTTAAAATAGCTTTCGCTATTATATCATGAGCGGAAAATAAGTCAAGGAAGTGCACAATACACCTCCGGTTCAGTCAGCTATGTGCCTGCCATTTACATTCCGTTATTTCTATTTCACTAAAAACAGCTTTAAAGGAAGAATGCTCGGGACTACAAGCATAGAATCCCAATTGGATTTTGTCTCCTCCCTCAAATAAATGAAAAATACGCATTTGTTTAAAAAACACTCCATCGTATGAATGTTCAATGCAAAAATCACTTTCACGGCGGCTTAGTCTATAAAACATCGTTTTTATATCCGCACCGATGTCCGTAGTGGCCCAATCCGAATATCCGTGGTTGGTAACCACACTGCCCAACCTTTGGTATTCCTCATTCTCATATTCAATGGATGCCTTGAACCAATTGTCGCTATTTTGATAAATGATTACCCCACACTGGTCAAACCGTTTTTTACTTTCAAATTCAGTTTTGACAACCAGTGAAAAGTACGGATCTTCTGTTTTCATCAATAGAGCCGGAGCCGAGTCATTCCTAAAACCATAGTATGTACGCTGCCAAAAATCGGTTTCCGGTTCTGTCTGAATAATAATCTTGTTTTCCTGGACAGCATAATCTGCCGGTTCGTTTATCCAAAATAGTTTGCTTGCATCGAATTTCATTCTAATGCACTCCCCATTTTCTTCAGCCTCTCGTACTGAACAGTATCATATCATAAAGGATGGCTCCCTTGCGAATAAACCGTTTTAGTTCTGAAAAGGATTTACAAATTGAGGGGGCCCAGCTTCAGGATTTCTTCATCAGCTTCCGTCAGCTTTCTAGGCGACTTGGCTCTTATCTCTGCCGGACTTGCACCGGCTGTTGTGCCATATCTTCGCTAGGGGCGCAACAATTTAAAAAAAGGTTCGCAAATTACCGTAAGGGGCAATTTACGAACCAGTCGAATAGAAGCTATGTATGCGGTCGAGAGGACTCGAACCTCCACGGGGGGTTAGCCCACACGGACCTGAACCGTGCGCGTCTGCCAATTCCGCCACGACCGCATATTGTTAATCGCTAACATAGCGACAAGAAATAATATAACACATTATCGTTTAAAGATCAACAAGTAATTTCAATTAAAATTCAAGCAGCTTCAACGAAAATCATTGAAGCTGCTTGCCGCTGCTGCATGCTATTCCTGCTGAAGCGCCTGCTGGACACGAATGGCCCCTTGTGACAATATATGCCCCGCTGCGGCGGCGGAGGCTGCGGCCGTCGCTTCCAAAATTTCAACATCGGTGGCGCCTTTGGATCTTGCCTCGTTCGCATGATAGAATGTGCAAACTTCGTTATTGGCAAACAAGCCGATTCCAAGACCGATCAGATGCTTGGTCTTCGCATCAAGCTTACCGGACTGCAAAGCCTCGCCCGTAAATTGGTGATAGGCTTGGGCCGCTTTGGGAAGAGACTGTCCAAACCGGTCGATCTCCTCTTTATAAGTGGTTATTTTATCATTTGTCAAACTCATGAACCACAATCCTTTCGTATAGAATGTGCAAGCAATGCAGATCGAACTTCCTATACGTTGTCCAAGGTTTGAAAAATTATGCGCCCGTTCCGCCCTCTTCCGGTTTCCGGGGTTCGCTGAACGGACGGTAGCTGTAGCTCCGGTCCAGCTTTACAATCCGGCGGTTTCGCTTTCGGATCATGACATGGGAATCATCCCATGCAACGACGATCCCAACCACATCATTGCTCTCAAGTGCGTCCCGGACAACTCGTATACGATCTCCGGACAGCCGGTACCTATTCAATTCCTCATCGCTGATCATCCGGCATCCTCCTTCCTAAAGTCTGCAAAAAAAGACCTAAATGGAAAAGCCATTTAGGTCTTTATATGATCACTGAGGCAGCTTCAAGTTGCGTCATTTCTGATCAGCTTGTGCATGCTCTTTCGTGTCATTCTTCTCAAACCAGAAATCAAGAACTTTGGCGGACATAACACGCTGCTCGATATACCCTACTTGCTGCGGAGTAAATTCATCTCTCCAAGAAAAAGCCAATTCTTCACACAAGCCTGCGATGGTCAAAAGCTCGGACCATGCCACATAGCGTTTATACCAGAAAAATTGAGGATGTTCCAGCATATAGGGATAAAGGTCATCGAACTCGGTATGTTTACAATCCAAAGCTCTCTCGAACGTAACCTTTGCGTCATTAAGCTTAGCTATAAAATACTCAGCATTTACTGCCGGTTCTTTCCCCATTGTTTGTTGCCTCCCCTCTCTAGCTAATTATTATTATATCGAAAAAAGCCTGGCCTGCAAAGGATAGAGAAAAAATTGGTCTTCAGCCTACTTCACAGGCAAATGTCATGTTACTCGGCAAACTGAACTTCCCCGCCCTCAAGCGACGCAATTTTGACAAGTGATTCAACCCGGATTCCCTGTTCCCTGAGTTCCTTGGCCCCGGACTGGAAACACTTCTCCATAACGATCCCGACTCCGGCAAGCTCTGCCCCGGAACGTTGGATAATCTTGATCAGTCCCTTGGCCGCATAGCCGTTGGCAATAATGTCATCGATAAGCAATACCCGGTCATTCGCCGAAACAAATTTACGGGACAGCACAATATCGGTCACAATTCCCTTTGTAAAAGAAGGGACACGCTCTATATAAGCGTCCGGATCTGCAAGGAGCGTCTTCTTGCGCCTAGCAAACACGAGCGGAACCCCCAGCTCACAGGCTGTCGCAAAGGCGACGGCTATTCCCGAGGATTCGACGGTAATTACCCGGGTAATTCCGTCCTTCCTGAACCGCGATGCAAATTCCTTTCCCATCTCTATCGTAAGCTGCGGGTCAACCTGTTCATTAAGAATCGCATCAAGCAGCAGGACTTGATCCGAGGCTACAACGCCTTCTTCGATGATTCTCCTTTTCAATAGTTCCATTTCGAAAGTTCCTCCTACTTCTATGCCGATTCTTTTCTGTAAAATACCACAATGCAAAGCCGCCTTCAACCAATAATTTTTTAACTATTTTGGCGCTGAAGGCGAATTTCCTCCATTTTGCCCCTTCGTCCGCTATTCAAACGGCCTGCGTACACAGGCATTTCCTGCGGGATACGAATTTCCATAAACCTCTATAAGATGCAGCCTCAGGCATCTTAGGATGCCCAAATCCGGCTATCCGGAAACATACCGTTCAAAAAAATGAAAGAGAGGCTTTTCCTAAGGACCAATTTTGCAAAACAGGACAGGCAGGAGTCATGTCCGCCTGGTTTTGGACATACCCTGTACTAATGTTAAAACCTATGCTCGCCTGTGCCAGAGCGACTATACCGGATCTAGGAGGACCGCTCATGAGAAACGCAGCCAAAGTCATGCAAATCGCATTTACCTATATCGGCACCATTGTTGGCGCAGGTTTTGCAACCGGGCGTGAAATTTTGCAATTTTTCACCCAATACGGCAAGTGGGGCGTCCTGACCATTGCCCTATCCACGGTGCTGTTTGTTTGGCTCGGCACCAAAATGATGCTCCTTGCCCATGATATCGGGGCAGCCTCCTATGAGGCTCTTAACCGGAAACTGTTCGGAAGACGCATCGGCTGGTGGATCAGCCTGTTCACATTGATCGTCCTGATCGGTGTCAACAGTGTGATGCTGGCCGGAGCCGGATCGGTTTTCGTGGAGCATCTGGGGCTCTCTTATCAATTGGGACTTTGGATCATGCTAATCGGCACCTTTTTGCTGCTTCATAAAGGAATGGATGCGATTCTTCAGCTAAACTCTGTCGTAGTCCCGCTGATGATGATTTTGTCGCTGATTATTATCAGCGGAACGGTAGGCACACCGGGCGCTGACCGTTTTCTAAGCCTCGAAACAGACAACAGCATGGTGCAAACCTGGGCTTCTCCCTTCATATACAGTGCTTTCAATTTATCCATGGCTCAGGCTGTACTGGTTCCGATAGGGAGTCGGACCAAAAACCGCCGCGTTCTGATATGGGGAGGCATATTAGGCGCCATAGGTATCGGTTTTATGCTGATGGCGGGCCATTTTGCGCTTTCAGCCAACATGCCGGGCATTAACCAGTATGAGATACCGATGGGAAGCATCGCTTTCCAGCTTGGCAATGCCGTTCAGCTGATGTACGTCCTGCTCATTTTTATGGAAATTTTCAGCACATTCGTTGCGGACATTTACGGCGTAACCCTGCAAATCAACCATATGTCCAAAATTCCGGAGCGATGGGTGTCCCTGATTATTTTGAGCATCTGTTATTTGACAAGCCAAATCGGCTTCAGCTCGCTTCTGTCGGTTTTGTACCCGATCTTCGGCTTCCTGAGTCTGGCATGGGCAGCAATGCTTGTCCTGTACAGAAAGCCCCGTGCGGCAAAATAACTGTTGCCAAGCCCGAATTTTGGCCTGAATCCTCTCCGCAGCGAGCAGAACATCCCTTCCTTATCTCGACCAGACGAAAAATATCCATAGCCGCTTCCGGCGAGGTGGAGAAGGGAACGATCCCCCAGCCACTTCTCCCAAGAGGCGGCAAGGGATCCGAACTTCTTCTCTTGTTCATCCATCCGCGCATAATCGCCGCAGTTCCGCCGTCTCATTCCGGTTTTTTGGCCGCAAAAGCGGCGGCATGGATGAATCGAAACGGCAGCATTTCAGGATCCCTTTCTTATTGGTATTCCAGATACAATTTTTTCAGCTCGTGAACGGCCCGGTTCAGCGAATATTTGGACTTGGCCTGCTCCGAAGCCGAACGAGCGAGCGTGTACCGAAAATCCGGATCAATGATCAGCTGCTCCAGTGCGGCGGCCAGGGAAGCAGGATCCTCCGGCGGCACCAGAAGGCCGTTAACCCCGTTTTCAATCTGTTCAGGAATACCTCCTACATCGCTTCCTATCAGAGCAAGGCAGCACAGCGCCGCTTCTGCAAATACCGAGCCGAACGCTTCCGCCCGCGAAGGCAGTACAAAAATATCAAAAAACGGCATGAACTCTTCCGGATGGAGCGTATAACCGTAAAATATCGTCTCCTCATAAATGCCGAGAGACTGCGCGAGAGCTTCCAGCTCGGGACGGATCGGACCGTCCCCGATAATGTGAAGCACGAAAGGAACATCGCTCTGCTTCAGCTTTGCGCACGCCTTGAGCAGAATGTCCAGCCCTTTGGCAGGCACAAGCCGGCATACGGTTACGAGCTGGGCTACCTTGTTTTCATGGGCTACCGGCTTGAACCGCTTCTCATCATATCCGTTCGGTATGACCCTAATATCTTCCGGGCGGTCCACATAAGGAGCCATATAGTCCCGGAAGGAATAGGACACGGTGAGAAGCCGGTCCGTACGATGCTCCAGCTCTTTATAGATCGAGACAAGAAACTTGTGCTCGGGACCGCCTTCCTTTATTCGTCCGTTCAGGATCAGTTCGCGTTCATAACTGGAGTGAACGGTCTGGACAACCGGAATATCCGGAAACACATCCTTCATCGCCATTCCGACGATCGGGTGATGGGAATGAATAAGATCGTACCGCTGATCAATCCTCAGCTTGGTCCACCATATGTAGTCCAGATAGGTTTGGACATATTTTTGCACAATCGGACTTGCAGCATATTCCGTCCAATCAAAGGTTTGAAAGGTGATCGTACCGCTTCCTTTCGAGCGGACTCGCTTTGGAATCGAGAATAAGTCCATTTCCCATCTCGGAGGCGTGAACCGCTCCTGCAAATAAGGAATCATTGATGATACACCGCCAGGTTGTTCCGGCGGGAAGAAAAGCGCCTGCAGAAGTTTCAAGGGAAACTCCCCCTTCCGACATCCAAATTGTGTTTATAATCTGCTTTAGGTTACCCTTAGAACAAACTTCCTCAACTTCTTCTCCTACCATTATGCCATACACGGGAAGGAACAGTCATTCCCCTTTTGACAATCCGGTCCCGTATGTTAAACTGCTGGAAGCGTGATTTTCATTCGCTTTTATTTGCTTTGGGGAATGAAGCCATTCTCTGAAGACCTTAAGCTTTTACAAGGAAAGGACTTGTGATCCATGCCGTCTGTAACTCTGCCTCCCGCCTTTCGGTCCGAAATGATTTCCATGCTCGGAGAGCGGGAAGGAGAACAATTTCTTGCGAGCTATCAGAAAGAACGTCTGTATGGGCTTCGCATCAATACATTAAAAATCGGCCCGCTGTCAAAGATGCGGGACAATATCAAAGATCTGTTCAGGCTGCAGCCTGTTCCCTGGTGTCCGGACGGATACTATTACAGCCGGGAGCAGCGGCCCGGCAGGCACCCTTATCATGCTGCCGGTCTTTATTATATTCAGGAGCCGTCCGCTATGTCCGCCGTTGAGCTGCTTGACCCAAGGCCCGGCGAGACCGTCCTTGATCTGGCAGCCGCGCCTGGAGGCAAAACGACCCAGATTGCAGCCAAAATGCAGGGGCAAGGCATGCTCGTCACCAATGAAATTCATCCGGCGAGAGCCAAAATCCTGGCCGAAAATGTAGAGCGGATGGGCATCCAAAATGCGATTGTCACCCAGGCGTCTCCGGGAGAGCTTGCTTCCCGTTTCCCGCTTGTGTTTGACTGTATCATGCTGGACGCTCCCTGCTCGGGGGAGGGCATGTTCCGCAAAGATGAGAAGGCCGCTTCTGAGTGGTCGCCTTCCGCTCCCTCGCTGTGCGCCGCAAGGCAGCGCGATATTCTCCATGACGCGGTTGCCATGTTGAAACCGGGAGGAAGGCTTGCTTATTCCACCTGTACGTTCAATCGCTCCGAAAATGAAGAAAATATGCAGTGGCTGCTGGAACAGTACTCTTTTATGGTGCTTGAAGAAGAACGGCGAATCTGGCCGCACCTGGAAGCTGGAGAAGGGCATTACGTTGCACTGCTGCGCAGAAAGCCCGAGGATGAAGAAACCGGCCTGAAGGGAATAAAGACAAACCGAAAGAAAGACAAAGGTTCGGGGAACTCCCGTCAAAAAGGAAATGAATCCGCCTCGGCCAAAGCGTCCTGTCTCACCTGGATGAACGAAAATATCCCGGACTTTCCGTTCGAGCCAGACAGGCTTATTACATTCGGCGAGGCGCTGTATTTGCTGCCGCAAAGCAGCGGGCTTACAGTGACCCTGCAGAAGCTGGATTGCCTGAAAATTCCGCGCGCCGGACTGCGGCTGGGCTCGTTTCGAAAAGGGCGCTTCGAGCCGGATCACGCGCTTGCCATAGCTCTGACTGCGGACCAGTCCGGAAGCCGTATCAACCTGAGCGCAGATTCGCCTGAGCTATCCGCCTATTTGCGAGGCGAAACGCTTGTTTCCCCTGCCGATCAGCGCGGATGGACACTGGTAACAGTTGACGGTTACCCTTTGGGATGGGGAAAGTGCAGCAACGGCCAGCTTAAAAATCACCTTCCCAAAGGTTTGCGGCAAACGGCATTCTAGGGCAGATAACCAAAATACGGGTTCTCCGGGCAACAGCCCTTCCTCTTCTATCCCTTATTCATACAATATGGTATCCCGAAATTAACGGGAACACCGAAAGGGAGGAATTGCAATGAGTGGTGTATTAGGAGGAGCTTTCACTTCAACTGCCGCTATTCTGGTTCTGTTTATTCTGCTGGTCATCATTACGAGAACGTTCTGTATCTAACCAGTTGAACCGGTTGACGTTTTTAAAACTCTGGTTCAGGCAGGAGCGGCCAGTCCGTCTTAAGTCGGCTTCCGTTTCTGCCGAAAATATAAAGAGGCATAAAGCTGCACTTATATTTAAAAAGCAAAAGGACCTTGACCTTGGCCCTTTTGCTTTTTTTCCATTTATCGGGTTATTCCGCCTTAGAAGAGCGTTTTATTCAAACAATATTTTTCAAGCGCCGCCTTCACGCCCTCCTCATTGTTGGACAGCGTTATTTCATTTGCAGCCGCCTTCACTTCAAGCGGGGAGTTGTCCATGGCGATGCCAAGACCTGCAAAGGTAAGCATTGAAATATCGTTGTAGTAGTTGCCGATGGCGAGCACATTTTCGGGTGCGATTCCCCGTTTTTCCGCCAGCTTCTTCAGCGCGGCCCCTTTGGAAGCATCCTTATGCATCAAATCAATAAAGAAATCGCCGCTTCGCAGCATGTTGAATTCCTGGCTCCACAGGCTCCATTCCGCCTGAACCTTATCCATAAAATCGGCTTGGCCGGCAGCCGTCATCTTGACGACAGGTTCCGGGGAGCTCTTCCAGTCGGGCATATTTTGCGGCGTAATCAAGAACTTCCGGTACATATCAAGCACTTCTTGACTAAGCCCGTCTGCTCCATCGACATAAAGATTAAAGGTGGTATTCACATCGAAATGAACGCCGTTCTCCCTGCAGTAATCGATGTAAGGCTGAAGCCCGTTCAAATTCATCGGAAATTCGTGGATGGTGGTATAAGAGTCACCTTGAACCTGTACGGTGGCCGCTCCGTTGTGGGTAATAATGGAGCCTTCAAGCCCCATATCCTGCATATAGGGAATTGAGCTTCGCGGCGCTCGGCCCGTGCATAAAACAATTTCGGCCCCTTGGGCGCTCGCGGCTTTTATGGCATCTGATGTCCCCTGAGTAAGGATATGGTTATCCGTAAGCAGAGTTCCATCCACATCCAGTGCGATGAGCTGGTATTTCATTACACCACTCCTAAACGTTTTCTAAAAGCCAGGCTTCCTGGTGTCCAGCCGAAAGGCAACACCTGCACTGCAAAAGCCAAGGCTTGTTTTCTTTATCTCTGATCCTTTTATGTTCCGGATTTCTGCTCCGCTGAATGGATGGTCCGGAGGGCTTCGATTTCTTCAGCCGTGAGCTCCCGGAACGCTCCCTTGGGCAAGCCTTCATCCAGCGCCAAGGTTCCCATACGAACCCGTTTTAAATACAGCACCCTGGAACCAACCGCTTCAAACATGCGCTTAACCTGATGAAATTTGCCTTCTACAATCGTCAGCGAAATTTGGCTCACTAGGTGTCCGTCCGCTTCCTCATAGCAGCCTTGCACCTCAAGCTCCGCAGGCTTCGTTACATATCCGTCGTCCAGTTTGACGCCAGCGGCAAATTTCTTCCTATGGTCGTCGCCGATGGTTCCGGCAACCTTCGCTTCGTACGTCTTGGGAACATGCTTGCGCGGCGACAGCAGCTCGTGGGCCAGCGCTCCGTCATTCGTCAGCAGCAAAAGCCCTTCCGTATCCTTGTCGAGCCTTCCCACCGGAAAAGGGGAGAATGCCCGGTACTCCCTTGGCAAAAGGTCAATGACCGTTCTGTCCCGGTTGTCTTCGGTCGCCGATACCACCCCGTCAGGTTTATGAAGCATAATGTAAATATGCTCTCTGTAAACAACGGGCTCACCGTCAACCTCAACCCGGTTCAAACCGGGGCTCACCTGCATTCCGCTGTCCTTGACCCTGACGCCATCTACCGTAACTCTTCCCTGTTTCACAAGCTTCTTTATATCCGAACGGGAGCCGATGCCCATATGGCCCAGCATCTTATCGATTCGCAGCGTATTTTTGCCGGTTCCCATTTTCAAGTCCACCTCCAGCCCGCCGGATATTCGTTCTTAAGCATGCCGTCCTGCCATTTGCCCCAACCAAGGGAATAGCCGTCGACACCTACGAGAACATATCCCTTGGGATCGCAGCCGCGTAAGACCAGCCTGTCTGCCGGAATTTGCAGCGTGTCGCCTTTCAGATATTTTACCGCCTCTCCATCTTCTGCGTAAAGATTAAGCCATCGCAAGGCCTCTTCCGGCTTCAGCGCCGCTGCAAGCGGATGCCCGGGCGTGAAACGTCCGTTCTTCACCGTTCCGGCATACCAACCCGGCCGAATCGTCCTCAGTCCGTTCAGCCTTGCCGGATGAAGCGGAGACAGATATACATGAGACCCGAAAAGCACAGGCTGAGCCTCATGAATCGTCCCTTTCTCCAAATGAGCCGAAGCAAAGGCATGCCAGCTTTCAATCATCGCGGACGAATCCGCCCCATTCGCACCGTTCCGGCTGACTGCCTTCAAGTTGTTCGAGCCCGGCTTGCTTTTTCCCGCTTTTCTTTTGGCTGCCTGGATAGGAGCGCCTTCCCTGCCCGCCGAAGCCATAACCGTAGCCAGAACCTCCCGTTCATCCTGCTCGGGCAAAGGCCTGCCCGTATGGCGAAGCACGGCGACAAAATGCCCTTCCCCTTTGATGAGATGGGGCCACAGACGCCCTGTTTCCGCGGTTTTAGCTGCCGCTTCCCGGGAACATTCTTCGGCTTCCGATCGTTCAGGAGCAGAAACCTCAAGCCATTCAGGACGCCCTCTGGATATGTCCCATTCCTTCGGAAGCGGCACAACTTCAAATTCGGGATGCCTGCTTAGAAAAGCGGCGATCTGCCCTTCGTTCTCTTCCGGTGCAAAGGTGCAGGTCGAATAGACGATCGTCCCCCCAGGTGCGAGAAGCCCGGCTGCAGTCTGCAGTATATCCCGCTGCATCATCGAGCATTTCTCCACCGAGTGCTTCGCCCACTCGCGGGCCATATCGGCATCCTTGCGGAACATACCCTCCCCGGAGCAGGGAGCGTCGATAAGAATCTTGCTGAAGTAGCCGGGAAAAGCGTTCCGGATTCGCTCCGGCGTTTCATTGAGCACTACGGCGTTTCTGACTCCGTAAAGCTCGATATTTTTGGCCAGCGCTTTGGTGCGCTGCTCGCTTATATCATTCGTGACCAGAACCCCGCGCCCCTGAAGCTTTGCCGCAATTTGCGTCGATTTGCCGCCGGGAGCGGCGCACAGATCGAGGACACGGTCTCCGGGCTTGACGTCAAGCGCTTCGACAGGCGCCATGGCGCTCGGTTCCTGAATATAGTACAAACCGGCATGATAATAAGGGTGCTTGCCCGGCTTCAGTCCCTCTTCGATATAAAATCCCGTATCGCACCACGGAACCGGCTGCAGGTCAAAAGGAGTACGCTCGAGAAAAGCCTCCGGAGCGATTTTGAGCGTATTGACCCGAACGCCCGCAAACCTGGGCTGCTCATAAGAAGCGAGATAGGCCGGATATTCGCTCCCGAGCAGGGTCTGCATTCGCGCAAGAAACAATGGAGGCAGTGAAACGGCCATACTGACACCCTTTCAAATTGGTAATTTGACAAAAACGCCGTACCCAAAAGCGCTAGGTACGGTTTCTTCCACGCAGTTCATGCTTGGGCCCACGCTGCCGTCTGAGCTGCAGAGGCACATTCGGTTTGATCAAGGCAGATGCCTCCTCCACAGCTTCGGCAAGACGGGGATCAACAATATGGATGGATAAATCATAATACGGAAATGGCTCCTCGCAGTGCTGCTCCAATTGCTTGACATATTGGATAACTTCTCTTTTTAACCTTTCAAAGTCAATTCCGAGACTGTCCGAAGGATAAGGCGCGAGCTTATCCGCTGCTGACCGGAGCATCTTGAGGCTGCCGACAACGTTGCCGGCGCGGAAGTGAAACAGGCCCACAGCAACCTGGAGCAATCCTTTATACAGCGGCTCGCTCCCTTTGGACAACCACAATTCCTCCATCGCCTCATGGCATTCGAAATAATCGCGGTCCCGGTTGAAATAAATCAAAAAAGCGACAAGCAAGGGATCAAAAGTCATCTTTACGCTCCGTATCAAGTCTCTTTTTGGCTTCCTTCAGCATATCCTTAATGCTTTCGAGCAAATCCTTCATTGCAATCAGATCACGCTTTTCCCAAATTTCATTGAACTTCCGCTGGGCTTCGATCGCCTCGCTGACCTTATGAAAGAAATAGAGCTTGTGGATCGAATCCAGCGTATCGGAAACGAGATTGGCGTCATCCTCAAATGACTTCTGGGATTCCAAAATTTCTTCACGGATGCTGGACATTTCGTTATCAAGGACGAACGCAGCTTCTGCTGCTTTCTTCAGCCGATCCTTCATCTCCGGAGGCAGGCTGTCGCGGTATTTGTAATTCAGGGAATGTTCGATCGTCGCCCAGAAGTTCATCGCAAGCGTCCGGATCTGAATCTCCGCCAGCACCGGTTTCTGTCCGAGCGCCGTTTGTACCGGATATTCAACGATCATATGGAAGCTGCGGTAGCCGCTTTCCTTGTAATTGGTGATATAGTCCTTCTCGTATAGCACCCGCAGGTCTTTGCGCCCCCGGATATATTCGGCGACGCGCCGAATATCTTCAACGAATTGGCACATAATGCGAATCCCCGCAATGTCCTCGATTCCGGTTTCCAGATCTTCCATCGCCACGTTCAATCGCTTCGCCTTGTCCAAAATGCTGGATATCTTCTTCACACGTCCGGTTACAAATTCGATCGGAGCATATTCTTCGCGTTTTTTGAGCTCCGCACGCATCGTTTTAAACTTTACTTTCAGTTCCTCCACAGTCTGCTCATAAGGAAGAAGAAAGGTCCCCCAATCTCTGCCGTCCATAGTCTGTTCCTCCTGTCAGATAACCCGCCTTTTTAGCGATGATCAGCTCCCACCGCTTCGGATATATGTTTAAATCCGTCACGCAGCATACATTCCTTAAGTCCGCTGTACAGCTTGCGGTTGATCTCGGGTCCCTCGTAAATAAGGGCGGTATAAATCTCAACCAGGCTTGCTCCGGCCCGGATTTTCCGGTAGGCGTCTTCACTGTTAAATATGCCGCCCGAACCGATGATGGGCAGGCTTCCGCCCGTCTGCCGGTAAACCCGGCGCACGATTTCCGTAGATCGTTCCTGAAGCGGCTTTCCGCTGAGCCCGCCGGTTTCTTTGGCATGCGGATGCCTGAGGCCTTCGCGCGATACGGTCGTATTGGTCGCGATGATCCCCGATACCCCGCTCTTCGAAATCGTATCAACCATATATTCAAGCTCCTCATCGGTTACGTCCGGCGCAATCTTCACCAGAACAGCTTTGGAAGCCCCGTACTTCTCTCCCTGGCTCCGCATTTCGTCCACGACCTGCCGCAAAAGAACAGCGAGCTCGCTGCCATGCTGCAGGTTCCTAAGGTCAGGGGTGTTCGGGGAACTGATGTTCACGACAAAGAAATCCGCCTCGGGATAAAGAGCTTGAATGCATTTCTTATAATCATTATACGCCTCTTCATTCGGCGTTGTTTTATTTTTCCCGATATTTACGGCAATCGGAATAGGGCGTTTCTTTAGCCCGCCCAGCTTTTTCGCCATTTCGTCTGCGCCTTTGTTGTTAAAGCCCATCCGGTTAATAAGCGCTTCATCGGGGGGAAGGCGGAACAGCCTAGGCTGTTCATTTCCCGGTTGGCTCTTTGGCGTTACCGTCCCAACTTCCATGAAACCAAAGCCAATTGACGAGAAGCCTGCGGCGGCTTCGGCGTTTTTATCCAATCCAGCTGCCAGGCCGACCGGCGACGGAAAATGCAGTCCAAACAAGTCGACCGCCAGTTCCGGCGACTCCTTGATCCCGTACAAAGATTTAAGCAGAGCGGTTCCGCCCGGCATTCTTGAAGCTTTATGTAATCCACCGATCACGAGATGGTGTGCTTGCTCAGGGTCCAGTCTGAAAAAAATCGGTTTGCCAAAGTTGCGATACAGCACTGATTATTCACTCCGTTCTTTTAGCGGTGCGCAAAAAAAAGCGGCGCACGGATATTCCTTGTTCCAGTTTAGCGTTTCCGGCTGCAAAAGGAAAGTTTTTGGAACGGAAATAAACAATTCAGTAATCACTTATATGGAAAAATGCAATGAAAGCCGTTACAATAGAGCTATCTCGTCCAAAGAGGCTGCCTAGACCGGCAGCCTCATATCAACGGAAGGAAGTGCTTCAAATGTCCACTAAAAGAAAGCCGCCCTCTCTTCAACATAAGAAAGAAGAAGTAAACAAAAAGGCGCTGATTTGGCTTGGATCTATTCTGGCCGCCATCGTCATTTTTTTTGCTGTAATGCTTATTCTTGTGAAATCCTAACTTAACCAGTGATACGTTTTATGGGGGTTGCTCTGGTCCTGTCGGTCGGGAAGCTTGAATCTGCTGCCTGCTCCCGGTTTCAAGTCCGGCAGGATCCCCTTTCCTATCGTCACCCGCGTTCCTTTGGGAACCAGATCAAACAGTTCTTCCACGTCTTCCTTCGCCATCCTTACACAGCCCAGCGACTCGTCTTTGCCGATGCTGTCCTCTTCGTTCGTCCCGTGAATGGCGTAATTGCCACCGGATAATCCCATTCCCCTGCTGCCGAATTCTCCATCATCACGTCCATTCGGATTGATGACCTTCTCCACAATTTGAAAAGTGCCTTCCGGTGTCCGCCCTCCGCCCAGTCCGACCTTATATATACGCAAAATAACGTTGCCGCTCACTAAAGCAAGCAAATGCTTCTCCCGATCCACCTTGATCTCCAGCGGTTCATGTAAATACGGTTCCAAGTCTGGAGAACTCTTCGCTGCATCTGCCGGTTCCCCGGCAGCAGTACCGTTCCCCTCAGCCCGTTGTTTTACGCTTGCCAGCACTTTATCAAAAGAAAGGGCAGCCGATGGCGCGTCACCCGCAATCCAGTTATCGGGATATGGACGGTTCAATTCGGCCAGCTTGCCGGGATAATGGCCGGTTTCCTCCTTGAAATGCAGAATGGCCGAAGTGAGCAGAGCCATAAGCTCCTGATTGTCGATCCAATCTCCCGCTTTTTGGCGAAGCGCTGTACTGTCAGGCGGCTTGCAGCCGCAAGTCGCGGCGTTTAGAGCCTGAACCGATGTTCTGCCGGCTGAAGCTTCCCGTTCCATAATATATTCCAATGGCATATCCCGACTCCAAATCAGCCAGCTATCCTTTCGCTGCATCCCAAGAATTCCGGTGATTTTAGCCTGACCGGCTTCACCTCCAAGCAGCGCAGACAAAGCATCCGCCTTATCCAGCTCCGTGCCCAGCGGTTTCGCGGTAAACGACGGCTCCCGTTCGGAGCGGTCCGCAGCAGCGGAAACGGCCCCTTGTCCCTGATCCGGTACCGCTGAAGCGGAGGCTGCGGCAGGGCCGCCTAGCCGCTCTGACTTTGGCTGTGCCGTCCAGTATGGTGACAAGCACATCAAAACGAGCAGCATGAGCGCTGTCAGCCATTTGCGCCGTCTTGTCCGGTTCCTCGCTTTTCGCTTGGATTGTTCAAGCAGCTCTGCGGCGTACTCCTTCCAGATCCCTGCAGGCGTTTTGCTGGATTCAAACGCTTCATAAATATCGCCGGCCTGCATGTAGCAGTAATTTGCTTTGCCTTCTTGTCCGCTCTGTTCGTATTCTTTCCCCAGCAAATACCAGGCCATTCGGTTATCCGGGTGCATCCGGACATAATCTTTCAAATATGCCGAATTGTTCATCATAACCTCCGTTTACGGACCAGACTCGGGCCTCCCGCTTGTTTACATAGAAATCAAACCCTTATTAACTATTATCGGCCTGTAAATGCGGAAATGAATATGCAGGCAAAAGCCCCACCTAGCCAAAACCTTTTCTTCATCCTCCGCTATTTTGTAAAAAAAAACATCCCCCACCCATCGGCGAGAGATGTTTCTTACGTTATGGCAACTAGCATGAAAATTGAACCTTACTTGCTGAAAGGCTCGTCGGCAATTTTGATGGAATCCGTCGGACAGCCGTCGCACGCATCCTGAAGATCGTCGTACAAATCTTCCTCAATTGCAGTTACGCCACGGTTTCCGTCATTTTGATAGATCACTTCTGCCAAGCCTTCATCGTCATAATCGTAAATGTCCGGTGCTGTGGCTCCACAAGCGCCGCATGCGATGCAGGTATCTTTATCAACCCAAGTATATTTAGCCATTTCTTCTGCCTCCTGTTAAAAACGTTACAAGTCCGGTGCACCCCTGGCACCCTCAAGCTCCAATATAATATAAAAAGATGACAATTTCAATTGAATTGACAGCTTGTTTTATCATATTATGATTTAATGCGTATCTTCATTCCGTAAAAAATCCATTTGCAGCGACGTTCCCCGAAGCTTGTGGTTTCGAATCAGCGAGGACGGATCATCGCCCAGCATGCCCGCCGTCAGCACAGCGCTTTCTCCAAATTTATCGCGCAGCTCGTCCATAACGCGGGTTAGCCGCTCTATCTTGGGCTGTTTTTCATAGCTGAACAAATCAAGCTGCATAGCCGACTCTTCCCGCGGAACCAAATTCTGCAGCGTGATCCCGAGCAGACGAACCGGCTTTCCTTCCTTCCAGTGCTTCCGGAAAAGCTTGCATGCTTCATGGTAAATCTCGTCCGCTGTTTCAGTAACGCTCGGAAGGGTTTGCGACCTGGTGATCGTCTTCATGTCCGGCGTGCGGATGGTGATTTGAACGGTTTGCGCCATAAGTCCCTGCCGCCGCATTCTTCGCGAAACCTGATCCGCCAAATTCAACATTACCCGCTGTACATCTTCCATGTCGCTGATGTCTTTGGGCAAAGTCGTGGTATGGCCAATGGACTTATTCTTGTCCTTCTCCTCCCGAACCGGGGAATGATCGATTCCGGCCGCCGCCTGTTTCATCCACAGACCCATGACGCCAAAGCGCTGTTGAAGCAGGCTTTCATCAGCCGCCGCAAGCTGACCGATCGTATAAATGTTCAGCTTCTTCAGCTTGTCGGCCGTCCTCCCGCCGATCCCGAACAATTGGGAGCACGGTTTATCCCAGAGCAGCTCCGGAACGTCCCGGATTCGAAGCACCGTTATTCCGTTCGGCTTTTTCATGTCGGAAGCCATTTTGGCCAAAAGCTTGTTCGGAGCAATTCCGATAGAACACGGCAGGCCCAGCTCTTCTTTTACCCGGTGGTGAATTTCTTCCGCGATCCCAAGAGGCGTTCCAAACTGCCTGGAGCCGGTAATATCCAAATAGCATTCGTCGATGGATGCGGCCTGCAGCAGGGGAGTGTACTCATAGGCGATGTTCATGAAAGCCCGGGAATAGCGGCGATATAGATGAAAATCAGGTTGAATCACGACCAGATCGGGACATTTCTTCATGGCCTGGCTGACAAGCATCCCTGTAGATACGCCCATTTTTCGCGCCGCATAAGAGCAGGTTACGATAATTCCCTTTCGGAGCTCGGCGCTTCCCGCGACGGCTGTCGGCCTGCCGGCATATTTGTCCGGCTCCTCAGCCGCATGGACGGAACAATAGAAGGCGTTCATATCGATATGTAGAATAACGCGTCCTTTTGCCGGATAGTATTGATCCACCTCATTCATGCCATCTATCCCCCCGTTTTGCAAAACAAATTATACAAATGGGTAAAACCATGTTACATTAAAGGAGTAAAGCATTGTAGAAATCTCTTCGACATCGTTTATAATAATTAATTATATCAAATATCAGACTTTTTTTTCATGAAATTCAAAAGGGGGACTCTCCATGTCAAAGGCTTTATCTATCTTCGACACTACATTGCGAGATGGCACTCAAGGCGAAGGTATCAGCCTGTCGGCCGACGATAAATTAAAAATCGCCAAAAAGTTGGACCATTTGGGCGTTCATTATATCGAAGGCGGCATTCCGGGGAGCAACAGTAAAGATATAGAATTTTTCCGCAGAGTTCAGGAGCTTCATTTGAATGCAAAAATAACCGCCTTCGGCAGCACACGGCGCAAGGACAGCATCGCGCACGAGGACGCGAACCTGAACCGGATTATCGAATCCGGCGTTCAGGCTGCAACCCTTGTCGGCAAATCGTGGGACTTCCATGTCCATACCGCTCTCCAGACTTCGCTGGAAGAGAATCTGGCCATGATTGCAGACTCCATCGCCTATTTGAAGCAAAAAGGGCTTGAAGTTATTTTTGATGCGGAGCATTTCTTTGACGGCTATAAACACAATCCGGAATATGCGGTTGCCGTAATGAAGAAGGCTTCTGAAGCAGGCGCCGACTGGCTCGTTATGTGCGATACGAACGGGGGCAGCATGCCCGGAGAGGTTCAGAGCATCGTAAGTTCTTTGAAAGAGCAGCTTGGAGATGTCCAGCTTGGCATCCACACTCACAATGATTGTGAACTGGCGGTGGCCAATGCCATCAGTGCCGTCCAGGCCGGAGCGCGGCAAATCCAGGGCACGATGAACGGGTACGGCGAACGCTGCGGCAACGCCAACCTGTGCTCTGTCATTCCCAATTTGCAGCTGAAGCTGGGTTATGAGGTGATCGGTGACGAAAAATTGAGTCAATTGGCCAACACCGCAAGGTACATCAGCGAAATCGCCAATGTCCATCTGCCGAACAACCAGCCTTACGTCGGCTCATCGGCTTTTGCCCATAAAGGAGGCATCCACGTTTCGGCCATCCTGCGCGATTCGCGGACTTATGAGCACGTTGCTCCAGAAAGTGTCGGCAACAAGCAGCGAGTCCTTGTGTCCGAGCTTGCGGGCCAGAGCAATGTCCTGTCCAAAGCAAAGGAGATGGGCATCAGCTTTGATCCGGACAACAACCGGACCAAAGAAGTCATTCAGAAGATCAAGGATCTGGAGCATCAAGGCTACCAGTTTGAAGGTGCTGATGCTTCGCTGGAGATGCTGCTTCGAGGGGCAAACGGCGAGATCGAAGAAAAGTTTGTCTTTGAATCGTTTAAAATGCTGGTGGAAAAAACAGCCGGCAAGCCGGTTGTATCGGAAGCGTTCGTCAAGCTGAACGTTGGCGGTTCAAGCGTTTATACGGCCGCTGAAGGTAACGGCCCGGTCAACGCGCTCGACAATGCGCTCCGTAAAGCGCTTGTTACGTACTTCCCCCGCCTCAAAGAGATGCACCTCTCGGACTATAAGGTCCGGGTGCTGGACGAGAAAGATGCTACGGCCGCCAAAGTTCGGGTGCTGATCGAATCCCGCGATATGGCAAGCAGCTGGAACACGGTCGGGGTATCCGAAAACGTCATTGAAGCAAGCTGGGAAGCTTTGGTAGACAGTATCCGTTATGCCTTGCTTGGGGAAACCTACAACGAAAGCTTGTCCGAAGAGCCTGAGCAAAGCCACGGACTTGTCAATCATTAAAATAACGCTTCTACGCAGACGCAAAAGCCCGGACATTCTCTTCTAACAAAGAACGTGAATGTCCGGGCTTTTTAATGCCGTTAACCTTATCAAAGCTCCCGCGACGCGAAGCTTAAATAACTTGCTGCTGCATCGGTGCGCTGCTGACCTCCAAGGCTTTCTATATGGCTATGAGGTTCAATCCGCAATCAGTTTGCGCACTTTATCTTCCAATTGCTCCGGAGGCAGCAATCCGATTACTATATCGCGCACAACACCGCTGCGGTCGATTAATACCTGGGTCGGAAAGGCAGCTCCATTATATTGTTCGAAAACCCTTTCACTTGTGTCAAGTAGGATCGGAAAATGAAGCCCATACTGCTTCACGAACGATTTCACGCTGGTTTGATCATCATAAGCCGTAACGTTAACCCCGTAGAGATCGAGCTTACCTTTATATTTGGCTGCAAGCTTTTCCAAATCAGGAGCCTCAAGCCTGCACGGTTCACACCAGGACGCCCAGAAATTGAGCAGAAGCGCTTTGTCCCGTTCTCCGCCAACCTGATACACCTTGCCGTCCAAGCCTTCAAGCTTAAAGGAAGGGGCCGCTTCTCCGGGTTTAACCGTTCGCCCTGCCGCCAGTAAGCCGGCAAATGCCGAAAGCTCTGAATGGGCCTGCTCCTTTGTTAGTGTCAGGCTGCTCCTGGAAGATGATGCGTGGGCATAATTTTGCCGAAGCGGCAGAGCATGGTCGATAATTCCTGTCATAAGTGCAGCGGCAACGGTTATCGCAAAACCTGTTCTGCATAAGCGTTTTCTGTTTAGCTTCATCGTATCGTTCCTTTGCGGTATGATTGTATCAGCAGATAGTATCTATTGTGCCCAATCCGGATCAAACCTTACATTCATTACCGGAAAGGAATACGACTATGGACTCTGAACAATCCCAGCATGAAACTGTCCCCTCTATACTGGCAAGTGAGATTACGATTCAAGAGATCGAAAAACATATGGCCCTCTGTCATCCGCAAGAGGGATGCGGTATTTTGTTTGGCGGCATGGGGCAGTCCGGATGGCGGATTGACGGATTCGAACCCTGCCGCAACATGTCGCGGGAGCCGGGCCGAAGCTTCCAGCTTGATCCCGCTGTTTGGATCAAACACAGCTTCTCTCCGCGCTTGCTGGGCATCGTACACAGTCATCCGGTTTCAGCAGCCGCTCCTTCCCCTGAAGATATGAAACAGCTTCAATCATTCGGAGCCATGATACGGGTCTATGTTATCGTTTCATCACAAAAAAACTCCAGCAATTTGTCCGCTTATACGGTCGAATTGGTGGAGCAAGGCGTCTATGCTCTGAGAAAATGCGCACTATTACGAATGGCTTAGAAAAACATACAGGTCGCCCAGTGTTTGAACTCCCTTTTCACCAAGCTGCTCAATAAGTGCCGTCCATAAGAAGGCAGTCATTTTGGCATCCTCAAGCGCATGGTGACGTCTTGTAACCGGTATGCCGTAAACCTCAAGCCACTCATCGAGCCCTGCGATCCGGCTGCTCGGATCGAGCTTCTGCGCAATCATCATGGTATCCAGCACCCGATGCGACAGATGAACCTTTGAGGTTTTCCACAAAGCCAAATCCAAAAATGCTTTATCATGACCGCTTCCGTGAGCAATAAGCACGCGGTCTTCCACAAAAGTCATAAAGCCGTGCAGTGCCTCCACTAACGAAGGCGCCTGCTCGGCCATTTCCTGGGTAATACCTGTTAAAGAAACAATCTCGGGCGGAACGGCTCGCGTGGGCTTAGACAAAGTGTGAATGATTTCATCCGTGTTGACGGCATCCCCCTCTACCTTAACAGCTCCAAACGACAGGATCTCATCCCCTTGCTTGGGATAAAACCCTGTCGTTTCCAAATCAAATACCGCCGTCTTTAGCTCTGTAAGATTTACATGCAGCGTCTCCGGTTTTCGAAGTCCTTTATTCAGCGATCTCAAAAAAGCAATTTGTTGGGCGCTTTCCGTCCCGAATACAGAGGCTATAGCTGATGGAACGCTTCGGCTTTTCAAGGCACTCCACAAACCGTGTGTTCTCCCCGGCTCTTTCATGGACGCCTCCTTTCCGCAAAACGGTGCTGCCTTTGAAGCATCCTATAAAGCTGTCGTACCGTTACGAGACTTTCTCTCAACTCTCTGAAAACTTCTTTCTGTCTGAGCGTTTCCTGGCTCAAGTAAGAATCGCTCTGAAGCACCCCTTCTTCCGTATGATAGGTGGTCATGGATCTGAACTTCAGCGCTTTTTGAAACGCCCTGCGCAGAGCGTCCATCCAGGGACGCGGGAAAGCTTCTAGTTCATGCAGCTTTGAGATCCTCTCCAGCGTTGAAGTTTCGGATATCCCATAATAAAGGGCCAGGCATCGGACACCATTCACAAGCGGAATATAAAGCCCGTATTTCACATCAAATTCGCCCGCATGTTCGCCGAACCGCTCGGTTATGACCTGTCCCAGTATATTCAAGGCAGCCTTATGTCTTACCGTATTACCAAGCAGGGCAGCTTCCAGTTCCTCGTCGCGTCTCATAATATCCATGAAATCACGACGCCATTCAGCAGCAAGGCTGCTGTCACCTGCAACGCACCTCATGTCGGAAGCAATAGTGAGATATCTGACATCCTCCCAGCGGGAGTCTTCTCTCCATTTTACAAGCTGCTGGTGCCAGCTTCCAAGGCTCTGCCTCCACATTCCGTTGGATACCATAACCTTGCCCTGGCATGGCGGATATCCCGTCTCTTCCAATATGACAGATAGCCTCAAGCCAAATTCCTCAAAATACTTTTCTGCTTCCTTACCCCCACCATCAGCGAAAATGATCCCATTGTCCTGATCGCTCCATGGTGTCTGTTCATAACGTCCGCCGCTTCCAAAAAGAACAAAAGCGAAGGGGACGGGAGGAACTCCCATACCAGCCTCCGCCATATTCCGTTCGCAGAGCTTTACAGCCTGAGACATAACTTCATCTTGCAAACGGTTCACGATCCCGTTCCACTCTTCTATGGAAACCGAGGAGAAAGCCTGAACCAGCTTGCTCTCCTCAGTCCACCTTGCCAGACGAAGATCACTGGAAGTCGCTGCGGAATGAATGCTTTGAAAATCAACATTGTTTAGAGGAGATTCTGAATTCACCCGGCGCACTTCCTCTCTCTAACGAATTTCTAGAAATCTAGGACTTAAATCTTATTTATCTTTGCCTGAATTGTTCAGCAGGCCCATTTGTTCAGGATAACCATAAGTACCATGTTCGCTGATATCCAGACCCATCGTTTCTTCTTCTTCCGTAACGCGAATGCCCATTACAGCTTTCATGATGCCCAGGATAATGAAGGAAAGAACGAGAACGAATGCGAATACCCCTACCATGCCAAGCGCCTGAATGCCAAGCTGTTTAAATCCGCCTCCGTAGATAAGACCCGGACCACCTACGGCAACAGTATCAGCAAGTTCCTTCGTTGCAAAGAAACCTGTCGAAAGAGCTCCCCACATCCCTGCAATACCGTGAACGGAGAAAGCGTAAACCGGATCGTCAAGACCAGCTTTTTCGAACCATTGTGCAGTGAAGAATGTTAATACGCCAGCAACTACGCCGATTACAACTGCGGCCCAAGGCTCAACGAAAGCACAAGAGCCTGTGATGGCTACCAAAGCTGCCAGTACGCCGTTCAGCATGCTTGGAATGTCCGCTTTGCCGAATACAGCCCAGGATACCAACAGTGCAGCCACACCGCCTGCCGCTGCAGCCAGGTTCGTTGTCATAGCAACGTACCCGAAGAACCCATCGTTAAGCGCAGTCAAACCGCTGCCTGGGTTAAATCCAAACCAGCCGAACCAAAGGATGATTACGCCGAGAACGGACAATACCTGGTTGTGTCCAGGAATGCTGTTTGGCTTGCCGTCTTTGCCATACTTGCCAAGACGCGGCTTCAACAGGAAAGTCGCCACAAGCGCTGCGGTTGCACCCGTCAAGTGAACGACTGCGGAACCGGCATAGTCCTGCATGCCCATTTTGGCCAGCCATCCGCCGCCCCATACCCAGTGAGCGATAATTGGATAGATAATGATCATGAACAGAACGCCGAAAACAATGTAAACACTGAGTTTGGCACGCTCAGCCAGACCGCCGCAGGCGATTGCCAGTGATACGGCAGCGAACGAAAATTGGAACAGGAACATGATGACCATCGGTACGCCGGAAGCTGTCAAAGCATCAAACGATCCGGTGTCAGCATTGCCTCCAAAGAAGAAGCCCGTGTAACCGAAGAATCCGTTGCCGTTACCAAAGCCAAAACCAAATCCCAATGCCCAGAAGGCAATTACTGCAATACCTACAGTAAGTACGGTTTTACCGGCAACGTGACCCGCATTCTTCATCCGGACGGAACCTGCTTCCAAGAGAGCAAAACCCGCTTGCATGAAGAACACAAGCACAAAGGCCATGAACACAAACAGTGAATCCAGACCAATCCTTACTGCTGGGGCTGTTACTTCATCTGCAGCAAATGCTGAGACAGGAAGCGCAAACAGCGAACCAAAAGTAAGTAAAGCCAACAACCACTTTTTCTTCATATAACCCTCTCCTTAATGTCATGTTTCTTAACATGTTTTTTATGTTAAAGCGATTATAATCAAAAACCTACTAAGTTGACAACAAAAATTTTTGAATCTCTTGAAAAAAAATATGATCGCCCTATTTCCCTTCCTTCCCATGTAATGTTTTTGTGTTCCTTCTATAAATAATGTGAAGGGGCAGAGAAAAGCATAACGTTTGACTGTATACTTTCTGATCCTGTATCATACGATGTATAAATAGAGATATATAAGCAAGAGAACGGCGGAATAGGAGTGATACCATTGGGAATATAAAATTGTACCGGATCGGCGAACTGGCCAAAGCGGCCGGAGTCAGTGAACGAACAATCGATTACTATACAAAGCTGGGATTGATCAAACCCGAAACCAGGACGGATAAAAATTACCGTTTGTACAGTCATGAAACCTTGAATCGACTGGAACGTATTAATCAGTGGAAGCAGGAAAAATATACACTGGAGGAGATTCGCGCTCGGTTAGAGCAATTAAACGATATTGACGAAGCGCAGGTTACAGAGAAGCTGACATCTCTTGAACTTCATTTGCAGCAGCTTGAACGCGAAGTGAAAGAGCTTGAACCGTTGATTTCCCAGATGAAGCCCGGACAAGCGAACAAAGCGTATATGCACCTTATGCCGCAAAGCCTCGCTTGTATCGAAGCGCTTCGTCTTTTGCTAAACAACGGACCGTTCACCTAAGAAAGCAAACAATCTAAACTTCATATGGAGGTATGACAAATGTATTTTGATGGAATGTACATTCTGATCATTATCGCGTTTATCTTTTCCCTGTGGGCGCAGTTCAGGGTTAAAGGAACTTTCAACAAATTTTCGAAATTTGAGAATTACAGCGGCATGACAGGACAAGAAGCAGCCCGCCGCATGCTTGATGCCAACGGCCTCTATGACGTTCCGATTGAGCCCGTTCGCGGAAGCCTGACAGACCATTATGATCCAATCCATCGTGTGGTTCGTCTCTCCGAGCCGGTTTATTATGAAAGAACCATTTCGGCCGTTTCGGTCGCCTGCCATGAAGTTGGCCATGCCATCCAGCATAAGGTGCACTATCCTATGCTCGTGCTGAGACACCGGATCTTCCCGGTTGTGAATATTGCTTCGGGTATCGCACCGTTTCTGCTGCTCGCCGGGTTTTTCTTTCAGTCGTTCAACCTGCTGGGCCTGGGCATCCTCTTCTTCTCTGTCGCGGTTGCGTTCCAGTTGATTACGCTTCCTGTTGAGTTTAATGCCAGCAACCGGGCCCGTAGAATTATGCTGGAGCAAGGCTATGTAAGCCCTAATGAAGAAAAGCAAGTCGGCAAGGTTCTGAATGCCGCCGCATTGACTTACGTTGCCGCAGCTTTGGTCTCCGTGCTTGAACTGCTGCGTTACATTCTGCTCTTCACTAGCAGCAATCGTGAATAATTTCGGGGCAATTTCATATTAGTTAGGCGCATGAAACAAATCTCCCGCGGGCTTCTGGCCTCACGGGAGATTTGTTTTTAAACCGAAATGTTCGAACAGAAAAGTACGGAACGACTGGGCAACTAAAGGAAGTTTATCATCCGAACGATAAATAAGTCCGATGGTGCGGGTTACTTTAGGGGTGTGGATTTTTACCTTGGCCGGCTCAAGGCTTCCGGTCTGAAACAAAGCCATCTCCGGCAGCAGACTGACCCCCATTCCGGCTGCGACCAAACCGCGAATCGTATCCGTCTCTTCTCCCTCAAATGCGATCTTCGGGGTAAAGCCCGCTTCCAGACAAGCGTGAAGCACAATGGGCCGGAGCGAGTATCCTTTGCTGAACAAAATGAATTTGTCTTCTTTTAACTGATTCAGCGCAATCTGCGATTCTCCGGCCAAAGGATGGCTTGGCGGAAGAATGGCATAAAGCTCCTCCGTTAACACGACGTTGCCCTCGACCTGGTCATGCTGCTCCGGTAACGGGGATATAAACGCAAGGTCAACATCTGCGGCGATCACATCCCGGATCAAGGTCGTGAACATTCCCTGCTTGAAGCGGAACTTCACATTCGGGTAACGTTTTTTGAATTCGGCTATAATGACAGGAAGCAAATGAACCCCAAGGCTGTGGGGAAAGCCGAGACGAATTTCGCCCTGCTCCGGATCTAAAAATTCATGCACCTCGGCAACAGCACGCTCCAAGTCTTTGAGAACGGTCTCAATTCTGCTGCAAAAGAGCTGGCCGACCGCAGTCAGTTGAAGATTTCGTCCCTTTTGCTTAAACAGCTCCACGCCAAGCTCTTTCTCAAGCTGATGAATCTGTCTGCTGACGGCCGATTGAGCGACATGCAGTTCTTCTGCCGCCTGCGTAACATGCTCCTTACTGGCCACTTTCACAAAATACTGCAGTTGTCTAAGTTCCACGCGATTGTTCGCTCCATTCCGAATGGCACTAATTTCACTGTATCATGTACACAGCCGAGGTTCAACGGCGTTTTAAAACCCGGATCAGCAGTCCGTAGATAAAAAAGCCTCCGATCAGTCCCCCCAGATGCCCCATCCAGTTAATATTGCTCACGGCAAACGAAAAAATGACGCCTACCATGAGAAGAGCATAGAGCGTTCTGCGGGAGCCCTCATCCATAAGATGACGCTGAAATAAGGCTAGAGTAAAGGGCAGAAAATTCTGCCCCTCCTCATCAAACCGTACGTGAGGTTTTCCCTCATACGGCTTTCCGATGTTCGTCATTCATGTGCATGCAGATCACAAGAGTGTCTTTAGCCCAAGTT
>NZ_JAIOGQ010000035.1 GCF_019904135.1 Paenibacillus caui | reverse complement strand
CTTTTGCCTCCGGCTTCCTTCAGATTCCACCTCACGATGGGACACCCTTACCCTTGGCTAATGGTAGGCGCTCGCCAGCCCCCATTCCGGACTTTCACCGTGTAGATGACGCCCATGCTGGGCGTACTAGTATTATAAAACCGCCGAATTACTATTGGCGGTTTTTTTCGTTTCTATATATTACATTTATAACCAGGTCTTTGTAATTTCGGATGGTGTCAACTGCGCTGATCCCGTCTTATTTCTGGAGCCAAGGCGGCTTCTCCATCGTGGACAGCTTCTCAACAATACCCACCAGCGACTCTACTTCGCTATCCTTGAGCTGGCCCAAATACCACTTTACGATTTTTAGAGATTTCTTCCGGCCCTCAGCCATCACCTCGTTGCCGCGACCGGTCAAAGATACAAGCACCGCTCTGCGGTCATTCTCATCGTGTCGCCGGTCCACAAAGCCGCTCTGCACAAGCCGGTCGAGCATAACGGTAATGGCGCTTGGCTTGACATTCATCGCTTCGGCCAGGTCGCTGACTTTGCAGGTTCCTTTCCTGTATATAAAAATAAGCAGGTGAAACTGGGGGCCGGTAAGCCCCAGCTCCTTGTGCTGCATGATATCGTTCTCAATTTGCCGGGTCGTTTTCTTCCACGCATTCAGAAGCCGCTCTATATTGTGGTCCAGATCGATGCCCATGTATCTGCCCCCTCTCTTACATGGTTCATGAAGTTAAACCATTTCACTCTATGTAACTTCAAGTTTAGACCAACGCCGATGAGATCACAATGATTTTTCGTTATGATCAGCCCCTTAGGTTCGTTTATTCCCCCTTGCATAACAGGAATGAATGCTCTATGATGAAATTGAAAATAATTTTCACGTTAATGTAGTTTTATATAAAAAATATTTTCTTTCCTTCCAGCCATATACGTGATCCCGGAGCAGGCACTTTTGCCTTCTTCGGCCAGAAAGAGGGTGAAGCATATCCTATCTCCTATTCTCCATGCCGTGCAGGAGCATTTCGAACAGCTCCCGCAGCAGGAACGGCGGATTGCGGAGCATATCCTGACCTCCCCTGCTTCCATTGTCAACCTGGGGATTACCGGGCTCGCTGAAAAGTGCGGCGTCAGCCCTTCAACAGTGACCCGTTTTTGCAAAGTTTTTCATTTCAAAGGTTTCCCGGATTTTAAAATGAAGCTGGCCAGCGAGCTGGCCCAAAAGCCCGTTCAGAACGAATACCAGGACGTCATCGCCGGCAACGACCTGCGCACCATCGCAGCAGCCATGGAAGCTAATCATGTAGCGTCCATTACCGATACGACCCGGCTTCTGGATATGAATCAGCTGCAGCAGGTAGTCAAAATTTTGTGCAGCGCCCGAAGAATCGATTTGTACGGCGTAGCCACCTCATCCATCGTGGCTCAGGATTTCTATCAAAAGCTGATACGGATCGGGAAGAACTGCACGGCTTTTGCCGATTTTCACATGCAGATTACATCCGCTTCCGCGCTGCAGGCCGGCGATGCGGCGGTCGCGATCTCCTATTCCGGGGAAACCCCGGAAACGATCGACGCCCTCCGGTGTGCGAAGGACAGCGGGGCCGTTACGATCTCATTGACGCAGTATGGAAGCAGCACACTTGCCTCTTTGGCCGACGTCGCCCTGTTCTCCTCTTCCTTGGAAGAGGGAATGCGCCGCGGCGATATGGCTTCCCGGATTGCCCAGCTGCACATTATTGATATTTTGTTTATGGGAATGGTCAGTTCTGAGTTTGAAGACTATGTTCCGAAGCTGGAAGATTCTTATCAGAACGTGCGCCGATACCGCAAAGCGATTGGAGGAAAATAAGCATGCCCAACATTATCAAGGCCCAAACCGAAGAGCAGTTTAATGACATTGGAGCCGGCATTATCGCCAGCTTGCTGCAGAGCAACCCGAAAGCGCTGCTTGGACTCGCCACCGGCAGTACGCCTGTCGGCGTTTACAAGCGGCTTGTCGAATTATTTAACGAGGGCTCCGTAAGCTTTGCCCAGGCGCAAAGCTACAATCTCGACGAGTATGTCGGCCTCCCGGCGGACCATCCGGAAAGCTATCGCCGTTTCATGGACGATAAGCTGTTCAGTCTGGTTGATATTTTGCCTGAGAACACGCATGTTCCGCCCGGATCGGATCCTGATCCGCAGCAAGCCGCAGCAGAATATACCAAGCTCCTTGAGAGGGCCGGGCGAATCGATCTGCAGATTCTCGGTGTCGGCCATAACGGCCACATCGGGTTTAACGAACCCGGCGAAGAGCTTGAAGGCTTTACCCATGTCGTAACGCTTGATGAAAGCACCCGCAAGGCCAATGCGCGGTTCTTCAATTCCATAGATGAGGTTCCGGTTCAGGCCATCACGATGGGCATTGCTTCCATCCTGCACGCCAAGCAGATTTTGCTGATGGCCAGAGGCGCAGACAAGGCCGAGATTATCGCCCGTGCGCTGCAGGGACCGGTAACGACTGAGTGTCCTGCCTCCCTGCTGCAGACCCATCCGAACGTCATTGTGCTTGTAGACCAAGAAGCGGGGAGATTGATATAATGAACCGGACTTTTGCAATCAAACACGGAAAAGTAGTTACTCCAGCTGGCATCATTGAAGACGGGGCCGTTGCCGTAGAGAACGGAACGATCACTTTTGTCGGCTCATCGGCGGGCTTGTCCGGTACGGGACAAGCGGCCGGCGATACGGTAGACGCCAAAGGAAGTTACGTACTTCCCGGATTTATCGATGTTCACGTCCATGGCGGCGTGCATGAAGATTTTACCGGGGCAAACAAGCAGGGGCTCGACGCGATCACGAAGTTTCACAGCTCTCAGGGAACAACCGCTATGCTGGCCACAACCATGACCGCTCCGCGTTCCGTGCTGGATCACGTTCTCGAAGAGGTGAGCGCATACCGCTCCGGCGAAATGCCTTACGCGCAGCTGGAAGGCGTTCATTTGGAGGGACCTTTCATCAGTCCCAAATGGCCGGGGGCCCAAAACCCGGAACACATTGTGAACCCTAACCGCTCCTGGATCGAGGATTGGGAAAGCCGCTTCCCGGGATTGATTAAGCAGGTTACCTTCGCTCCTGAACGTGAAGGCGCTCATGAACTGATTCGTTATTTGCGTGAAAAAGGCATTGTCGCCGCGGCCGGTCATACGGACGCTTCTTATGAGGAGATCATGGCCGCGGTTGATGTGGGCCTTCACCATGCGGTTCACACCTTTAACGCCATGACCGGACTCCATCACCGCAAGCCGGGAACGGCGGGAGCGATCCTCAGCTCGCCCCGGATCAGCGCCGAAATTATCGCCGACGGCATTCATGTTCATCCGGCCGCCATCTCCGTGCTGGCTACAGTCAAGAACAACCGGAACCTGGTGCTGATTACAGACGCGATGTCCGCTGCGGGACTCGGCAACGGCGATTATATGATTGGCGATCTTCCGGTTGTCATGAAGGATGGAGTATGTACGCTGAAGGAGAGTGAGGGTACCCTCGCCGGCAGTACGCTGACGATGATTCGCGGCTTCCGTTATTTCGTCGAGCAAGTGGGATTAAGCATTGAACGAGCTTCGGAAGCGGCCAGCGGCAATCCTGCCAGACTGATCCGGATCGATCACCGCACCGGCTCCATCGAGACAGGCAAACAGGCCGATCTTCTTCTCGTTGACGGCAATCTGGAGCTGCATGATGTTTGGGTCAAAGGCCGCCATATCCACGGATAGACCGAGAAACCTGAATAAATGAAAAGAGCTTTCCATCCGCACAGGGTCAGTCCCGGGAGACCTTTAGGCGGAAGGGAAGCTCTTTCACTATGCATTCCTTGCTGTTTACCGATTTGGATTCATGTCGCCCCGCGTCGGATAATTGACGTTTCCATTCGGGCCGGTAAGAGTTCCACGTCGCATAGGGAAGATTTGTTCAATCATTGCGCCGAGATCTTGTCCTGCATTGCGAACGGTATTCGTCACAGGGTTATTGCCCAGCGTCATTCCATTTCCATCCGTGCTGTAACGGCCAACACGGTCAACAAAATTGGTGTCGGCGGAAATATAAACCTGCTGGATTTGGGGAGCCGTTTTCTTTACCAAACGCTCAATTTCGTTTTTAACCCCATCCGGTACGTTATCCGCAGCATTCATGCCTCTGCCGGTTCCGGCAAAGTTATCAGCCTGAACGCCAAGTCCTCCGCCAAGTCTGGCTCCATCATACGTTGTGCCAGGTGCTCCATACATGCCTGCGCGATTGCCGTCATAGCCAAGCCCTGTAACGCCGCCCACTGTGCCTCTTGGACGGTAATCGGTTCCGCCGGGATTAACCCCTTGTCCCAAAGGTCTGCCCAGAGTAGATGTTCTTCCTGTCACATTGCCTGCTCCGGCAGCATCCGGGCGGGTTCCGTTTAAAGTAACCGCCACAAAAGCTTCATGATCGGTTGTCATCACATGCGCGGTTCCCACCGAGCCTACTTCGGTCACCTTTCTGCTGAGCACCGAGCTGTATTTAAGCCCGTTCAGATCATTGTACCGGTTTCCGTTTTGGTCATTCGCTCTGACATTAAAGCGCTGCGCCGTATTATTTTTCATACCTTGGGGACGAACATTATTATTATCCCAGTTACAGCCTGCAAGACTCACCATCCCGGCCAAAACGGCTGCGGATAATGACAAGCTTACCGTTTTCTTCATTCGCATCAATTGACATTCTCCTTCCATAGCGTAAATGACTGCAGCTATAGAATGCCCTTCATAAGCTTCGGTATCCTGAAAAGATTTGACATCCGGCAGATCTTCGCATTTGGAAATATTTAGATCGAGCTTAAGCGGTTCGTCCTGCTTATTCTTTCTTATTCTGCCGGTTCTATTCCTGCTCGAAATAGCATATCAATATTTCGTGTTAACTGAATAAAAGAAATGGGTGATACTCATGAGCATGCCGCAAATTCCGGAACAACCGTTTCGTCCGTCCTTAGATGAAGTCGCTTTGGATTTATTGGAATCCATCGCTATGGAAGAGATCGCGTTATCCCATCTGATCAATGCCGAATCCGACAAAATTAAAGCTTTCGTAGGCGATCGCCCTCACTTCCCTTCGAAGCCTACGACCAATCAAATCATTGAGTTTAACCGTTCCGTTACTCGTTTGTTGGATACAGTCTTGTTTAAAGAGTGGCTTCTCATCCGCAAACTGGAGACGGTCGTCACTTTAGTGGAAGAAGTGGAGGAAGAAGTGGAGGAAGAAGTGGAAGAATAACCTCAAATTATGTAGAAGGAGATAAGGGGAAACGTATATGAGCAATCAAAGGGAGCTGGCATACCAATCCGTCTATGATCTCGAGATTTCTCTTTTCAAATCATTCCATGTGCTCAATTCTTTCTTACTTGAGGGACTGCAGGTATTGAGCAATCCTGCCGACCGCTTCAAGCTGCGCGCACAATACCTCACAGCGCTCCGTTCGATACTCGAAAATTTCAAGCTTCTCTCCAGGAAGTTGATCTTATACAGCCGGGTATTCGGTTTCGGTACGGAAGATCGTAAAAAATTCGAAGCCAACCACCGCAAAAACTCCACGATAATCAAACGACGGATTAAATATCTGGAGAATGCGGCGAAAGGCTGGAGCCAGAAACAGCGAAACGAACTTCAATACTTGGCACAAATCCTCAATCAAACCTTGATGGACAAAGAGAATTTGTACAAGGTGTTATAAGCCCAAAAAAGCCGATGATCGCTCACCGGCCCTGTCCGCCAAGACTCACTCAAGTATGGAGTGATGAAAATTTATGACCTGGAAAACCAGTTCCCTGTGATCCTGCGGCGCCTCTAATCGTTTCCCGTCGCACTGGAACGTTATCTTATGTTTTCCAGGCGGAATCAACAGCGTCTTCTCTATGCCAAGACCGCCAGCATGAGGTTTAAACCGATCGTTCCATAAGCCGCCCGAAATCGTCACATTGGCTTCCTCTTCAAAAGGTGTCTCTAATGAAAACTTTATTATTACGGATCTGCTCGTTGAATACCGGTTCTCGATGAACAAATCCCCTGCCGATGCGCACCAACGCCACGACCGCTCATCGGAGTACTCCATGATCGAAAACCCCGAACCCCACTGAAAGTCGATAATGTCGCCAGAGGTCAGCGAAAGATCGTCGGTTATTTTCTTAACGCGGATTTCCAGCACATCCAATTTCTCTTGTCCGAACCAAACGACGCGCATTTCCTTCTTCGCGGAGACGATCGCATCGCGGATGTTCGCGATCCCCCGGAACGAAACGATTCCGGCCTCTTGCGGGAGGAGCGGAATCAGGAACATATCCCGATACACCGGGTCCCAGACCCCTGCCGAAAAATGTCCGATCGGTTCATCCCCCACCCTTTCGACGAAGAGGGTTAAAGTAAACTCGTATTCTCCCGGGAACATTTTGTATACAGGCTCCCTGATCAGCATGCCCTGATGCTCCCTTGCGGGATCGCCTCTCCGTACATAATAGCCATGCCGATCGTCGATCACGAGCGCACCGACCTCGCCCACGATATTCGGCGCCGAAAACATGCGGTATTCCCCCGGCGCGGACGGCATGCTTTTTACTTTCGTTATATTCCTTCCGGCCGACACCCTTTGACTCGCTGGCGCAGGTTTTGCGGCACTCGAGTATAGGTCTCCACGCCTGTCGTTCGCCTTGACGGTCTCGCGCTCAACGAACGAAGCAGCGATCGCAAGAGCCCGATCTCTTCCGAATACGGGCAGAAGAACGCGCTTCTGCGCCTTGCGCAGTACTTCCAAAGCGTCAAAGTCGTCGAGCAGCAGCGCCGCCTTTTCCGCCATGACCTCATGGCTTGCGCACATTCCCAACGCGAGAAGCTTCTCTTCCGCAAGACCGTATTCGCGGGCTTCGCGGGTCAGGCCGCAGCCTTCCAGGAATAGTATGGGCACATCCATCGTCATTGCTTCCATTGGAGTGAAATGAAGATGGTACGGCGATTCGACGCCGCCGTAGCAAAATAACCGCGAGCCCGTTAATCGGCTCATCAACGTGGAGAAATCCACGTTGCCGTCGATCGCCGGATCCGCGCATCGCGGCGAACGTTTATCGTTGCGTCCGAGCACCGTGTAATCTATAGACTTAAACGCGCTCTTGAATTTTTCATAGTTTTCGTACGTCCAATTCGAACTATGGAGATAGGAATATAAGGTAGTTACTCTGCGCTCCGAATCGCGGCCTGCCCACCGGAACGGTAGCCGTTCCGGCGAGACGAAAGCGGGCAAATAAACCGTGTTTCTAGTCAATCTCTCGTCTTCGTTATCATTCAGCGATTTCAATATCGGTGACCAGACCAGGTTATCCGCGATTCCGAAAACGTTCATATCAAGGCCTTTATGATGGGAATACTCCGTGTAGCCCGAAAGCGGCGGCGTACCGAACGTTCTGTAAACGACCGTTCCTTGAAACCATTGGAGAACGGACTCTACGATTTCGGCGAAGCTTGCGATATATATGATATCCAGCCATTTGTTCAAGAGCGCGATGCCTTCCTCTCCCGGATCGGCCAGGTCCACTCTTCGAATGCGGTCCGATACATTTGTCGGCAAGGTACAATGAGCTCTCCAATCCACATACATCGGATCCGTCTCGTCATCGTAGCGCGAATCGAAGCGGATCCATTCCGGATGTCCCAGCGCCGGAATGACCTCCAATCCCGCCTCGATCCATAGCGGAACTTCTTCGTAACGAAGCACAAGATGAGAGCACATCCATAACATTCTTGGTTTCGCAGACTCCACTACGAGGCTCCCCTTTCGTCCGATTGGTCGTTCTCAAGCAATTCAATGAGACAACCGCATATATCCGTAACATCTTCTTCCCTCAAGGCTGCGTAGGTCGGCAAATTGATGCCTTGCGCACAAATGCGGTTCGCGACCGGAAAGTCCCGCAAAGGCTGCAGATGGCGATATGGAGGCAGTATGTGCAAAGGATAAAAAAACGGCCTCGTTTCGATCCCTCTCTCGGAAAGCCGGTCCATCAGCTTCTGGCGCCTGTCTTCCGTATACTCATGCAAGACGACGCTAAATAACCAATATACATTGAAAGTCCCTTCTTTCTGAACGGGCAGCTGTACCAACGGGCAGCCTTCTAACTGTTCCCGATACCACGATGCGATTCGCCGTCTTCGATCAATATGCCACTCCGCCCGCTCTAGCTGGGCACACCCGATGGCTGCGGCGACGTTCGTCATGCGGTAGTTGTAACCGACCTCGGGGAACCAGTATTTTCGCTCCCCATCGCTTCCTTGCCCGCGGTACATTCGGGCGGCTTTGGCGATCCGCTCGTCGTTCGTCACGACCATGCCACCCTCCCCCGTCGAGATGATCTTATTGCCATAAAAGCTGAATATCGCGCTATGTCCGATGGAACCTACCCGTTTTCCCTGATACATGGCCCCGAAAGCTTCCGCTGCATCCTCAATGACAAACAGCCCACGTTTTGCCGCGATCCGCAGAACGGGTTCCATATCCGCCGGATGACCGTATAACGATACGCAGATGATTCCTTTGGTTCTTGGCGAAATTTTCTCCTCGATCTGGGCGGGATCGATATTCCAGGTGTCCGGCTGCGAATCGACGAATACCGGCATAGCTCCGCAATACGTAACGGCATTCGCGGTGGCTACGAAGGTCACGGTCGGAACGATGATCTCGTCCCCCGGCTGTACGCCGTGCGCCAACAGCGCCAAATGCAGCGCCGCCGTCCCGTTTACGCATGACACAGCGTAGGTGGTACCGCAAAATTCGGCGAACATTCGCTCGAAACGGTCGATGTAAGCGCCTGTCGAGGATATCCACGTCGATGTAACGGCATCCATCACATATTCCTCTTCTTTGCCGTTCAACATTGGAGACGAAATAGGGTATCTGATCACGACATATGATTCTCCTTTCTGTGAGCTAGAAAGCCGGCGTCGATCGCTTTCACGATACGGGCGGGGACGCCGTAAGCCAGACAACGATCCGGAATATCGCCGACGACGACAGCACCGGCGCCGACGACGGACCAGGCCCCGATAAACGCTTGATCAACGGTTTTCGAGCCGATGCCGAGAAATACGCCCTCGCCTGTCGTCACTCCGCCGGCCAATCGGCATCCGGGAGCGAGATGCGTGAGCGAACCGATCATGCAATCGTGATCAACGGAAGCCCCCGTATTCACGATTGCATGATCGCCGATCCGGGCGTCGGCGTTTATGATGCTCCCGGGCATTAGGGCGATGCCGTTCCCGAGCGACGCGGTTTCCGAGACAACCGCATGCGGACTGATCGCGTTTATAAACTGAAAACCGAGCGCAGCCGCCCGTTTGGCCAGACGCCTTCGAAGGTCGTTGTCGCCGACCGCAACGAAGGCGTGACGAATGTCTTGCCGCAACAATTCCGGCAGCAAGGAGTCATCCCCTAATCTCTTATAACCCCTTATATTGGAACCATCGCGCTTGTCGATCAAACCGACGACCTCGATTTCGGGATTCGCAAGCAAGATGTCCATGACCACCTTCGCATGACCGCCGGCTCCGATAATCACGGTTTTCTTTCTCAACATGGATCCACCGCTTTCCGAAACGATATCAGGCAGGAATATCCTCCGTTTCGATTCATATAGTAAATATGACGACACTGGATAGAAACGAGGTAATCCAATGACGAAGAGTAATTTTCCAAACTTCCCGGATTTCCCTGACTTCTCGGGCATCGCGGACAAACTGACCTTGGACGAAAGCATATTGCTGCTGTTCTCGTCCGTCGCTCTCGAGGAGATCGCACTTTCTCACCTCATCAATGCAGAAGCTGAGAAGTTGGATACGCTTCTCAGCCGCTTTGAGGACGAGTTGACCTTCTCTAACCTGCTCTCAATCAATCACAATGTGCAAAGCAGTCTAAGCGATATCGTCAACAAAGAAATGCTGCTCTTAAACAAACTTGAAAACATCGTGAAGCTGCACAAAAACGGTTCAGCCCCCCATTCCGGGTCAGCACCTACCGGATCGGCTCCGACCGGATGATGACATCCCATAATTTTTGGTCCTCAAGCAGGACGGCGTGAACGTAATACTGACTCAACCACTGCTCCGACACCGAACCGAAATTTTTGACACTGGCTCGAATAATTTCCGGCAGTCCGACCTGGAAATATTGCGTCATCGTCTTGCTCTCGTCATGAAGCCGGGAATGGGCCAGTAATTCCGGAATAAAACCGACCGGATAATGGTTCGAGATTCTCATCCACAGCTCGTAATCCATGCAGAAGTGAAAATATTCGTCAATGCCGCCCAGCTCATCCATGACGTGCTTCCGCATAAACGCCGCCGGTTGGCAAATAATGCAGCCTTCATATAACCGTTGCCGTTCGAAGGGCTCCACCGGATAAGGACGAATGAACCGGCTCTTCTCATCCGTATAATCCGCCTTGCCATATACCATCCCCCAGGATTCGTGCTCCTGAAGAGCGGTCACGGCGAGTTCCACCGCGTGGGGCTCATACGTATCGTCAGAATTCAGCCACCCGATAATTTCCCCTTGCGCCATTTTCAAGCCTTTGTTTATAGCGTTCGACTGCCCGCGATCTTGCTCGGAAATCCAACGAAATCGATCCTCAGAGCAGCTGAGCCTCTTTAAGGTGTCGACAGTGCCATCGGTGGATCCCCCATCTACCACGATATGCTCGATATTGGGATAGGTCTGGGCTCTTACGCTTTCTATTGTTTCCTCAATGAACTTCGCCTGCTGAAAAGAAGGCGTAACAATACTGACTAATGGATATTCCTTCAATGCGCCCCTCCCCCTTTTACAGATTAAGCCATTCCAAACTCCCCGCTTCCCAATTTTTCAGCCAACTGATCGCCTTGGTTACATTGGATGCATAGTTCCCTAAAAAATGGTCGCAGCGCAGGGCAAGAAACGTTTCCTGCACGATATCCCAGCCTTTGGCCTCTCTACTGAACTGTGTCAGCTCGTGTACGCCGATCGCCTCATTCGGCGTCCGCATCGAGCCGGTATAAATCAGCCGGTCTCCGTAGCGCTCCTTATATTCGCTTAAAATCCGCTCTTCATCGGTCATGATGTATATGGAGGCGTTCGGGTACAGCTGCAGATATTGGTTAATGCGCTCGGGATATCGCCGGTTCACCTCATGCAGCAGCTGATATTCCTTTACCTTATCGCTTCCACGAATGTGGGCGCCGATAACGGGATGCCTGCCACTCATTCGATCCCGATAGAAGCTATCCACTTTTTCTTGCATTGCGGGACTCGGCTTGAAATACTTCTGAAACAAGTATCGGTTCACTTCTTCCGCATTTTTCCCATATGCAGGATGTCCCTCAGGAAGGAATGGGCTGATATGCTCCGCCCACAAATAGACATCGTTCACGAGAACATCCTCTTCCCGTTCCAGAACGCTTTTGATATCGGAGAAATCCTTGAAATCGTCGAGGCTGAACCTTGTTAAGGTGCGTAAGTTATTAGCATTCCAGCGGCGCGGAAAATACGTGAAATCCGGATTCGACAAGTCTTCGATGGTGCGGCCTGATACCGGCTCGAAATAGATGCCGAACGCATCTCGCTCATATGGATCCGGCGCATGATACAATGATTCGACGCCCCAATATACGACAGGGATTCTTCCCGTGATCTCGGCAATGAGAAGCTGGCCGGCGACATGCATCGTGTCGGACCAAAAGCCGGCCCCCCATGCTTTAATTAACAAATAACGCTCGTTTCCCGGCATTTTATGTTCCCCCTTTCCCGGTTAAAATTGATCGGCGACCAAGTGAATCTCATCATTCGCCCAAGACTTCAAGCGCAGGACGGCGATGGACACGTTTGAGAAGCTGGCGCCGAGGAACTGATCACACCGGGCGGCGAGATACGTGTCCTTCAAAATTTCGATCCCTTTACGCCGTCCTTCGTATCCGGTCATATGATGATGAACGGAGAGCATATCGTCTGGAGACCGCAAGCAGTCCGTATTGAGAATGCGATCACCGAACCGGGCTTGAAATTTACGAAGGATCTGTTCGGAATCGGTAAGCATAAAGATGTGCCCGGATGGGTTCCGCTCTAGAAAATCGTTGATACGCTCGGGATAATTGGCGTTCAGTTGGTACAGCAAGGGGCGTTCCATAATTTTGTCGGTTCCCCGAATGTGGACGCCCAGCCAAGGCCCGTGATCGCTCATATTCGACTCGTAAAAGCGGTTGATTTCTTCCTCTACATCCGGCTGCAGCTTGAAATATTTTTGAAACAGATAACGGTATACGTCATGATGCTCCATTCCGTATGTCGGATGATCTTCAGGAATAAGATGGCGGAAGTAATGCAGGGCGATATGAACATTGGTTACCAGCACCTGTTCCGTCCGGTTGAAGAAATTTCCTGGAACGTCGTTCAGATCGGAAATATCCATTAAATGAGAGAATCTTAAATTGTGGCGGTTCCACCTTTCCGGAAAGTAGGTATAGTGATCCTTCTCCACATCATCGATGGTGTAATGATTGATCGGCTGGTAGTACATCGCAAACGCGTCCTTGTTTTGCGGATCTTCGGAAGCATATAAGGAATCCGCACCCCAGAAAATAACCGGAATGCGCTCTGTCAGCTCGGCAATGAGCAGGGCCCCGGCCACATGCTCCATCGCGGACCAAAAGCCGCAAGCCCACGATTTAATCAGCAGAAACCGTTCTTGATTCACTTTGATTCCTGACCTCCTTCTCTCTTCCTGCGTTAGGGTGCGAGACGCTCGCGAACGATGTCTGCCTCTACCATCATATGAACTAATTGCTCAAAGCTCGTTTTCGTCGTCCAACCAAGCTGCCGCTTTGCCTTTTCCGGATTGCCAAGCAGTAAATCTACTTCGGCCGGCCGGTAAAACTTCGGATCAACCACCACATAATCCTTATAGTTCAGCCCGACATAATCAAACGCGACGCGGCACAACTCCTCGACGGTTTCCGTCCGGCCCGTGGCGACAACGAAGTCGTCCGGCCGATCTTGCTGCAGCATAAGCCACATCGCCTCCACATAATCCCCCGCGAATCCCCAATCCCGCTTGGCAGCAAGATTGCCAAGACGAAGCTCCTTCTGCTTCCCGGTAGCGATTCGGGCTACCGCATGGCTTACCTTTCGCGTTACGAATTCCAATCCGCGGAGCGGGGATTCGTGGTTGAACAAAATGCCGTTGCTTGCGAACATATCAAAGCTTTCCCGAAAGTTCTTGGTCATCCAATACCCGAAGACCTTGGACACGCCGTATGGACTTCTGGGATAAAATTTCGTTTCTTCGTCCTGAATCGACTTTTCCACCTTGCCGAACATCTCGCTGGACGATGCCTGGTACATTCGAATGTCCGGGTTCGTGCCACGAATCGCCTCAAGCACGTTCAGAACGCCTATTCCCGTGCTCTGAGCGGTAAGAAGCGACTGATTCCACGAAGAAGCAACGAAGCTCTGTGCCGCCAAGTGATACAGTTCAGTCGGCTTCGATGCACGAATCGCTCTCATAATCGAAGCGGGGTCCAAAATATCGCCGTCCATGAGGTCGATCTCATCCGTTATGTCAAGGTAATCCAGCCTCCACAACGAACTCGTGCTTCGGCGCGGTACGATGCCCGCAACTCTATACCCCTTTTCCAACAACAATTTCCCGAGATATGCTCCGTCTTGACCGGTAATTCCCGTAATCAGCGCTGATTTCACGCTATCCACCCTTCCTTTTGTAAACTTGTGTTTGGATTACGAAAGAAGCCTTTTTCCAACCTCTTCGGCGCTATGTCGCCAAGTAAACCGGGACAAGATATGCGCACTCGCCTTCCTCCCTTTCGCTGCCGCTTCGTCACGATGCTCATATACATATCGCATGGTCGCCTGCAGTTGTTCTTGATCGATCGAGAGCAGCCAAGGATTCTCTATCGTCGTTAATTCGCCGATGTTCCGCTCCGGCAATCTGAACTCCCTCGAAGGGATAAAATAAGCCGACTCATCGGTACAAAAATCACGGCTGGGCCCTTGATCCGGAGCGATAATCGGGAGACCGCACGCCATCGCCTCTACCATCGGCAAGCCGAACCCCTCTCCCCGATACGGGGCTACCAAACAGTCGCTCGAACGGTATAGTTCCGCCAATTCGGCTTCCGAAAAAGGTCTATCGACATAGAGCATGCGCGGGAGATCCGGCTGCGCCGTCATTTCGCGGATCGCACGATCGAGCGTCTGTCCTTTGTAAAAGGACCGCACCCCGTTATCTTTAATAATCAGGCAAACGTTGTCTTTTCGATTGAACTCCGAGATATAAGCATTCAATAGAAGGTCGATCCCCTTGCGATCGATCGTTCCGCCGACAAACAGGAAGGCAAACCAAGGTGCTTTAATGATGAGGTCTGCATTGCGATGATGAAAGACATTCTCGTCGATGCCGAGCGGAATGACATGAATCTTCGATTCCGGTATACCGGAACGGATATAATTTTCTTTGTTGTAAGCACTATAGACCCATACCTCGTCTACGCCGTATTTCATCGGAATTTCCCACTGCTTCGGCAGAGAACCATACTCCCAGGCCTGCATGCAAATCCAACGCCGAGTCTGCGGTCTCTTCCAAACGGGGGGCCACTGATGTGAAACCGCAGCGTCGCTCCTTGGAAAAGGGAGATACTCCCCTTCGCTCCCCTTGATCGAACCGCTTCCCAGACTCCATTCTTCCCTAGGGATGACCCTTCTGAGTTCGATGCGTTGGTCCTCGGAAAGTATCTTCGTTACTTGTCGGTTCACAATGGCCAAACTATGCTGTTCAAATTGCGATCCTGACCAGTTGACCCTAACTCTATTCATTCGCCTAGCATCCTCCCCCGGATTCTTTTGATATTTATAGATGTACTATATTTCCGAATGTCTATTTGCGTTCCAAATATGCACTTCTATCCATATAGGGAATAAAATAAATCGATTCTGCACGATTTTTAAGATTAGGAGGGATATATGTTGAGAAATCAAAAGCTTTCACTCTGCATGATCGTCAAAGACGAAGAGGATTGCATAGCAGACTGTCTGCAAAGCGTCAAATCCGTCGTTGATGAAATGATCGTAGTAGATACGGGCTCGACGGACCGAACGGTTGAAATATGCGAATCGTTGGGAGCTGTCGTACACCGCTTTGTTTGGAACGGGAGCTTCTCGGACGCACGAAATTACGGGCTTAAGCAAGCTACCGGGGATTGGATCTTATGGCTTGATGCGGATGAAGCCGTCGATGAACGCGACGTTCACTTGCTTCGCGACGCGCTGTACGCGCCCGATCCGCTGCTCTCCATCCAGCTGGTTAATTATTTCGGAGAACGTCCGGATCCGAACCAAACGTTTCTGATCGCGCATACGAGGTTATTTCGCAACCGCAAGGGCTTCAGGTTTCGTTATAGTATTCACGAGATGCTGAATGCCGACGAAATCCTGGCCGAAATGGGCATTACCAAGATTCCGACCCTGCCGATCCGGGTGCATCATTACGGGTACTTGGACGAAAAAAACGAACAAAAGAATAAACTCGAACGAAACCTCGGCATGCTGCGGAAAGAGGCGGAGAAATCCGATCATGGCCCGTGGATCGACTACCATCTCGCCAGCGAATATTACCGCGCCAATCAATACAACGAATCGTTCGCATACGTTAACCGCGCGATCGTCGGATTCTTGAAAGAGTCGCTCACGCCCCCCTCTCTTCTGTACCGGCTTAAATATTCCATTCTCATCAATACCGGCAGCATCGAAGGGGCTTGGCCGGGGATCGAACGGGCGATCATGCTGTATCCGGACTATGTTGATTTACATTTTTACAAGGGTGTTGTCTTGATTGCGAAGGAAATGTACGTGGAGGCCCTGGAGACTTTCGATCGTTGTTTGGAGCTGGGGGAAGAAAATTTACAACATCTAACCTTGAAAGGACTAGGCAGTTTTCAGGCGCTTCATTTCAAAGCCTATTGTCTGGAACAACTGGGGCATTACCAAGACGCTGCGGATGTGTATGCTCGTGCACTCGAAATATCGCCAACCTTCTCGGCTTCAAAAGAAGCGTTGCAAGAGCTTGTGAAGAAACACGGAGATGTCGTTGTCGGCACAGACACAGACATAGACATAGACAGTTAACTTTTTTTGGATTCCATGACATTTGCAGTGTCGGATAACGGTGAAGCTCAATATTATAGAGCATCCGAAGAAGAAACGAGGTGATACCATGTCTCAACCTAATATCCCTAACATTACCCCCACGATTAGCATCACTCCGGGTCAAACAATCCCCCTCCTTTTAGCGTCGGTAGCCTTGGAAGAGTTGGCGCTTGCACATATCATAAATGCAGAGGCGGAAAAGATTCAGTTTGTCCTGGGGACATTGAGCACCGACATCAAGCTCTCGCCAAGCGTAGTCAGCTTGTCTAACTTGCTTGACCTTGACAAGAGCGTACAACGGACTCTGCGGGATGTAATCAAGAAAGAAATGCTGCTCGAATTTAAATTCGAGAACATCCTTGACTTGATCGATGTCACGCCAAAGTTGAACGGATAACCGAGCACGGCAAACTCCCCCGTTACTTCAAGAATCATAGGCAAGTTACTCAGGCCGCTATCCCATCGGATAGCGGTCTTTTTTTCTGACGAATTGTCAATCCAAGTGCGAAAAAACGGAACAAGCTGACTCCGATTAAGTACCGGCGCCAGCTTGCAGTATAGCTTTTTTAACTGTCTACAAAATTGGGGCATAACCACGGACTCCTCCGGGATTATTTCGTAGGAAGCAACGCCGCAGGGGGAATTTCCGGCACCCCCTGGATGTCGTCAACCCCTTCCTTCCTCTTCAGACACCATTCGTTATATAACTCCGGATCGTGGTGTGCTACATAAGCTAGGAAAGGCAGCAGAGCCCCTACCCATTCAAGGCTTCTCAATAATAAGTAAGGAACCTGCCTCGTCGTTAAGAAGGCCCCGATATGATCGATGACATGCAGCCGTTCTCCTTCGGACACCAAAATGTGCTCGGTTCTCGTGTCGATCCGCGTAAAACGCAAACGGCGCATTTCCTGCAGGATCCCAAGCAGTTGCCCGGCCATGCGCTCCGTAAGGGGCTGTCCCTGGTAAAGCACCGTCTCGAGGCTTGGACCCTCGATATACTCCATCACGATGTAATTGGGTCCGCTGCGTAACAGCCGGGGAAAATAAGCGATTCCCTTGGCCGCCTCAAGCGCCTCTCTTTCAAATACAGCTTCTCTTGGATCTTGATATATCTTTACGCATTCTTCTGCGCTGATTCGGAACACCGCACCTTGCGCCCCCATACCGATCAACGGATAATCAGTAGGGTTATGCACGACCAGGCGTCTTTCTCCGCTGATATGCTGCGCAGTTACGATGATGCTTGCAAACGTTTCTGCCATTTTCGTCACCCCTCAGGAATAGGTCCGGCTCGCTATCGACGACAACCAAGCCGCCCCCCGATTCCAAACCGGTACATCGTTCATTCGGGCGGCATACAGGAGTTCGCTGAGCCAGAGGAAATACGTATAGATTTCGATTCGGCTGTGAAAATTGTCGTCTTTCGGCCCCAGGTAATACAAATATACGGAGTTCATGAAGCGCTCTCCATAATTTAAATGCAAATAGTGAAAATCATAGGCAGGGTCCCCGACCTTGAGTTGGCCGAAGTCGATAATGCCGCTGAGCCTTTCGGCATCCGGGTCGTAAAAGATATGCTCCCGCTTGAAATCTCCATGAATCAAACAGGGAGTAAACTCGAAGCTTCCGTCCGTTTGCAAATACTCACGGCGCATTCGTTGGACCCATAACCGTTCGTTCTTCCCAAGCTTGGGCTCGACGAAACGTTCGATCTCGGCGAAGAAGAATTCCCACCCGCCTTTCCACGTCACTCGGCTTTCATCCGGATCGTTCCTCGTTACGGGATCATCTTGGAACGTATGCAGAGAGGTAAGGAAATCCGCGATTTCCTTCGCGATTCGATCCTTAACGGTTTCGGACAGCGAAAGGAAATGGACGTCCATAAGCGGTTCGCCTTGGATGATCGGATAACCGATGTACTGCAGATCGTCCTGCGAATCAGATTCAAATAAAATTTTGGGAATAGGCAGCGTGACTCGTTCCGCCAGCTTCGGAAGAAACCTCTTCTCCGTCTCCAAAGATACGCTGTCAGACGACAACGGAAAGCGAAAGACGAGACGCTCCCCCACGATGATAACGGTATTCTGCATCCCCTCTGTCACGATTCGAAAAGATTCCCCCTGCAGTTCGGGATAGCGGCTGCTGATAAAGGTGACAAGCGCATCCATAGTTGGCGACATGTTCACATTCCTCCTCCAATTCCCTTCTCGCACTGCTCTTCGCTTGATGCTTCGCGATCGATGACGGCTCATCTTTCGTTGATCGAAAGTCGGGTAAATACCGCCAATCGAACACGGCGGTATTTACTCGAACATAATGAACGAGGCATACCCGTTATTCTCCTGCGGAGCCTTTGGCAAGCGATTCTTTCGTATACCATGCTATCGTACGCGCTAGCCCCTCTTCCAACCGAACCTGCGCTTCGAATCCGAAGTACCGTTTCGCTTTTTCGACATCCAGGCATCTGCGGGGTTGCCCATCCGGTTTGTCCAAGTCCCAGTTCAATCGGCCTTGATACCCGGTCAGCTCGGCGATTCGCTCCGCAAGCTCTTTAATCGGAATCTCTTTGCCGGTTCCAATGTTCACTGGATCTGGACCGTTATAATGTTCCGCGGCAAGCAAGATCGCTTCAGCCGCATCCTCCACGTACAGAAACTCCCTAGTAGCTTTTCCGCTGCCCCATACGTCGATACTTTCGCTGCCGGTCCGCACGGCTTCCACACATTTTCGGATCAGCGCAGGGATGACGTGCGACGATTCCAGATCGAAGTTGTCGCGAGGCCCATACAAATTCACAGGCAGGACATAGATCGAATTGAGGCCGTATTGCATGCGATAAGCCTGGCTTTGCACTAACAGCATCTTCTTCGCCAATCCGTAAGGGGCGTTCGTCTCCTCCGGGTAGCCGTCCCAGATATCTTCCTCCCGGAACGGAACCTTCGCAAATTTCGGATAAGAACATATGGTTCCGCATGTGACGAATTTTTCGATGCCATGACGTCTGGCTGCTTCCATCAGATGAACGCCCATCGTTAAGTTATCGTAAACATAAGAACCCGGATTCGCCCGATTAGCGCCGATCCCCCCTACCGAGGCGGCTAAATGAATGATGATATCGGGTTGATAAGCCTGTAAAAGCGCCATGCATCGGTCCGGGTGCCTTAGATCATACTGCTTGCTTCTCGGAACGATAATTTGCAGGCAGCCTCTATGCTCCAAGCGTTCGACCACATGCGAGCCGAGAAATCCGCTTCCTCCGGTCACCAACACCTTCTTATTTTTCCAATATTCCATTACGCTCCCCCTTCGACCCTGACTTCAACCAGTTCAAGCTCCAACTTTGCCCTTGCGCCGATTCTTGCTCCGGCCGGAATTCGTAAAACCACACCCGGCTGTAATTTGGCGGATTGATTGCCCCAAACCGCTTCTCCGTCTCCCGACATGACCATCCATGACACGAATCGATCTGAATGTGGTGGAAACGTGGTTTCTTGGCCGGAATAAATGCAAATGGTGGAAGTCACATGGAGACCTCCGCTCTCCCCCTCTTTCCCGTACAAGAACCGGCTCCACCCCCATGGATATTCCCAAAATCGAGGCTTATGGTCCGTGTCTTGCAGGATCTCTTTGAGACGATGGCTCTTCGACTTGTCAGAGACCAAAATACCGTTGGGACTTGCCGCCACGATGGCGTTGGATAGACCTAAAACGACAAGAGGAATATCCAGTTCGTTGAGGACATGCGTGTTCACGCAATCCTTATCTATATACCCTTTACCTACCTGATGAGAATGGAGTTCTTCCGTAAGTACGTCCCAGCTTCCAAGATCCTTCCAGTCCCCTTCGTATGGAATGGCCACGATTCGGCTCGTCTTCTCCACAATCTCGTAATCGAAGCTGATTTTCGGAAGGCTCCCGTACTGACCTGCTAATTCCTCGTATTGAAGTGGAATATTCCTTTGCTTCAGCATATCCAGGAGAAATCGCAATCGAAAACCGAACACGCCGCAATTCCAAATGGCTCCTTCATGGATCAACGCTTGCGCCCTGCTTTCGGAAGGCTTTTCTTCAAATGCGCTCACACGGAGATAATCGGTTCCCTGGCTGACTTCGTCCTCCTTGCAGGGTACGATATATCCGAATTTGGACGAGGGGGAGGTAGGTTTAACGCCGATTAAGGCAATATCTGCCCTGCTTTCGGTCAACACTTGCTCCATATGCCGGACAATGCTAAAAAAATGCCTATGCACATACGGATCCACCGGCATAACGACGATTAACTCATTCGCATCCACGCCATGCTGTGAATATAAATATGACGCGGCCAATGCAATTGCCGGAAATGTATCTCTCCTTTCCGGTTCTACGATCAAAGGCGTGTCGACACCTAGATGACTCTTGATCAAGTCGATTTGAGTCTTGCATGCCGAAATCAGCGTATCCTGGGCGAGATCGCTCTCTTTCAACTGGCTCCATATGCGTTGAATCATTGAAATGAACCCGTGTTCGGGATCGTGCAACAATTTTAAAAACTGCTTTGACCGAACCTCATTCGATAAGGGCCATAGTCGCTTGCCCGACCCGCCAGACAACACCACGATTTTCATCTAAAAGTCGCACCTCACTATTTTTGTTGTGACGAGCAACTCCCCCGTTAGATGAAATAGTTTATGTCCAAAATAACTCAGGTGATATAGGTACTCTCATTAACTTTGCTAGCATTGGAATATTAGACGGATCCATACTCTCCTATTCTTTTGGGCGTAAATGTTCGAAGACGGTACGGCTTTGCCAAACTCTTTCTGCTGGATGGGCACGATAATAGCGCTTCACCAATTCCGATCTAAACGTCTATTATTGGTGTACACGATTTGGGCTATAATACACGCAGTGAAATGTATACAGCATATTATGGTGATGAAAAGGCTACAAGGAGGGATAAAGATGAGTGAATGTGTAGGATTTAAAGGCTTTACTTCTACCACAGTAATATTGGTACTTTACATTCTTTTGGTGATTGTTCTGAAAACATTCTAAGTATGAGTACTGTCACAGAACAAGAGACTATCACGGGATAGGCTCTTGTTCTCCTTGATTCGTAACGCCCAAATACAGCAAGCCCCTATCATAATACGATTATCCCCATGAAAACCTGACCATCCATCGTTTCAATTCCGCGTTCTACGGCTCTTAGTTTGTCTTCCACTGTTGTGAGGGTGAATCATGTGCCGTACTTTCCGCTTTCGTTGTATATGTAAAGTGAGTGGTAAAGCTGAAAGGACAAATGCAACCCGCCTCTTAAGGGAGAACGGACTGCATTTGTTTATTTTACGGCACTTTTTAGCCGAAAGCACTTGCGTTTTCATGCCACCAGCCGGAAATCCATTGTGTTTTGCAGGGCTCTCATAATGGAGGGGCTTTTCTCTTTTCCCTTCTTTCCACCTGCAGAAAAAAGAGAAGCTTGCTCAGGGCAGCCTCTCTTTAACCGTTTTATAAAACAGCGTACCCATCTCCGGGAATGAATCTTTTTCTAATTAGCCGTTCGTCCGCACGTAAACGACGTAAGTTGTCAGAATGGACACAACTCTAGTATCCCCGTTGCCGTCCGGATCGCTTGTACGTACCGTAATAAAGGGTTCGTTAGATGACAGGAGAACACCTGTAAACGTATTGACCGTCGTTGCAATCTCTACATTCTTGCCTTTTAAAGCACCTACTTTTCCGGCTTCGGTAAAAGTTTCCTCTTTCGATCCTTCCTCCGGTTCATCCTCTTGTACGGCCAGCGTATTGCTAAAATTGACAATAACTGTGGAGCCCTTGCCTTCAGTCAGCACCGCATACCGGTTACCTACCTCCGAAATAACACCGTCAACCGTTCCCAACCTTGTCGTTATCAGCACATTCTTGCCGATATTCCTGCGTAGAATTGGCGTAAAAGGAGACGAGGAGCTATCTCCTAGAAAGGAGCTAATAATATCTCTTAAAGAAGACATCGATGGGTGGGTTTTATTGGCCTGCCCTGTCTGCCCTGTCTGCCCTGTCTGCCCTGTCTGCCCTGTCTGCCCTGTCTGCCCTGTCTTTCCTGTCTGGCCTGTCTCGGAACGCTCGCTGCTTAGAATATCCGTTATCTTTTTCAATTCAGAAGTGCCGAAGTCAACCAGCCTTGTGATCGTTTCCGGCCGCACAGCTTTTTGAATGATTTTCACCATATCCTCCAAGTTTAATTGGGGAGCCATGTAGTCATACCTCCAATTTAGTAATAAATAAAACCCTTCTTCAGAACGTATTCACTCTCATATATAAGAACGTTCCGGATGCAAAAACCTGGCATACGCGGAATTTATGAAATACCCGAGATCCATTAGGCTATTTTCTGGGCCGATGAAGCTATTTTTGCTGAATGAAGGGGCTCTCCCTAAAGGCGAAATTCATATACCTTTTCGGGAAAGCCCCTTTCCTTTCGGAGACGAGCTCTAGCGCACCTGATTTCTAGCTAGTGCTTGCAAGGAGCTGAGAAGCGTGCTTCCGCTCAAATTGAATGAACCCAAAACGTTTCGGGCTACTGTACTGGCCTGTTCATAAAATGGACGGATTGTTGAAACGACCGCTGCAGGATCCGCTCCGGGATCTCTGATCAGGGATTGAATGTGTTTCAGCTGCTTCATCAACTCATTCAGATAGTCTGTGTTTGAGCTGGCAGACGAAGATGTGGTCCCGCCGTTGGCAGCGGCTTTAAGGGCTGCCTGGAGCTCGGATCTTTGTTCTTCATCCAAATTCAAAGCTGCTATTTGCGTTTGAAACTGGCCCAGTTCACTCTGATCAGCGCGGCTGTCATTAAAGGAATCCATGGTCGCTTGAACCTCTCCGAACTTTCTGAACAATTTGCCGGCAACATGGTTTTCATTCAATATCGAGCTCTGAAGCGTGGTCATGAGTTGTTCCAGTCTGACTTCTAAATCGCTCATCGTTATCTCCTCCCTTCTCGCTCCTATACTATGCAAAAACCAAAGGTGTGACCTAGATGAATACATATTTTTTGAATTTAGTAGTTCTATAGATTAATGCCGGTTTCAAGGCTACTCCAATAGCCATATGATGCCCTGAGCAAATAGCTATCTTATTTATTAAAAGGAAGATGTGGCTAGTGAAAGGGGGTTGGATGATGAAATGATGCCCGCCAAACTGGAAATAGATCCGGATTTTTGGAGCGGCAAGAAGGTTTTTATAACAGGGCATACGGGATTTAAGGGAACCTGGCTGAGCCTGTGGCTGCATTCGCTTGGCGCCTCGGTTACGGGGTATGCCCTGCAGCCTCACACCCGGCCCAGCTTATACGAGATTTGCCATATGGATGAAATCATTCACTCGTATATTCATGATGTTCGAGATTTGGATTCCTTATCGGCTGCGCTTTTGCAGACGTCTCCCGATATTGTGATCCATATGGCGGCCCAGCCTCTGGTTAGGGAATCCTATGACAATCCGGCAGCTACCTTTGAAATTAACATGATGGGGACCGTTTATTTATTGGAGGCGGTAAGGAAAGCCGTTCAAAACGGTTGTCCCATCCGGGCCGTCATCAATGTAACCTCGGATAAGTGCTATGACAACCAGGAATGGACCTGGGGCTACCGGGAAACAGACCGGCTGGGAGGCGGCGATCCTTATTCAGGCAGCAAAGCCTGCTCGGAGATCATTACGGACAGCTATCGCAGAGCCTTCTTTAATCCGGTGGATTCGGCTGCGCCGAAGGTGCCCGTTGCTACGGCCAGAGCCGGCAATGTTATTGGGGGCGGAGATTGGAGCAAGGACCGGCTGGTCCCCGACAGCTTCCGGGCCATTCTGGGCAAGGAACCCGTTCGAATCCGGTATCCGAAAGCTGTCCGGCCGTGGCAGCACGTGCTCGAGCCCTTGCACGGGTACTTGCTGCTAGCTCAAAAATTGACGGACTCCGGCGGCTCTGTTGCCCAAGGCTGGAATTTCGGACCGGATTATGCGGATTCGATTTCGGTGGAACAACTGGTGAGCAGACTTTGCGCCGAGTGGGGGGATGGGGCGGCTTACCGGACAGAAGAGGACGCGCTCCACCCTCGCGAAGCCCATCAGCTTCGGTTGGACTCCTCTCTTGCCAGACAATATCTGGGATGGGCGCCGCGCTGGAACGTGGACACCGCACTTACCCGGACCGTCGAATGGACCAAAGCCTATCAGCAGAATCGGGAGATGAGACAATTCAGTCTGGAACAAATCAGCGATTTTATGAAGGGAGGGCAGGCTGAATGATGATCAAGCCATGCAGACTGCAGGGGGTTTACGAAGTAAGCCTCCTCCCCAATAACGACCATCGCGGCCACTTTACTCGCATCTATGATCAACAGACTTACAAGGACTATGGACTAAGCTGGGACTGGGTTCAGGAAAACCGGTCCTTTTCACGAAAAAAGGGCACGATTCGGGGATTGCATCTGCAGCACGAGCCTTATGCGGAGACGAAGCTGATTCGGGTATGCAAGGGCGCGATATATGATGTGTTTGTTGACCTGAGACCAGGCTCCCAGACCTATGGCCGCTGGGATTCCATCCTGCTCACGGAAGACAACAACAAGATGGTTTATATTGGAAAAGGCTTTGCCCATGGTTTCTGCACACTGGAGGATGACTGCGAAGTGATATATAAGGTGGATCGCTGCTACTCTCCGCAGCATGAAGGCGGAGTGATCTGGAATGATGAAAGCCTTCGTATCACCTGGCCGATTCTCAAACCCGTCCTTTCGGAAAGGGACTCGCGTCTCCCTGATCTGGAAGAGTTCAAACGTCAGCAAGCTCAAAAATTAAAGGAGAGATCCGTATGAACCCGCTCGTAAGTATATTAATTCCTACCTTTAATCGTCCGGATTATTTCGAACTGGCCTTAAGAAGCGCATTGAACCAGACGTACCCCACCATTGAAATTGTCGTCAGCGACAACAGCACCGACAATCTTACCGAGCAAGTCGTGGCACGCTACCAGTCCATGCCGCGCGGTTCGGTCATCAGATACTACAGAAACCCGGAAAACATTGGCCCTCTCGCCAACCAGCAAAAAATTCTGAATCTCGCACAGGGTGAATTTATCAATTATTTAAATGACGACGACTTGTTCCATCCGCAAAAAATTGAAAAAATGATGCGCCATATGATAAGCCGGCCGGACGTTGTGCTGGTAGCCTCCCAAAGACGAGTCATCGACAAAAAGGGCAATCGCATTTACGTTCCGCCGCTTGGAACCTTTACACAGCTTTATTCCAAAGATACCGTCGTCGACGGCAGAACGCTGGCGAGACAAATGCTTTCCGCTCAGACCAACTATCTTGGCGAACCTACGACCGTATTGTTCCGGAGAAACGCCCTTACCGAGCCCTTTGGCGTTATGGCCGGCAAGCAAGTGTTCTTTGCTGTCGATATGGCGACCTGGATCAATCTGTTAACCCGCGGAAATGGCGTTTATGTGGTTCAGCCGTTAAGCTATCTGCGCTACCATTCCGAACAGCTGTCCCAGAACAAATATGCCAAAGAAATCGCCAAACTGGATTACAAAACATTCAAAAGATTTGCAGACCTTAACGGGTACTATTAATCAAAGAACAGAAGGGATCGTTAAAGATGAAAGAGATATTACGGACCTACAAGGAAACACCTGCAAGCTCCATTTCTTCTCGCTGCATCCCAATCGTAGTAAAAGGAACGGTCCGTGGCAGATTGCGGCCTATCACGATGGATACCATTCACAATGATGCTGAAATCAAAATGCTCACCGAGTGGAGAGAGGCTTCCTCAACCTGGTTCACCACCTGGTTTCCCGTATCCGAAGAGGGAACGAGACGATGGATAGAGCACCAGGTTGTTAACGCTGACGACCGCATTCTGTTTTTTGTGGAGGATGAGGAACTTACCCCTGTAGGGCAGGTGGGTTTGATCCATTACGATGAAGACAAGAAGGAGTGCGAGTTTGACAACCTGCTCCGGGGCCGTAAAGGAAAATTCGGCAACATTATGATCTACGCCCTGATTGCGCTCGGCACTTGGTCCGTAAATGAGCTTAACCTGCAAAAAGGCTATATCCATGTAATGGCGGACAACTTCCGGGCCATCCGTATCCATCAAAGCCTTGGCGCCGAGGAGGTAGAGAGAATCCCGCTGATTCGGTCCGAAGAGAACGGCGTAACGCGCTGGGTACGGGCTCCATTTCCGGGCGAAGGCACGCCTGAACGGGAACTGGTCACGATGGTGATCAAGCGGGAGACGTTTATTCAAATACTCGGAACCAATTTTATGAATTGAAAGGCGGGATGGACATGAAAGTCAGACTGTTTAAACCTTCCGTCGGCACCGATGAGCTTGAGAGCATTCAGGACTCGTTTAACAGCGCATGGCTTGGCCTGGGACCGAAGGTCATTGAATTCGAACGGCAATGGAGCGAGTATATCGGTTCAAAGGAATCGGTAGGGGTTAATTCCTGTACGGCAGCCCTTCATCTGGCGCTGTCTGCTTACCGTTTTCCGGAAGGAAAGAAAGTGCTGGTTCCCGCACTGACCTTTGCCGCAACGGCGATGGCAGCCCTGTACAATCGGCTTATCCCGGTCTTTGTCGATATTGATCCAGTTACACTTGGAATCAGTCTTGAGGATTTGGAAAGAAAGGTAGACAAGGACTGCGTCGCCGTGATGCCCGTTCATTTCGGGGGGCATCCGGTGCCGATGGACGATCTAGTCTCGTGGGCCAAAGCCCACGGGCTGAAAGTCATTGAAGATTGCGCCCATTCCGCCGGCGGCCTCTACAAGGGCAAAGCGCTGGGAACTTGGGGCGATATCGGCTGTTTCAGCTTTGAAGAGAAGAAATGCATGACGACCGGGGACGGCGGCATGATCTCCTCGGATGATCCGGAGCTGCTGAAGCCTCTTCGGCCTGCCCGCTGGATCGGCATCAATAAGGATACGTGGGAGCGCTATGAAGATTACCAGCTCGGCAATCCCGATGCCAACAGCTGGTATTATGAAATCTCCGATATAGGTTATAAGTACAATATGAACGATTTAATGGCTTCGATCGGTCTCGTTCAACTGAAGAAGCTGGACGGAATGAACCGGAGAAGAGAGGATATACTCCGGCAATATATAGCCGGGATCCAAGATCTGGACTATATCAAACCCGCCTTCCCATACCATCTTCAGGATTCTTCGTACTGGGCTTATATGGTTCGCGTACAGGACAGGGAACGTTTCATTACCCACATGAAGGAAAATGGCGTTGCAACAGGGGTTCATTACCTGCCGCTGCCCATGCAGCCTTTGTTCATGAAATATGCATCAGAGACCCCGGTTGCTTCCGCTGTCTGGAGGGAACTGGTCACCTTGCCTCTGTTCCCTGATTTGACCCAGGAAGAAATAGAGTATGTAAATGCATGTGTCCATTCCTACATGGATTGACGCTTTCCGCGAAGGCAGAGCATAAGATGGGGCTGTCCTAAAAGCAGTTTTGACTGCTGAAGGACGCCCCCTTTTTTTTACAGTCCGGTTTACAATTCCAAAGTGAATACAAAAAACAACCGCTTTGTCGTTTATGATTTTACTAAATATATACAAATATGTACTTGTTTTTTTTTAATTTCGATACTAAAATAGTAATGCTATTCCATTTATAGGATAAAAAATACAATTTCAGATGATGATAAATAGGTACTTATTAACATTTAGGAAGGTCTTATCTTTGATACTTTTTTACAAGAATCTTATGTTCTTTAACTAAATTTGAAGCGGAGGCTATAAAAATGAAATTTAATGGAAAAATAGTTGCTAGCTTCGCTATATTGCTTTGTGTCTTCTTCGCTATTTCTGTTATGTCTTACGCTGCAAGTACTGTCATTGTTTATAACGGGAATGCTTCATCAGGTTGGTATGGATCAGGAACCTTTAATACAAGTACTGCTTGTGGATATGACGGTAGTATGTATTATCAAAATGCAGCAAGCGGATCAAATGCTATCGGTGGATGGAATGTAAAACCAACTTCCACCGGGAACGATGATTATTATGTTTACATAACAAGTTGTCACGCTTATGCCCAAGCGCTGTATTCTGCATGGGATGGAGATGGCAATAGGGTTGACCTTAACGTAAATCAAAATAATTATTCTAACATTTTTTATTACCTCGGGAATTACTATGTTGCTCCAAATGGACCTAATGGTATACAAGTAAGTACCTATTCTAGTACCGGTGAGCTTGGGTTTGACGAAGCGAAGTTTTATAATTAAATCGGGAGGCAATAATCGATGAATAAAAAAAGTGTATTGTTCGTTATTACCGGTGGCATTGTCTTGGGGATAACTGCATCTTTCATTTTAAAACCAACTTTCTTTATGCCTGAATCTGTAAAAGCAGAAAATGCGTCTAATTTCGTTAATTCAAAAGATCAAGTTAATGATATTCCGATTATAAAAAACAAAGTTCTGAAGGCAAATGATAACTATGCTTCATTGCAAGGTTCTGTAACGACAATTAATGAGTTCGGCCAGTCCAAAACAAACATATGGCTACATCAACCTGATAAGTTCAGAGTAGAATTTATCGCAGATGTTAACAAACCGTCAGAAGTTATCATAGCAGTAAATGACGGAAACGATGTACAAATTAAGAATAATGACTCCATTCAGAATTCTAAACCAATGAAGCCAATGCCTGCTCCGAAAACTACTGAAGAAAATGTTGTTGTACCTCACTATAATGGTACATTCCTGCCAATAGGGGGAGTCAATGAATTGATTCACCCGGAACTATTCGCTCAGACTATATTTCGACAAGGCCAGATTAACATAATTGGAGAAGAAACTTACCTTGACCGTAAAGTAACAATTATTAAGATTGATCAGCTTGTAAATCCAAAGATAGGCACGTCCCAAGATTTTTGGATTGATAATCTGACGGGTGTCGTTCTTAAAACCGTACGGTACGAAAATGATAAAATTCTGGAAACGATTCAATTTGATCAAGTTGAATTCAATAACAACATAAATGAAAGCAAATTTGATCTTTTTCAAAAAGTAAAATAAGTATAAAAAAGAACCGTGACCAGTTTAGAGCCTCAGTCCGCTCATCTCACCGAACACGATTCATGATGATTCAGGTTCCATTCTGAAGAAAAGGGCTATCGCCGCTTTGGATAGCCCCGTAATTATTTTCTTGTCCCCCTTCAGGCGAAGCCAATCAACTTAATTTCCAAGGGGCTTGCCCAGAGTCCCAAAGGGACTGCAAATGATTCTTATCCCTCAGCGTATCCATGGCATACCAGAAACCGTTGTGCCGATAGGCAAGAAGCTCTCCGGATTCAGCCAGCTTGACGAGCGGTTCCTGTTCGAACACCGTCGCATCTCCCTCCAGATAGTTGAATACTTCCGGCTGCAGGACAAAGAATCCGCCGCTTACCCATTTGCCGTCCCCTTTCATCTTCTCATTGAACCCGCTGACCTTGCCGTCCTCGCTGATCGTTAACGCGCCGAATCTGCCGAACGGCTGCACGGCGGTCACTGTCGCCAATTTGCCATGCGTCTTATGGAACGTTACCAGCTCTTTGAGGTTTATATCGCTTACTCCGTCCCCATAGGTCAGCATAAAAGGCTCATTCCCGATATAGGGCTGAACTCGTTTGAGCCTCCCGCCCGTCATCGTGTTCCCGCCTGTATCGACAAGAGTAACCTTCCATGGCTCTGTTTGCGTATTATGAAATTGGGAGCTTCCGTTTCGATAATCAAAGGTGATATCGGATACATCACGAACGTAATTGGTGAAATATTCCTTGATCACGTGACCTTTATATCCCAGGCAAATAATAAAGTCATTAAATCCATAGTGACTGTAGATTTTCATAATATGCCAAAGTATCGGCTTTTCGCCGATCTGGATCATAGGTTTAGGTTTGGAATGGGTTTCTTCGCTGATCCGGGTTCCAAATCCCCCCGCCAGAATTACGACTTTCATGCTCATTCTCCATTCTGTAAGGAAATATAATAAGTATATAATAGTATATGTGGTATTTACTGGTTTGACAGGTACATCTATAGTACCGGCATCTCTCACGTTATTGTTCAGAGGCCATAGAGATCATTAGGAGAAGAGCATGATTCGGAGGAAAACCCGAACCCGGCGGTCAGCCAAAAATGTGGGTTAGAAGCTCATTCAGCCGGTGGGCATACGTATGCTCCCGCAAGGTTCGATCCAGCGCCCGCAGCACAATTTCACGCCGCTCCTTCTCATGAGACAAATAGAAGTCGACCTTCTCGATCAGTTCCGACGGAGAACCGAATGTCTCGATTTCTACACCTGGCGTATAGAATCTTGCCAAATCGCTGCGGCAGTCGACCAGTTGCAGCGTTCCGCTGGCCGAGATTTCAAAGGTCCGCGGATTAGGAGACGCCGCTTCAATCATAGCCGAGTTGTTGTTGACCGACGTATCGTTGTAGGCCCTGTGCAGATTAATGGCTATTTTGCTGCTGCTATAGGTTCCCGCCGTATCCTTCGGCCCCATCCATTTGTCGGGCTCCACCTGTCCCGGATAGGTGCCCGGTTCAAACATGCGCTCCCACCAATATCCGTTGATATGGAGTCCACGGTCCATCAGATCATGGATAATCGGCTGAAAAAATTCAACCCGGTTCCAGAAGGCGCTGCCGACAAAGCTCAGATTGCGGGAATTTTCCGCCCGCTCGCGAAGCGGCCGATAATGTCCGGGATAAGCAGCAAACGGCAGGTAGTGAACTTGAGCGCACCCTCTTTGCCGGTAAAACTCGACGCAATTCAGCTCAAGCGTAAAGATATAATCATAGTGCAAGACGAGATCCCCGGTCATATCGGTATAATAGGGGTCATCTGTCAGCCACAGGGCGGTCTTGATCCCCATGCTCCGGATTGAATCCACTTGATCCGCAGGAAAATACAGCCCATCGAGCACCAGAACAAGATCGGGGCGTTTCTCTGCGGCTTGCTGCGCAACCGACTGGGACGGGTCCGTTGCAGTAACGACACCCGCGAGCGACCGCAGGGTTTCAATAATTCCTTCATCCACAGGGGAATAAGGATACCCCTTACCCGAACTGACATACATGACATGAATTTGTCTCAGCGGAAATAAAGTCCCCGGTCTTCCTGTCAGAACATCCATTCTGCCGCGTAAATACCCTTCATCAAATCCATCTTGAAAACCGGCGTTTCTGCCATTCTTCCTCGCTGGCGCGATTGCAGGCGCAGCAGCAAGCGTTGCCTCTACTGCTGTTCTGCTTGCCGTTCTTCTTCCCGCTCTTCTTGCGGTTCCTGTTAGACGATAATGATTTACCAATGCTTCCACTCCCTTGTAAAGATATTCCCGGCTTACTGCACGATAGCAAGCATCCGTGCAATACGGTCGATATAAGAATGCCGCTGTCTGGTCGTCCAGAGCGACCGCCAAGCCATCTGGATCCGCTCTTTCTCATGGGCCAGATAATACTCGATTTTGTTTTTCAATTCCTCTGCCGAACCAAATGTTTCGATATCATAGCCCGGACGGTAATGCTGGAACAGATCTTCGCGAACATCGGTAAGCTGCAGAGCTCCGCAGGCAGCGATCTCATAAGTACGGGGATTGATCGAAAGACCCGGCAGGTTGGCTGTATTTGCATTGTCCTGGCCCGACTCCGTAGGACGGTGCAGATTAATTACAATTTTGGCCCCGTTATAATAAATTCGGGTTTCTTTCTGTTCCACCCAACCTTCCCGAATATAAGGCTGGAGGAGGTCCAGGCGGCTGAGCCTGTTCCATAATTGACCGATAATCACCACTTTTTTTTCCGCCAAATAGGGAGCCAGTTCGTCAAACAAGGCGACGCGATTCCAAAATGCGCTGCCTATAAAGCAAATATCCGACTGGTATGGCCTTGGAGCCTCCATGGGAACGAACATGTCGAGATCCGCGGCAAGGGGCAAATAATGGACCTTGCTGCAGCCGCCCTCTTCGTAAAATGGCACGCAGGATAGCTCGTGCGTAAATACATAGTCGTAATGTCTGGCCAGCGAAAGAGACTGATCGGTAAAGTAGGGATCGTCTACAAACCAGACGGCAGTGCGTATTCCCCAGCTTCGCAGCAGATTAATATGCTCGCTGTGCTCGGCTGGAAATACGTGCATGGCATTCATGACGAGTACGAGATCCGGCCGCCATTGCTGCGCTTTCTCCAGCATTTCCTCCGGCCCCGAAACCACCAATTCCGCTGCCATAGCCTGAAGCGCCTGAATCACGCCATAGTCAATGGCTTCAAATCCCTGCGGAACATAAAGGATCCGGAGATTTCCCCCGGAGGCCGCCGGCGTCCCGGTTCGTTCCATAACCGATCTGCACCCTCCATACCGATACCCCTCGGCCCAGCCCTGGCTGTATACGGCTTTCATCTCACTCCTGTTTCCGGTATTCACAGCACTCAGTCCAATCTATGGGTTAATCTCTTGACTTTATAACTATATGCGGAGGACTAACCCGCAGGCGTAGACGACTAACCTGCTGTTCTCGAAATTGGCGAATGCCCCCTTGCCTCCGCAGCAAGCTGCCCTTTCGTTTCAGTCCGGGGCTTTACATAAAAAAAAGCCTCTCCCGTTTCCGGGAAAAGCCTGGGAAAAGCGCGGGAAAAGCCTTGGGCAAACGCTTTTCCCAAACCGCCTTGCGTTAGCGGTTACTTGAACTCCTGTTCCTGGTAAGCAAGCTTATGGCCGTCTTCAAAGCCTTGGGCAAATCCGGCATTAAAGCCGTCCTGATACGTTTCGTTATACCCCTCCTGATACAGAACGGCAGGATCGCCTTTCTCCACAGCCCTGGCCGTTACGGGGACCGGAGCACCGGGCCGGCGGCGCCGGGCCATTCTTCTGCGGCGGGTTTTGCCGCGGACAAGCTTTCTTTTGCGCGCTTTGATAGGCCGCCCAGTCGTTCTCTTCCGCAGCGTTTTCCTCGTGCGCTTCAACTGGCGTTTTGAACGTTTCAAGCCGGGCTTTCTTTTGCGCAGCGATGTACGTCTCTTCTTAAGTGTAAGTGCCATTTCGTTCATAAACCTCCTGTTCACTCGAAAACGATTCTAAAGGTGACACCGTATCGGTATTGAGCCAAGGGGGTGAAGGGATTCCGGTATATTGACGATGCAGCACGATATTCGTAAGCATGGACGCCATGGCTTGCTGATACCCCGACATTCGATTCACATGATGAGCAAGCGCGCGGGCTGTTTCTTCAGAATAAGCCGACACGTCCGCCATACTGTCGAGAATGCGGGCCAGGGCGTTTTGGCTTCTCGAGATGGAGAGGATGAGCTGAAGCTTGGCCTCCCGCTCGCTCAGGGGCAATTGGGTCAGCATCATTTCTCGTCATCCTCGAACCCTGAACCTCCGCCAAACAGATCTCCAAAGCCTCCCGAATCCTCTCCTCCGCTATCACCCGAAGAGAGGATCGCCCGCAAGTTGCTGCAAAGGCCGTTCTCCATTTTGGTCAGTCCTTCAATAACCTCTACCATCTCGTCATGAACGCCAAGAGGCTTTTCAAGCTGGGTTTCATGATCGCTGAAGCTGTGCGCGTGCAAATGATTCAAGCTCCAATTCCGCACCTTCTCTGCCTCAAGGGCTTTCGCTTCGAGCATCATGGCCACGTTCCACTGAATTTTCGCCATGGCATCCAGTATATTGAGATAAGCATGCTCCTTGCTCATTTCATCACCTCCGCTATCCTGTTACTCATCTTCCGACTCCGACCCCTTCAGTTCAGAGATGACTTGCGTCAGATTTTCCGCCATTGCCTCTTCCAGATCGGCAATTGAATTCAAATAGGCTACCAGGCTTTTGTTGATGGATGACGAGCTGTCCATCAAACCTTCCACACCTTCGAAGTTCGGTTCCTGATCCGGCAGCGCGTGTACAATCTGCGACATTCTGACGGTGATATGGCGCTCGGCGTCAATGATACGGGCTAACTGCTGGTGTGAATGCCCCATATGCATAATGATATCGGTAATTTTCTGCTCCACTCTTCAGCCCCTCCATTTAACCTAAGAATCAGGGCGCTGTCATTCCAAGAATAAACGCCCCCGCATTCTACTGATTTCAGCATATGCCGGGGCGTCATTCCGCGTTCCGCTCTAATCCATAGGCCTTACGTAAAATTTATAACAGCGGCGAAATCAGTTGAATCGGGGGCAGCACGGGCGGCCCCGCAGGGAAAGCCGCAAGCTCCCCGGGAGAAATCGGACGGGCTCTGTCCGCTAATCCCCAAGCTTCGGCCGTATACCGGGTCCATATGTTTCTTGCTGCGCCTCTATCAATTTGATACATCTGCCCGTCATCCAGACTCACAACGGAGCCCTCGCCAAGCGGCTCCCCAGGCACCGAAGCTTTCGCGATCGCGGCCCTCGCCTCCCTAAGCCCCCATTCCCCGCCAAGCGGAATATTTCGCAAGGATCGTTGCGAAAGTCTTATGGCGCAAGCGGACGGATCTATCTCGGCCACTGTCGCCGCGTCAGCGTCCTTGATCCTGTATCTCATTCCATGGTCGAGCCAATACAAAGTTCCGGACCCGCTTCTGGCCAGAACCTGCGCCGGGGATCCTTCGGACCAGGCCAGCGTTTGTGCTGTTCTCCCGTTCTCCCGCAGCTGCTCAATCTGTCCGAGCCGCTCATGCACATGACCCCACTTCCGATGGAAATAATCGCTGTTGTCTTTATTGATCTGTGCAAAATCCTGCTCGTTCAGGCTTTTCATAGTCTCACTGCCAAAGTGATGAATAAAAGCGTCGCCGGCAATCATCAGCTTCATCCCTTGCAGCCGGAGACGGATCATCCAATCATCATCCTCGTAATTGCCTACCCGGTATCCTTCATCAAAGTAGCCCGTTTGCATAACGGTTTCATGCTTCATAAGCAGGCAAAACCCGACCAGTCGGTCCGTTCTCCTCCAGCGCAGAGGATTTTTCCGGTTATGCTCGGCAGCAAATCCCCACATATCCCCAACATCAAGGTAAGGAACCTCGATTTGCTGCTCCCCCCCGATATAATTGGTCACAGGACCAACGGCTCCGATATCCGGCGAACTGTTCAGGCAGTCCAGCATATTCCCGAGCCAGTTCTCCGTAACGAGCACGTCATTGTTCAGCAGAAGCACCGTTTGTCCTTTTGCCATCATCAGTCCTGTATTGATGGAACCGGCGAAGCCCAGGTTGCGCGAATGGACAGCCAACCTGATCTTTCGTCTGTCCCGCAGCGCTTCCTTGGTTCCGTCGGTTGAGGCATCGTCGACTACAACGAGCTCATAGGGAAAGGGAGTATGGGCTTCTATGCTGTCGAGGCATTGCAGCAGCAGTTTCTTCTTATTAAAAGTCGGAATAATGATGCTGGTTCCTTCAAATCCTTGTTCAAAATCCTCGTAGCCGGCTGTTCTTCCCTTCTCGTAACCGGCATGGCGTCCAAGTTCGAACAGCCTGGAAGGCGGCAAACGTCTTTCCCCATTCTTCTTTAAATGAAGCCTCTTCCTGTTGTCCATGTGCCCCTCCATGTCAGCGAAGCGCCAGTTCTCCGCTTTCCAGTTTATTGGCCAGATGGCCGAAATCCAGCGCCGGCTTGCCAAGACGACATGCGATCTCCGTAGAGATTAGGACGGCTGCGATGCCCGCCGCCACCAAAGCAATATCGAATGACTGCCCGGAAGCCGCGAGTACCGCTGCTTCCGTATCGTGCACGCCCCGGACCGGAGTGACTAGACCGCTCACCTCGATGCCGACGCGCTGCAGCACCTGCGCCAGCCCTTCCGCCCGGTTTCCCGCAACCAGCACTTTCCTGCCCCTGAGCAGGGGCAACAGCAAGCCCTCCTCCGCAAGCGCGTAGTTCACCGTTGAGGATGTAAGACGGAGGCTCGTCAGATCAAGTCCATAATGGGTAAAGACCGGGGACAGCAGGCCTTGGAAAGAAGGGTGCCGAGACGCTGGCACCCCGATAATGTCGGCTTTTCGAAGGGCGGCGGCAAGCGCTTCCCTGACCTCGTGCGCCGGAAGCTCAACGCCGGCGTAAGGAAGGAACGGTCCCCGCATCCGGGCTTCTTCCACAGGGAGAACGGTGTCATGGGCCAACGTTAACAGTTCCCCGTCGCCGAGACGGACGATGGAGAAAGGCCGCCCGTTGTCCAAGGCATCGCGCAAGGCGCCGGCTACGTCAGGCGGTGGAAGAAGCGGAATCATCGAACCCGGGGGAAGATGGCGAATGCCGGAAGCGATCAGGCCTTCCGCAGTGATCCCCGGAAGGATCATATGAGGCGGGAGCAGACGGGTAACAACTCCCTCTCCCCCTTCGAAACAGCCTTCGCGGTAGCCCGACTCATAGGCCCTACGAAAAGCCGCTTCCTGATCCGGTTCCTGTTTAACCTGGAGCTCGGTTTGTCCATTCTGTCCCTCCTGATCCTTCACCTGGCAGAAATCAGGCTTCGCGAACGGCCGTCCCTTTTGGGGTGAAGCTGCTGGTTTCAGTACCTTGCGGGCAAGCCGGCTTGCCGTAAAGATCCGACGGCGATTCCGGAAGCGGGCAAAGGGGCCCCGGAGAGGCTTTCGCCGTCGATACAGCTTTAGCAAGGAGTGCCTCTGGCTCTTGCTTCTCCTATAGCGTCTGAATTCCGAATTTTTGGCCGGGTCCGATTTCCCGTACCTGGAATTCGCATTATTTCTCATCTTCCATCCTCCGTTACAAGCATTTCCTTATGGGCGGATCCCCTTCATCCGCCGCGCGGCATCATGCAGTGACTCAAAGGTGCCCGCATCCGTCCACCACCTGCGAAGGATGTCATATTCAAGCTTGCTTTCCCTGGCGTACAAATTATTAACATCCGTAATTTCAAGCTCGCCCCGGTCCGACGGCTCAGTAGCCGCAATGTGTTCGAACACCTGGTCGTCATACATGTAAATGCCGGTTACGCAGTAGTTCGATTTAGGCTGCTTGGGCTTTTCTTCAATGTAAGAAATGAGTTTGCGATTATCCTTGTCAAAGACCGGAACCCCGTATCTTCTGGGATCGTTCACCCGCTTCAGCAGAACTCTTGCGGTGCCGTAAGGCTGCTTTTGAAACTTCTCGACAAAAGGCTTCAAGTTGTCAAGAAACAGATTGTCGCCAAGCAGAACCACAAACCGGTCCCTGGGAGTGATAAAGCCTTTGGCCAATTCAAGCGCTTCGGCAATCCCTCCGGCTTCTTCCTGGATTTTATAAGTTATTCTGACGCCCATGCTGCTTCCGCTGCCCAAAAAATCGGTGTACAAGCCGGCGGACTGTTTGCTGATAATCAGCATGATATCCGTAATGCCTGCCTGTCTAAGACGTTCTATTCCGTAACAGATCATCGGCGAGTCGCCTACGGGAAGCAAGTGCTTGTTAATTAGCCTGGTCAGCGGATATAATCTTGTGCCTGTTCCTCCCGCCAAAATGACGCCTTTCACGGATTCTCCTCCTCTCTCATGAACCGACGGGGATCGATGCCCCATTTATCTATAAACAATTTGCGATTCTTCTCTATAAGTCCGTCCAAGCCCTCTGGGTATTTCTCCTTGAAGCTTGCGCTGCCTTTATGATAAATAAAGGTATCTCCGCAAATAAGCAGCCGGTAGCCTTCCCTTACCGCCCTAAAGCAATAATCATCGTCCTCATAATGACCGGGCGAAAAAGCTTCATCCAGCGGCCCGATCCGGTCATAAAGGCTCCGTTTGAACAAAAAGCAATACCCGATAAGCCTTCTGACTTCCACCCACTTGGAAGCATTGCTCCGGTTAAATGTCCGTGCATATTCAAGCAGCTCCGCCGGTCCGTCAAGGCCGGTATCCAGCCGCTGCATCCCGCTGGCATAATTGGTAACGGGACCAACGATGCCAATATCGTCTGCGCTATTCAGAGCGGTCGAAAGCTGTGATAGCCAGCGCGGAGTAACCAAGCAGTCATTGTTAAGCAGCAGAAGCTGATCGCCGGCGGAAGCAGCCAGCCCTTTGTTGCAGGCAATCGGAAATCCCATATTCCTGGGCAGGGAAATCAGGATCAGCTGCTCCCGCACGCAGTATTCCTTGGTTCCGTCATCCGATCCGTTATCCACCACGATGATTTCATACGGGGCATCCGTATGCTCGCGAATCGATTCAACAAGGCGGGACAGCAGATGGAGTCCATTGTAGGTAGGGATAATAATACTCGTTAAGCGCTCGTTGTTCATTGACGGTTCCTCGCTTTCGCAAGCTGCGGACGAGGTGCGGTCTCCCAGAACAGTCTGGAGCCCTTACGGCGCACTGCCTCGTTCAATGCCTCCACATGATCGCCTAAAATAAGCAGGGCCACATTGTTGCCGGCGCCGTAATTGCCTTCGCGCAGCCGATTGCGGCCGATGACATCGGTCGTGCAAGGGGCCGATACCGTCAACCTTTCTATAATGGCCACAGCCTGCGCTTTCGGCGGTACGGTAAGCATTTCCGTTCCTATGATGTCTATAGCTTTCCGCGACAGGGCATGCGGCACTGCGGTCATCGAATTGCTCTTCAAATCCGGACGGCCAAGCGCCTGATTTAGAAACAGCTTGCACCTTGTCACCTCATCCTGACTGGCATAAAGGGGGAGATATGCGGAAATATCGTTAAGCACCACATCCGTGCCGTTTTCCCGTTCATACAAAAAAGCGGCAAGCTCTTCAGCAGGCACAGCCATATCCCCGTCCACAAACAGCACGGAATCCCCTGACGCCAGAGCCGCCCCGACCGAGCGCCCGACATCATGTCCGAGCCGTTTAGGAAAATATGCCATAATGACGTTTTTGCGGCTTTTCACTTCGGCGAAGCTTCCGTCCGTACATCCGTTAAGTACGACGATTTTCTCGGAAAGCGGGAGGCGCTCCAGCTCATCAAGCAGCGAGCCTATCGTCTTCTCCTCATTGCATGCGGTAATGACAACCGACGCGGTTCCAGACAGCGGGACGGGCACCCCGTATGTTTGAGGTCTTTTGCTCCTGGCAGCGGCATAACCGTCCCGATAGGCATACCCCAGCGCGAGCGCATGGGCAAATGGCGGACGTTTTCCGCTCGTTTGGCTGCCGAACCAGTTCGACAGCGATGCCCGGAAGTGGTCCTGCGAACGGGCAGTCCCCTCACTCCGCTCCTTGAATAAGGCGTCCTGTCCGGAGTCCTTCCCCGCCTGATAGGCCCGAGCCAATTCCGTTGTTTGCACAGCCTTGAAATCAGCCCTACCAGAAGGACCCCGGATGGCATACACCCTGTGGCGCGATCCGGCAGCCGCCCTTCTGCTTCTGCCCTTTCCAATCCGGGGCACCTTGTTTCGTGCCGCCACGGATGACATAGGGTGTCTGTATTTTCCTTTATTAACGAATTTAGTCTTTATCATTTCGCCGATCACCTGGCCCTTTCGCGGAGACGTCCCAGATCGGAGAACCCTCCTCGCGGGCCAAGCTTCTCCACGAGCAGTTCCACCGCTTCGATGTGATCACCGGCTACAAGCGAGGTCAGCAGATCGCCTCGTTTGGAACGGCTTCTCCGGCGGTTCATACGCCCGACATCCACGAAATGCACCACCCGGATGTCCAAACCTTCAAGTGCTGCCGCCGACAGGGCCAATGGCGGTTTCCCCAGGACATCAAAACCGATTTGTGCGGCGGCACGTCTGCTAAGCGCATGCGGCACTGCCGTTAAAGAGGCTCCCTTCAGATCCGGTCTGGAGAGCAGAGTGTTTAGCGTATGCTTGGCGCTGACGACCGGATGAACCTCCCTTACCTGGACGGGGCCGCTGTAACCATTAAGAGCCAAATCGCAGCCGGATAAAATTTCTGCGACAAACGGACGGAAATCTCTGGCCGGAACAACCATATCCCCGTCCGTGAACAATAGCACGTCCCCCTTCGCCCATTTTGCTCCGATGGCTCGCGGCACATCATGTCCCAGCGGATCATGATATTCAACAACGATGGCTCCAAGCTCTCTTGCAAGCTGTGCGCTTCCGTCCGTGCAGCCATTCGCCACAACAATTATCTCGGTTCGCGGATGCACCCTGGCAGCCTCCCGAATGACCCTTGCCAGCGTACGGCGTTCATTCATAACCGGAACAATGACGGACACTACCGGATCTGGATGGCAATGAACCACCGCTTTTACCCGCTTTGTTCTCCGCTGCGCGGGCCGGCTTTGCCGGACACGGAGCCGGCGCTTCTTATCCATCAAAATCCACCTTCCCTAGATATTCATAATGGATGGAATATAAGATAGCTTATGCGGCTCATGGCCCCACGCAACGGCAAACGTACAAAGAGGCACCAATATATGCCTAAAAATGCGAACAAACAGAATGCCAGGGAAATGTCCGCGAGCATCCTGTTTGCCTTGCGCTTAGCTTTAGGCGAATTCGCCTCAAAGAACCGTCATCCCTACAAATAAATCGAGGCGGCGGCAGCCCGGTCTCTCTGTCTTGCCATCAGGCGGGCCCAGCGGTCGGCTGTATGCTGCCATCTGAAACGGCTGCGCGCAATTTCCGCACCGGCCAGCCCCATCTCTCTGCAAAGCTCTTCGCTTTCCAGCAGCTTTACAATGCCTGCCGGCAGTTCCTCGCTTACATGCCCGGAAATCAGCAAGCCCGAACGTCCATCTTCAATGATTTCCGGGATCCCCCCCGCTCTGGTAGCGATGACCGGCACACCCGAAGCCATGGCTTCCACATTGACAAGGCCGAACGCCTCCTCTTCTCCGGAAGGAACAACCACGACATCCGCCAGGTTGTACCAATCCGCTACCTTCGGATAAGGCGTATACGGCAGGAAGACGATATGATCCGGCCAGGCTGAAGCCAGCTCCTTCAGACTGCGCACATACGCCGTTTCCCGGGGGCTGCTGTAGTAGGCGCTTCCGACAATGAGAAACAGCGCATCAGGCTGCTTCCGGACAACGGACGGCACCGTTTCAAGCAGCAGATGCACTCCTTTTTCAGGAATCAGCCTGCCGACAAACAAGACAATTTTGCGTCCGCTCCAACCGAATTCGGACAGCCTTGCCCGGCGGAGCGCCTCGCCTGAGGGCGTCCAGCGCGGCACAAAATCTTCCAGACTGACGCCCAGATGATTCACTTCGACCGGCACTCGAAGGCCAGGGAAACGCTTTAGCACCTCCTTGCCCAAAAAACCGCTGTTCACGATAATGCCGTCAAGCAGACGAAGCATTTCCAATCCGCTTGCTCCCGGAAAATTTCTGGTCTGAATAAAGGTCGTGGAATGCAAGGAAAGGAAAACTTCCGCTCCGGGCAATCTTTGCTTTAATCGGTAAGCCAGGACAGGCCTGTTATGGACATCGATCGTATCCGGCCGGAAGGAACGAAGATGGCGAAGAATCGCCGGAAAATAAGAGGAGCCTCCGGGTACCCTGCAGCAGGGAACCGCTCCAAGCATCGCTTTCATGGAAGCCTCTTCTCCTGTTCTGCCAAAGACCCGAATATCCAGGCGGTCTGACGCGAGCGGAACCATCTTTTCGACAACCCGTTCCACCGAGCTGCTTCTCCCTGACGGAATGACGAACGATCCCGGTGTGACAACCGCAACCTTTTGAGGATTCAAGACGGCTGACAACCTCCCTTCTACTAATCTTGTATGTTGTAGTTATACGGAATAATGCGGCTTTGCGTGACTTATTTCCCCAAAAAGGGTTTATAAAACTGCTGCCTTTCCAAGCTTCCCTCCCTGTCCGTCCGCGTCCTTCCGCGAATGGCCAAAGGCTAAATCAGGCTGTTGACGCGCCACATTCGTCCATGCTTAAGCGGGACGGACAACATAGAGTAAAGAGAGCCAATCAAGGACAAAGGAGATTCATGAGTCCCGCAAAAAGGAGGGAGGAACGTGCCGCCCGAATCTGTCGGCATCCTTTTAAACGCCAATATGCACCGGGGAGTGGAGAAGGGACACACTGGACAAGAATCCCTGTCCCTCTATGAAGAAGCCGCTGCCCTGTATGACCTGAAGCCTTGCTATTTGCGTCTGGACGATATCGATCTTCATTCAGGAACAAGCCTGGTTTATCGGAGGGAAGGGGAACGGTTCAGGAAGGCGTTCATCGAAACACCGGCGGTCATTCATAACCGGGCCATCTATAAAGGTCCCTCCGCGAACCGGAAAATCCGGCTCCTTCAGGAGCAGGGGAAGCTGCTCTACAATTTCAGCAACCGGTACGGCAAGGATGAGATCCACCGCCTTCTTGGAGAGCATCCGCTGCTCTCCGGGTGTCAGCCGGCCTCCCTCCATGCCTCCTTGGAAAATATCGAACGGATGATGCACCGTTACAACGATTTGATCCTCAAGCCGGTGAACAGCTCAGTCGGCCGCGGAATCATGCGGCTGCGGCAGGATGTGCAGGGATGGAAGCTGCTTTACAAGGCTCCCCGTACAAAGGGACGCTTTAATGAAATGCGCCTTGGCAAAAAAGCAACCCTTCCTCGCTGGTTAGTCCGCCGGCTAGGCAGGTTCCCTTACCTGGTGCAGGAACGATTGCCGCTGGCCGAGATGGAAGGACGTCCCCTGGATGTTCGCGTGACGGTCCAGAGGGGGCTGGGAGGAGACTGGGGAATCACCGGCATATTTGCCAAAGTGTCCGCCCCCGGCATGTTTCTCTCCAATATAGCCCAGGGCGGCAGCGCCTATCCGGCAGAAGAGGTTCTTGGCCGGGTTTTTCCGCCAAATATGGCGTCACGCGCGCTTGCGAGCTGTCATGCTCTCGCTCTTTCGGTTGCGCGCTACCTGTCCGGGCGGCTGCCGCTGCTCGCGGACCTCGGTATGGATATTGGAATAACCGATTCGGGGCAGGCTTATTTTATCGAATGCAACGGTCGGGACCAGCGATATGGTTTCCGTAAAGCAGGCATGCATCCCGTCTGGATCAATACGTACCGCAGACCCATGGCTTTCGCCCGCTACTTGCTTCAGGAACACAGACTGTAACGAACCGTTCAAAAGCCGCTCCTTTGCCGGAACTTTCCCATCCGGTGGGCGGCTTTCAGCATGGGACATATTGATTTACATCTTGATCTGTGTCAATATTAGCGGAAGTGACATGAGTTTATTATTTTAGGCTAGAACGGAAATGAAAGGGGATATCCATGGCTAAAAGGATGATGCGGCTTTTTACGGAACTGTCTTCACGAAAGTGGATTGCGGCCCTCACAGGCCGATTTTCCCATTCGGCAATCAGCCGCCCGCTCATTCCCGTGTTTGTAAAAATGTACGGCATCCCGCAAAATGAAGCGGAGAAAGAAATGGGCGAGTACCGGACGCTTAATGAGTTTTTTACGCGCCGTCTCAAACCGGGCATGCGGCCGGTTCATGATGAACCGAATGGGCTGATCAGTCCGGTAGATTCGCTCATTACCGCCATGGGTACGATTCAGGACGGAACCATTGTGAACGTAAAAGGCCAGGACTACACGATAGCCGGGTTATTGAATGATTCTCCTCATCTGGAGAAATACAGTCACGGATTTTTCTTCGTGCTGTACTTAAGTCCCACCGACTATCACCGCATCCACGCGCCGGTCGCAGGAAGGAAGCTGGAAAGCGAGCATATTAAAGGCAAAGTGTACCCTGTCAACGATTTCGGCATGACTCACATGAAAACTGTGCTGAGCCGCAACGAACGGCTGATTACGTATATTGCCCACCCCCCGGGAGAGGTCGCGCTCGTTAAAGTCGGAGCCATGAATGTAAGCAGCATCAAATATACGGACGAGAAGGCTGCGGCGTGGAACCGAGGAGACGAGCTTGCCTACTTTGAATTCGGGTCGACGGTGGTGCTGCTTACCGAAAGCGGCACCTTTACACCGCTGGAAGGCCTCAAAGCCGGAACCGCCGTTAAGATGGGGCAGCTTCTCGGAACCTTTCGCCCCATTTCGGACGAGCAAGCCACAACCAAGAACCGCCCATTCAAAAGCGAAGTTCCGGGCTAAAGCCCCAGCATCTGGGGTACAAGCCGCACGAGCGAGCACCAGTTTGAACGGCAAAGCCGTCCTTTCAGGAATCGAATACGAAGAAGGGCAGCAGCTTGCAAAAGAAGCAGCATCCGCATGTGACGGATGCTGCTTCTTTAAATATGCTATATGGAACAGTATGAATGATCAGTTAAGTATTAGAACCAGGAAACATTATGCTCGTCCGCCCTCTTCAGGCGGCGAAGACGGTTTCTGAAAATGCCGGATCCCCCTGTATAACAGCATCTGCTGCGCATCCGCCGTCTACTGTTCATTATGTCACCTCCTTTCGAGATCCGCACCTTCAGCTTATTCGGTTAATATTATGTTTACCCTTACCGTGACGGTTTGAACCAATCCAGGCAAGCTCACCGGATTTCCGAAGGGCTTTTCCCGGTGTACTGCTTGAACTGGCGGCTGAAGAAAAAGATGTCCCGGTACCCGAGCGCTTCCGCGACCTCGGTCACGTTCATGCCGGCATGCACCAGCAGATGCTGTGCCCGGTCAATCCGGCATTTGATGATATAAGCCTGAACAGGAGAGCCTGTAAGTTCCTTGAATTTAATCGAAAAATACCGCGGCGACAGCCCCGCGCGGGCCGCCAGGTCCTTCGCGCTGTGGGGAAGCCCGGGATGCTGCAAAATATAGTTGGCGATTTCCTGAATCGTTTCATCCAGATGATGGCTTACCGTTTGCGGAGCGGGCACATGCCGTTCCTGCCGGAGCAGATAGATCATCATCTGCTTCAGAATCAGCTGCGCTTCTTCCTCCGCCCCATAGGTACCCTGATTAAGGAACAGACGAACGTACCTGGAAAGCATGAATTCAAAATCCAGCGTGTCCTCCAAAAGCCGGTACGGTGCCGGAACGTCCTCCAGCGGCTCCTTGACGTCAAAATGAATGTAGGTCAGCACGAGCGGCTTTTGCGGATTATGCGTAGCGCTCGTATAATCGCCCGGCCGAAACAGAAAACAGCTGCCTTTGCCGATGGGCGTCGGCCGGTCATTCAGCACCAGAATGCCTTCCCCGCTCCATACATAGAACAAATCATAATTTTCCAGGGGCTTCTCCCGCTTCTGCCATTTCCATCCGGGTTCACACACGATTTTGGCGAAAGCCCGTTTCAGTACAAAAGAGGAAGGAGAGGTCTTAAGCATGATTCTTCCTCCTCGTAATCTATTGTTTGTATTATACTATGTCAGATCCGTTTGCCAAAATTTCATCTTTCGCATCGGCAAGACGCTCCATGCCCTGAACGATTGCCTCCGGCTCCAAATGGCCGAAGAAGAAGCAGGCTGCCGGAGGATGGTCGCCTATCCAGTACCCGGACGCGTCGCGGAACGAAACGCCGCGGCTGCGGGACGCGGAGCGGAAGGCCTCATACTCGGCCTTGCTTCGACGCCATAAGGCATAGACATGCAGACCGCTATAGGAAGCTAGCGGCGTAAACAACCCGCCAAGCCGGGACTCGAGTTCCCGGTGGAAGGTTTCGTGCCTCAAGCCGTAGATCCGGCGCATCCGGCGCAAATGCTTGTCATAGTCGCCGCGGGCCATAAACCGGGCGAGCGAGCGCTGCTCCAGCTGCGCCGGCGAATACGGCTCATACAGCGACTTGGCCAGCCGGACCGGCTGTACAAGCTGCGGAGGGAGCACGGCATAGCCGAGCCGGAGGGCCGGAAAGAGCGGCTTGGTGAAGGAGCCGACGAACACGACGCGGCCGCCTGGGTCCTGCGCCATCAGCGGCTCCATCGGCCGCCCGCCCCAGCGGAATTCGCTGTCAAAGTCGTCTTCGACGATGACAGCGCCCCGCCGCTGCGCCCAGGCGAGCAGCTCGCGCCGCCGCTCGGGCGCAAGCACCGCGCCGGTCGGGAACTGCCGGCCCGGCGTGACATAGAGCACCTGCGCGTCCCAATCGCGCGGGATCATTCCCCGGCCGTCCACTTCGGCCGGAATGACCGCCGCGCCTGTGGCAGCGGCGGCGCGCCGGATCCCGGGATAGCCGGGATCCTCCACCACGGCCCGCGCCCCTTCGCCCAGCAGCAGCTGGCTAAGGAGCGCGATGGCCTGCATCGATCCGCTGAAGCAGCAGATCGATGCAGGCTCTGCGGCGATGCCGCGGCTCGCGCGCAGATGGGCCGCAATGGCGGCCCGCAGCCCGGCGTCGCCAAACACATCGGCCGGGCCGTAAATGTCGCCGGCCGCGCGGCTCAGCGCGCTGCGCCAGGCCGCGTGCGGAAAATCCGCCGCCCCCGGCCCGCCCTCCGCGAAAGAGATCCAGCCGTTTCCCGAAGGACCGGCCGCTTCCCTTGGCTCCGGGGCGGAACGTCCTGCCTGCCTTCCGCGCCTTGCCATTTCCGTTCCCTCCTGCTTCGGGTCCATCCGGGCCCCGGCATCTGCGCCAGCCTTCCGGCTGCGCTCGATACCGGTCCTCCTATCCGGATGACCCGGCCCGTCCTCCTCCGGGAAGCTCCCTTTGCCCCCGCGGACATCTTCCTGTCCGCTCTGCGCAAGGAGCCGTCTCCCCCAGGAGGACAAGGGAAGGTCGGGAACGTCCTCCCCGGCGCTTTCGCGCTTGCCGTCTTCCGCGCCTTCTTCGCCCCGCGCGGCAAGGTCCGCGCCGGCAAAGTTCGGTGCGACGAACGTTCCCTGGCCTACCCGGGCATAGACATAGCCTTCGGCAAGGAGCATGTCATAGGCCTGGGCCACGCTGCCGCGCGACAATCCATACATGGCGGCAAGTTCCCTGGAAGCCGGAAGACGCGAGCCTTTCGGCAGCGTTCCATCCCGGATCACACTCCGGATCGCATGGTACATGGCCAAGTATTTATAACGGTAGGTCTTTACCGCGGTCTCCCACGGCAAAGCGAAATCCGGCACGTCAAATTCCTCCTTCATTCCTGATTGGTCTATTAAAATTAATCTAAATTGGTTCTTTTTTATTGTCAATTCTTCTCTTATGCTTAATTCTATCCAAACGGACAACGTTGATCAGGAAGGAGCTAGAAACGATGAGAAGAACCGAGTTTGAGATCGAGCAGCCTGAAGAAATGGAGGCCTTTCTGGCCGAGATGAGCTTCGGCTTTCTTGGAACTGTAGGCGAGGACGGCTTGAGCCGCGTTACGCCGTTAAATTTTGTTTACGGCAATGGCGTTTTTTATTTTCACGGCAGCCAGGCCGGCGAGAAGATGAAGCACATGAAATCCGATAACCGGGTCAGCTTTACCGTTGCCCGGGAATTCGCGGTGATCCCGTCCTATTTTACCGATCCAAAGCTGGCCTGTCCGGCCACTTCTTTTTTCAAAAGCGTTATGGTGCAAGGAACGGCCCACATTGTGGAAGATCTTGATGAGAAAGCCCAGGCGCTTTCCCTCTTTATGAACAAGCTTCAGCCAGAAGGAGGGTATGATCCGATTGATCCCAAAGACCCCGGTTACGGGGGACAGCTAAAGGCCGTTGCCGTCTATAAAGTGGTTCCGTCCGCCATGAGCGCCAAATTCAAATTCGGACAAAACCTGAAGGAGCCCCGCCGGACGCATGTCATGGAAGGACTCCGGGAGCGGGACGGCGACGGCGATGCCGAAACCCTGCAAATGATGCTTAAATATTGTCCTTTTCATACCGAAAAGTGATGTTTTGGTTCGTGACGGCTGCCCTGCCAAAATGATATAATGTTAGGCAGTCAAAATGGAAACTGCCATGAACCAAAATCGTAGTTGGAAGGATGGAAATGATGAACCCTCTAGCGTCACAATTAAATGACCGGCTTAAAACGGACAGTCCTTATGTGTATGACATGCTGTCCACGCTCGGTCGTGAGATCTATTTCCCTAAAGAAGGCATTTTGAGCCAATCGGCTGAAGCGGGAAGCCATGCCAAGAAATATAATGCCACCATCGGCATTGCGACGGAAAACGGCGGACCGATGCACCTTGCCGTAATCCAGGATACGCTTTCGGCTTATAATCCCAAGGATTTGTACCCATACGCCCCCCCGGCCGGCAAACCCGAGTTGCGCAAGGTTTGGAGGGACAAAATGCTTGCCGAGAATCCGTCTCTGTCCGGCAAATCCTTCGGCAATCCGATCGTTACCAATGCGCTGACCCACGGACTCAGCATTGTTGCCGATCTGCTCGTGGATGAAGGGGATGCGGTCATTTATCCCGATAAGAACTGGGAAAACTATGAACTGACGTTCGGCATCCGCCGCCACGCGAAAATCATCAATTATCCGCTGTTTACGGAGGACATGAAATTCAACAGCGAAGGACTTCGCGATGCGCTGCTGTCCGTTCAGGCAGGCGGCAAAGCGGTTGTCGTTCTCAACTTCCCGAACAATCCGACAGGCTACACGCCAGGCGAGAAGGAAGGTAACGAGATTGTCGCCGCCGTGAAGGAAGCCGCCGAAGCCGGCATCAACGTGGTGGTCGTGACGGACGATGCTTATTTCGGACTGTTCTTTGAACATTCGCTCCAGGAATCGCTGTTCGGCCGCCTGGCGGATCTTCATCCGCGCGTTCTGGCCGTTAAAGTGGACGGCGCCACCAAGGAAGAATACGTTTGGGGATTCCGCGTCGGCTTCATTACGTACGCCGGCAGCCCAGAGGCAACCTCTGTCCTTGAGCAAAAGACCATGGGCATTATCCGGGCCACCATTTCGAGCGCTTCCCATCCTTCCCAGACTTTTGTGCTGCAGGCGCTGAAATCGGAAGATTTCCACCCGCAGAAAGAGGAGAAATTCGCCGTTATGAAAGGCCGCGCCAACAAAGTCAAGGCTCTGCTCGACAGCGGAAAATACGGCGATGTATGGGAATACTACCCTTTCAACTCGGGCTATTTCATGTGTCTCAAGCTGAAGACCGTAGATGCCGAAGCGCTGCGTCAGCGCTTGCTTCACGAATATGGTGTAGGCACAATCGCCCTGGGCGACCATGATTTGCGGATCGCCTTCAGCTGTATTGCCGAAGAGAATCTGGAAGAGATATTCGACCTGATCCATCAAGCGGTTCTCGACCTGCAGCAGGGTTAATTTGCCGTAATAAAGGCAACGGCCCACGCATCCGCTAACCCCCGTTCATATGATACTAGTGTAATTAACATCAACCGAAGGAAAGGGGGATGAGCCATGAGTGGAGTCGAAGAAACTAGAGGCGGATTAGGCGGCTACGGTGTAGGATTCACAAGCACAGGTGCTATCCTCGTTCTGTTTATCCTGCTTGTTATCATCAGCCGTGCGTTTATCCTTTAAGTTCTGCCTGAATAACAAGAACTCGTATAAAGCGCCGTCTGCCGGTAGACTTCCTCTACTGCGTCAGACGGCGCTTTTGGGTTTTTGGGCAGAAAAAAAAGCTGCCCCCAAGCAGTTAAAAATTACTTTTGGGACAGCTTCTCTAAATTAACGCATACTACCCTTTTACTGGACAGTGAAAAGTTCTCAATAAAAATATAACCCTCTCAAGCGATTGTATGGTATCCTTTAGTTTCCACACAGAAAGGAGATCCAATCGCAGAAAGGGTTATAGCAAGTAGTGTACCCGATTTCA
>NZ_JAIOGQ010000034.1 GCF_019904135.1 Paenibacillus caui | reverse complement strand
AGGCTTGCCTGTTCTTCTACGGTTAATCGGACGGGATTCTTGATCGGATGCATATATGAATTCCTCTTTTTGGCATAACTATACCATATCCACCCATCCTATACTATTAGATTTGAGAGGCTACTAGTCTATCAGCCGAGTTGTTTGATTGATCGAGAGGGTGCTTTTCTTGCAATCATTATGGCATTTAACGAAAGGATACATGGATATGGGGAAATTACCGTTTGTGAACGACTTGGGTTTTTTCGAGATTCGTCTGGAAGCCATTGGGGGTCTGGGAGCGAACCTGGCCGGTAAAATGCTGGCTGAAGCCGGTGTGAACGGAGCCGGGCTGAACGGGGTCAGCTTTTCCTCGTACGGCTCAGAGAAAAAAGGTTCTCCGGTCAAGGCGCATATCCGTTTTTGCGATTTAACCACGCAGATACGCGACACTTCTCCTGTTGAACGTCCGCACGTTGTCGGTGTGTTCCACGAAGCGCTGGCTAAAACCGTAAATGTTACAAGCGGTGTCGGGCTGGGCAGCACTGTACTCGTCAACTCCGCAAAAAGTCCAGGGGAACTGAAGACGCTGCTGAACATGCAGGGCGGAAAAATTGCCGTAATTAATGCGACGGCGATTGCATTAAAAGAAAAAAACCGGGTTAATATGGCGATGCTTGGCGCCCTGTTCCGGTTATGCCCGTTTCTCGATCCCCAAACGTTAAAGGATGTAATCACTAAATCGCTTGGCAAAAAATACCCGCAAGCCGTTGAATCCGCTCACCGCACCTTTGACCGCGGATATGAAGAGGTCACGTTTGAAGAGTTTGCGTTCGAAGAAGGAACTTCGGTTCCTGATTTCAAACGTTCTGACGTTTCCGTGCTGGGCTACGAAACCCAGCCGATTGGCGGCATGATCGTGAATCCCGGCGGCAACTTTCTCAAGGATTTGAGCATTTCGCGTTCCGGCATGATTCCCAAATACGATCATGAATCCTGCATTAACTGCGCGGAGTGCGACACGGTTTGTCCCGATATGTGCTTTGTTTGGGAGGAGAAAGTCGATAAAAAGGGCAGATCCCAAATGTTCTTGAAAGGGATTGACTATCAATACTGCAAAGGCTGCCTGAAGTGCGTGGAAGCTTGTCCGACCAGTTCACTCTCAAGCGGAAGAGAGAAAGAAGGGTATGCCGACAGCCATACGGTCAAACATCAGTTCAACCTGGCCGTTCCGATTTAACGCCTTAAAGGCTCACCCGGTGCTGATGTTTAAATGATAATGGGGGAAGGTGGAAGCCAGATGGCAATTGATTATAGCAAGGAACTCGGCTTCTCCAAGGTGGAGCAGCAGTATGTATTCGAATCCGGCAATGAGATGGCGGCATATGCGGCCCAGCAAATTAATTATCATGTTATGGGGTATTTTCCGATCTCCCCATCAACCGAAGTGGCGCAGTTTCTGGATTTGACCAAAACAAGCGGTCAGCATGACATCCGGCTGGTGGCCTCCGACGGGGAACACAGCTCGGCGGGCATTTGTTACGGCGCCTCAACCGCTGGCGGACGGGTATTTAATGCCACCAGCGCCCAGGGTTTCATGTACATGCTGGAGCAACTGCCGGTTCAATCAGGCACGCGCCTGCCCATGGTCATGAACCTTGTCTGCCGCTCGATTTCCGGGCCGCTGAACATCCACGGCGATCACTCCGATTTGTATTTTGCGCTGAATACCGGCTGGCCGATCCTGATGTGCCGCGACCCTCAAGCCGTATATGATATGAATATTATGGCGCTGAAGCTTGCCGAAGATCCTGAAGTGCGCCTGCCGGTTATGGTGGCTTCCGACGGATATTTTACTTCACACCAGAAACGCAGAGTGCAAACCTTCGTTTACAGGGAAGATGTGCTGAAATTTGTCGGAGAGCAGCCTCCAGCCGGATTTCCCCATACGCTCAACCGTGAAAATCCGATTTCGGTCGGCCCTTATATGAATGAACCGGATTACATCAATAACCGGTACCAGCTTTCGGTAGCGATGTACAAGGCGGGTGAAGCGTTTGAACGGATAGCCAAAGAATACGGGGAGCTCACCGGACGTTACTATTCTGCGCTTGAGCTTTACCGGATGGAGGATGCGGAAGTTGCGGTTTTTCTGATGAACTCGGCCTCGGAAATTATTAAGGATGTAGTCGACCAGCTGCGGGCAAAAGGCATTAAAGCGGGCTCGATCTCCCCGAATATGATCCGTCCCTTCCCGCAGAAGCAAATCGCTGATGCGCTGAAAAATGTAAAAGCAATTACGGTCGGTGACCGCGGAGACTCTCCTGGCGGACACGGCGGCAACATGGTCAACGAGATTAAAGCGGCCTTGTTTACACATGGGAACAGCACGACCAAAGTGATCAGCCGGATTTACGGTCTCGGTGGCAAGGAGTTTTATGCTGAAGACGGACACCATTTGTTCCAATTGGCCATAGATGCCGCCGAAAGCGGAGAAGTGGAAATCCCTTTTGATTTTTACGGACATACTCCCGGGGACCCGGACAAAACGCCTGTGCGTATTCTTGAACCATTGCAGTTCGAAGATTTGAAATCCGGCCTAATCTCCGTGCAGCAAGATGAAACAACGGGAAAAATCAACGTTAAAGTGCCGCCAATGCGTGCCTTGACCAGAAAGCCGAAACGCCTGACTCCAGGGCACGGGGCTTGTCCCGGCTGCGGTATTTTCTCCGGGCTGGAGCTGTTCTTCAAAGGAATTGAAGGCGATATTATCGCCCTGTACCATACCGGCTGCGCCTATGTCGTCACGACAGGTTATCCGCATTCCTCGCACAAAGGAACGTTTATTCATAATCTGTTCCAGAACGGGGCCGCTACACTGTCCGGGCTCGTTGAAATGTTCTGGGAACGCAAGCGCAGGGGCGAGCTGGATGAGCTCGGCTTGCAGGAAGACTTTACGTTCGTCATGGTCACCGGAGACGGGGGCATGGACATCGGGATGGGACCTGCAATCGGGGCTGCGCTGCGCAACCATAAAATGATTATTCTGGAATACGATAATGAGGGCTATATGAACACAGGGGCCCAGTTGTCTTACTCCACGCCTAAAGGACACCGGACTTCGACATCGGGCGTCGGCAAAACCCAGCAGGGCAAAGGCACGCATCATAAGGACACCCCGCAAATTATGGCTGCGACCAATATCCCTTATGTGTTTACTGGAACGGAAGCTTTTCCTCAGGATTTGGTGAAAAAAGCCGCCAAAGCTCAGTGGTACGCCCAAAATGAAGGGCTCGTATACGGCAAAATCCTCAGCGCGTGCCCGCTGAACTGGATGTCGGATGACAAAGCGGGAACAGCGCTCGTCAGGGCAGCGGTCAACTCCTGTTTTTTCCCGTTATATGAAGTCGAACAAGGAATTACGAACATTACTTACGACCCGGAAGCTAAAGGTAATAAAGTCGGGCTGACGGAATGGCTGAAAGGAATGGGCAAAACAAAACATCTGCTCAAGCCTGAAAATGAAGCGGCTCTCAGCTCATTTCACGGTGAGGTAGAACGACGCTGGAACCGGCTGAAGGCGAAACACGCACATCCGGACCTGTAACAATGATTTAACTTCAGCTGCTTGCAATCCGGATAAGCCAAGCGGCTATCCCTATAAACAAATTACTCCCCGCGAAGCGTATGGAGAAAATTCCGCTCGCAGGGAGTTTTTTGTGTTCATCCCATTTTCGCAAAACCCGGCAAACCGCGCTAGTCGCGCTTCCCCCTTGAGGTCAGCATCAGAAGGAAGAACGACAGCAGAATCGTAACGCCTGTGAGCGCCCAGGCCAGCGGCAGGTTTCCTGCGTCGACGGCGAAGTAGATGGCAGTCGGGATCGTTTGGGTACGGCCGGGAATGTTGCCGGCGACCATCATCGTTGCACCGAATTCGCCAAGCGCCCGCGCGAACCCGAGAATAAAGGCGGCTTTAAGCGAACGAAGAGAGAGCGGCAGCAAAATATAATAGAGTACCTGCCATTCATTTGCGCCTTGAGAGCGGGCCGCTTCCTTGAAATCTTTGTCTACCGACAGGAAACCAGTCTTCAGCGACTGATAGATTAACGGAAAACTGACGACTCCCGCGGCAACGACTGCTCCCAGCGGATGGAATACGAATGATAGATGAAACAAAGTTTCTGCCGCTTCGCCAATCCAGCTTTTCCGGCCAAGCAGCACAAGCAGGATAAATCCGACGACACTAGGCGGCAGTACGAGGGGCAGTAAAAACAAGGTTTCAAGCAGCGATTTTCCATAAAAGGATGTAGAGGTCATCCGCCACGCGACCACAATACCGATCAGAAATGAAATGACGGCCGCGGCAATCGAGACCTGCAAGGATAAAACGACAGGAGCCCAGAAATTTTTAGATACGAATAATGCATCCATAGATGACTTAGTTGGCCGGGGTAAATCCGTATTTTTCGAATACCTGCTGCGCTTTATCACTCAGCAAAAAATCATAGAACGCTTTTGCTTCTTCCGGGTGTTTGCTGTCCTTAATCACGCCTGCCGGATATTCAATAGCGTCGTGACTTTCCGGGTCGGTGCTCAGCACGATTTTGACGCCTTTGGAAGAGGCGGCATCCGTTTTATATACAAATCCTGCATCCGCATTTCCGGTCTCTACATAGGACAGCACTTGTTTCACATCTTTGGTCTGGACGAGTTTGGGCGCAAGGCCATCCCACAGCTTATAGAAGGTAAGTGTCTGCTCGGCATATTTGCCGGCGGGAACGGATTCGGGGGTGCCGATTGCGATGTTGCCGACCTGAGAGTCGTTTAAATCTTCTAACGAATCAATCTGCACAGATCCGTTTTGCGGAACGATAAGGACCAGTTCATTGGTCAAAAAATTCTTCGTCAAATCCGGGGCAATGTATCCTTCTTTCAGTAAAGAGTTCATTTGCTTCGTGCCTGCTGATAAAAATACGTCTGCCGGGGCCCCTTGCTCAATTTGCTGCTGCAGCGTACCGGAAGCGCCGAAATTGTATGTAAGCTTGACGTTGCTGTGGTCGGCTTCATAAATGGTCTTCAGCTCGTCCAAACTTTCAGTAAGACTTGCTGCGGCGGAAATAAGCAGCTCGACCGGTTCTTTACCGGATGAGGCGGTACTGCCCGTTTTCGTCTGGGCATTTGCGCTGCTGTCATCAGCCTGTGTGCTTGAAAGAGAATTGTTGCTTTCGCAGCCGGCTGCGATCAGCGTAATCATCAAAAGTGCACTAAACAAACATAACCTTTTTAGTCTAAACATCACATTACCTCCTTATTTATTATTACTTATAATTGGATTATACTAAATATAACGAAAACGACCAGAGATTTTTCTCACAAATTAAAAATGATCATTCGTTCCCGTCAAACGCCGTTCATTGAAAAATGGAAGGAACCAAAGTAAGATTAATCTAGCTGTCTAATCATTTAATGACGTGTGAAGGAGACACTCATGACCGATTCAATCTCTTACACGACCGAAGAAATTGCGAAGCTGCTGAAAGTTTCCAAATTGACCGTCTATGATCTGATTAAAAAAGGAGAATTGCCCGCTTACCGGGTGGGCAAGCAAATGAGGATAGATGCCGAGGATCTTGAGGCCTACAAACAGAACGCCAAAAGCGGAATGGCTCCTGCCGGACACTCTTCGCTTACCCAGGTTCCGCCGAAAGCATCGCTTCAGTCTGTTTTGCTGCCGGATGCACCCAGCTTGGAAACAAGGAACGGCGTAAAGCCGTTAGTTATCACAGGCCAGGAAACGGGGCTGGATTTGCTGGCCAAAGCTATCGAGAAAAGAACCCGCAAATACAGACCGCTGCGTTCGTTTGTGAGCAGTATGGACAGCTTGGTCGCTATGTATAACGGGGGAGCGGATATCGTAAGCACCCATCTGTTCGACGGGGAGACCGGTGAATACAACCTTCCTTATATCCGAAAATTGTTCATTTCCTTGCCTTATCTGGTTATTCACTTTGTAACGCGCAATGCCGGATTCTATGTGAAGCAGGGCAATCCCCACGGAATTCAATCATGGGAAGACCTGGCGCGCCCGGACATTCGGCTGGTCAACCGGGAGAAAGGCTCGGGAGCGCGGGTTTTGCTGGATGAACAGCTTCGCCTCCGCGGGATTTCGCCTTTGTCCGTCCACGGCTACCATAATGAAGAGACGACGCATATGGGGCTTGCCGGGAGAATTGCCATGGGACATGCGGATGTAGGCATCGGCAGCGAAAGGCCGGCCCGCATTGCGGGGCTCGAATTTATTCCGCTGATTCAAGAGAGAGTAGATCTCGTGATGCTGAAGAAACCGGAGAACGAAGAATGGATTGCGATTCTTCAGGAGGCGCTGCTGTCGCCTGAGCTTTATGATGTGCTTGTGTCCTTGGGCGACTATGATTTGTCTTTAACCGGACAAGTGCTGGCGGAGAGCAGCGGTTAACCTTGCATCCTGGGGGCTTGTGTTTCCAAATCTGAAATACAACATACTTGATACTTGGCCTGTAAATCTGGATGTTCCATGGTGGAGCTTGCAGCTTACAGGCCTATATTTTTAAGAGCAGGACAAACATGCTTTATTTGAAGAAACCGGAGAATCACGTTCTTCCGTGCCTGTATTTTTACAGGGAGGATATTCCGTCTTTCGTTCCCATTTGGAAAATGAAATGTTAAAATATTGATATTTCCAGAATGAAACTTGATTTCGCGGGATGGAAGGCGGGGGAACCCTTTTATGAAACCGATTTCAGAAAATGCGATGCACGATATGCTTGGCAAGCTTTGGCAGCTAAAGGCTGTACTGCTTGAGGAGGGGGATATTCGGGCAGGAAACGAAATTCAGGAGATATGCGATAAGCTGGGCAGGAAAGAAATCGTTATTGCTTTTTGCGGGCATTTTTCGGCGGGAAAGTCCAGTTTGATTAACACGCTGAGCGGCAAACCGGTGCTGCCGTCAAGTCCCTTGCCGACAAGCGCCAATGTCGTATTCATTCGAAACGGATCCCCTCGGGCCGTGTTGACATCGGCCGATTCCTCCAAGGAGCCGGTTGAAGTGCCGGTGGAGCAGGTTGCGGAATACTGCCGTAACGGACAGGATTATGCCCGGGTTGAGCTGTGGGACAAGGTTGAACTTCTGGGCGAAGGCGGAGTGCTGCTCGATACGCCGGGGGTTGATTCCAATGATGCTTCTCATGCGCTCGCTGCGCACTCTGCGCTGCATTTGGCGGATATCGTTTTTTATGTGATGGATTATAACCATGTTTCTTCCGAAACGAATTTGAGCTTTGCCAAAGGTTTAAGCGATTACGGCAAGCCGCTTTATATGGTCGTGAACCAGATTGACAAGCACCGCGACGAGGAGCTCCGCTTTGACCAGTACCGCTCTGCGGTGAGCCAATCGTTCGAGGCCTGGAACGTGAAACCGCAAGGCATCTTTTATATCTCTTTAAAGCAGGAGGATCATCCCTCGGGAATGCTGCCTGAGCTGGTGGGGACGATAGGCGAGCTGATTAATAACAGAACCGGGCTGTTAAGATACAGCACGTATGCTTCGGCGGCCCAGTCCGTTAAAAGCCATTTGTCGCGGATCAGCGAAGAAGAGATGGAGGAACGGGAGCAGCTGATCGAAGCGGCGCATGGGGAGACGGATGCCGCTCTTTTGGAAGCGGAGCTACGCGAGATAGAGCATGTGAATGCAGAAAGCGATCAGGCGTTAAAGGACGAACGGCAGGCATGGCTGGATAAAATCGGGAAAATGCTGGACAGCGCCCAGCTGATGACGCCTGCCCTCAGGGAGCTGGCAGGCTCGTATCTGGAGAGTCAGGCTCCCTCCTTCAAGGTCAAGGGCTGGTTTGGAGGGGGAAAGACGGAAGCCGAGAAGGCGAAGCGATGCAGGGCCTTTCTTGATGCGCTGACCGAACAGGCAGCCGTGCAGGTGGATGGGCATGTCCGTCAAGAGCTTCGTCAGATCGGACAATATTTGCAAGTTTGGAGCGAGGAATGGGAGACAAAGCTGGATGACACGCTGCCGCGGGCGGAGGAGGCCTGGATCGCGGAGCCGCTGCCGGGCGGAGCGGTGCTGTCCGGTGAGTCGACGCTGCGCTATGCTGCTGCGGTCGCTGCAGGCGTGACCGCACGCTTTCGCCGCGCGGCCGCCAGCGTGCTGGATGCGCTGCTGGCGGCCCCATCGCCGCTGCGGGCCGCCCGGCAGGCGGCGCTGGCTAAGCGGCGCGCCGAGCTGGAGGCGCGCCTGCCCGCGGCCCGGCGTCTCGCGGAGCTGGACGCCGCGGCACGTGCGCGCGAAGCGCGCTACGGCGCGCTGCTGGGCGCGCCCGTGCCCCTCACCCCCGGCCTGCTGCCGGAGGTGAGGGAGGCTGCGCCGCGCCAGGCGGGCGCAGCAAGCGGCGGCTCGTCCGCTGCCGGCGACGAGCCTGCGCTCCCGGCGCCCGCGGCGCCGGCTGGCCCGCGGCATGCTGACGCCGCGGGCGGCACTGCCGCGCGGCGGCACGTGCGCCGGCGCGCGCTGGAGGCGGCCGCGCGGCTTGAAGCCGCGGCCGGACTGCTGGCTCCCCACCCCGCCTTCGGGACGGGGGTGCGGGAGCTGCGGAAGCGGGCCGCGGAGCTTCGCCGCGGCCGCTTCACCGTCGCGCTGTTCGGGGCGTTCAGCGGCGGCAAATCCTCCTTCGCGAGCGCCTTGCTCGGCTCGCCCGTGCTGCCCGTGTCGCCCCATCCGACGACCGCCTCGATCGGGCGCATCATGGCGCCCGAGAACGGTCACCTCCACGGAACGGCTAACGTTATGTTCAAGAGCGCCGAGGCCATGCGGGAAGATCTGGCCTACTCTTTCAACGCCCTGCAGCTGGGCAGCTGGCAGGAAAGCAGCTGGCTTGATGTGGTGCGGCGGCTGAAAGCGGATCAGATTCCCGCTGCGGCAAGGGCGCATTTCAGCTTTCTGAAGGCGGCCGCAGCCGGCTGGGAGCAGATGGCCCCCGAGCTTGGAACCAGCCGGGTAGTGGATCACCAGGAATTCAGAGAGTATGCCGCTGAAGAAACAAAAGCCTGCTATGTGGCCGGCATTGATTTTTACTACAGCTGCCCGCTGACGGAGCAGGGCATCGTGCTTGTGGATACGCCGGGTGCCGATTCGATCCACGCCCGCCATACCGGCGTCACCTTTCAGTACATGAAAAATTCAGACGTGATAATTTTTGTTACCTATTATAATCACGCCTTCTCGCGGGCCGACAAGCAGCTGCTTGTCCAGCTCGGGAGAATCAAGGGCAGCTTTGCCCTCGATAAAATGTTTTTTGTCGTAAACGCCGCAGACCTGGCTTCGTCACCGGAGGAACTCGGCGAAGTGACCCGGCATGTGCGGGACGGACTAAGGGCGGCAGGCATTGCCGAGCCGAATATCTATGCATTATCCAGTTTGCAGGCACTAAAAGGGATCGCGATGGAATCGGCCAATTCGGGAAGCAATGGCAGCGACCTCGGAAATGAGGGCGTTTTGTCTGCACCAGGAGCGCGTGAAAGCGGATTCGCCGTCTTCGAACGGAACTTTTCCTCATTTTTAGAGAACGATTTGAGCCGCCTGGCGGCGGCTTCCGCGGCAGCCGAGCTCAAACAGTCGCTGGACCGTTTGTCCAAATGGGTGGAATCGGCGCTTCAGAGAGCGGAGCATGCGGAGCAGCAGCTCGAGCAGTTGAAAGCGGGACGGGCCTCCTTTGCTTTAGCGCTGCAGGAGCTTAAAGCTGCGGATATCAGCCGGGAATGGACCCAGGAATGCGGGGAGCTGCTGTTCCATGTCGTTCAGAGATTGCGCCTTTCGGCGCTGGACCTGTTCTCGGAATTTTTTCATCCTTCCCTGTTGCAGGAGAGCTCCGGCCCGCTGAAGCGAAGCTTTGCCATCGCGATGCGGGGATGGCATGGCCAAATTTCCGGGGAACTGGAGCGGGAGCTCCATGCGACCTCCCTGCGTCTTGAACGAAAGGCGGAATCACTTCTGCAAAGAGAAGCCGACAACTGGTGCCGCTCTTACAGGGATCGGTTCGACATGCCCCTGGACGCTCCGTCTGTTTCGGGAGAGTGGGCAAGCCCCGCCATACCGGACGGACTTCTAGGCACAATCGGCCTGGAAGCGGAAGATTACTGGCCGTATTTCAAAAGTCCGAAATCCTTTTTCGAAGGAAACGGGAAAGCGGTGCTGAGGGACAAACTGGAGAACCCGTTGATGGAAAGAATCAAGGAAGCTGTTAAAGAGACGGAACGGCTCCTGAGCGTCCATTATTTCGGCGAAATTGCTTTGCGGCAGGCGGAATTAACGGAGCATTTTGCCGCCCAGTGGGAGGAATGGGAAGACAGCATTCGGAAAACCGGCGCCTCTGATCAGGATCTGGGGTACTGGGAAATGACCATCGCTCAATTAAGCAGATATGGCGAGGAAATGGAAGCATTTTATAATAGATAACACGTATAATATCGGGATTCAGGCTATTTCTTCCAGAATAAAGAGGAATACGCGCTTTTCTCCCCTTTGCCGCATCAAAACCGGAATGATAAACTGCTAAAAGCTAAGATTTAATTTGCGTGGAGCGAACAGCTTGTGCTTCCGATGGAAGTGTTGCCTTCAATGCATTTCAAGAGAGGCAGATGCTCCACAAAGCTTGTGCTTTCGATCCGAGTTTTGCCTGCGATGCATTTCACGGAAGTCATGCTCCACAAAACTTTTAGGAGGAGAGACATGGAAGTTCTCAGGCAACTGCGGCGCTTTTACCGGGAGAGAATGCATTATTTGATCATCTCGATTATTTGTTTGGCTGCCGCTACTGCAGTGGGGTTAATTACCCCCAATTTGTTAAGGATTTTGATTGACGACGCAATTGTTCCTGGTGATTATGGCAGAGTTCCTTGGCTTGCGGTGACGGTACTGATTGTGGTGATCGTAAAAGCGCTCCTGCAGTTTGCACACGGTTTCTTCGGCGGCCGTCTGGGCAACTATCTGGCTTACAGGCTGCGCAACGCCTGCTATGAGAAACTACAGTTTTTATCATTCCGGTATTATGACAAGGCCAAAACCGGGGACCTGATGTCTCGCCTCACCGGCGATCTTGAGGCGATCCGGAACTTTATCGGCTTTGGTTTTGCCCAGCTATTGAATGTTTTTTTTATGGTCATTTTTGGCTGTATCATGATGTTTTCGATCAATTGGCAGCTCACTTTGATTACGCTGGTGACGATGCCGTTTCTGGCAGCGGTTGCTTTGCGTTTTGAATCGAGAATCCACCCTGCCTTCCAGGAAATGCGGCTTGCGTTAAGTTCCCTTACAACGGCTGTACAGGAGAACATCACCGGGGTTCGGACAGTTAAGTCTTTAGCCAGGGAAGATTATGAAGTGGATAAGTTCTTAAACCGGAATGAACGTTACAAGAACAACCAGATTTTTGCTTCGGGACTGTGGAGTAAATTTTTTCCGATGATGGAACTCCTGGCTTCGGTCAGCGTGGCGATTTTGCTTGGAGTAGGCGGATCACTCGTTATTCATGGAACAATGAGCATCGGTGAGCTCGTCGCCTTTTTCAGCATGATCTGGTACATTATCGGACCGATGTGGGGGCTTGGCTTTCATATCAACAACTATACCCAGTCCAAAGCTTCGGGGGAACGCGTGCTTGAAGTGCTGAACCAGCATATTGATGTGGAGGACAAAGCGGACGCTATCGTTCTTGATTCATATCAAGTGAAAGGCCATGTAACCTTTGACCATGTCACATTTGCTTACGGAAACAAAATGCCTGCTATCGTCGACATCCATTTTGATGCCAGACCGGGTTCGGTCATCGGGTTCCTGGGTGGGACCGGCTCCGGCAAATCAACCATTATCCAGCTGCTGATGCGCGCCTACGATGTGAACGAGGGGAGCATCCGGCTTGACGGGATTGATATTCGGGAATATGAGGTGCGAAGCTTGCGCTCGCAAATCGCGACGGTCTTCCAGGAGACGTTCCTGTTCTCCTCGTCGATCCGCAATAATATTGCTTACGGGTTAAGTAACGTAACTATGGACGACATCATTCGCGTCGCAAAGCTGGCACAGGCACATGAGTTCATTATGGAAATGCCGGATGGCTACGACACGATTGTCGGCGAACGGGGAATGGGATTATCCGGCGGACAGAAGCAGCGGATCGCGATTGCGAGAGCCCTGCTTAAAAACCCGCGCATTCTGGTGCTTGACGATGCCACGAGTGCGGTGGATATGGAGACCGAGCATGAAATCCAGGCCGGCTTCCAGGAGGTCATGAAAGGCCGTACCACCTTTATTATTGCCCACCGCATTTCTTCGCTGCGGCATGCGGATGAAATTATTGTGCTTGATCAGGGACGGATTGTACAGCGAGGGAAGCATAACGAGCTCATTAAAGTGCCGGGTGTTTATCAGGATGTCTACCGGATACAATATGCCGACTATCTGGCAAAAGTGAATGTGGCGGAAGGGGAGTGAGGCAGCATGAAAGCAGAGAAGAAAATAAACGGCTCTCCCGCTCCCGATAGCGGCAAGGTCGTTATATCGAGCCAGGACCGGTTTATTTACAAGGACGACGATGCGATCGACAAGGCCTTTGACTGGAAGCAGTTCAGTAGACTGTTCAGTTATATGAAGCCTTACGCAAAGCAGATGCTCCCGCTTGTTCTCGTCATGATGGTGCTTGGAACGCTAACGAAGCTGACGGTACCGTTTCTGACAAGTCTGGCTATTGACCGCGCTATTGCCCCGAAGGACGGAAATACCAGCTTAAGCTTGTTATATATCATTACGGCTAGCGTTATTGTTCTGTACCTGATTCAGTGGATTGCAGGGGTTTACCGGATAAAATTTACGAATATTATCGGGCAAAGAGTCATTTATGATCTTCGTTCCGATCTGTTCAAGCATATCCAGAAGCTGTCGTTCAACTTTTTTGACAAGCGTCCGGCAGGATCGGTTCTGGTGCGCGTAACGAATGATATCAACTCGCTGCAGGATTTGTTCACCAACGGGGTCGTGAATTTGATGATCGACTGCGTACAGCTAGTCGGGATCGTCTTGATCCTGCTGCTGATTAATTGGAAGCTGGGGCTGGCGGTCATGGTGACGGTGCCGATCATGTTCTTTATTTCCACCAAGCTGCGGCAAAAAATCCGCGTCGCCTGGCAGGTTGTTCGGATGAAGAACTCGCGGATCAATTCCCATTTGAACGAATCGATCCAGGGCATTCGCGTTACCCAAGCTTACACGCAGGAACAGGAAAACATGAAGTTTTTCGACCGGATGAATATGGAGAGCAGAAAGTCCTGGGATAAAGCATCCGCCATGAACCAGGGATTCGGTCCGATCATTGAGGTCACTGGGGGCATAGGCACACTGATACTGTTCTGGCTTGGTGCTTATCTTATCCAGCACGATCAGCTTACCGTCGGTCTGCTTGTCGCTTTCAGCAGCTATGTCAGCAACTTCTGGGATCCGATCAACCGTCTGGGGCAGATGTACAACCAGCTCCTTGTGGCGATGGCGTCTTCCGAACGGATATTTGAATATCTGGACGAAGAACCGATGATCAAGGACAAACCAGGCGCAATCACGCTGCCTCAAATATCGGGCGATATCCGTTTCGAGAGAGTCGTCTTCGAATACGAAAAAGGACGCGCCGCGCTTAAAGGGATTGATATTGACGTTAAGGCAGGCCAGTCCATAGCGCTTGTGGGGCATACCGGATCGGGAAAAAGCACGATCATTAACCTGATCAGCCGATTCTATGACATCAAGAGCGGCAGGATTACGATTGATGGCTATGACATCCGCGATGTAACGGTGCAAAGCTTGCGGAAGCAGATCGGTATCGTGCTCCAGGACACATTCATTTTTTCGGGAACCATTCGCGACAATATCCGGTTTGGACGTCTGGATGCAACCGATGAAGAAGTGGAGCGCGCCGCTATGGCGGTTGGCGCCCATGAATTCATTGACAAGCTGCCGAACGGCTATGATACCGAAGTGGAAGAGCGGGGCAGCGCTTTGTCCATGGGGCAGCGGCAGCTCTTATCCTTCGCCCGTGCGCTTCTGGCGGATCCCCGCATCCTTATTCTGGATGAGGCGACAGCCAGCATCGACACGGAAACGGAGCTCAAAATCCAGGAAGCGCTCAAAATTCTGCTTCAAGGGCGCACATCGTTTATCGTTGCGCACCGTTTGTCCACGATTCGCCACGCCGATAAAATCATTGTGCTGGATCATGGCGAAATCAAGGAAGAAGGCAACCATAAGGAGCTTGTTGCCATAAATGGAATATATAACGGGCTGATCGAAGCGCAGTTTCGATTTTTGTAACATCTTAAAAACCTATGATTTGTAAAGGTTATGCTAAAGTTTCGTAAAATTTTGTCGAAAGATTTGTAAATTTCTTTTGGAGCACTCTTGCATTCTGGACAAGAAACCCTGAAAATAGATAACAGACGAAGCGGCGAAAGCCGCCCTGAGCAATAATCGTTTGCCACGTGCCAATGATTATTGTCAGGATTTGACAACAGATTATCTTAGGGGGTTTAATCAGCCGATGTGGGGTGCTCCTTTTCATGCACGCTCCAGAACGATGCTGCTGCTTGGCAGCGGGGAGCTTGGCAAGGAAGTGATTATTGAGGCACAGCGCCTTGGCGTTAGAACCATTGCCGTGGACCGATACGAACATGCGCCGGCCATGCAGGTTGCTCACGAGAGCCATGTGCTGGACATGCTGGACGGTGAAGCGCTGAAAGCGTTGATCCGCGAGAAACGGCCGAATGTCATCGTACCGGAAATTGAAGCGATTGCCACGGAAGCGTTGCTGGAGTTGGAAGAGGAAGGGTTTCATGTCGTGCCTACAGCCAGAGCGGCCCGTCTGACGATGGACCGCGAGGGAATTCGCCGGCTTGCTGCCGAGAAACTGGGCCTTCCGACGGCGGCCTACCGCTTTGCGGACAGCTTTGAGGAGCTGAAGGCTGCGGTTGAGGAGCTGGGGGCGCCATGTGTCGTCAAGCCGCTGATGAGCTCCTCGGGCAAGGGCCAAAGCGTTTGCCGGACGACGGAAGATGCGGCTGCGAGCTGGAAAGCTGCCGTAGAAGGGGCCAGAGGGAAGTCGACACGGGTTATTGTTGAAGCTTTTGTTCAGTTTGACAGCGAGATTACGCTGCTTACGGTTCGTTCCGTTTCCGGAACCGTATTCTGCCCGCCAATTGGCCATATACAGAAAGACGGAGATTACGTGGAATCCTGGCAGCCGCACTTCATGAGCGAGGCGCAGCTTGAGGAAGCACGGGAAATTGCCCGAAAAGTAACCGACGAGCTTGGCGGATACGGCTTGTTTGGGGTCGAGCTGTTTATTACGCAAGACGGCGTTGTTTTCAGTGAAATATCGCCGAGACCGCATGATACCGGAATGGTAACGATGACAACACAGGATTTATCCGAATTTGCCCTGCATGTAAGGGCCATTTTGGGACTGCCGGTTCAGGAAGTTCATTTGCTGACGCCGGGTGCTTCCGCGACGCTGAAAGCGGACCGGGAAGGCACAGATTTTGTGATTTCAGGCATTCAGGAGGCTCTGCAGCAGCCTCGAACACAGGTTAGAGTATTTGGCAAGCCGCTCAGCAAGCCTGGGCGGAGAATGGCTGTGGCGCTGAGCGCTGCAGAGGATGTTGAAACCGCACGTAAACGCGCCAAGGCGGCGGCAAATCTATTAAAGGTGGAGTGGTCCTAAAATGAGTAGTGAGGTTTGTGCACCAGCGCTTGTCATTCGTAAATGTTGTATGGATGATGCGCATGCCATGACGTCCCTGATGCGTCAGTCAAGTTACCCGACAACACTGAACGTAATGAGAGAGCGTCTCACTATGATGGATAAGCAGTCCTCTCGTTGTACGTTTGTTGCTGAGATGGATGGAGAAGTTGTTGGTACGGTCGGTCTGGAAGTGGTTCATAAGCAGGATATGAAGAAGCCTGTGCTCTGGATTACATCTTTGGTCGTTGATGAGCACCATCGGAAGATGGGCCTCGGCCAACGATTGATTCGTAAAGTGGAGGAGTTCGCTTCGGAATTGTCTTGCAGCGACTTGTTTGTTGCCTATAAAGCGGATGGGGCCACCTGTGCAGCCAAAACCTTCTACTTGAAGCAAGGTTTTTCGTGCAGCGGATACCGGTTAAGCAAAATCTTGTAGACATTATAAGCTTATATTCCGGCAGTTTTGCCGGTTCGAATATCATCCCTGCTTGGGATGTTTTTTTTTGGAATTTGGCGGCGTACTGCAACCTTACGGCGTCTGGATACCAGTATGGCCATTGTCTTTCACAATCATGATGCCCCGGACATTGGAAAGGACATGGCCTTGGTTGTACCTGTACTTCAGCAACTGCAGAGGTAAACACGGAGTCTCCAGTTGAACTATACACGAAGTCAAATCAGGAAGGTTTGCGGTGAGGATTTCTTCTTGATCCTTTGAGACTTGAAGCCGCTTCTTGTGGCGGCTGGTCCTTTATGTTAAAGTTTGATCAAAAATGTTCGACAAACCCATATTTTGCGACAAAATAAAAAAATCCATTTTGAAAAAAAAGATCGATCAAAATGGATTTCTTATTTTAGCACCATTATTACAGATTTATTGAATTAGTTGCGATGGACTCACTTTTTGAATTTGAACAAGTATGTCAAACGATTTGCCTAATGATATATCAACAGTTGTTGGTATATCAGGGCCTTCGGTAGTTATTCCGGAAAAAGTTGGATGTGGTTCGCTTAACCAAGTTTTTGTCACTCCGTGTGCTTTACGTTGTCGAGACACGAATATCTGAGGAATAAGTTATATCCTCCTTCTCGTATCATATTAGATTTTAGGATGCGATCTTAATTGTGTGGACATAGAATTGATCAGTTTTTGCTCCATTAAGCGATTGATGAGGACGTTCTTGATTATAAAATTCTATTCACGCTCAGTAACTCGGCCAGAAGTGCTCCCGGTAGGTGAGTCCAAAATTAACCTGGTGAAAAGGGTCAAAATAAATCCGACCTTGACACATTACCCTTCAATTGTGACAAAGTCCTGCTGATTCGATCGGATAAACGTACTGATTCGTTTCATGCTATGCGGCACAATCTCCCGAAACTTAACATATAAGCGATCTACTGTTTCGGATAGTTCACGATCTTGCTCCAAATCTTTAAAGGAAGCAAAATCTATTTGTTTATTAAGTTTATGATTCCGTTCTTCAATAACCAGCTTCGTTTCTTCAAGTAGTTGTATCATGTTCTCGTCCCCGAAATAACGCAAGCCCCCAATCACGCCTGGCCAATACCCCGGCGCCTGAAGCAAATAAGATACCCAGGAGTAATATTCACTTGCCGAATCCTTGGCATGATCATAAAACACTCTGAACATACATAATGCCTGCTGACTCCTGTTTAAACTGGTAATAGCCTGCGTCTTGGTCGCAACATCTTTCCCGCGAATACTTAAGAGCGTCGACTCCACGCATGCCCATCCGAGTCTTTCGTCGCTCATCGTATCGAAATCCGCTTGCTTCATCGTCACTAATGTCATACAAACACCTCTTTTTTTGATTTACATGAATGTCAATATTAAAGATAAAAAAAATTACTCCGGTCTGATGATCGCTAAAGCTGTTTCAGTCACTTGTTCCAGTACAACCATTAGCTGATCTTTTATCACTTTTTCAGACGTCTCTTTCTTGTGCAACTCCTGCTTCAGTTGGCCTAGATAGTTCATACCTTGGGATACGGCTCCCCAGAATTGCATGGCCATAAGGCTTGCGTTCCCTTGACGAATCGTTCCTTGCTTCATACCTTTCTCAATGGCAGACGTCATCGGCTGAATGAATGCTTTCACCCATTCGAAGGAAGAGAACTGTTCTTCGGTGTACAAGTAGTGGATATCTAGACTAATGCGCGTGTAGAAGCGTGATACCGCCGGTTCTTCCAGAACCTGCCTGCAAACTAACCGTGCATACTCGCTGAACAACTCAAATACAGATGCTTCCTGCCCGAAATGGGAAACCGTCGTTTGCTGGGTCTTGCTCATCATATGCTCATACAATTCACGGAACAAGGCTTGCTTGTTCTCAAAATAATGATACACCAAACCGCGCGCCAGACCAGCCTTTGTGGCGATATCGCCAATTTCGGTAGCGGAATATCCTTTTTCCGCATACACAAGTATGGCTGCCTGCAAAATTTCCTTCTTCCGTTGTCTGCGAATTTCTTCATTCTGTTCCTTCGTACGTGGGGACACGAGTAACCCTCTTTTCATTGACATTCATGTTAACCAAAATCATACAGGTAAGACGGATGGCTGTCAATGTGCACGAATGGAACACCATACTCATCCCTCCCCAAGCACAAACGTGTCACATTGCACAGCAAAGGAGCTAGCGGTGATTTTCCGCTTGGTTTTTCTTATTTTCCGGGGTCCGGAGCAAATTGCCTGAATACACCTCGAAGTGAACTCCCTGCTTGGTGGGGGTATTTTACATAACGGTGTTCTGGGGTTCATAAGCTGTTTCCAGCATGACATTCCAAAAGTTACCCATGTTTACATTTGATCAGTCTTAAGCTATTATCGGATTACAACATGGAAAGCGATTTCATAAATGTGGATAAAGGATATAAATGTAGAGGCTGATTGCATAGATGTATAAGTTAATACTGGCAGACGATGAAGCGGAGGTTCGGGAAGGACTGCTTAAGCAAATCAATTGGACAAAGCATGGCTTTACTGCGGTAGAGACTGCCGAAAACGGCTAGGAAGCCGCTGAAATCGCCGAGAAAATGAGGCCCGATGTCGTAGTTACGGACATTCAGATGCCGTTCATGAATGGGCTTCAGCTTGCGGAATGGATTCGCGAAGGCTAGCCCGCCACCCGGATCATCATTTTGACCGGTTTTGAAGAGTTTGAATATGCACAGAGAGCGATCAAGCTGCAAATTGACGAGTATGTCCTGAAGCCCTTTTCCTCGAAAGATCTGGAACAGACCTTAGCACCTGAGGGCAGATTTGGAACAATAGATCCGGTTATAAACGGAATGGCTGTCCCTTAAGCGGTTCTTGCTGCTTGAAGGGATGGCTTCTTCGTATTTGATGATCCGGAATATCTTTTTGGGTAACCCATTGGCAGGCAAAGCCGGTCCATGTAAAATTGAATAAAGGAACTGGAATATTTTCTCTGAAAAAAATGAAACGTTCTAAAGGTCCGGTCCGTAAACATGATTATTAAAACATATTCATTCGGGAGGATATTAAACCATGTCTATTTTTAAAAGATTGCGTGATCTCACTATGTCCAATATCAATGCCATCATCGATAAAGCGGAAGATCCGGTAAAAATGACGGATCAATATATCCGGGACATGCAGGAAGATTTGGAAGATGCGGAGAAGGCGGTAGCGGCTCAAATTGCGATTGAGAAGAAATTCAAGGCTCTCTATGAGGAGCAGGAGGAACTGGTCAGCCGCCGCAACGAGCAGGCCCATACCGCCGCCAAGGCCGGCAATGCGGATCTGGCCCGGCGCGCGCTCGAAGAACGGAAGGCAGCCGAAGAAAAGCTTGCACAGTACAAAGCGAGCTTTGAACAAAACAAGGCAGCCGCAGACAATCTTCGCGCCAAGCTGACTGAAATGCGCAAACAGCTTACCGAGCTGAAGAACAAGCGTGAAACGCTGGCAGCGCGTTATAACGCGGCCAAGGCTCAGAATGAAATCAACAAGGCGATGTCCGGCCTGGGCTCCGATTCGGCTGCAGCGGGTCTTAAGCGGATGGAAGAGAAAATGCTCCAAATGGAAGCACAGGCAGAAGCATCAGGCGAGCTGAATACCGGCACCAAATCGCTTGATGAGGAGTTTGCCGAACTGGGCAAAGACAAAGAGGTTGATGATGAGCTGGCCGCGCTGCTTAAGCAGTACGAGAAGCAAAACTGATCGAATTTAGAGTTCTTACCTGCGAACCCGGCATAATCTTGGAATGACAGAAGGAGAAGCTGTATGGGTGTAATGAAGAGAATTGGGCGCCTGTTTGCGAAACCGGAGCCGCCGATCAAGGAGAAGAGCATGCTGGAGCTGGGACCAGGGGACTTTTGCGAAGTCTCTCTGATTACGTACCAAGTAGTCGGAAGCGTCCGTAACCCCGCCCGGAATGCGGTTGTGCTCTCCTTACAGGATGGCAATGATATTAAATATCTGCACATTGAAGAACGGGAATTACTGCAATATGTTTTGTATGACGATATTAACGGAAGACTGGATAATCCTCACGAGGTGCCTGCTGAATTGGTGATGGACGACAAGACCTATTACCTGGAGGAGGAATACGAAGGACGTGTGATCGTGACCGGGAGAACCCCTTTTCGTCAAGGAGGGAATCAGCACGTCTGGCAGTTCCAGGCTGATGACAATGCCCTCCTGCGGATTGAGTGGCAGGACGGCAGGTTCATGCTGTACGAAGGGAACAAAGTCATTTCCGGGGATGTTCAGGTCATTCGATCAACCTAAAAGCAGCGGGAATAAGCAGGAAAATATGCTACATGAACAGCCAGTGAGCTTCGGCCGATGCCGGGGCACGCTGGCTGTTCATGCGCTTCGCAGTCCGTTTGTGCAGATTCCCCAATCTGTGCTAAATTGAATTAGCGATAACATGAACGAAAAATAAAGAGGTGTAAGCTTTGCCGCCTATTGTTTCCGACGACTATAAACTGAAGAAGAGACAGGAGATACTCGCGAGCGCGCTTGTTTGTTTTGCCAAAAAAGGCTACCAGCAGGCAACTATGGACGACATTGTAGAGCAGTCGGGCGTTAGCAAAGGGGCGATCTACAACTATTTCAGCTCAAAGGACGAAATCTACCGGGAAGTCATCAATCAGGATACGCTGATATTGGACCGGATCGTCAAAGACGAATTGCAGACGCAGGGCAGCGCTGCGGACAAGATTTCTTTCCTGTTTGATACATATTTGAGCAACAACCACAAGGAGTCGCCCTTGAAGGAATTGTTTCAGGTGTTCTATGAGCTCAGGCTGCAGTCGTGCCGGGATGAGAAGATCGCGGAGTTTTTGAAGCAGCGGCGGGAGCACTCTTTTGTCAACCTGGTGAAATCGATCGTTGTAGATGGCCAACAAAGAGGCGAAATCAAAGCCGGGCTGGACGCGGAAATACTAGCTCATACCTACTGGGGCATGATCGACGGCGCATCGATCTGCGTAGTTACGGACCCGGATTATCCGTACAAGGAAGCCTTGACCCAAATGAAGAATATGTTCCTTGCTTATTTAACTCCTGAGTAATGCCGTCTATCTCTTGAAGCAAATTGACCGTATTCGCAAAATAGCGCCGATGGTGCATGCTTAGCATCCCCGTTAAGTAAGCGGAAAGCTGAAGAGTTCTCCCGTTACTTTGCGGGGATTATTATATTTTTCGGAAGTTAAACCACGTATATTTTGAATTGAACATTGGTAAATTTTATGCTTTAATTAAATAGACTACTGAGTCTATTTCACGCAAGGGATGATTTTCAGGGTGGCTTGATGGAAGATGAGCAACCATCCAACTTCATTATCCAAGGAGGAAATACATAATGGAAAAAAACATTTTGGATCAAAACGTCCAGACCGCTTTGGATCAATTCAAGGCGCTGGATGCGAAAATCGTCCATTTTGCAAGCGTATCGGGTTTGCTTGAATGGGATCAGAAGGTGATGGCCCCGAAGAAAGGGAGAGCTATTTTTGCCAAAGCCATAGGAACAATTCGAACGGAAGCTTTTAAATGCAAAGTATCGGACGAAATGAAGCAGCTTCTGCACACCCTTTCGGCAACTGATGTGTACGATAAGCTGGATGACATTTCCAGGGCGCAAGTTCGGGAGCGGAAAGCCGAATATGAACGTTCCCAAAAAATACCCGAAGACATGTACCGGGATTATGTCGTCCTGACGGCCAAAGCCAATGACGCCTGGGAGGAAGCGAGGGAGAAAGACGACTTCTCTATCTTTTTGCCCTTTCTTAAGCAGATCGTGGAGTATAACCGCAAAGCGGCCCAAATTTATGGCTACGAGCATCATCCTTACGACGCCCTGCTGGATGAATATGAACCCGGCCTGACCACGCAGGTGTTGGACCCGCTGTTTGCCGAGCTTCGCAAGAGCAGCGTGAACCTGCTGGAAAAGATCAAGAAATCCACCAACCAGCCATCGCCGGAAATATTTGAGCAGAAGTATGACGTTCAGAAGCAGCAGGCGTTCAACCGGTATCTTTTGCCTCTTATCGGGTTTGACTTGAATGCGGGAAGGCTTGATGAAACCGTGCATCCGTTCGCGCAGCCGATCAACACCGGAGATGTCCGGATTACAACCCGGTATATCGAAACCAATGTGCGCTCCGCTCTGTTCGGCACCATTCATGAAGCGGGTCACGGCATCTATGAACAAAACATGGATCCGAGCTTGGAGGACACCGTTCTCTCCGAAGGCGCTTCTTTCGGGATTCATGAGTCGCAGTCCCGCTTTCTGGAAAATATGGTCGGACGCAGCTTGGCGTTCTGGAAGCATTTTTATCCGGAGCTGCAGACTTATTTCCCTGAGCAGTTGTCACAGGTGGAACTGCAGGATTTTTACAGGGCGACTAATAGGGTACAGCCTTCCATGATCCGTGTCGAGGCGGATGAGCTGACTTATAACCTTCATATCATGCTGCGTTATGAAATCGAGAAAGCATTGATCGGCGGGGAGATCGAAGTAGAGGACCTGCTAGTCGTCTGGAACCGGAAAATGAAGGAGTATCTGGGCGTAACGCCGGCTTCCGACCGCGAGGGCGTGCTGCAGGACGTGCACTGGTCTTTTGGCGGATTCGGCTACTTTCCGTCCTATTCGCTCGGCAATCTGTATGCGGCCCAGATTTTACATACGATCGAGCGGGAATTGCCCGATTTCTATGAGAGCCTTGAAAAAGGCGATTTTTCCCAATTGATGGAGTGGCTGAAAACCAAGGTTCACCGTTACGGCAAACTGTATACACCTCAGGAGTTAATCATCAAGGTGACTGGCGAGCCGCTGAAGGCCGAATATCTGGTGGATTATCTGGAAGACAAATACAGCCGGATTTATGGCTTGAAATGATGAATTGGGGCGAGGAGGAATCGGGAGGACATGGGATTGGTTGAAATCAGAAGGCTTTCGGAGTGTACGATTGAAGAAGCCGTTAAAGCATGGAACGACGGGTTTGAAGGCTATTATTTCGATGCAACGACAACGCCCGACCAGTTTATCAAACGGATGGCAATAGAAGAGCTATCGCCGGAGCTGTCCATTGTGGCTTTTAAAGGGAACGAGCCAATCGGCATTGTAGAAAACGGAGTCCGCGATCTGAACGGCAGCAAAATCGGCTGGAACGGCGGAACAGGGGTTGCGGCCAAATATAGAGGCACAGGTGTCGGAAAATTGCTGATCGAAGCTGCCCTCTCGGTTCTGAAGGAAGCAGGCGTAAAGCTTGCCACGTTGGAAGCAATAAGCGAGAACCATAAAGCGATTTCCCTGTATGAAAAAATGGGTTACGTACAGGTTGACGAGCTGGAGCATCTAAGCCTCAAAGGACCAGCTCCGCAGCCCTTTCACCTGACAAGCGGCGGAAATTATACGGTTGAACGCGCCCCGACCGTCCGGGCCGGTAAAATCCCGTTCTACAAAGCCTCCAATCCATGGCAAACCCACTGGCAAAACGCCAAAGACAGCGAGGCCGTCATCGTCAGGGATCTGGCGGGTGAACCTGCTGGCTATGCATACTTTAAAAAGGTGTTCAATGCCGAGGGCGACCATATTACTACGGTTCTGTACCAATGCGAGGCGGCTCCCGGGCATCCCGACGCCGTCAACCTTCTCAAGGTGATGGCAGCCCATGTTTTTGGCGACCTGCAGGACGACATTAACCGCGTCGTCCCCAATTTGCCGAAGGGAGCCAGCGCGCTGACTGGGGTAATGTTGAAAAGCCTTGGTTTTACTCCAATGGTGCAGCAGGTATATATGACGAAGGAACTGTGACAAGCCGGGACTTCTCAAGAGGAGACTCTTATTACTGCATCTATTTCCGTAAATATCCATGTCGCTTTCAGTGACCGATTAGACAAAACATGTTAAAATGTGACAAGAACACCTTTTCACTGGGAGATATGGACATGGGGGAGAGAAATATGCAGAACAACAGACGCAAGGGGACTCTGCTGCAGCTATCTCTAGTTGGAGCAGCATTGGTAGCGGTCTCCTGCTTGTTAGCAGGAGGAACAAGCACTGCGGCGTCAGCGAAACCTATCAGCGCACCTGCCGTCAAATATGCTCAAATTCAGGCTAATCATGCCGCTCAGGTCGTCAAGCTTGTGAACAAAGAAAGGGCTAAAGCCGGCTTAAAACCGCTTATTGTCCACTCCAATTTGACAAAGATGGCCAAAAACAAAGTCATCGACATGTACCAAAATAAGTACTTCAGTCACACTTCTCCTAAATTTGGATCTCCTTTTGACATGATGGACAGCTATCATATTTCTTTTACATACGCAGGCGAAAATTTGGCAAAGGGTCAGAGAACACCATCGGAAGTAGTCAAAGATTGGATGAACAGCCCCGGACACCGGGCCAATATGCTGAATTCCCATTATACCTTAATAGGAGTAGGCTATTATAATGGATACTGGTCCGAAGAATTTGTTGGAAAGTAATTGAATGAATTGTTAATTTTTATGTAGTCAAAATTCATAATCAACGCTATAATACAAGAACAAAGTCCCATAACCATATTTATCCATGGTGAAGAACACCTCCGGCATGAGCATCAGTGCCTGGGGTGTTCTTTTTTCAATGAGACTTTATACATAGTGAGGAATTTAGGATGGAACATCAAAAAAATAGGAGCGTGTTTGTGATGAAAAAAGTATTGATGACTGTACTGGCGGCAGCTGTAGGGATTTCCGCGTTGTCTGGATCTGCTTCGGCAGCTTCGATTAAGCGTGTTGACAAGCCTCAAATTCAAGTGCTTGTTGACGGCAAGAAGATGACTTTTCCGGATGCCAAGCCTTACATTGATTCTTCCCGGCATGTGCTTGTTCCGATTCGCTTCATATCCGAAAAGCTAGGCGCCAAAGTAGGCTACAGCGGTGAGAAGACGAAGACCGTCAGCATTTCAATGAATGGTCAAGAAGTTAGCCTTACAGTTGGCCAGTCTAAAGCTGTGGTCAATGGCATAAGCAAAACTTTTGATACGAAGGCCGTGGCCAAAAACAACCGGGTGTTTGTGCCGCTTCGCTTTGTTTCGGAAGCGTTGGGACAATCGGTGAATTGGGATAAAGAAGGAAGCTGGGTTTGGATTGGGAAGCAGGAAGTGCCGGCCATTGAGGATGTGACGACGCTAAAGGATATTAGTGGGTATAAGAACTATTTTAAAGAAAAAGAGAATTTACTTAAAGATGGTTTCGGTAACACATTCTCTTCGGTAAGAATAGTTTCCACAGCACAGTTGCCGGTGAAATTTCAGTACACGACTATTTATGACATTTGGAAAGTTACAGATGGAGAAAACTATGGGATTCAAATTCGGTATAAAGGAAATGATTTTCAAATTTTTCTGCTAAATAAGAGTTTTCCAAGAACCAGATCTGGTCATGTAACTAAGTTGTCTGATGGAACAAAGATTGCTCAGTATCTTTTAAAAGACTCAGTAGATGGGTTTGTTTTTGGAGATAAAAATTGGGACAAGTTCTCATTTTCCTCGTTCGATTATATCAGCTTTGTTTCTACTTACGGTGAAGATAGCATCCACCTCCTGGCAAACCCCTTTAAGTAAGGCATGAAGGGACGATTGTATGAGAATAAAGCGATTTATTACATTGTTCATCATTCTAACCCTGCTGATGCCTTCGTTCGTTGTACGGCCCCGCGTTTCTGCAGCAGAAACGCAAGGCCCCTACACACTTACGACGACTAAGAGTACACAGGATGAGAACATCTACTACACTGTCGGGATGTTCTATATTGACTACTGGACGAATTCTAAAGGTGAATATATTGCTGACCCATATACGGGTGAAATAATTCGAGCAGGACAAACGGTTGATCGGATGCACTATGATTGGGTGTATCAGTTCACTTTCTCAGGTCGAAAAGTAAAGGATATATCGGCTAGTGTATATAAAAATTATGTTAATGGTGAGACTGCTTCGTGGGTCACAAAAATGTATAACGCCGCAAGACCAGGTACAAGTTGGGAAACCATTTCTCAATACGTGGGGAAAACAATTAAAATAATAAAACAAGACAAAGATATACAAGGTGATACTGCAACGATTACAATTAACCAAAGTTCTGTAACAAATTCAGAGGAAACTTCTTTTCTTTTAGATACAACTGGTTTGGCATCAGGAGTTAGGGGATTTCGGACGTATTATCCGGTTCTCATAAAAATCCAACTAGAACCCCTTGGCGGAACGGCGTATATCAAGCATTTCACCACAGACGGCGTAAGCCTGGATGGGGTTGATGGGTTTAAGAACTACGAAACGAAGCTGGAAATAGGGAAATCATATACGTTCCCCCACACTCCTGACACAGCAAATTATAAGTATAAAGGCTGGAAGAAAAGTGTGACCGGTCCTCCATCCGGAGGCACCATGGAAACCGGCGATCCCTGGCCGCTCGATCCTTATGAGGGTGGATATGACTACTATATTAATCTCTACTATGAGGGGGCGGCCCCACCAGATCCGGAAGAACCACCACCCCCAGAATCGAATTGCACGACACCGACGCCGACGCAGAGCAAGGAAGCTCAGGTTATGGATCCAAACGTTAGCGCCGTGATCAAGGCGGACAGCAGGGGAGCTGAGCGATTTGATGTGAGGGACGGTATTCCAACATCGGAAAGCCTATATGGTAACGTCATAGCGAATAACTATTTATTCCATCATAAATTTGTGCAAATGACCGGCAAATGTACGATTAATGTGACGGTTACCCGGGATTATAACTTGACCTGGGACCCGGGGAAGGAAGTGACTGGTCCGGACGGGAAAACCCATACGGAACCGGATCCCCAGCAAACCACCGAACAGCTATCTCAATCCGTTACCATTGAGCGACCTTATTCTTTCTGGGTCATTGATAGCTTGCAGGTATACAACATCAACGAAGCCGATCTATGGAACTATGCTTTTGCGTCAAACGGAATCAAAATTTTCCCAAGCGGCTATTCATCGCCGTATTACTCTTTTTCTCACACCGGAGGATACACGCCGCCAGATGTACCAGACAGCATTGAGGCTCCGCCAGGCAGCAAGTCAGGGGGAAAAGAAAAACCGGACATTTCAAACGAAGATTTAAAACCCTTTGCCGAAAAAGAAATCGAGAAGGTAAAGGTACAAAACGATACTTTCACTTTTAATGGCAGCACAATCATGGATGGATCAGAGCGAGAGCGGACGACTCCAACTCCCACGCAAGTTCCGGCTCCGGCGCCGATCGGCCAAAATGTTTTGGACAGTCCAGGGAATATGATTCCGAGCAGTAAGGTCAATAAAAAAGATCAGCCGAGCAGCGGAACGATCTATTACGGCCTGATGAGCCCCAATATTGGCGGCGGGGCGGACAATAGCTTTTCCATCGACGGCATAAATCCGGTTACTGTACATACTCCGGTTGTGATATTTCCCGAGATTACGGACGATAAGGCCCACAACCAGAAAACGAAGCCGGATGAATCGAGAGCTGCTTTGATCCTGGACAGACCTTTTACCGTTACGCTGCCAACGGAAGGCAAGCATAACGATTATAAGGGCTATGGAACAAGGGATTATGCGAAGTATACGGCCTACAAACAGGTGATGTTTGAATTTGATGTTTATAATGCGGATAAGTCAAGGTATATCCAGGCCAATACCTGGATTGACATTCCCGTGAGTCAATTGGAAGCAACATTCTTTATGCCTGTGTGGGTGGATGAAGGGCCTTACACGGTCCATTTCCGGTCCATTGCAGAAAATGCGCCGAATGGATATTCGTCCGGGCAGCAGGCCAATCTCGATTGGCCGGACCATGCAGCCGTTGATTCCATTGATGTTGAAGTGATCGGGCGGCTGTACGACTTTCGGATTACCGATATAACCGATTACAATTGGGAAGGCGTGTTTCGAAGAGCGCTCGGGAAATTGCTTGCTTCCGGCGCCTCATATTGGGTAGGTTTACGCGATATTGACGGGGGTTACCGGGGCAACGTTTCACCCTTCAAGCTCCCGATTTACCCGGGCAGCCATCCTGATTCAGCTTTCAAGAACGTTGCGGTAAAGACGGGATATGCATTCCGGTTTGATTTCAAAACGAAAGGAAATATGTTCTCGAACCAGGATGAAATACACATTTCCCCATCTTTCGATTATGTCAGTGAGGACGGAAGATTTAGGTTTCCCGTAGACCTGTATTACCATAGCGGAAATCAAAAGTTTATCAAAATCGGTTCCGAAGAGGATCGTGTGCAGAGAGCGGTTATTTTGAATGAACCGTTAAGAAACGTGCCGGAAACCGAACTCATCGATTCGGCATTATACAGGTATGATCGCGAGTACGGATTCGGCGAAATTGCTGCAATCAGCCGCGAAGCGTTTGTAGCGAAATTTGTGAATGTTTTTTCAAAACGGAGGGTGACGGCAGGTACCTATCACAGTCTCCTGTTGACCGGGGATATCCGAACGTTGATCGGTCCGAAAACGGAGGTTCCTTTAAGTGTTGATCCGCAGCGGGCGATCGCAGCCGTTCAGAAATGGTACGGGGAGTACAGCCTGCCCGCTGAAGTATATGTCGCTAAGCAAGGAACTGATTTGGCGGAATATGGACGTACCCATGGCGGCCTGACGGATCGGTCGGACATTTTTTTAAAAAAAGGATACATTATCGTCAATTTTGATTTAGAGAGTCTGCCGGGAGGAGATGCTGCTCATCCCAGACTGCAGTATATTCACGCCCCGCTCATGAATCAATGGCGGCTTGAAGGGTATGAACGGCGTGTTGCGGATTATGCCGGTAACGTATTTTCGCTTAAGGATGGAGACGTCGTCTTCTATCATGCCGGATTGTCAAGCCGCGACGATTTCCGTCCTCTAGTGACTCACTAGGAACCGGATCAGCAGTATATAGCAATTAAGCAAGGACTGGCACTCACTCTGGTAGCTGCCAGTCCTTACGTTTTATACCCTGCCGAATGAATATGGACCAATACTCCTGTGATTTAAAAAGAGCACGTCTGCATGTGAAAATTTGCAAATTGATTTCAGAAGTTTTATGTTAGGTACATACTCCAAAGAAATGCGTACCAGTTTATGACAAGGAGGCATCCTCATGCGATCATCGTCCAGAGTCTGGAGAATCGTCAGTTTTTTATCGTTTGTAACGACTTTATTGCTATTATGCGGTTTTATTTATGCCGTGAAAGACATTACATATCCTTCGGCATCCAGTGGAATGGAATTGGTTCCGAGTACGGATCAGAAAGACCAGCCGGCCGTATCACCTGGTCAAACAGGCATTGTTGTCATTGGCGATTCGCTTGCCAAAGGTACGGGAGACGATGAGGGACTGGGGTTTGCGATGCGAACGGTTCAGCTATTGCAGGAGAAGGATAAAAATCAGGAAGTGAGACTGTTTGGAAATTTAGGCATTAACGGCCTGACGACGGATAGCTTGTCGGAAGAACTGAAAGAGAAGGGCGTTCAATATATGCTGAAGGAGGCCAATGTCATTTTGCTGTCCATCGGGGGCAATGACTTGTTTAATGGTGGGCAGGCCCTTGAGAACGGAGATGATCTGCCTACAGCCAAGGAACTGAATGCATCGATTGACGCGGCTTCCGTAAAGCTTAAATCCGTTGCCAAACAAATTGTTGCGATCAATCCTGACGCTACCCTTGTATACATAGGATTGTATAATCCCTTCTCCGACCTGCAGGAAATGAGAAGTATCGGCAATACGGCAGCGGCCCGTTGGAATATGCTGGCTCTCGAAACCTTCAATCCGTATAGGAACGCATTGGTCGTTCCGACTTACGACCTGTTTGCCGGCAATGTGTCCAAGTATTTGTCCGGCGATCATTTTCACCCGAACGGGGAGGGCTATCAGCAGATTGCCGAACGCATCGTGCAAAGTTTGAATTAATACGTGACAGGAGAGTGAATCTTGGTACATGCAGCATACATCCATCAGTGAGCAGCGTGACTCTTCAGGCAAAACGGTATTGCAGGTCAAGCATTTGAAGAAAAAGATCGGCAAAAAGTGGATCATCCATGATGTGACGTTCGATGTGCGGGAGGGCGAAATATTCGGTTTCCTCGGTCCAAACGGGGCCGGTAAAACAACGACAATCCGCATGCTGGTCGATCTGATTAAGCCGACAGAAGGAACGATTGAGATTTGCGGGTTTAATGTCCACAAGGATCCCGAGCGGGCCATGGGGTATATAGGCTCTATTGTCGAAAACCCTGAGGTGTACTCCTACCTGACAGGCTGGGAGAATCTGGAGCAGTTCGCCCGGATGCTGCAAGGCGTGGACGATGAGCGGATCATGGAAGTCGTCGAAATGGTGCGGCTGGAGCAGCGAATTCATGACAAGGTGCGCACCTATTCACTCGGCATGAGACAGCGGCTGGGCATCGCCCAGGCCCTGCTTGGCAGGCCAAAGCTGCTTATTCTGGATGAACCGACCAACGGCCTGGACCCGAAAGGGATCAAGGAGATGCGTGATTTTATCCGCAGATTGGCGGCAGACGGCATGGCCTTATTCGTTTCCAGCCATTTGCTCAGCGAAATTCAGCTGCTGTGTGACAGGGTCGCAATTATAAGCCATGGCCAGGTTCTGGCTGTAGGAAAAGTGGATGAACTGATCCAGAACAACTCCAATTATGTCGTATGGGAGGCGCACCCCCGGGAAAGTGCCGTTGACTTTTTTGCAAACAAAAGAATCAAAGTTATTGACGACCCTGAACAGATTCTTGATGATTCGGTTATGGCCGGAATCAGCCCGGAGGCCATCGTTACCCAAATGGAAGGCGGGCAAATGGCTGAATTTGTCGCTTTGTTTACGGAGCAGGGAGTACAGGTTCAGTCGGTGTACAAAATCAATCCAACGCTGGAACAGCTGTTCCTAGAATTGACGGAGGGTGAGTCCATTGAATAGCATCATACCCCTCATCAAAAATGAAACGGTGAAAATGGTCCGGAAAAAGCGGTTTTACGTCATTTTGCTGGTGCTGCTTGTTCTCGTTCCGATGTTTACTTACGCTCAAATGAAGATCTCGCAGCGGAATCAGGAAAAATTCGGCTCCGACTGGCGGAGGTCCGTGCAGCAGGCGATAACCGACAATCAGAATTCGCTCGGAAGCGCCCGCATACCGGAGGAATGGAAAAAATTCCGCCAAGTCTACATCCAGCAGATGAAATATTATCTGGATCATGACGTAAACCCGCAACAGCCCGGCGCTGTAACCTTTACGCGGGAATTTATGGACAATGCCTCTTCCTTGTTTATTCCGCTCCTGATCATGGGAATCGGGTCGGATATCGTCTCCTCGGAACGGACGGCTGGAACGGTCAAGATGCTGCTCACCAAGCCCGTTAGAAGGTGGAAGGTGCTGCTCAGCAAGCTGATCACGCTGATCATGTTTGTCTCTTTAACCGTCGTTTCGACATTTGTTATTTGCTATGGGATTTCCGGACTTGTGTTTGGTTATCAGGGATTTGACATGCCTGTATTTGCGGGGTTCCAGCTACAAGGCAGCAATGTGGATCTTTCGGCTGTGCATGCTCTGCCGCAGTGGCTGTATCTTTTCATGCAGATGGGTCTCATCTGGTTTGTCGGCGTCGTCGTTGCGCTGCTGGCTTTCATGATCTCGGTTCTGGTGCGAAGCACGGCGGCAAGCATCGTCATCATGATGGCGGCGCTGATTGCCGGCAGTATCCTGACCAACATGGCCTCCGCCTGGACAAGCGCCAAATATTTGTTTATGGTCAATCTGGAATTGACCCACTATTTGTCCGGAACTCCGGCGCCGATCGAGGGAATGACGCTTGGATTCTCGCTTGCCGTGCTGGCCATTTGGGGCATCGCCTCACTGGTTGTTTCCTTCACCGTCTTTACGAAACAGGATATATTGAATTAAAATGGACAAGAATAAGAAAACATTTGTTTGCATTCAGGGTGGTTAGTCATCCTACATAGAGCAAAACTTAAAGGGGGAGCATGAATGGCCGAGCAGATCGATTTGTTCGCGGCCGGGTCCGGGAACGGCGGAGACGCCGCAGGATATGACGCGGACGATATTCAAGTGCTCGAAGGGCTTGTCGCGGTGCGGAAGCGGCCAGGGATGTATATCGGCAGCACGAGTTCATCGGGGCTGCATCATCTGGTATGGGAGATCGTCGACAACGCCGTGGACGAACATCTTGCCAAGTACTGCTCCAGGATCGATATTACGCTGCATAAAGACGGATCGGTAACCGTCCTTGACAATGGCCGCGGTATTCCGACGGGCATGCACAAAACGGGGATTCCAACGCCGCAGGTCGTATATACGATCCTGCATGCCGGAGGGAAATTCGGCGGCGGCGGATACAAGAAATCCGGAGGACTCCACGGTGTCGGCGCATCCGTTACGAATGCGCTGTCGGAGTGGCTCGAGGTTGAGATTTACCGCGAAGGCAAAATCCACCGCATGCGTTTCGAGTACTGGATCAGCAAGGACGGGAAGGAGCATGTTGGCGAGCCGGTGACCGGGCTCGAAGTGATCGGAAATACGAACCGTACAGGTACCAAGGTAACCTTTAAGCCGGATATCCGGGTATTTCAGAATGGCATCGCATTAAATTACGATACGCTCGCGGAACGTTTGCAGGAGATCGCTTTTTTGAATTCAGGCTTGAAGGTAGTCCTGAAAGATGAGCGGTCAGGCAATTCCGACGAGTTTTTTTACGAAGGCGGCGCCAGCCAGTTTGTCGAGTTTCTGAATGAAGGCAAGGATGTGCTGCACGATGTTGTACACTTTTACGCCGAACGCGACGATATTGAAGTGGAAGTGGCTTTGCAGTACAATTCCGGCTACACGGAAACGATAGCGTCTTTCGTCAACTCGATTCCGACACGCGGCGGCGGAACGCACGAGACCGGGTTCAAAACGGCTTACACCCGCGTGATGAATGATTATGCCCGCAAGAACGGCTTGATCAAGGAGAAGGACAAAAACCTGGAAGGAAACGACCTGCGTGAAGGCATGATGGCCGTCATCAGCGTGAAGATGTCCGAGGTCGAGTTTGTCGGCCAGACGAAGGACCAGCTGGGCAGCGCAGGGGCCAGAAGCGCGGTCGACGCGGTTGTAGCCGAGAAAATGCAGCTATTTCTTGAGGAGAATCCGGGAATCGCGCAGGTGCTGATCAAGAAAGCCGTTCAGGCATCGAAAGCACGCGAAGCGGCCCGTAAGGCCCGGGACGAAATGCGCAGCGGCAAGAAGCGCAGCGAAGGCTCGAATCTCGGAGGGAAGCTGACCCCTGCCCAATCGAAGGATTATACGCGGACCGAGCTGTTTATTGTCGAAGGGGACTCCGCGGGCGGATCGGCTAAACAGGGCCGGGATTCCAAAATCCAGGCGATCCTGCCGCTGAAGGGCAAGCCGATGAATCCGGAGAAGGCCAAGCTTGCGGACATTCTTAAGAACGATGAATACCGCGCCATCATTACGGCGATCGGAGCCGGAGTCGGAACGGAATTCGCTTTGGAAGACAGCAATTTCTCCAAGATCATCATCATGACGGATGCCGATACCGACGGCGCGCACATCCAGGTGCTGCTGCTCACTTTCTTTTACCGCTATATGAAGCCGCTCATTGATGCGGGGCGCGTATACATCGCGCAGCCGCCGCTGTACAAAATCACGCGCCGTTCCGGCAAGCTTGAAACGGTGAGATATGCGTGGACGGACGAGCAGCTTCAGAATTACCTGAAGGAATTCGGGAAAAATTTCGAGCTTCAGCGCTATAAAGGACTCGGCGAGATGAATCCCGAGCAGCTGTGGGAAACGACGATGGATCCGGAGACGAGAACGCTGCTGCAGGTTCAGATCGAGGATGCGGCCAAGGCGGAGCGCCGGGTCTCCACGCTGATGGGCGATAAAGTGGAGCCGCGCAAGCGCTGGATCGTCGAGAACGTTGATTTCACAGAGTATGAGGAATAGAAGGTGAATGCATGAGTATGCTGGAAAACTTTTTGCCGGCTTACCTCGAAGAGGTTGTGGGAGACCGCTTCGGCAGATACTCCAAATATATTATCCAGGACCGGGCGATTCCGGACGTCAGGGATGGCCTGAAGCCTGTACAGCGCCGCATTTTGTATGCCATGTACGATTCCGGGAATACGCCGGACAAGCCGTACCGCAAATCGGCCAAGACGGTTGGCGACGTCATGGGCAACTACCATCCGCACGGAGATTCCTCCATCTATGACGGCATGGTACGGATGGCGCAGCCGTGGAAAATGGGCCATGTGCTCGTTGACGGTCACGGCAACTGGGGATCGCAGGATGACGATCCGCCCGCGGCCATGCGTTACACCGAGGCTCGCCTGTCGCCGATTGCGCTTGAACTGCTCCGCGATATTGAGAAACGCACGGTGCTGTTCAAGGACAACTTCGACAATACGGCCAAGGAGCCGGTCGTGCTGCCGTCGCGTTTTCCGAACCTGCTCGTAAACGGTGTAAGCGGGATTTCTTCAGGTTTCGCGACAGAGATCCCGACGCACAACCTGCGGGAGGTTATTGATGCTTGCATCCTGCTGATGGAGAAGCCGGATACGAATCTGGAGCAGCTGATGACGATTATGAAGGGTCCGGACTTCCCGACTGGCGGCATTATTATGGGCGAGGAAGGCATTCGCGAAGCGTATGAAACAGGCAAAGGCCGGATCTACATCAGGTCCAAAACGGAAATCGAAAATGTTCGCGGCGGTAGACAGCAAATCGTGATCACGGAAATTCCGTATCAGGTGGTTAAGTCCCGGCTCGTTACCGCGATGGAGAATATCCGGCTGGAGAAGAAGGTTGAAGGCATTTCCGAAGTGAGGGACGAAAGCGGGCGCGCCGGCCTCCGCATCGTCGTTGAACTGAAAAAGGATGCGGACGCGCAAGGGATTTTGGCTTATTTGCTGAAAAAGACAGACCTGCAGGTCACCTACAACTTCAACATGGTGGCGATTGTCAACAAAGCACCGCGTCAGCTTGGCGTGACGGAAATGTTGAAAGCCTACATCGCCCATCAGCGGGAAGTAGTGACATTCCGGACCCGGTTTGAGCTGGAGAAAGCATTGGACAGAGCCCATGTTCTCGAAGGTCTGGTCAAGGCGCTGAATATTCTGGATGAAGTGATCGCTGCCATCAAGGCCTCGAAAAACCGTCAGGACGCCCAGAACAACTTGCAGTGGATGTTCGGCTTCTCGGAACGCCAGGCGGACTCGATTCTGACGCTCCAATTGTACCGCCTTACCAATCTGGAAATTACGCAGCTCCAGAAGGAACTGGGCGAAACGCAGAAGAAGATTGCGTCACTGCAGGCGATTCTGGACAGTGACAAAAAGCTCGTGTCCGTTATTCGGAAGGAATTGACCGAAATCCGCGACAAATACGGCGTAGAACGGCGCTCCGTCATTCAGGGCGAAGTGGAAGAGCTCAAAGTAAACCTGGAAGTCATGGTCACCCAGGAGGATGTGTTCGTTACGCTGTCGGGCGAAGGCTATATCAAGCGGACAAGCATGCTTTCCTTCACGCGCTCGGGCGGCGAATTCGGCAGCGCCGGAGTCAAAGAGGGAGACTATATCAAATACATCCAGAGTGTCAATACGCTCGAGAATCTGTTGATCTTCACCCAACGCGGGCAATATTTCTTGCTGCCGGTCCATCAGATTCCGGAGTTCAAGTGGAAGGATAACGGAACGGCGATCGTCAATGTCATTCCGCTGGCCAAGGAAGACCGGATTGTGAGCTGCATCCCTGTCCGCATGTTCGATCAGCCTGGCATTAGCCTCATATTCGTGACCAAACGCGGCCAAGTGAAGCGGACCGCTCTTGGCGAGTATGAGACGAAGCGCTCATCGGCCGTGGCGGCGTGCAAGGTTAGTGCCGATGATGAGGTCGTGTCGGTAACGCCTAGCAAGGGCAATCAGGATATCCTGCTGATCACGAAGCTGGGCATGGCGATTCGGTTTAACGAGGAAGAAGTGAACAGCATGGGCCGGGTTGCCGCAGGAGTACGGGGAATCCAGCTCCGGGAAGGCGACGAAGTGGTCTCTGCACTCTGGGTGGAAGGCGAAGAGGGCGAAATACTCGTCGTCTCCGATCTTGGTTACGGCAAGCGTTCGCTGCTGCTGGATTATCCGTCCCAAAGCCGCGGCGGCAAAGGGATTCAAACGTTCGAATTCAAAGAAGGCAAGAGGGTCAAGCCGAATGGCAACGGAATCGTCGGCGGATTCTGGTGCAAGGAACCGCTGCAAATTGCCGCGATTACGCATGAGGCGCAAGCAGCTGATTTTTCGTCGGAAAAGGCGCCGCTCAGCGACCGGAAATCGATAGGCAAAGCGGTCGTACATCTGGAGAAAAACGACTACATTACGGATTTGATCGTTCTACCGCATTATGCTTCAGGGCAGTCAGAAGGTTAGAAGAAAATCGGAACATACAGAGATTTGACGAAAGAGAGCTTTTCCTGGCAGATATGCCTGAGGAAAAGTTCTTCTTTTGTCGTTTAATGCGATAAAGGAGGAAATGAAAGGCCGGGCGGCGAACAGTTAAGGCAGTGAAATAAATGGAATGCTGACATGGAGGGATCTGAATTGTATACTGAAGAGTTCAACAAACTTTGGACAAAGCTGTCCAAAGACTATCAGTCGCATATGGAGAACGAACTGTCGCCTTCTCTGACGGAATCGCAGCTGACCGTTCTGGAACTGCTGGGGGACCAGCCGAAGATGAAGCCGTCGGATATGATTCCTTTTCTGGCTACGACGCCGGCTGCCGTCACCATGCTGCTCGACCGGATGGAAAAGGGCGGGCTGATTTCGCGGGAGAGGGATGAAGCCGACCGCCGGATTGTCTGGATTTCGATAACTGACAAGGGCCGGAAAGAAGCCGATCGCGGCAGAGAGATCAGAAGCCGTTTTTTGGAGCAAATGCTGGACCGCATTTCGACCCACAATCAGCAGCTGCTGCTGTTTCTGCTCGGTAAAATTACAAACCCCAAATAGAGACCTGTTAAGTCAAAAAAAGGGCCGATCCGGGTGCAGAATGCCTCTGCATGGCGGATCGGCCCTTTTTATATTCGGTTCTACTTATGAATTTCACCGCTCCATAATGACCATGGGTACTCATTGGGAGGACTGGAAACAAGCTGAACGGGTTGTTTCGTGACCGGGTGCGGTATGCCCACGAAGGAAGACCACAGAGCGATCTGCTGGCCCGGCTTGTTGAGCTTGGCGCCATATTTTTGGTCTCCGTACAGCGGACAGCCTGTATAGCTGAACTGTACGCGAATTTGGTGGGGACGTCCCGTGTGAAGCTCAACGCGAACGAGGGACATCCCCTTGGCAGGGCTGCCGACTACGCTGTAATCCAGAATAGCTTCCTTGGCTCCGCTTGTCCCTTTCGGAACGACAGAAACGGTATTGGTTCGTTCGTCCTTGAGCAGGTAGTGAGTCAGACGTCCTTGTCTTACGGACGGCACGCCATGCACAACGGCCAAATACGTTTTCTCGAACTGGCGGCTCCGCACGGCTTCGGATAAGCGGGAGGCAGCCTTGGAGGTTTTGGCAAAGATCATCGCTCCGCCAACAGGGCGGTCCAAACGGTGAACAAGCCCCAAATAGACATTTCCCGGCTTGTTATAGCGTTCCTTCAGATCTTCCTTGAGCAGCGTAAGCATGTCCGGATCTCCGCTCGCATCTTCCTGTACCGGCACATTGACCGGCTTCTCGACCCCGAGCAGATGATTATCTTCATAGAGAATCGTCATGGAAGGCGTGCTCCATGTTCTCGCCAAATGTTCGGACATGCTTATTCCTCCCAGCGGCCCAATATGCCGCATGGCAGATGAAGACCGGAACGGGTAATGGGCAATCCAAGCTCTCCAGCGGAAATATGTCCGCCAAACTTCCGCTTAACCGTCATGGACAGCATGTTGTGCAGCACGGTCGGGGAAATGCCGGTGGTGTAGGAGTTGATTAGGAAGAACAGCGGCTTGTCCGATAAAATGCTCAGACACGACTCCACGAATGGATACAGGCTCTGCTCCAGCTTCCACATCTCCCCGCCGGGTCCCCTGCCGTAGGAAGGGGGATCCATAATAATGGCGTCGTAGCGGTTGCCTCTTCGTTGCTCGCGCTGCACGAATTTGAATACATCGTCCGTAATGAAACGGACCGGACGATTGCCAAGCCCCGACAGCTGCAAATTCTCCTTGGCCCACTGCACCATGCCCTTCGCGGCGTCCACGTGAACGACCGAGGCGCCGGCGGAAGCGGCGGCAACGGAAGCGCCGCCGGTGTATGCGAACAAATTCAGCACCGAAATCGGGCGGCCGGCACTGCTGATCTTGTCGATCATCCAGCTCCAGTTGGCTGCTTGCTCCGGAAACAAGCCGGTATGCTTGAAATTCGTCGGCCGGATATGAAATTTCAGCCGGTCGTAGCCGATGGTCCATTTTTCGGGAATCGCCTTTTTCATTTCCCAGCGCCCGCCTCCCGAAGAACTGCGGTGATAGTGGCCGTGAACCTTTTTCCAATCGCCGGTTTCCTGCTCAATCGGCCATATAATTTGCGGATCTGGCCTGCGCAAGATGACATCGCCCCAGCGCTCCAGCTTGTCTCCGCCGCCTGTATCGATTAATTCATAGTCTTTCCAGTCTGTTGCTACATACATCGTCTGCAATCCATCCTTCCAGGTACAAACATCGGCTCCGCCTGCCTTTAGAGCAGCGGAGCCGGTCGTTTAATCAATTACTTTATATTGTACCTCATTTTGCCTGTTTGATGCCAGAACAACTCTTGTTATCGCTGCCTGCAAGCAGCATGGAAAGAGTGGCCGGCTTAAGGCCGGTATCCGTAGTAATCCTGCACTTGAACGGTTTCAAAGCCGCACGATTTGTAAAGGTGGAGAGCCCTGTCATTGTTCAGCGCTACTTCCAGAAAGACATCGCGGCCCAGGCTGTATTCCTGCTTCACGATCTGCATCAGGGCGGATCGGCCGATTCCTTGTCCCCGGAAGTGATCGAAGATGACAAATCCATAGATCCAGCTTTGTTTGGGGTCCGTATTGACGAGCAGTTTTCCGGCGCTTTCACCTTTGTACTCGATCATATACAGAAGGGAATCCTTCTCCCCGGATTGGCGTTCATAGATGCTGGCAGCTTCCTCCTCCGTCATCTCAAAACCCTGAGCATCGAGCGAAATGATGGCGTTCCGGTCAAGGCTCTCCGCAGGACGAAGGTGTACCTCCGCAAGGACAACCGGAGCTTCACTCGAAGCAGGAGCTGAATACTTCATTTGATATTCCGAGAAACCGGGAGTTGCTCCCACGGAAACGGCAAAGGCTTTGCCCGTGAGCGAGTCGGCGGGCGTATTCAGCCATATTTCCTTGTACCGGTCCGCGCGTTCTTTCGGCAGCGCTTCTTGTAACAGGCTCGTAAAAAGGCCCTGTCTGCGGTATTCGGGAGATACCATGCCGCACACTTCGATTTTGGAGGCAAAGTCGTATAAGCCAAGAAAGGCAACGATCCGGCCGTCCTGCCGGCAAATGAAATCATCCTGATCCTCGGCCTTCCGGCTGCGCAGCATATCCCAGTTCAGCTTGAGCGAAATGTTGTCCTCTTGTTCAACTTTGATTTGCAAGGCTTTGATCTGTTCCCAATCCTCAGGGTTTAACATGTTTGATCGTCCTCCATATTGGCATGCTTCTCCCATTTTATAGGAAATGAAGCTCATGCGGTAGAGATTGAATGATTAAAATGATTCTTTATATTCAGGAGCCTCAGGAGTTCTTGACAAGCTGGGAAGGGGAGAGGTAGTTTGTTAATATTCACAAAGAGGGAGAGGAATCAATCGTGTCCAAGATCATCGAAATGAAGAATGTTGCATGGCGCAGGGAAGGCAAGACTGTACTGAACGACATCAATTGGAGCGTGAACGAGGGAGAAAGCTGGGCGTTATTTGGACTGAACGGATCCGGGAAAACGACGATTTTGAACATGCTTACCGGATACATTTGGCCGTCTGCGGGCGAAATCAGCGTTCTCGGACATAAATATGGCGAGGTTGACGTACGCGAGCTGCGCCGTTCGATCGGCTGGGTCAGCTCGTCGCTTCAGGAAAAGATATACGGGAGCGAGAAAGCTCAGGATCTCGTTGTCAGCGGGAAGTATGCCTCTATCGGGCTGTACGAAAAGCCGTCTTCCCAGGATTACGACAAAGCATTGCAGCTGATGCAACAATTGCGATGCGGGCATTTGCTGGACCGTACCTATCAGACCTGTTCGCAGGGGGAGAAGCAGAAGCTGCTGATTGCCAGAGCGCTGATGGCTTCGCCCAAGCTGCTGATTCTGGACGAAGCGTGCAACGGTCTTGATTTTATCTCCAAAGAGGGATTGCTCGGCAGTATCGAAGAGCTCGCCAAGGGAGCTGACGCTCCGCATATGCTGTACGTTACGCATCATACGGAAGAAATTTTACCGGTTTTCCGCAAAACACTGCTGCTCCGCCGGGGAGAAGTATTCGGCTCGGGCCTGACGTCCGAGATGCTAAGCGGCAGCGTTCTGTCTGACTTTTTCGAGATGCCGGTAGATGTGTCGTGGAGTCATGAACGGGCCTGGCTATCCAAAAGTTAACCAGTGTTTGTAACCTTTCTTCCTTTGTCACGTAGAAAAGATTAGCTGGAGCTAATACATAAAATGATGAATATGGAGGAGTAGGTATGGAAACAGTACCCAACACGAGCAAACAACCGTCCGGGAAACGGACGAATGTAGGGAAAGGGATAGCGGCAGCGATTGTTGTCCTGATCGTTATTATTTTGAGCTTGAACAGCTTTTCACAGGTGCAGTACGGTCATGTCGGTTTATATAAGACATTTGGCAGACTGAATGACAACGTACTCGAACCAGGCATACATCTTAAACTTCCTTTTGTACAGACGATCATTCAGGTTAACACCCAGGTTGCCAAGACGGAGACCGACACCTCGGCCTCTTCCAAAGATTTGCAGCCTGTCTCGACGCATGTAGCGGTCAACTATTCCATTCAGAAAGAAACGGCTTACCGTTTAATGAACAATATTGGCGGTTCCTACGATACGGTTATCATTAATCCGGCCATTCAGGAAATCGTCAAGGAAGTCACCGCGCGCTATCCTGCCGAAGACCTGATTGCAAAACGGGACGCTGTTGCCGGAGAGATCAGTGAAAACCTCAAAAATCGGCTGGCCAAATACGATCTGGTTGTCAATGACATCAACATTGTCAATTTCAAATTTTCCGACGCCTTTAATCAATCGATCGAGGCGAAGCAGGTTGCTCAGCAGCAGGCGCTTAAAGCCGAAAACGACCTGAAGCGGATCGAAATCGAAGCCAAGCAAAAGGTGGCCCAGGCGCAGGCTGAAGCGGAATCCCTCAAGCTGAAGAAACAGGAGGTTACTCCGGAGCTCGTACAGCTGAAGCAGATCGAAGTACAGGAAAAGGCGCTTGAAAAATGGGACGGAAGACTGCCTTCCGTCACCGGCGGCGCTACACCGTTTATTGATTTGAACTCAATCGCAAGTCCAAACGCCAAAACGACCGGACCGAATCAATAGTTCGGAAAGTTAAAACCGGCACGGAAATTTCCGTGCCGGTTTTAATATGGGCTGCGTTACCTGGCGGAAGTCCGCAAACAAAATTGCGCGGTTCCGCAAATGAAATGGCGGCAAAGACACATATTTTTCGGTTACTGTTAAAAAGTGAGAGTGTATAATGGTGTTAATAGGTATTAGTACCTAGGCATAATCGAGTATTTGAATGATCTGCCGATTCTAACGCCTGAACAAAATCAACTTCGGCAGCCGGACCGTAGGAGCGGGGTCACCCGGGCAAATCCTGTCCTTTCGGACCGGATTTTTTTGTGAACGACGCAAGCTTCTCCGACGCGATAAGAACCGCTATTATAAAAAAACAAGGAAATGCCGATGGATTAAATAGGAAGATTTTGTCCATAACAGCTGGTATATTCCAGTGATCATGCCGGCAGATACCGATTTGGACTTCACATCATCAATGAACTGGGGGGTTAGAAAATGACGCCTTGCAGCATGAACCATTCAATGGAAGCCGAAACAGAGAAGCTGAAAATACTGTTGGAATGCAGCACGGACGCAATTTTCTGGATGAGCAGCGAGGGAATGATTTTGGATGTAAATGCCGCAATCGTGGATATCTCGGGCTATGAGGCCGATTATTTTGTGAATCGTCCGTTCGGCCATTTCTTCAAAGGGCAAAAACTTAATGAGCGAAATAAAGCGAAGGTGAAGCTGCGCCACCAACAGGGGCATGAAGTTGGACTTCACATGACGATTGTACCGGTTGTTGTCGAGGGCAACATCATCGGAGTTCTCGCTATCTGCCGGCCGTCTTCCCCGGAACGTCTTCAGGAAGAAGTCTTGCTCCGGCAAATCAGGCAGATGACTTACTATGACAGCTTAACGGGTCTGCCCAATTTGAACAAATTCAAAGAAATCTGGGGTAGGTTTCAGAGTGATCCGGAGGCTGCAAAGATCCCCCGCGCGATTTTATTGTTTGATATGGACCGGTTCCGAGTTGTGAATCATTATGCCGGCTATGAACGGGGGAATGACTTTATGGTCGCCGTCGCCAAGCGGCTCTCATCGGATATACGTCAAGAGGATATCGTTTTCCGCTGGACAAGCGACCGTTTTCTAATTCTTTTGCATAACGTCACAAGAGCCCAAACGAAGCAGATTCTCGAACGCATCCTTCATCAATTTCAAATTCCTCTTGTTGTCAAACAAATGGAATGTGTCATTACCCCTAGCATCGGCGTCGGCCTATTCCCTGAGGATGGGACCGATGCGGACACGCTAATGAACAAAGCTTCCATCGCCATGCATTTCACAAAAAGCAGCGGCAAAAACAGCTACCGGTTTTACAACAACAAAATGGATACCGGAAGCTCGCCCATAATGGAGCAGCAGCTGCGGAAAGCGCTTGTGAACAAAGAGTTCGTGCTGTATTATCAGCCTAAAGTCGATATTTTTACCGGCATCACTACAGGCGTTGAAGCGCTTGTGCGCTGGAATCATCCGGAATATGGCGTGATCCCCCCGAGTAAGTTTATTCCGCTTGCCGAAGAGAGCGGACTGATCGTTCCGCTCGGGACATGGGTTCTCGAAACGGCCTGCGCCCAAAACAAGGCATGGCAGGAGGCAGGGCTTTCGCCTATGGTAGTGTCCGTCAATCTATCACCGCACCAGTTTAAACACGGCAACATTGTGGCAGCGGTTGAAGGCGCGCTCGTCAAATCGGGATTGGCTCCGCATTTTCTTGAAGTGGAAATTACGGAAAGCATGATGCTGGATGTCAATTACGCAATAGAAACGCTAACAAAATTAAAAAAGCTAGGTGTCCACACCTCGCTTGATGATTTTGGCAAGGGCTACAGCTCGCTGGCCTATCTGAAGTCTCTGCCGATCGATATTTTGAAAGTCGACAGCTCCTTTATCAAAAACTGCACGGAAGATCATCACGATGCGGCTCTTCTGAAGACGATCGTCAACATGGGGCACAATTTGGAAATGACCGTGGTTGCCGAAGGCGTAGAGGCTGCGGAGCAGTTGGACTTGCTGAGGGAGTATGCTTGCCACCAGGCTAAGGGCTATTTGCTCAGCAAGCCTGTGCCGGCGTCTGATATGCTAGCAACCCTTACGAATATCAGCAGAAGGTTTCAGATGTAACAAGGCCATGAATTCTACATAATGATTAGCTACAGATCGGACAGCTTCTGAATGCAAGAGGGTTTTTACGGTGAATCCGTTAAAAGCCCTTTTTTTGTTTTAAGAATAACTTCGTAATTCTTTTCCCGATCTTCGCGGAATAAGCTGGATTATAAATCGCCATTCAGCAGTTCATTCTGAAATGAGGAGCTGAAGACCGTGGGAGCGCTAAGCAACTGGACTGATTTCTGGGGTACCTTTCGCCTGTCGATCCTGATCAGTTTACTCGGAGCCTTGATTGGACATTATTCCAAAAACGGGGTGATTCAGTTTCCTCTGTTTGTTATTCCGTATGAGAAGAGCAGCTGGCTGGAGAGATGTCTGACTTATCCGGTGAAAAGGGGAGATGGACTGCGCAAAGTTTTGATTACCGTATTTTTGTGGCCTGCTGACATTGTTTTATTTGTATTCGGCTTTCGGGGCGAGCAGCACGGCGACAAACGTGTATATTTGGAGCTCGGACTTTTGGGGGATATCCTGATCGGGATCGGAACCGGAGTTTTGGCGAAAACGGCCGTTGAAATGGCGGGGAGCGAAAACATCTACGCCGAGATCAGCGCCGCGTTCATAGCCGGCTTCGCGGGCTTGTCCTATATTCGGGAGCGGCAGCGCAAAGATTTGGGAATAGATCGGCATCTGGACCCTAGCGCCGTAGCGGAGACCGTAATGGACAGCGAATCCGCTCAGCCTAAAAAAGAGGACTAAAAGCCGTAATGCCCTGCAATTTTTATGCTGGGGCATAGCTTCATGTCCAATCACAAGGTACAGTAAACACCATATGATGTAAGCAGAAGGAGGCGTTGTTGTGGCAAGGAAAATCAATGTGACTGAGGATGAATACAAAGAGCTGCAGAAGCTCGCCGAAATTGTGAACAATTTGAATATTCCGACAGGACAGCGGAAAATTGCCAAGGCTCAATATGAAGCGATTCTGCGGCTGGCGAAAAACAGGCCGAATTTGCCCAGAATGAATAACATGCGCATTGTGTAAGCGAACTTCGGAACTGCAAAGAAGAGCGGAAGCCTGACTGGGAAGCGGTGAGGCTTTTTTTCATGGCATAAAAACGGATCAATGCTATAATAGATTTCGCGTAGAACCGAGGATTACCTTAAGTATAAGGAGCATTTTTTGAATGAAAATAAAAGTTTTGATCGCCGACGACAATTCATTTATCCGCGAAGGGATGAAGATCATTCTTTCCAGCTTCGATGAATTTGAAGTGGCGGCCACGGTACAGGACGGAGCAGAAGCCGTGGAATTCTGCCGGAATCACGAGGTGGATGTTGCGCTGCTGGACATCCGCATGCCGAATATGAGCGGGGTGGAGGCCACGCGCCTAATTGTTCAGGAGACAGCGGTCAAGCCGCTGATTCTGACCACTTTTGACGATGATGCCTTCATCATTGAAGCGATTCAGGCCGGTGCAAGAGGATATTTACTCAAAAATAACGATCCCGAACAAATCCGGGATGCCATTAAAAGCGTCCATCATAACCATCATGTCCTGCAGGGCGACATTGTGGACAAGATCAAAACAAGCCTGCCGTCAGCAATCCGGTCGGAGGAGCCGCACAGCCCGAAACAGCCGCCGGAAACCACGAATTGCGGCATCATCGACCAAAGTCTGTTTTCCGAGCGTGAGCTTGAGGTCATGGCCCAAATCGCCAAAGGGCTCTCTAATAAAGGAATTTCCAAGAAGCTGTTCCTTTCGGAAGGCACGGTTGCCAATCATATTACGTCTATATTAAATAAAACGGGACTTGAACACCGGACACAGATAGCGATTTACTATTTGACCGGAGAAGTGCGGATGTCGGATGAATAGCAGGAACAGACCGTTTGAGCTTTGGACTGTCGGCAGCAAAACGATTGTTCTGATTTACGTCATTTACGGTACATATTTCAATTTGAAACACGCAGGCGGTTGGTATATTTTTGCCTATTTGTTGTACATATCCCTCAGTTGCGGACTGCTGATCCCTCGCAAGAGGGCGCTCTCTCAAGCGCTTGTTCTTCTGTCCATTTTGTTTCTTGCGATGTGCTCGAAGGCGTTAAGCCCGCAGTTTTTGCTGCTGCTCCCAATCAGTTTGTATGAACTCATTTCTTTATGGATGAAAAACAGGCTGTCGTTCCTTCTGCTTCTGGTGCCGCTTTTGTTTGTTCCTGCTTCACTCCTTGCTCTCTATTTGCTCATTGCCGGAATCAGCGTCCTCGGATTTATCGTAATCCGGCATTACGATGAAAAGCTGGACATGCAGATGAGCCAATCGGAACTCATGAGAGCGGACCTGCAAAGGCTGACCCGTACCCTTAATGAAAATAAGGAGTATTTGAAGCAGTCGGAATATACGATTAAGCTCGAGGAACGAAACCGGCTGTCCCAGCGGATTCATGATGAAATCGGCCATTCCATGGCGGGGGCACTAATCCAGATGGAAGCGTCGAAACGGCTGCTGGCAAGCAATCCGGACAAAGCGGCAGAGCTGCTGGGCAATGCGATCGCCATATCCAAGGAGGGGCTCGAGCAAATCCGGCATACACTCAAGAACATCAAACCGAGGTCCGAAGAGCTGGGGATCAACCGGCTTCGGCTGTTTGTCGATGAACTGGCGTCGAAGCATTCCATGACCGCTACGCTGACGCATGAAGGCGATCTGGACGTCATTACGCCGATTCAGTGGAAGGTGATTCAGGACAATGCCACCGAAGCGGTGACCAATACGATCAAGTATGCGGAAGCGGATTCCGTCCGTCTGCATGTCCAGGTGCTGAACCGTTTGGTGAAAGCCGTTGTTTCCGATAATGGCAAAGGGGCGGAAAAAGTCGTCAAGGGTCTCGGCATCAAGGGAATGGAGGAACGGACTGCGGCCCTTGGGGGAACGGTCATCGTAGACGGCTCACGGGGGTTTAGCGTGATTACGCTGCTGCCGTTCGGAAAGAGCCAGGAGAATTCTCATGCCATAAGTCCATGAAATTCCTCATGTCCAAAGGATGAACTTATGCACTGTCGTAAGGTCATCCTTTTTCGTTATGATGAGGACATCAATCAACAAACAGGAGTGAATCCGAATGAACGTGTTGGAGATTCAAGGCTTAACCAAGAAATTCGGCGATTTTCTCGCCGTTGATAACATGAATCTGAAAGTTCGGGAAGGTGAAATATTCGGTTTTCTTGGCGCGAACGGCGCTGGTAAAAGCACAACGATCAACATGATTTCATCGCTGCTGCGGATTACCAAAGGGGAGATCCGGCTGCTGGGCAAAGATATTGCGAAGCATAACAGATTTGCCAAGATGAATATCGGGATTGTGCCTCAGGATCTGGCGATTTACGAGGAGATGACAGCCTATGAAAATGTTCATTTTTTTGCCGGGCTGTACGGACTCAGGGGAGCGGAGCTCAAGGAACGAACGTTTGAAGCGCTGGAATTCGTTGGTTTGGCCGAGAGAGCCAAGGAATATCCGAAAAATTTCTCGGGCGGAATGAAACGGCGGCTAAACATTGCCTGTGCGATTGCCCACAAGCCGAAGCTGATCATTATGGATGAACCGACTGTCGGCATTGATCCCCAGTCCCGAAATTATATACTCAATTCGGTCAAGAAGCTGAATCAAATGGGATGCACGATTATTTACACGAGTCATTACATGGAAGAGGTAGAAGAGATTTGCACCCGCATTGCGATTGTGGACCACGGGAAGATCATTGCCGAAGGGACCAAGGAACAGTTGAAATCGACCATCACCGACACCAAGGATATCCGGATTGGCTATAAATCCGATCAGCCGGTGAATCTGAAGCCGATCAGATTGATTCAAGGGGTCGAGCGAGTAATGGCCCAAGATCAAATGCTTCTGATCCATTCCAAAGCGGAGGTCAATAATCTGAACGCGATCATTCAGCAGCTGATCCAGGATGAGGTTGAAATACGATCCCTGGACGAGCAGGCCCCCAATCTGGAAACCGTATTTCTGACGCTGACCGGCAGAAACCTGCGGGATTAGAAGGAGGAATCATCTGTGAATATACTTCAGATTGCGCGCAAGGAGCTGCTGATTCATCTTCGGGATAAAAGAACCTTTATATTCATGATTGCGTTTCCTCTCGTGCTTATTCTCATCCTTGGCACAGCACTGACCAATGCATTTTCAAGCAACCTGGCGGTTGGCGATATGAACCTGCTGTACAAGGACAATATCCGGAACGGGCAGCTTGCATCCTCCTGGGGGCAATTTGTCCAGGCTTCCCAGCAGGAAGGCATAACGTTCACGAAGGCTGCGGCAGATGAAGATGGGCTAAAGACGGTACAGGATGACCAATACACAGCCTATGCGGAGCTGAGTGACGACGGGATAAAATATTACGGCAGCCCCAAAAACGCCATCGAGAACAATATCATACAAGGCATGCTTACGGTTTATGCCGACAAATTCAATCTTGCGGCTGCGGCGTTTAAAGCGGATCCCTCGCCCTCATCCGTCGCGAACATAACGGTGGCTTCCGGATCGTTCGGCAATTTTATTCAGGAGACGTCGCTTAACAAGGACAAACAACCAGGCTCCATCGATTATTATGCCATTTCGATGACGACGATGATTGCCTTTTATGCCTGCTTGCCGGCAAGCGCCTTGATCCAGAACGAAAGAACACGTAGAACGGCAATCCGGCTTGGCGCTTCGCCTGTGTCGAAGATAGAGATTTTTACCGGAAAAGTGCTTGCGACAACGATTGTGAACTTTTTGTGTATAGCCATTGTGGTACTGTTTAGCAGACTGGCCTTCAAAGCGGAGTGGGGCAGCCATTACATTTCGATTGCGCTTGTCCTGCTGACCGAAGTGGTGCTGGCCGTCAGCTTTGGTCTTGCCTGCAGCTACCTGTTTAATGGCGGGGCCGCACGTGCCTTTATTTTTATTGTAATCCAGGTGATTTCGTTTGTCGGGGGAGCTTACTTCCCGATTGACATCACTTCTGGCGTCGTTCACCAAATTTCGCAGCTGTCTCCGCTTCGCTGGGCAAATCAGGGACTCACGCAAATTATTTATTCAGATCAGGCAAGCGCCGCGATTCCTGTCATCGTTCTGAATGTGGGCCTTAGCGCCGCGTTATTGATCGTCTCAGGATTATATATGCGCAAACGGGAGGGGCTTTAAGTTGAAAGATATCCTTTGGCTTGTGCGGAAAATATTAGTCAATACGTTTCGCAAAAAATCAAACTGGTTTACTTTAATCGTACTCCCGATTGTTGGGGTGCTAATCAGCATGATGATTTACGGCAACGGCAGCGCGGATACGCTGCGGGTCGGGGTTGTTAACCTGGATGGCGACAATGAAATTACCCGGGGCACCGTATCCTTCGTTGAAGGGCTCAAGCAGGTAAAAATGACAGTCATGGATGAAGGTGAGATGAAGAAGGAGATTGCCGCCGGCAAGCTTGACACAGGAATCGTGTTCGAACAAGGATTTGCAGAGCAAGTGAGAAGCGGCAGCCCGCAAGGGATCCGAATCGTCTCGGTAAAAGGGGCACAGGTAACGGCCTATGTCAAATCCTTGCTTCAGAACTACATTGGCAATGTGGCATCAATCGGCGCCTTCGCCAAGGCGGACCAGGCCAAGTTTGATAATATGTATAACGATTACCGGCAGCAGCATTTCAAGCTGGATGCGGTGGCGATGAAGGATACGACAGCGGTGAAAGGCATGACCTATCAGTCGCTTGGATTTCTTGCTGCGTTTATGATGTTCTCGGCGGTCAATTTGACCGAACTGATTCTGAAGGAGAAAGAAAACCGGACCTTTCTGAGACTGATGACATCTCCGGTTTCATCCAGGGTCTACGTATTATCGAACGTTTTGGTCAACATCGTTCTCATTTTCTTGCAGATCGTCATCACCTTGTTTGTTATGAAAAATATTTTTCATATCGATTCGGGAGTTCCTTCCGGCGAGCTGGCTGCAGTCATGCTATTGTTTGGACTAACGGCAATCGCTCTTTCCCTGCTGATTGTAGCCTTTGCCAAGAACACGAGCATGGCCGGCGCCCTGCAAAACTTGATCATTACGCCAACGTGCCTGCTTGCCGGTTGTTATTTTCCGATAGACATTATGCCGGACAACGTTCGTAAAATTTCTACCTTCCTGCCGCAGCATTGGCTGCTGGAGACGGTCGATAAACTTCAGGCAGGGTCAACGCTTGGCAGCCTGTACATGAATTTGCTGATTCTTCTGGCCTTTGCCGCTGTGTTTGCCCTGATCGCCATCTACAGGTTTAGCCGGAATAACGATACGAGAACATTCGTATAATTGATGTTCGTAAGAGACTCTCTTTCAGGCTTTTGGGCCAGATAGAGAGTCTTGTTCGGTTTCATTTCACCGGGGTATGAAAATGGTCAAAACTCGTGTACAATGTGATAGAAAACACAGACAAATTTAAAAGGTATTACTAGTAGGGGTGGTTTCAATGTGGAAAGAATTTAAGGCCTTTGCATTAAAGGGAAATGTGCTCGATCTCGCTATTGGCGTAGTCATCGGGTCGGCGTTCAGTAAAATTGTCACGTCTCTTGTCAATGATCTGATTACCCCGATTCTCGGTATTCTGATCGGCGGTTATAACTTTTCCGGGCTGAAGATCAGCGTCGGAGACTCTCCGATTGCATACGGCAATTTGCTTCAGAGCGTCATCGATTTTCTAATTATTTCCTTCTCGATTTTCCTGTTTATCAAGCTGCTGGGCAAGATGAAGAGAAAAGAGGAAGAACAACCGGTTAAAGCTCCCGTACCTAGCAAGGAGGAGCTGCTCCTGACCGAAATACGCGATCTTTTGAAGCAGCAGCGGCAAGGACAGTAAAACTCATCTCGAAAAAGATTTGTCGATTCCTTTACAGATTTTCCGAACGGGAAAGCCCACTACGGGTGCGATAGCACCCCCTTTAGGGGTGGGATGATAGTGAGGTCGGATACGAGTGCCCTAAGAACTGAAAGGTTTGTGGCGCTTCAAGTATCCGAAAATTTCACTCTTTTTTATTGCATGTCCGTTTCAGTTTATAAATAAAATTGATACAATGTGTATATGAATGAATATAGAAGAACAAACACAACCGTATCATTAATCAACTATCATTTCGTTTTTTGTCCTCGGTATAGAAGAAAAATATTCCTTCGTACTGATGTAGAGGAACGCTTTAAACAGTTGGTACAAGAAATATGCGAAGAATTGAAAATTGTCATTGTTGCTTTAGAGTGTGACAAAGTTCTAAAAAGTTAAGAGAGGAATTTCCTCATCTAGGGCATTTGCCGAGCCTATGGACACGTTCCTATTTCGTATCTACCGCAGGGAACGTACCGAGCGCAACGATTAAGCGTTATGTTGAACAACAAAAAACAAGGGGGTGAATCGATTGATATTTGCCGAAAGGAGACTGAAATGTCACAAACGATAACGGTTAAAATCAAACTGCTTCCAACGAAA
>NZ_JAIOGQ010000033.1 GCF_019904135.1 Paenibacillus caui | reverse complement strand
TCTGGGCCGTGTCTCAGTCCCAGTGTGGCCGTTCACCCTCTCAGGTCGGCTACGCATCGTCGCCTAGGTAGGCCGTTACCCTACCTACTAGCTAATGCGCCGCAGGCCCATCCGTAAGTGACAGATTACTCCGCCTTTCCCAAGTCCCTCATGCGAGGAACTTGCGTATCCGGTATTAGCTACCGTTTCCGGTAGTTATCCCAGTCTTACGGGCAGGTTGCCTACGTGTTACTCACCCGTCCGCCGCTAAGCATCAGGAGTGCAAGCACTCCGTCAACTCCGCTCGACTTGCATGTATTAGGCACGCCGCCAGCGTTCGTCCTGAGCCAGGATCAAACTCTCCAATAAAGATGGAAGGATCCGCTCACCCGAGGGGAGTGGTATTCCATCTAATAAAGAGCGATTAGCTCATTTTGAATCTGACGAGATTGGATGAAACTCGAATGAACATTCAAGCCATCCTCATTCTCTTAAATCCGGATTTTACATCCGTAAAATCCTCTCACTCGTTGTTCAGTTTTCAAAGATCAAGCTGTCTTTCGTGCATCACCGCATCTCAGCGGCGACTTTTATAATATATCATATCTCCTATTTAGCAGTCAAGCATTTTTTTAAAAAAAGATTTTATCAACTTGTTGCTCATGCTTGTACCTCCAAGGGACGAACTATAATGTAACACAGAATTCAAAGCGGCGTCAACTGTTAAATCCAGGTTAATTTTAACCCGATCAACAGCCCTACCCCCGGCAGTCCAAGAATAAGCACCGTACTAATTGTAGCAGGATTAAGCGGGATATAAACATGCGGCAGGATACCCATAAAGTTCACTGCATAAATACCGAGCGCTGCCAGAACAACATGAAGACTGAGCCGTGTAATCCAGGCAAAGCCCAGTCTCCTCGAAATCCAAATATACAAAATGAGCAGAATGGATAAAACCAGTATTCCCGTTGCAATGAGTTTCATGATTCCAGCCTCCCAAAAGATCTGTATCTCCCCAGCTCCCCTAAATGAAGGTTGGATTTCTTTGCTTCCTTCAAATGGATTTGATACCGTCTTTCTGCCGCTTCAAGAGTGTAAATGGCGAAGTCAACTTCATCCTTGCCCACCGCCTCCTGAAAAGCCTGATGCGCCCTTAGCCATTCTTTATGAGCTTTTATAATTTCTCCATAAATAAATTCCTTCTCCCGATATTCCAGCTCCTCCTGTCTTCGCTTGCTGTTCCTTGAGAACCAGGCGTTCCACTTCATTGTATCCTTCCTTTCGCCAGGCAGACCTTAACCCTTAACTTGAAGCCTTGGGCTGATCCTAGAGTAAAAATACTGCCCTTTTTTATTTCATACATATCGCGAAAAGGACAAACTTAGAACCGCTTCCTTGTTCCCAAATCACTTTTGGAAAATGGATAAAAGAGCTGACCGCAAAAAAAGAAGCCCGCAGGCTTCCACTTTTCAGGCTATTTAAAACATCCTTAAAAACATCCGTCAGTTCAATTCCCGCCGCCCTTCAAGGGCTTTGGAAAGAGTCACCTCATCGGCATATTCCAAGTCTCCGCCTACCGGCAAACCGTGGGCAATTCGGGTGACCTTGATGTCGAACGGCCGCACCAGCCTGGAAATATACATCGCCGTAGCTTCCCCCTCAATATTCGGGTTGGTAGCCAATATCAGCTCCTGAACGCGTTCATCGCTCAGCCGAGTCAACAGTTCCTTTAACTTGATATCATCGGGACCAATTCCCTCCATAGGGGAAATAGCCCCCTGAAGCACATGGTAGTACCCGTTGTATTCCTTGGTTCGTTCCATGGCCACAAGATCCTTTGTTTCCTGTACGACGCAGATGACAGAAGAATCCCGGGTCTTGTCCTGGCAAATCTGGCACGGATCGGTATCGGTTATATTGCCGCAGACCGAGCAGTAATGGAGGTTCCGTTTAACGCTGACTAACGCCTTCGCAAAATCAATGACGTCATCCTCCTTCATACGCAGCACATGGAAAGCAAGCCGGGCGGCTGTCTTTGGACCAATTCCCGGCAAACGGGTAAACGCATCGATGAGCTTGGCAATCGGTTCGGGATAATACAAGGGTTTGTTCTCCTTCTATACTTAAGTTATCTGCGATTCATGGATCATTATGAATAAACTTCGGAAGCCAGCCGCCTCCGAAGTTTATCCTCACATTTCATCAGTCCTATTGCCGTTTTAGAACAAGTTAGAACAACCCAGGGATTTTCATGCCGCCCGTAAATTTGCCCATATCCTTGTTGGCAATTTCCTCCGCTTTGGCCAAAGCGTCATTGACAGCCGTAAGAATAAGATCCTGCAGCATTTCAACATCATCCGGATCAACAGCCTCGGGCTTGATTTCGATGGACAGCACTTTTTTATGACCGTTGGCTTTAACCGTAACAACCCCGCCGCCGGAGGTTCCTTCTACCTGTTTGTCAGCCAGCTCCTCCTGGGCTTTAAGCATTTGCTCCTGCATCTTCTTCACTTGTTTCATCATTTGATTCATATTATTCATTTCCAATCATCTCCTTAGTAAGGTTTAAGTTTCGTATTCCGCGAACGGCGGTGCTAGTCTTTCGGTGCTAGTCTTTTATGACTACAAGCTGTTCTCCAAATAACTGAACTGCCTCGTCCACCCATGGTTCCTTGCTGCCCTCCTGGCCATCCAGTTCCGGATGCTGAAGCTCGAAGGGTTCCGCCGCCGGGACAGAAGCTCCCTCGGCAGCCTCGTTCCAGTCTTTTTGCATCATCGTGACAAGCCTGTATGGCTTTCCGAGCTGCTGCTCCAGCACACGTTCGATGACTTGTTTATTGGCAGGCTTCTCCGTCGTTTCCCGGTGGATGTCATTCTTGAAGGCTACCAGCACCGCATCCTCCCAGACGGAGACAGGATCCCCGTTCATGAACCAGGCATGAATCGTAACCTTCTCTTCCTTCACGCGCTGCAGAACCTGGTTCCACTTTTGCTGGATACCCGAAAATTCCTCGCTTGAACGGTTGGCCAGGTACCGGTCAAGATGAGCAGGAATCTTTGCGGTCGAAGAAATGCGCGGCGCGGGAGTACGCGGTCTTGCAGACCGGTCGGCTTCTGCCTTGCTTCCTGATCCGACACTTCCGGATTTCAGCGCCTGATCCAATTTCTTCTCAAGCTCCTGCAGCTGTCTGCGAAGCTGCTCGACCTGAGCCGAGTCAGCTCCTTGAGCTGCCGAGGGAGCAACCGAGGCGCTCGCTAAAGACGCCGGATCGCGATCAGCCGCGGCCCCGCCTTCAGCTATGCTGCATAATTTCAGCAGGGCGACTTCAAAAAGCATCTGGGGCTGCATCGCATATTTCATCTCAGTCTGATAATGATTGAGCGTATCGATGATCTTAAAGAGCTGTGCCTTGGAGAACGCAGCCGCCATTTCGCTGAAAGCATCCGGTTCAAGCACACGTTCGGTCAATTTATCAGCCTTTGGCACCATCTTGATCATGAGCAGATCCCTGAAATAATACAGCAAGTTCTCCATGCATTTATCAGCGCTTTTGCCTTCCTGCATCAAACGTTCAATCATCTGAAGAACGCCGCCGATGTCTCCTTTGAGCAGCGTACCGGCAAGCTCCGCAAATTGGCGCGAAGGAATTCCCCCGGTCATTTCGAGCACTTGCTGATAAGAAACTTGTCCTTCCGTGAACGAAGCAAGCTGATCCAGTATGCTTAGCGCATCCCGCATGCCACCGTCAGAAAGACGGGCGATATATTGAATCGCCTCATCATCTGCCGCAATTCCTTCTTTCTGGCAGATCTGTTTTAGCCGATCACACTGCTCATCCAGCGATACACGGCGAAAATCAAAGCGCTGACAGCGGGAAATGACCGTTGCAGGGAGGCGATGCGGTTCCGTAGTCGCCAAAATAAACATCACATGCGGCGGCGGCTCTTCCAGCGTTTTCAGCAGCGCATTAAACGCTTCCGTTGTCAGCATGTGGACTTCGTCGATTATATAAACCTTCTGCCGAACTTCAGTCGGAGCATATTTTACCTTATCTCTAAGGTCCCTGATTTCCTCTACGCCCCGGTTGGACGCGGCGTCAATCTCCAGCACATCCATCACGGCTCCTGCCGTGATACGGCGGCACGCCTCGCATTCATTGCAAGGTTCGGGACCGGGACCCTGCTCGCAGTTGACCGCTTTGGCCAAAATTTTGGCCGCGCTGGTCTTTCCGGTGCCGCGCGGTCCGGAAAACAGGTAAGCATGGGCAAGACGGTCTTCGCGAATCGCATTTTGCAAAGTTCGAATAATATGCTGTTGTCCCACCATGTCCTGAAACGACTGTGGCCGCCAAGCACGGTACAGAGCAACATGTTCCACTTCCTGCGGCACCTTCTTTCAAAGCTTGCTTTATTTTATATTCCAGAATCATGTGTAGAATCATGCGGAATAAGAGCCATTATGCCAGACCAGACTTCATCTGCAAAATAATCGGCTCAAGACAAACCGCTTCCTTATTATACTATACTCAATGCAGTGAGAAAAACACAAAAAAACACCTCTGCCTGGAAAAAGCAGGGGTGTTGTTTGATTACATGTTAGAGCCGTGCACCTGTTATTGATCATTGTGATCCAAGCGGCACCCTGCCGGAACAACTCGGGTTAGGCTGCCCTCCGGCACAAAAGTGGGACTGCTTATGGCTGCTTCCTTCCGGACCTGACCAGGTTCACAGTTACTCATTGCGGAGGACCCAACCGTCAACATTGACCGAGCAGGACCAAACCTTACATCGACAAGACCTCTAAACAGGAATTCAACCTCGCTACAGCGGATTGCGAGTTACAGGGCACCGCTACCTCCCCGTCTAGCACGGTGAGAATAAGTATATCTTATGCTAGTACAAAATGCAACAGGCGGCAGCATCCTATTTATGGATGTGTGCCCAGATCCATTTCAATCTTCGCTCGTCTGGAACCCAATCGGGAACTAATCCGGCTTTCTGAAAAATATGAAATAACCCCTACTCCTTCCGGAGTCAGGGGACTTTTGATCATGTCAGGATATTCTATTAAATACCGTACTTCTTCTTGAATCTATCTACACGACCGCCTGCATCCATAAATTTCTGTTTACCCGTGAAGAACGGATGGCAAGCAGAACAAATTTCAACCCGCAGTTCCTGTTTGACAGAACCGCTTTCAAACTGGTTCCCGCAAGCACAGGTCACCACTGTCATGTTATATTTCGGCTGAATGGCTGTTTTCATGACTTTCACCTCTTTCCGCCCTGAGCCTCATGCGGACCCAGAGTTATATTGGACAATCAAGCGAAATTATAGCATACAGCCCCGGGAAAGGGCAATCATCAAATCAAAGCATTTGGGACGGCTTCCGCTTCGCTCTTGCCAGTTCAGCAGGAGGAACATGCGTATAAGATCCGATGACCACATCAGGCAGCTCTTCCTGAAAAATTTCAATCGCCTGCTTCATGCCCAGGATATCCCCTTTGGCTTTAGGAATAAGCTCCAAATAGCTCTCAGGGTCGATATTCAGATTCCGCAACTGAATTAGCTTCAGCTTCGTGCGGCGCGCAAACTCGATCATGGCTTCCACCTCTTCCTCCCGGTCTGTTACCCCAGGAAAAATAAGGTAGTTAATCGAAGTGTATACTCCCTGCGATTCTGCATACTTTAGCGATTTTTCGACATTGGCAAGCGTATAGCCGCGCGGACGATAATAAGCATTGTAATGGTCATCCAGCGCGCTGATCGTACTGACCCGCATCAAATCAAGGCCGGCATCAACAATGCCGCGAATGTGGTCGCTTAGCCCCGCATTCGTATTGATATTAATATATCCCATGTCCGTGCGCTCACGAACCTGCCTAATCGCATCAATGATAAGCTTCGCCTGGGTCGAAGGCTCTCCTTCGCATCCTTGCCCGAAACTGATAATCGATTCGGGGGTTTTCAGGTGCTCCAGCATAACCTCGACCAATTCCTCCACTCTGGGCCGGAAGTTCATTCGGGTCTGGGGCGAGACAAAGCCGCTATCGTCCGGCTGCTCCGAAATGCAGCCATAACAGCCGGCATTGCAGGAATAGGATACCGGAACAGCGCCTTCCCACCTGTTTAGAAACGTATTTGAAGCCGTCAGGCATTCGTAACCCAAAGCACAGTTGGACAAGTGCTCATAAAGACGATTGTCCGGATACTCGGCTCTCAGCCGCTTCACTCCGCTCTTCAGCTCAAGCGGATCACAGTTCAGCGGGTCCCACTTCTTTGGGTCATCGCTTAAGCGGGCTGTCACATAGAACTGCCCGTCTTTCCAGACAACGGCGGAGTATCCGAACAAAGGCAGCTTATAATCCTTGTCCGTCTTCATATAGCCGGGCAGGCAAAGCCGCGTAAAGCCTTGAGGCAGAAGAGCGCCAACCGCCTGCACAGCACCCGGCAGCGGCTTCATCTCACCTGTCTTAGGTTCCATGCCGATCGGGCGCGTATTCGGCAGCCCTACCAGAGTTGCGCCGTTCGGCAATGGAATGAGTTCGTCTTCCAAGATTTCAACAATCATATCTCCGCTTCTGGCAAGGCCATACAGCGAAGGATGATCGAATACGTTGCCTTGTTCATCTGCATATACCAAAAACATACTGTTCTCCTTATTGGTTTCTCGGCCAGGCGCCTCAAGCAGCCGGGATGAGAATGATTTAAACCCCTGTAGGCGATGATGAAGATGCTGTGGCACGGGTGTTCCGCCTAGGGGCTGGCGCCTGTGCCGTCTGCGCTCCCGCTGTATCAAACGAAGCGATGAATTCTGTATTGGTCTTGGAGTTCCGCAGTTTCTTCAGGAATCCTTCCACGAAGTCGTAGGAATCATTCATATTTTTGCGTACGCTCCACAACGTATCCACCTCTTCCTTGGTGAGCAGCGCCTCTTCCCGGCGCGTACCCGAGCGGCGGATGTCGATAGCCGGGAATATGCGGCGTTCCGCCAGCTTCCGGTCCAGATGCAGCTCCATGTTCCCGGTTCCTTTAAACTCTTCATAAATGATATCGTCCATCCGGGATCCGGTATCAACGAGCGCTGTCGCCAAAATGGTCAGGCTGCCGCCTTCCTCGACATTCCGCGCCGAACCGAAAAACCGTTTCGGACGGTGGAACGAAGCCGGGTCAATCCCCCCGCTGAGCGTTCTTCCCGAAGGCGGAACAACCAGATTGTAAGCGCGGGCAAGACGGGTGATACTGTCCAGCAAAATAACGACATCTTTCTTGTGCTCGACAAGGCGCAGAGCGCGCTGAAGCACAAGCTCAGCCACCTTGATATGGTTTTCCGGGAGCTCGTCGAATGTCGATGCGACCACTTCGCCATGGACAGAACGCTGCATGTCCGTAACCTCTTCGGGACGTTCGTCGATGAGCAGCACAAACAGGGAAATATCCGGACGGTTCGTAGAGATGCTGTTGGCAATTTCCTTAAGCAGTATCGTTTTGCCGGCCTTCGGAGGCGCTACAATCAAACCGCGCTGTCCAAGGCCAACAGGCGCAAGCAGGTCCATAATCCGGGTGGACAAATGATTCGGTGAAGTTTCAAGCACCAGCTTTTCCTGAGGATACAGCGGGGTAAGAGCAGGGAAATGCAAACGTTCCGAAGCGAGCTCGGGATTCTCCCCATTTACCGCATTAACCTGGAGCAGGCCAAAATAACGTTCGTTTTCCTTTGGAGCCCGGCATTTTCCGGACACAAGATCCCCTGTGCGAAGATCAAATCTGCGGATTTGCGAAGCGGAAATATAAATATCCTCTGGGCTTGGCAAATAATTAATCGGTCTCAAAAATCCGTATCCCTCAGGGAGTATTTCCAGCACGCCTTCCATGAACATCAAACCGCTTTGTTCGGCCTGCGCTCTCAAAATCGCAAAAATCAGCTCTTTCTTCTTCAACTGTCCATAGTATGGAATCTGATACTGTTTGGCCAGCTTGTATAGATCTGTCAGCTTTTTTTCTTCCAGATCGGCAATTTGAAGATCCATCGTTTAATAACCACCTATTCAATTTTATTAATATGTTTAGATATTCCGTCTATTGTATGAGTTGGGAATCTAGCAGAGGATAATATAGTTATACCCGCCAGAGAGAGGAGTTATGCCGCCTATGAAAAATAAGGTTGAGGACGCCAAGGGCAGCAGCTTGCGACTTGGTAAACGCTTGACGTCCCATCAATACCCCGGGAGAGAAGAGTAGAAAAGATTATGCCATATGATCAGTAGGATGATGTCCTTGAAAAGCAAACCAGCGCCCGTTTACTCGGACTGGCGCCATACATCGGCGCCTAAAGCGCGAAGATTGGAAACCAGATGATCGTATCCGCGGTCAATATATTCAACGCCACTCACTTCGGTTATGCCTTCGGGAACAGTCAATCCGGCAATCACAAGCGCCGCGCCTGCACGCAAATCGGATGCCGAAACCTTTGCGGCGTTCAACTGGCCGCCTTCAATAACCGCAGATCTACCTTCTACCCGGATTTTGGCTCCCATTCGGGCAAGTTCCGGGACATGCTTGAATCTGTTGCTGTAAACAAAGTCGCTGAGCACGCTTACGCCTTTGGTTTGGGTAAGCAGACTCGTCATCGGAGACTGCAGATCCGTGGGAAAGCCCGGATAGACAAGCGCCTTGACATCCGCCTGACCGTAAATATCCGAGCCGATCACCCTAATCGACTCATCCAGCTCCTCTACATGGACGCCCATTTCGATCAACTTGGCCGTGAGTGCCTCCAAATGCTTCGGTATGACATTGTCGATCACCACATCGCCCCGGGTAGCCGCAGCCGCAATCATATACGTTCCTGCCTGAATCCGGTCAGGAATAATGGAGTGCCTGCATCCGTACATCTCTTTGACGCCTTCGATGCGAATCGTTTCCGTTCCAGCTCCTTTAATGCTGGCCCCCATCGCATTAAGCAGTGTGGCTACATCTATAATCTCAGGCTCTTTAGCCGCATTTTCAATGATGGTGGAACCGCTCGCCCTTGCTGCCGCGAGCATAATATTGATCGTTGCGCCGACGCTGCTGACATCAAGATAAATTCTCGCGCCGCGCAATTGTTTCGCATAGAGGTGAATCGCTCCGTGCTCATTCGTTACGGTAGCGCCCAATGCTTCAAACCCTTTGATGTGCTGGTCGATCGGCCGGGGCTCGAAGTTGCAGCCTCCCGGTAAACCGATGACCGCCTCGCCGAACCGGCCAAGCAGCGCACCCATCATGTAATAGGAAGCCCTAAGCTTCTTGACGGGGCCATTCGGCATCGGAATGGACTTAATTTGGCTTGGATCAATGATGATCTGATTTTCAGACCAGGATACCGTGGCCCCCAGTTCCTCAAGTATATGCGTGTATACCGCAACATCGCTTAGCTGCGGCAAATTATCCAAAATCACTTTCGATTCTGCCAAAATAGCGGCAGGAAGAAGGGCAATTGCACTATTCTTGGCTCCGCTAATTTGAACAGTTCCGCGCAGTGGACGACCACCGGCTATCATCAACTTTTCCATAATTGCTAAGGATCCCCCTGAATGCGTAAAAGGTTCTGATGGTACTCCACCATAATACCACTTAAACACAGAAAAGGGAAAGACACCGCCGAAATAGCGGTGTTTTCCCCAGAAAAGTTAGCTCTTATCGTCCAAAGCAAAGCGTCAGTACGGCGCCTGTTTGGAAATCATACTTCGATAAAATCTAGCTTAGGCTTTGTTGCTAGTGCCGAATTCGCGGATTTTGCCAACAACGGTTTCCTTGATGGCGTCACGGCCTGGAACGATGTATTTACGCGGATCGTAAACGTCCGGTTTAGCGGCAAGCACTTCGCGAACGGTTTTCGTAAAGTTGATTTGGTTCTCTGTGTTTACGTTGATTTTGGAAGTACCCAGGGAGATGGCTTTCTTGATGTCGTGCTCAGGAATGCCTGTACCGCCATGAAGCACGAGCGGGATTTGGGTAGCATTGCTAATTTCTTCCATTTCTTTAAATCCGAGATTCGGTTCGCCTTTGTAAGGTCCATGAACAGAGCCAAGCGCCGGAGCCAGTGTGTCGATGCCGGTTTCTTTCACAACGCGTACACAGTCTTCCAGCTTCGCATACATAACGTCAGCCACAACGTCGTCTTCTTGTCCGCCTACGAGGCCAACTTCGGCTTCAACGGAAACGCCTTTGGAGTGCGCGTATTCAACGACTTTCTTCGTGGTTTCAATGTTTTCGTCGATTGGATGATGGGAAGCGTCGATCATAACGGAAGTGAAACCGGCGTCGATAGCTTCTTTACATTTCTCAAAGCTGGAACCATGGTCAAGGTGAATAGCCACAGGAACGGTAATTTTCATATCTTCCAAAAGACCTTCAACCATTTTAACAACCGTTTTGAAGCCGCTCATGTGACGGGCAGCACCTTCGGATACACCAAGAATTACAGGCGATTTTTCTTGTTCTGCCGCAGCCAGAATCCCTTGCGTCCACTCAAGGTTGTTGATGTTGTATTGACCAACCGCATATTTCCCTTCAAGTGCTTTCTTTAACATCTCTGTCATGGATACTAATGGCATGTCAAATCCTCCTAAAAAAAGGTAAGTTTTTGTATAATTTTTAGCCGACATTCATACTCGGTTATTATAACACAATCCACGGAAAATACTAAAGCAGCTTTTACATGCTTTGTGATACTTTCATGGTCGTTTTCGCAAATTGTCATAAAAAGAACTCCTTTTCAGGAGTCTAAAGAACAGCTCGTCCTTTCAGCTGCATATTTACCGCCAATCGCATCTCGTCTATATCGAAAGGCTTTGTAAAATGCATTAGAGCGCCCAGTTCAGTGGCCTGCTTGATCATATCCAGTTCGCCGTAAGCTGTCATCATGATGACTTTGATATCCGGATTGACCGCTTTGATATGTCTAAGGATTTCGAGTCCATCCATACCCGGAATCTTCATATCGAGAAGCACCAAATCCGGAGAGTCGTTCCGCACAATCTCAAGAGCAAGCTTTCCGTTGGCCGCCTGATAGGTTTTGTACCCTTCACTGCTGAATACTTCCATCAACAAAATTCGGATTCCGTTCTGATCATCAACGATCAACACTTTCTTCTCTTCCATGAGAAACCTCCCAAGAATCGGCATGTGCCGCTTTCAAACGAGCCATGCCTTTAAAAATCCCCAGAAATGCAGTGCCCGATTGCTAACCGGAACCATATAAAACCGCCCTTATAAGGAATATTCGTCTTTATTTTGTCAATTCCTTCTGGAATATGAAAAAGACGCTAAGGAAGTTTTCGGAAAACTCATAAAAAGTCAAGTGAGCGGGATGACCAGCCGTTTCCTATTTCATTCTCACTTCATTCCTGCCTAATTACAGGAGTTCTCCCCGTATTGTAGGGAAGCCTTCACAAACTCCCGGAACAAAGGCTGCGGACGATTCGGCCGGGATGTAAATTCCGGATGGAATTGCACAGCCAGGAACCAAGGATGGTCCGGAAGCTCGATCATTTCCACCAGACGTCCATCCGGGGAAGTTCCCGAGATGCGAAGTCCGGCGCGTTCAATCTCCTCACGGTAGCTGTTGTTGAATTCGTACCGGTGACGGTGTCTTTCATATACCAGCTCATCGTTATAGCAATCCATGGCGAGCGAACCGGGAACCAGCTTGCACGGATACAGCCCCAGGCGCATCGTGCCGCCCAAGTCCTCGATATCTTTCTGCTCCGGCAGAAGATCAATAACCGGATATTCCGTTCCCGGATTGATCTCCGAGCTGTTGGCTCCTTCCATCCCCGCAAGGGAACGTGCATATTCGATAACGGCAACCTGCATGCCGAGGCAAATGCCGAAGAACGGAATTTTGTTCTCGCGGGCATAACGGATTGTTGTAATTTTCCCTTCAATCCCCCGGTCTCCAAAACCGCCAGGCACCAGAATGCCGCTAACGCCTGCGAGACGCTCGGCCACATTCTCGTCCGTGACCTCTTCCGCATTCACCCAGCGGATTTTCACATCCGCGTTCGCATCGAATCCGGCGTGGGACAACGATTCCACCACGCTAAGATAGGCATCGTGAAGCGCAACATATTTGCCCACGATCGCAATTTCAACCGTTTTCTCCAGACGGCTGATTCGCTCGACAAGATTCTCCCACTCGCTCATATTCGGAGCCGGAGTGGTTAGCTTCAGGTGGTTGACGACGATTTCGTCAAGCCCTTCATCCCGCAGATTCAAAGGCACCTCATAAAGCGTATCCGCATCCCGGCATTCCACAACGGCACTCGGATCGATATCGCAGAACAAGGCGATCTTCGCCTTCATGTCCGCGGACAGCTCATGCTCCGTACGACATACAATCACATTAGGCTGGATGCCGATGCTCCGCAGTTCTTTTACACTGTGCTGAGTCGGCTTGGTTTTCACTTCACCTGCAGCCTTGATGTAAGGAATAAGCGTCACATGGATATACATGACGTTCTCGCGGCCAATATCGCTCTTGATCTGACGAATGGCTTCAAGAAAAGGAAGGCTTTCAATATCGCCAACCGTGCCGCCAATTTCCGTAATGACTACATCGGATCCGGCTTCGCGGCCTGCACGGAATACGCGTTCCTTGATTTCATTGGTAATATGCGGAATGACTTGTACGGTGCCGCCCAAGTATTCCCCGCGGCGTTCCTTGCCGATAACCGATGAGTAAATTTTGCCTGTTGTCACGTTGCTGTTCTTGGACAGATTAATATCGATAAAACGTTCATAATGTCCAAGGTCCAGGTCGGTCTCAGCGCCGTCATCGGTGACAAACACTTCACCATGCTGATAAGGACTCATCGTTCCAGGGTCTACGTTAATGTAGGGGTCGAATTTCTGGATCGTTACTTTCAAGCCTCTATTCTTCAGCAATCTGCCGAGGGAAGCGGCTGTAATCCCTTTGCCGAGAGATGATACAACGCCGCCTGTTACGAAAATATACTTTGCCACTGTTGAAAAACCTCCTAATTAAACATAGTGCCGGGCAGCGGCACTGTGAATGATTGACATAAACTCCAGAAATCCATCCGACTAAGCTATAGCGTAACCCATTTCACAGGGAATCACCCGTAAAAAAATACGCCCTAAAAAACAAAAAAAGTGACACCCGAAGAGGCCGGGGCACTTTGGAAAAATACCTATTTTTTAAATTCGAATCATAAGCCCATGCAATAGTTTAACCGTTACTATCCCGGCTGTCAAGCAACCTTAATTCATTGTTTAATCGTTCCATCAAGGTCCCTTAATTCAAAGAAAAAGGCGGTATCCCGGCAACCCGGGTCCGCCTCCTTCCGGAGTTATTTATCGTTCTCTTCCTCGTCCTGATCGAGATCATCTTCGTCGTTATTCTCGTCGTCGCCCTCGAGATCCTCATCATCCAGATCGTCATCGTCCAGCATCGAATCATCTTCGACATCGGAATCGTCGTCATCCGAGAAGATCTCGTCTTCATCTTCGCTCTCGGCATCATAATCGACATCGTCTTCATCATCCACGGAATAGGAGTCATCATCCTCTTCCACATAATCCTCATCGTCAAGATCATCATCATCATCATTAATAATGCGCGGACGCTTGGAGCTTGCGATAGGATCTTCCGATTTATCGAGAGGATACCAGCGTTTCAGACCCCACAAATTGGTGCCTACACATGCAAAACGGCCGTCAATATTAATTTCTGTATATAACTGTGCGATCGCTTCTTGAATTTCCTCATCGGTCATCCCGCGAAGCTTGGCTACTTCGTTCATCAGATCGCGGTAATAATAAGGCGTATTCGCTGCTTTCAGAATCATAAATGCCAGATCCACCATCGGGGTTTCCTGAACCTTCTCCGGATCGAGCTTTAAATCGAGTGGGGTACTCACTTACGGACACTTCCTCTCACGCAATGTTAACGGTCACAATCCATCGGAAGACGGCGGATGCCGCTTCAATAGATATCACTTAACTTTAACTTATCCATATCACACAATAGTAAAACCTATTTGAATGGAAAAATCAAGTTTTAAAATCACGCAATATCGGAAGAGCAAGCCAGTATCTCCCCCCTGCCAAAGCAAAGACGGAGCCGCGAGAGCGCTCCGTCTCTGCCGACTGTATCCTCTTCGGATGAAGCGGGCGGCATCCGCTTTCTCCTGGTATATAGGGAAGCTGATCCCTTTCAGCTTCCTTCTTCCATCGTATGTCTGTTATCGCAGATTGACACGGATAGCAGGTGGTCAACTTGCAAATTTATCGGAATCTTAGCTCCTTTTACACCGCTGCCCGTCTCCGTTTGAATCGCAACAATGCTATGTTGTCCCGGATCGAGCATTAGCCCAAGCCTAATTCAGAGTACCCGGGCCAGTTCCCCATTCAGCGGTCCTGACCTCTTCATAGTATACTGCAACACGCTTTGGTCAGGAGGGGCTGCTTCCCATGAACGTTTCCCAATTGCTCCGCTTTCTGAGCGAACAAATGGATCCTGCCGGCAAAGAAGGACAGCGCCATATTATATCCTTTCGGAGTCCGGATCATTACCTTGAATTCCTTGCTGAACTGCAGCTCGCAAGACCTGGAGTCGATCCTCTGCACCAAATGGTTCCAGCTTCGCTTATTCAGGGATTGGTATGCCCTTTGCGCTGCGGCGATTTGCCGCTTCGCTTCCGGTCCATGCTCCGGATTGAAGAGGATTTGCCGGTGAAAGTCCACGGGCTTCCCGCTGAAGAAAAACAGGCCAATCCGGGTATTCCATGGAGCGTTAGACGCGTGCGCGCTCCGGAAGCCTGGTCTATCTCCACCGGTGTCCAGGTCCGGATTGGGGTCGTCGATACCGGGGTGGACTTCAATCACCCTGATCTAAAATACAGTTTGGCACGAGGCATCAACCTGCTGAGTCCGGGCAAATGGCCGTATGATGACAACGGCCACGGTACCCACATTGCCGGGACGATTGCTGCGGCGGGAGGACCGGAAGGAATTACAGGCGTAGCCCCGCGCGCCATCCTGTATCCGGTCAAAGCCTTCGACAATAACGGAGCGGCTTATGTCTCCGACATCATTCGCGGAATTGACTGGTGTGTGCAAAACAGCATGCAGATCATCAATATGAGCTTTGGCATGAAGAAGAAAAGCGCCGCGATGGAGGAGGTCGTTAGCAAGGCAACCCGGGCCGGCGTCGTCATCGTCGCTTCCGCCGGCAATGACAAGCGAAAACGCAATATTGACTATCCTGCCAGACTTCCGCAGACCATTTCGGTAGGCGCCACGAACCGGGAACGGCAGATTGCCAAATTCAGCAATCTGGGGCCGCTTATTGATATTTATGCGCCTGGAGATCAGATCCGTTCCTCCTGGCTCGGCGGCAAACACCGAAGAATGAACGGCACTTCTATGGCTACCTCTCACGTCAGCGGGGCCATTGCCCTTTTGCTCGCCAAACGTCCCGGCCTCAGTCCCGCGAAAATCAAATCGCTGCTCCGCCGAACGAGCCGCCCCTTTAGCGGTACCGCCCTGAAAAGCAAAATGGGGGCTGGGGAGCTTGACGCCTACCGTCTAGTTCGCAAGCGCATCAAATAGAAACGGCAAAAAAACCGCCCTTCCCTTGCCTGCCGGCTCAGGCCAGCTGCACAGGATAGGCGGTTTGTTTCATGTGCGTTTGGATGCTTAACGTGAGGGGATTACATCCGCTCCGGAGCTTCCACGCCGATCAGCTTCAGCACATTGGCAATCGTAGTCCGTACCGCGCCAAGCAATCCAAGCCGTGCCGCGGTCTGCTCCGCATCTTCCGTAATCACCCGCTCCGCTTTGTAATAGCTGTGCAGCAGCGCCGCCAGCTCGTACACATAGCGGACAATCCGGTGTGGAGCAAAGCCGGCCGCAGCGGTGGCAATTTCCTCCGGCAGTTCGCCGATTTTGCGCAGCAAATCATACTCATGTTCGGCTGTCAGCTTATGAAGCGGAATAGAGTCTGCGGCAGGAACGGCAATTCCCTGTTCTTCGGCCTGCCGAAAAATGCTGCAAATCCGCGCATGCGCATACTGCACGTAATAAACCGGATTTTCATTGGAAGTCGAAATGGCCAGATCCATGTCGAAATCAAGATGAGAATCCATGCTGCGCATCGTGAAGAAATAGCGGATCGCGTCGACTCCGACTTCATCCATCAAATCGACCATCGTCACCGCCTTGCCGGTACGTTTGGACATCTTCACCTTCTCGCCGTCCTGGAACAGGCTGACCATCTGCGCGATCAATACGGTCAGCTTCTCCGGATCGTTGCCAAGCGCCTCCATAGCAGCTTTCAGGCGCGGAATGTAGCCATGGTGATCGGCGCCGAAAATGTTGATCATGCGGCCAAAGCCACGGTTGAATTTATTGCGGTGGTACGCGACGTCCGGCGTCATATAGGTATAGGTGCCGTCATTCTTCACCAGGACACGGTCTTTGTCGTCTCCGTATTCGGTCGTTCTCAGCCAGGTTGCCCCGTCCTGCTCATAGGTTTGGCCCTTGGCCCGGAGCTCCTCAAGCGAAGCTTCGACCTGCCCGTTATCATATAGGGAGGTTTCACTGAACCAGACGTCGAAATGAACGCGGAAACGGGTAAGGTCGCGTTTGATCTTGTCCAGTTCTTTTTCCAGTCCGTATTTGCGGAAGAAAGCCGCACGCTCACCCGGATTGCGGGACAGCAGGGTATCTCCCTGCTCGGCCACCAGTTCTTTGGCAAAGCCTTTGATATCCTCGCCGAAGTAGCCGTCCTCCGGCATCTCCGCATCCTGCCCCAGCTCCTGCAGGTAACGGGCTTCAATGGACTTGCTCAAGTTCGCGATCTGGTTGCCGGCATCATTAATATAATATTCCCGGGTCACTTCATATCCCGCAAAATCGAGCACGTTGCACAAGGCGTCTCCCACGGCAGCTCCTCTGGCATGTCCCAGATGCAGACTGCCCGTCGGGTTGGCGCTCACAAATTCGACCTGGACCTTCTGGCCACCGCCAATTTGCACGCGTCCATAATTTTCGCCTTCCGCATAAACCTTTGCGATGACCGGGTACAGATAGCTTTTGCCCAGCGTAAAGTTAATAAAGCCCGGTCCGGCAATCTCCGCCTTTTCAATAGAGGCTTTGCCGTAATCCAGATGGTTCAAAATGGCTTCGGCAATCTGGCGGGGATTCTTCTTCGCAATCCGGGTAAGCTGCATGGCGGCATTGGTGGCCAGATCGCCGTGCGCTTTATCTTTGGGTACTTCCAGCGCAATCGTAATGGCCGATAGTTCTTCGGATGACGCGAGACCCGCCGCCGTAATCGCCTCCGCAAGAGCCTCCTTTACCGCTTGATTGACTTGCTCCAATGGATTCTGAGTTAACATGTCCTGATTTCCTCCTGTATTTGCAAACTGATCGTGAACTGTCCTGACAATTCTTCATATACGTATAGGTCGTAGGCCCATTTCAAACTCCAGCTCCCGCCGTTCACGTTCGTATCGATCTCCAGCGACTTTGTATCCGTAGACAACTGAAATGTCGTAAGAGGAGAGCGATAAAAACCGGGCAGCCGTTCTCCGGGCCGGAAAGTCTGCTGCGACTGGATTTCGCCATGACGCAAAATCTTCAGTTCATTTTTATTTATGATGACGGTTGTTCGTGTAGTTCCGCCCGTCGGCCCCTGTTCCGGCTCCTCATACCGGATGTAAGTGCCCGTTCCGGCATGAATGACTTCGCCGCGCATGTGCTGCACCGACGTCTCCGTTCCATCGGAGCTCTGCAGGGTAATGGCTGCTGCTCGGCTATCGGGCATATGGCTTCAAACCCCATTTCATCTCATTATATTACTCTATCATACATCATGATCCAAAGTCTTAAATCTTATGACGTTCGGGCAGATTCAAATACATTTATTATAGCGGAGAAAGAAGTTTTCAGATAGTGGGTTCAGGCACGCACGGCATCCGATTTCTGAATATCCAATCTATCCCTGTCTGACTGGTAAATTATAGTGTATAATGAACGCGTTATTTATTCGTCAATTTTCGAGGAGAGGGTGGCGCATTATGGCCAGAGCAAAAATTGAAATCGACAAAGCTAGAAAGGTTCTCCACGCCGAGCTGGACGGGTTCCCCGATCCGGAAGCAGCTCCGGAAACGCTGAAAAACTACAACAATATTGTCGCAGGCATACCCCCTAAAGAATATTCCATGTTGATTGACTGCGCCAAGATGGGCGTATTCCAGGCCGAATCCGTTCCGTCGCTTGAAAAGCTGTTCAAACTGTACATGGAGACAGGCTTTAAACATATTGTATTTGTAAAACCGCAGCATGCGATTGCAAATATGCAGCTAAACCGGATTGCACGAAATGTTCCCGGCTTCCCCGGTGTATTTGTCCCAACCGCTGAAGAAGCCTGGAATATTTGCGCTGAGTAAGGAGGAGCTATGACCAGCAACGTCTTTATCAGCCATACGGCCGTTTATCATCCAGAGAATCAGGTGAATAACTCGTATTACATAGATTATTTTGATAAGCAGGATAAAGATATAAGGCGAATGCTGGAGGCCTTCGGACGCGAAAACCGCTATGTTTCCGACAGGGAGGAAGAAAACTCGCTGACCATGGCCATTGAGGCGGCAAAGCTTGTGCTTCGGCAGGCTGGGCTTACCGGAGCGGATTTGGATATCCTTGTATTCTCATCAGGAACGCCTGAATATTTGGCGCCTTCCAACGCCATTCACCTTCACCGGGCTTTGGGCGGCAAGGAAAATGCCCTTGTCTACGATATGAACGCCAATTGTGTCGGCATGGTCATCGCGGTGGATCAGGTATCCAAGTATATGCAGTCCGACTCCCGAATGCAAAGAGCGCTGATCGTAGGGGCCGAGCAAATGAACCGCTTCTCGTCACGCTCGAACGAAGTCACCTTGCCCAATTTCGGAGACGCAGCCTGTGCCATCATCGTAGAGAGGGCAGAGAACGGATTGTCCGGCTTTATCGATTCGTATATGCTAACTAACTCGGCACGATCACAGGTTATGGCTTTTCCCGCAAAAGGCTTATCGCGCATTTATGATGCCTCCTTGTCCGAGGATGAGAAGCGAATTTTCTGGGATACGCAGGACGAAGGGGAAGCCAGCTTCCTGCTAGCCGCCAGATCAATCGAAACGCTTCTGCAGCGGAATCATATTGAGAAGCAGCAGATCAGGAAGTATTTTCTTTCCCAGCTCTCACAGAAAAATATAGAACGGGTACGCGCCGAGCTGGACGAGCCGCACGAAAAGTTTATTTTTGTTGGCGACAGGTTCGGTTACACCGGAACCAGCTCGCCGTTCATCGCGCTGAACGAGGCGGAGCGGCAGGACATGCTGTCACGGGGCGATCTGGTCGTGTTCTGGTCGGTCGGAGCCGGAAGCATCTCCTCGTGTGTGCTGCTGAAATACTGACAGGGCAGATGAATTGCAAAAAAGGCAGAGCCTTTTCCCGCGGGAATCTGGCTCTGCCTTTGTTCTAATAATTAAGTCTACTCTGCAGTTATTTGACCAAATCTTCCACAAACTTAGGCAGCACAAACGCTGCCTTATGCAGGCGAGGCGTATAGTATTTCGTTTCGATTTCCGGAATCTTCGTTTCATCAACCTCAAGCGGATCGTATGTTTTGCTGCCAAGCGTAAACGTCCAGAGGCCAGAAGGATAAGTTGGGATATTGGCGCCGTAAACCCGGACAATCGGGAAAATTTCTTTGACATCACGGTTTACCTTTTGAATGAGGTCTGCTTTGAACCAAGGATTATCGGTTTGAGCTACGAAGATGCCGTCTTCCTTCAGCGCCTCGTAAATGCCCTGATAGAAGCCGCGCTCGAACAGCGGAGCTGCCGGGCCGACGGGCTCGGTGGAGTCGACCATGATTACGTCGTATTTGTTTTTGCTCTCGAGAATGTGCATGTAACCGTCATTGACCAGCACTTCAACCCGGGGATTGTCCAATTCGCCGGCAATTTCAGGCAAATATTGCTTCGAGTATTCAATAACTTTGCCGTCAATTTCAACAAGGACGGCTTTCTCTACCCCTGGGTGCTTCAAAATTTCACGAATGACACCGCCGTCTCCGCCGCCAACGACCAGCACATGCTTCGGATTGGGATGGGTAAACAGCGCCGGATGAGCAACCATCTCATGATAGACGAACTCATCTTTAATGGTAGTCATGACCATACCGTCAAGCACCAGCATCCGTCCAAATTCCTCCGTATCGATCATCGCCAAGTCCTGAAACTCGGTCTTCTCCGTAACAAACGTTTGTTTGATTTTTGCGGTAATGCCGAATGAGGGTGTTTGTTTCTCCGTAAACCACAATTCCACCTGTATCAACCTTCTTTCCGTCAGAATAATGTTCAGCCGCCATGTAAAGCCCCTGCATATTTAGAAACGGGCGTCCAGATTCACTCCAATGTATTATATTAAATCAAGCCTAAAATGCAACCATGAATATCGTTCCTAAACTTTCCCAATACTAAACATATCAGTTACCCGAGTCACACAGGAGGTATCACCTTTTTATGCAGCGACTTTCGAGGAAGGAACGGGAACGGAAACCGAAAAGAAGCCGGTTCAAGCTTCTGCTGAAGCTCACGCTTTTCGGCTCGTTGCTTGCAACGGCGGCTTGCGGCATTTTACTTCTTTATTTATACGAATCTCCTCTTCCTCCTATCGATTCGAACCAGAATTCCCGGATGTTCGATGCTGGGGGAGAAGCGGTCGCTGTCTTCTCTCCAGCCGAGAAGAACCAGAAGAAGGTTGCGCTGGGTCAGATTTCGCCTTTTCTGGTGAAAGCGACCCTGTCCGTGGAGGACCGCCATTTCTACGATCACATCGGGTTTGACTTCAAAGGGATGGCCCGAGCCATCCTGGTCAATCTGGAGCATCTGGACAAAGTACAGGGGGCCAGCACCCTGACGCAGCAGCTTGCCCGGAACTTATACCTATCCCATGAGCGGACGTGGACCCGGAAGACCAAGGAGGCCTTGTATACAACCCAGCTCGAAATGAAGTACAGCAAGCAGGAAATTCTGCAAATGTATCTGAATGAAATTTATTACGGACACGGAGCTTACGGGATCGAAGCCGCGGCGCAGACGTATTTCGGCAAATCGGCCAAAGACTTGACGCTGGCGGAGAGCGCCATACTGGCCGGAATTCCGAAGGGCCCCACCTATTATTCGCCGTTCAACCATATGAAAAATGCAAAGGACCGGCAGAAGACCGTACTGGGGACGATGGTGGAAACGGGAGCCATTACCCGGCAGCAGGCGGATCAGGCCTATGCCCAAATGCTGGACTTCCAGTCTCCGTCCTTGCGGACAACTGGCGACAAGGCTCCTTACTTCCGCGATTATGTCCGAAGCGTCATCGTGGACGATCTCGGCATTGACGAGAATCTGCTGGAACACGGCGGATTAAACGTTTATACGACGCTGGATATGGACGCGCAAGCGGCAGCCGAATCGGCGGTCTCGAAAGAACTCGGAAATGACGCGGAGCTGGAGGCCGCTTTGGTCTCCATCGACCCCCGCAGCGGTTCTGTCAAAGCCCTCGTAGGCGGATCCAACTACGTGAAAAGCCAGTACAATCACGTGTTTGCCACGACACGCCAACCGGGATCATCCTTTAAGCCGATCATGTACTTAGCGGCGCTCGCTTCGAAAAAACTGACTGCGGCCAGCCAGTTCAACAGCCAGCCGACGCTGTTTCATTATGATGGCAACCGGAAGACATACAGCCCCAAAAATTTCGGGGAAAAATATTTGGGCGAAATCAATATGAAGCGAGCGATTGCCGCCTCCGACAACATCTATGCGGTAAACACCATTCTGACCGTCGGGGCGGATAACGTCATTGAAATGGCCAGGAAAATGGGCATTTCAAGCAAGCTGAAAGCCGTCCCCTCGCTCGCGCTCGGCACTTCCCCCGTAAGCCCTTTTGAAATGGCTTCAGCCTTTGCCGTAATCGGCAACCAGGGGCAAAGCGTGAAGCCGGTGGCCGTGCTTAAAATTACGGATCCGGCCGGACACGTGCTCTATGAGGCGCCGAAGCCGAAAAAAGAACAGATTGTTGATCCGGCAGCCGCTTATGTGCTTACGCATTTAATGGAAGGCGTCTTCGATACAGGCGGAACCGGCAACCGGGTATCTTCTCTAATAAAGCGTCCGGTTGCTGGCAAAACAGGCACAACCAGCACGGATGCCTGGCTTGTCGGGTTTACGCCAGAGCTTTCCACCGCCGTATGGGTCGGCTATGACAAGGGCAAGACACTGGGAACCGAAGCCTCGCGCAAAGCGGCTCCGATCTTTGCCCAGTTTACCGAGCAAGCGCTGGACCAGGTGCCGCCGAAAATGTTCAAGGTGCCAGGGGGTATCGTCAGCGCCTACGTGGACCCGAAAAGCGGAAAACTGGCTACGGCAAGCTGCGGGGAGAAGGAGCTGGAAGTATTTATTTCCGGTACGGAACCGACCGAAACCTGCGGGGGCGAAAGCAAACCTGAACCTCCGTCCGCGCCGGAAGCGCAGAAAGAAGAGCGCCGTTCGTGGTGGAAAGATCTGAAACGGTGGTGGATGGAATGACGCCGGGCGCCCAATCGTAAAGATGGCGGTTTCCATGGTGAGGCCTTGCCGTCATGCAAAGAGTTATATACCGTATAGATATATCACTCGTCAGGCGACGGGAAGGAGATCTCGTTATGGGCAAAATACCTCGCCAAGCCGGGACAGGGACGCACCCGCTGCTAGATCATCTTGAGAGTTACACGGCGCTTGAAGCGGCGCCTCTCCTGCTGGGCCATACGCTCGTCAGAACAACCGAAGACGGGGAAATCCGCTGCCGCATCATTGAGACCGAAGCCTATGGAGGCATCCACGACAAAGGAAGCCACGCATTCGGCGGCAGAAATACCGAAAGGACAAGGGTGATGTTCGGCAGGGGCGGCATGGCCTACATTTATCTGATCTACGGCATGTATCACTGCCTGAATATCGTGACAGGCAGCGAAGGCGACCCGCAGGCGGTGCTGATCCGCGCGGTGGAGCCTCTAAGCGAACGGGACGAGCGGATCATGGCCCTATACCGGGGAACGAAGTCCCGCAAAGCCGCCGATGTAAGCAATGGCCCCGGCAAGCTGTGCCGGGCGCTGCGGATTGACAAATCGCTGAACGGGGAGCCCCTGACAAACCGCAGCGGACCGCTGTTCCTTGCGCCCGGGCAGGTTCAGCCGGATGCCGAGATTATGATGGGGGCGCGCATCAACATTCCTTATGCCGGGGAATTCGCCAGCCGGCCCTGGAGATTCTTTTACAAGGATCACCCTTATGTTTCAGTCAAAGATAAACTGGCTATTCCTTTCGATCCGATCAAGGCGCAGGAGATTTGAGGCGGGCATTGGATACGGCGGACTTAAAACGAAGCGAACGAACCGTCAAAACAGGCTTAAAACCGGTTTTGGCGGTTTTTTGGTTTGACTTTTTGCCCATTAACATTCAAATAATAGTTTGAATATATTGAAGTAAGGGTGTATACTATCCTCAAACATTCAAACGAACGTTTGAATAAATGTAATGATTACGATAAACGACTACCAAATGACGCCAAATGAAAGGAGCCGTTCCTATGGATACCAGTGTCAAGACAAATGAAGAGCTGTGCGACGTCTACTGCGTGCACGATGAGATCGTAGCCCCTTTGAAGCAGTCGGTTCACGAAGAGGATATTGCCGGCATGGCCCTCATGTTCAAGGCTTTATCGGATCCGACCCGTGTTAAAATCGCTTTCCTCCTGTCCCAAGGACAGGAGCTTTGCGTCTGCGATATTGCCGAGCTGCTGGACAGCTCGATCGCTACGACCTCGCATCATCTGCGCCAGCTGAAGTCGGCCCATATCGCCAAATCGCGGAAAGAAGGCAAGAACGTGTTTTATTCGCTGCAGGACCATCACATTCATACCCTCATGACGATGACGCTGGAGCACCAAAAGGAGAAGAGCGGCCATGATCGATAGAACATCCTCATCCTTAACCCGTCCTGATGAATCCGGTCAAGTTGAATACAAAGTTGAAGGGTTGTCGTGCCCGAACTGCGCAAGACAGCTGCAGGAGGAACTTCGCAGGCTGCCGGGCGGGCAGAATGCTGCGCTACATTATAATAGCGGCCGGCTGCTCATCAGCCCGCATGCGGATTTTGGCCACATTCAGCGCATTCTGAAGAGCGACGGGGCGGTCGCGTTTCCACTCGAAGGCACTCACCCGGGAGAGGCTGCGGCTCTCCCCTCCGGGGCCGCCGGTATGGCCGGCTCGGCAGGCCATGCTGCAAGCCATAAACATGGCCATGGCCACGCCCATGAGCCTGCGCATCCTATGCATCCTATGCAGCCTATGCAGCACCATGCGGAAGATCTGCATCCGGGTCATGAACATACTCACGATCATAGGCACAGTGATGGGCACGGAGCGGACGTAGGAAGGCTCGGCAAATATGTATTATCCGTTTCCGCCCTCCTTTATGCGGCTGCTCTGCTTGCAGGTTCGGCCCTCCCGCCGTTTGCCCTAGTCGCCCTGTTTCTAACCGCTATTATCTTAAGCGGATATTCCACTTTCAGTCGGGGTCTCCGCAATCTGTTAAAACTGCGCTTTAACATGGATACGCTGATGACGGTCGCCCTTGTCGGTGCCGTATGCATCGGTGAATGGAAAGAGGCGACGCTCGTAGCCATTTTGTTCGGACTGAACGAGCTGCTGGAGGGCTACGGCATGGAGAAGGCCCGCAAGTCCATGGAGTCTTTGCTGGAAGCGGCCCCGCAGCAGGCGCTGCTCCTGCGGGGGGAGGAGACGGTGACCGTACCTGCGGCCGAGCTCAGAGCCGGCGACCTCGTGCTGGTCCGGCCCGGAGAGAAAATCCCGTCGGACGGGATGATCCGGGAAGGCCGGAGCTCGGTCAACGAAGCCGCCATTACCGGCGAATCGGTGCCGGCCGCCAAGCAGCCCGGCGACGCCGTGTTCGGCGGCAGTGTCAACAGCGACGGTGTGCTTCGGATCGAAATCACCAAAGCCTATGAAGATTCGTCGCTCTCCAAAATCATGAAGCTGGTGCGGGAAGCCCAGGATACGAAGACGCCTACGGAGCTTTTTATCGACAAGTTCGCCAAATATTACACCCCGGCTATTATGGCGATCGCCCTGCTGGTCTTCCTGATCCCTCCGCTGCTGTTTGGACAGCCGTGGATGAAGTGGCTTTATGAAGGGCTGGCCATCCTGATCGTCGGCTGCCCATGCTCCCTCGTGCTGTCCTCCCCAATCGCGCTGGTCAGCGGTATGGCCCGTAGCGCCAGAATCGGCGTCCTCGTCAAGGGAGGCGTGCATCTGGAGCAGCTCGCGAAAGTGGACGCTATTGCGTTCGACAAGACAGGAACGCTGACGGAAGGGCAGCCCGCCGTCATAGAGGAAATCATCTACGACGATGGCCGGTTCTACAAGGTTGCTGCCGCCATAGAGCAGTCGTCCCTCCATCCGCTTGCCTTGGCTATCGTGGGTCACATCAAGGCCAAGGCCGGGCAGGAAATGGGGGCGAGAGCGGAGGAGGTGACAACACTGCCCGGACTCGGCATTCGGGCCCGCGTCGACGGCACGCTGTACTGGCTGGGCAGTGAAGAGGTTCTGCGGCATGCCTTCCCAGGCGGAGAAATGGACGGGAAAGACCGCAAAGCTCTTGAGCGGATGAAACAGGACGGGCTGACTGTCGTCCTGGTCGCAGACAGCCAGCGCGTGCTGGGGCTGTTCGGGCTGGCCGACCGCATCCGGCCGGAAACCCGCGGCGCCTTGCAGCAGCTGCATGCTGCCGGCATCGCGCATACCGTCATGCTGACAGGTGACCATGAAGGCACCGCCCGTGCCATAGCCGGGCAGGCCGGTGTCACCGACTGGTATGCGGGGCTGCTGCCGGAGCAGAAAGTGCTGCGCGTTCGCGAGCTGGCGCAGCGGTGGAACGCCGCCATGGTCGGCGACGGCATTAACGATGCCCCGGCGCTGGCCGCAGCAGGCCTTGGCATCGCAATGGGCAAAGGCACGGACAGCGCCATTGAAACGGCCGATGTCGTGCTGATGCAGGATCATCTGGGCAAGCTCCCTGCGGCAATCCGGATTGCGAGACGCGCGTCAGCGGTCATCCGGTGGAACATCGGCATCTCGATTGGCCTGAAGCTGATCGCCTTGCTGCTCACGATTCCGGGACTGCTTACCCTGTGGATCGCGGTGCTGTCCGATATGGGCGCTACCATTATCGTAACCGTTCTGGGGTTGACCGTATTACTGGGCAAAAACAAAGAAATGGGTAAAATTTCAAACTAAAGAAACTTTTTCACGCCTCCTTCGTCATTATGTATGAAGACGAAGGAGGTTTTTGATCATGAATCTTTTCCGGAAAATAACGCTTCAAACCGCTGCGGCGCTTATGCTTTTAAGCCCTTCTACAGGCACTCTTCTTACAGGTCCTGCTCCAGCCTACGCCGCCTCATCCGCAGTGCAGACTCCATCCATTCAATACTTTCTTGAAAATGCTCCTATCAAACGGCAAGGCATCCTGTATTATCCGCTTAAGGATATCGCCCCCTTGCTCGATCTTCATGTGCAGTGGAACAAACAGACCCGCAGCATCGAGGTTACAGGGATTACCCAGACGGCCAAGCTTACTTTGGGTAGCATCAAAGCTTCGGTTAAAGGCGGAAAGACCGTATCTTTAGGCGCGGCGGTTTTTGTGAACAAGGGAGTCGCCTATGCTCCCGCCAGTCTGTTCTCCAAAGCATTCTCAATACCTGTGACCCTTTATAACCTCAAAAAGAAGGTTATATCTGCCGCCTACCAATCCCATTACGTCCTTGCCTCTGCTGGTAACTCGCTGTTCTGGCTCAGCCGGCCTGACGGAGTTCTTTATGCCGGGACTAGCGGCCAGGTTCCGGTACGGATCGGAGCCATTGGCGGCACCGAATTCGATTGGGTAGCGCTAAGCGTTCAGCCTACAGCCAAGAACACCTATCTGATCCATATTGACAACGCCCATGGCGAGCCTCACATCAATCAAGACTTGTACACTATCATTCTCCACGAGGGCAAAATCGTAAGACAGGCCGTAATGAGGTATAGCATTATGTTTTCAGACGGTTACATGTACGACAATGTCAAAACCTTTTCCGGGCAAATCGTCTTGAATGACGGCCATCATCTGGATCTGACTACCGGGGCGGGAGACCTCGTGCAAAGCTATAATTTGGACAAGATCGCTGGGACAACCAAAGAAATCTACAGCGTTGAAGCCATCGGACCGGAGTTTTTTATCATGCGCCAGTTCTCTACCGGGAACCCGATGATTGTGAACCGCAAGACGCTTGAAGCGGTATCGCTGTACGATCTATTATTCGATCCGGAGACCGCAGGTAAAATCAAGAACAGAGACGCCGACTATTATAATTACCGTCTCAAGTACACCGGCTGTTCCGGGGCTGTCCTGCATTTCACATGGGCCGAGAACTCCAGCAGCGATTCAAAGATTACCGAGCTTGAATATAAACTGTCATTTTAGACTAGCAGAATCGTCAAAAGCCGCCTTTAATAGACGGCATTCCATTCTGCGAGTTCAACAAAGAGGGGCAGTCCTCAAATCGCCTGATGGCGAGAGGATTGCCCCTGCTTATTTTGCATATAAAGTTTTCCGCCTTAACCTCAGCTTAAAGCCGATTTGAGCTCATCCGACGAACGGTTCCACCATTCCTCGTTGTGACTGACGAGCAGCTGCTTCAGAGCAGCCTTCTCTGCGGTTCCAAGCTCATCCAGCATGAATCTCCGCTTCAGGGCGTAATCCAGCTTGTTGACGTGGTCGGCGAGAATCTTCCACCCGCGCTTCGCTTCCGAATCGATCCACATTTCGCAAGCCGTCGCTCCGCCATACGATTGTCCTTCCGGATCACGGTCCACCGCTACCCAAACCAGCCATACCTGGCGGCCGTTTGGAACATCCTCGCGGTTCGGCGTAAACTTGATGCCCCGCTCCACCTTGCTCTTGGCATGCATCGCTCCAATATCAATTTTGGCTTCGCCCCCGTCAATAATGACCGGCGACACGTTGTTCAAATCGATCGAACCCGCGCCAAATCCTTTGTGCTTGCTCTTCTCATTGCTGCTTACAATATTCAAACTGAGCGGTTTCTTTCCCGCTTGCGGTTTATTCTCCATAGGTCCCTCCAGGAATCTAAAGGCGCCAAAAAGACCGCCTTGTACATTTATTTTATTTTAGCTAATAATCTCCTTTTTGCAAACATATACATGCTGTAGATGCTTGTCAACGGGAGGTATCAATCCATGATTGCACCACAAAAACGGACTAAAATCATTACGCTTTTCGCAGCTGCTCTACTGGTTCTGGGCGGCTCACTTTGGGGGCTGCCGAAGCTATCCGATTCTCTTGCTCCCGAAAAGGGCAAGCCTTCCATTTCGGAGCCCATCCCTCCGCTCGTTAAAGAGAGCGTCCAGAAGCCGAGCGCCCAAATTTTAAGCCAGCGGGTTACGGAATACCATATGGACGTCAAGCTGGACGAAAATACGAACACTTTGATCGGCACCGAAACGATGAGCTGGACCCATCCCGGCCAAAAGACCGTTAATGAGATCTATCTGCATCTGTATGCAAACGCCTTTGAGTCCCCCGATTCCACTTTTATGAAAGAATCCGGCGGCAAGCTTCGAGGCGACACTATGCCCAAGGACGGCTGGGGCTCCATAGCGCTGACCGAGCTGAGAACCACAGACGGAATCTCCCTGCTCCACCGGATTCAATATGTCCAGCCCGATGACGGCAACGTTCAGGACAAGACCCTCGCCAAGATCCGTCTTCCGCATCCGGTACAGGGAGGGGACACTCTTACGCTTAGAATTCGTTTTGAATTAAAGCTGCCCAAGGTTTTCGCCCGGATGGGAACTGCCGGGGACTTCGTGATGGCCGGACAGTGGTTCCCGAAAATGAGCGTATACGAGCCGGCTGGCACGCGCGGCAGGAACGAGGAAGGCTGGAATCTTCACCAATACCACGGGAGTTCCGAGTTTTATTCGGACTTTGGCATCTATAGCGTTCGGATTAATGTGCCGGACAATTATATTGTAGCCGCTACCGGGTTCCCTACCCGATCGGCCGCTGTGAAGGACGGGCGGAAAACCTATCAGTTTTACGCGGACGATGTGCATGATTTCGCCTGGTCGGCCTCCCCGAACTTCATCTATGCCGAGGAGCCTTTTGCTTCGAACGATGTGCCCGGGGTTCGGATCAAGCTGTATCTCGATCCCAAGCATAAAGATCTGAAAGACCGTTACTTCTATGCGGCCAAGGTGGCGCTGGCCGATTACAGCAAATCCTACGGCCCCTATCCGTATTCTACGCTTTCCATTGTTGTGCCGCCTGCCGACGGCAACGGAGCAGGAGGCATGGAGTATCCAACGCTGATTACGGCATTCGGTGCCGCGAACCCATCACCGGGCTACGATCTCGAAAGAACCGTCATCCACGAAATCGGCCATCAATATTTCTATGGCATGATTGCGAGCAACGAGTTTGAAGAGCCCTGGCTCGATGAAGCCTTCACTTCCTATGCCGAAGACAAGCTGATGGGAAAAGAGTACGGGATCGCCTCCAATCTCACCATCCAGGCATCCATGATCACAAAGCCGCAGCCGCTGAACCAGGACGCCTGGAAGTACGGCTCCTCACGGGTCTATGCCCTGAATGCCTATACCCGCGGCAAACTGGTGCTCCTGGATATGGAGCGGCAAATCGGAAGCAAGCAGATGAACAAGGTCATGAAGACCTATGCGCTGAAATTCCGTTTTAAGCATCCGGCTACAACCGATTTTCAGCAGGTCGTCGAACAGGTGACCGGACAATCATGGTCAGACTATTTTGACCAGTATGTGTATGGCGGCAAAATGTCCGATTATTCCGTAGACCGCATTTCCGTCAGCAAATTCACACATAACGGCGAGACGCTGTATGAATCTATGGTCGACATTAGCCGCAAGGGCGCCGACACAACGCCGGTTCCCATTCTCTTTACTTTCAGCGACGGGCACAGCGTTCGTAAAGATTGGGACGGGAAGACGCGGTCAACCCGGTTCAAGCTGCAGTACAAGGAGCCGTTATCATGGGCAATGGCCGACCCGGCCTACAGCCTTCTGCTTGAGAATAAACATATCAACAATTATTTGAAGACCGAAGTGGAGCCTGAAATTGGCTTCCGATGGAATTTGAGCATCACCAAGCTGCTGGAGACAGTGCTTGGATCGCTGTCATGGTGAGGTGACGATCGATATGATCTTTATACGTAATGGATGGACCAGCGCCAAAAAGCAGTTTCCCATTGCTATTCTTCTGTTTCTGTACGAGCTTCTGTGGGGTGTCTTCCTTTATAAAATCATTCAATCCGCCATTACCCCGGTTCTTCAGCGGTATCCCGATCCCGGACCAGGCGAGCTTAGCCGCTTTCTGTTTCTGATCGAAGGCCAGCTCGGGCTAAGCGAAAACCCCAGTCTGCGTCTCTATGCCGCTTTGCTGGCAGGCATGGTCTTCCTGCGGCTCGTCTTAACCCCCCTGATTCGGGCCGGCATTTATCACGGATTGCTGGAGGAACGTGAGCGTGACGGAGCAGGCTGGTTGTTCTTTGAAGGAATCCGAACAAAATGGAAACCGGTCAGCATTTTCTACGCGGGTGAGCTTTTGCTCTCGCTGGCTCCAGCCTACTGGATCCTCCCTCAGCTGTTCAAACGTCTTTCTCTGCTGCTGAATGGAGATCAAAAGGCTCTGATGTATACCGCAGGGCTCCTGCTGGCCTGGGTTCTCTGGGCCTATGCAATCAAAAAGTGTCTGGAATACATGCTGCTGGGCTGGCTTTCCCATACGGGAATGCTTTCTTCTCTTCTCTGGTGCATCCGCCGGATCCTGCGGGTGATCTCCATTTCCGTCATACTGGGGGCTGCCTCCCTGATTGTCTTCCTCCTGTTTACTTCGGCCTCCTGGTTTTGGACAGGTCTGCTCGGCCTGATTCTGCACCAAATCTATCCCTTTTTCAGGAGCTTTCTGGGCATATGGCAAACAGCCTCCCAATTTCATCTCTGGAAGACAGGAACGCAAAAATAAAATCCGCAGGGCTGTCCAATCGCCCGAAGCCTTGCCTGATCAGGCCTGAGCAGAATATGCTCAGGTCTTTTTTTGCCGGATAGCTGTTATTTCTCAAAAATATGCATTGCCAAAAAGTACCTCATTTGCTACAATAACACCAACCAAACAAGTAACAACTTTGTAATTCTTTTTTAAACATTTAGCAGGAATCTTGAATAAGATGTCGAATAACTTTTCAGATGCGTATTAAAGAGCAAGCCTAGTTCCTGGCATCTGGGAAACGGGGGAACCACTTTGGGTGAATTGATCTCGTAACAGAGGGATCATAGGGGAGACCTTCTACCGAATCCTTAAGCTAACCTCGTAGGCATGGAAGGGGTACACAGAGGTTGAAGAAGAAGTTGGCAGCAGCAGCGGTAAGTTTTGCAATTATGTTCACATTAGGAACTGGCAGCGTATTTGCAGATTCCAAATTGGACAAAGTGGTTGACGGTACTTTGGGCACGGATTATAAAGCCGGCGGAACCACAACAAACGGGTTCGACTGCTCCGGCTTTACCAGATACGTGTTCGCCAAACTCGGCATCACACTTCCTCACCAATCGGGATCCCAGTTCAAAATGGGGACGTCGGTAGAGAAAAGCGAGCTCATTCCGGGCGATCTGGTGTTCTTTAACACCTCAGGCAAAGGCGTTTCCCACGTTGGCGTATATGTAGGAGACGGAAAATTTGCTCATGCATCCTCTTCCAAAGGAGTTACCATCAGCAAATTAAGTGAAAGCTATTATGTCAACCGCTATGTTGGAGCCAAACGCATTATGAGCAATGACGTTTATGAAGCGGCAACAGACGACGTAACCGCAGACGACGACAACGTTGAATAAGAAACGTTACTTGCTTACACCCGTTAAACAATTCTTGCCGGAATTTGTTTAACGGGTCTTTTTTTGGGGGACGAACCCCTTCTTTAATAAGGACAGTATCCTCATATTTCGTTCCATTCCCGCTTTTTGCCTGTTTATTACCCAGGAAATTCATCAACAATCATCAATTTAGGCAATTTCCCAAATAAAGTTTGAGCAAAACTTGCCAAATTGTATGGATTTTGTTACAATTAAGGCGTCAGAAGTAACAAAATTGTAATTATTATCGCACTTAGGAAAAATGATCCACTATCATGTATCGCGTTTCGTCCCAGTCATCCCGTGAATAACGGGTCGGCAAGCAAGCCTTTGCCCTTTGCAAACGGCCCTTGCCATTCAGGTGCAAATCACATCATCTTACAGCCGAATTCCCCGCACCTGGGAAACGGGGGAACCAATTATGGGTGAATTGACCTCGTATGATGCAAGGTCATAGGGAACCTTCAACCGAATCCTTAAGCTAACCTCGCAGGCCTTGGAAGGAGTTAGACATCTTGAGAAAGACATTGACAGCAGCCGTAACGAGCTTAGCCCTTCTATTTTCGGTTGGAACAGGCAGCGCTTCTGCAGCCTCCACTTTGAACACAGTGGTTAAATCGGTATACGGCACACCTTACAAAATGGGCGGTAACGGCAACGGAAGCTTTGACTGCTCCGGATTTACCAAATATGTGTTCAAGAAAATGGGCGTCCAATTGGCGCGTCAATCGAAAGCGCAGTTCAAACAAGGAACCAGCGTTGCCAAGAGCCAACTGAAGAAAGGCGACCTCGTCTTCTTCAACACTTCGGGTAGCGGTGTCTCCCATGTTGGCATTTATTTGGGCAGCGGATCGTTTGCGCATGCCTCTTCGTCAAAAGGCATACGCATCGACAAATTAAGCAACAGCTATTTCGCAAATCGTTATATTGGATCCAAACGCATTTTGAGCAAGTACACTTATAATTTGTACGCTGCCGATATCTAAATCTAAATCGTTCGCCCCGCCAGGCGAAACGATTGACCTGCATACAGACCGCACGATTCTTGCCGGAATCGGACGCGGTCTTTTTTCTGTCTATGTTAACTATATAACGTAACCGTACGTTAAAAAGTTCCCGATTATTCGGGTGCAATCAAAAAATATTTTTCAGGCTTGTTTCTGAAATATTTTCTTACAACTCTTATTACCCATTTTCCTGAAAAATCACACCTTTTGTCTCTTCTTTTTCTTGTTTTGCAAAAAGGTTTAATCTCGGGTACAGTGGTCTTAAAGAAAGATTCGAGGGGCTAAATGATGTTTTGGCCCAAGCAGGTTAGGGGGGATCGTTCGATGCAGGACCGTACCTTTGCATTTTACGTGAAGCAGATGGAAGAAGGTCATGCCGCCGAGATTTGCACCTGGCAGTATGAAGCTCCCTACAATATATACGGATGGCTTCCGTGGGAACAGATGAAGGCGCTTGAGGTGGAATTCGGGGACCCGCTTATACGAAAGCAGCAATATGTATCGATTATGGATGATCAGAACAGGCTAAGTGGATTCGCTCAATATTTTCCCATGGAAGGTGTAACGCGCATCGGCATCGGCATGAAGCCCGAATTGTGCGGCCATGGCAGAGGACGCGATTTCGTGACCGCCATCGTTCAGGAGGGACTCAGGAGAGCGCCCGGCAAAGAGCTTGACCTGGAGGTCCTCACCTGGAACAACCGCGCGATCAAGGCTTACCAGAAGGCCGGCTTTACGATCACCGATCTGTATGAACGCCGAACTCCTTCGGGCATGAAGCCTTTCTACTGCATGGTTTACAAGGGAAATTCGTCCGGAACGGGAGCCATATAGCATGTTTAGGTTTAGCTCGGTACGTTGCCGAAAGTAAACGGGCTCCAAACCCATTCGGGCGGCTGCCCCCGCTCACCCGCTCACTAAGGAATATGTTACGAGCGCGCCGCACGCAGGCTGCCTGGTTGGCCCTGTTCCCTATTCCCGCCCAGGGCCATCTCGCCCGCCTAAGGGACATTTCGGGCTCTATGACCCCATGGGACCTATGCATCATTCAGGCTGCTCTACTAGACTTTGGGACGCCGGTCTTTGACGTAACCTGCTGCATGTTTGCCTGTCTTAAAGCTGCAGAATGGCTTTAATCCACACTCCGCATTTTATCAAAAGCTTCGTTATATTGCTGCGCTTCTTTAATATCTACGGCGGTAATGCCGCCTTCTTCCCAAGATGTCAGCCGGAGCGTAACAACTTTATAGTCTATCGTTATAAAAGGATGATGATCGAACGCTTCCGATATAGCCGCCACCTCTGCGACAAAGGCGATGCCTTTCATATAACTGGAGAAACTGAACTTGCGGACGATCCAGCGTCCTTCTTCCAATTCCCATCCTTCCAACTTTTCCAAATGCGCTTCAATTTCCTGAGGTGTATATGGCATTTATGATTCCTCCCTACTTGAAAGGCTTTGTATATTGACGTGAACAAACCGCCTATCTAGTGAAATATGCATTAACAAAGCCGCCTGCATCCCACTATTTTATCATTTGAAAACATCAAAATCCAGAAGGATTTGACATTCCATGATATGGATTATACCAACAATACGGAGGTAAGTTCTTCTTCACCGACCAGTACATTAATCCGGTGCGTTTCCTTGTCATAAATGACTACAGCGCTTCCAACCGGAATAACCGGTTCCGTGCCGAGCGCATAAAAAAGATCTTCGGCCAGTGCTTCCCGAACTTCACGCTGCTCTTCCGGGGACAACCTCTCCCAATCCGCAGATTCCATTTCAAAAAAGAGATAACAATCGGGTATAGCGCCCATGGCTTCCGTTAAATCCGCCAGGATGAAGGCATAATCTCTGCCGTGCTTTACACCCATGTGAAAAGCCTCCTTCAGAATTTGTTCTTAACAAGCAACTGCCTGACAAAAGGATATCCTTTATTATACCTGAAAATATGCCTTAAAAAAAAAGAGAAATCTGTCGATAAAAGAGATAAACCGTTTCGTGCTTCTCTTTCCGGAAGGATGCCGGGAAGAAGGAAAGGATTCAATTCTCATGGATGAGGTGTATGAATGGAAATTTCAACTCTAATTGGCATTATTCTAGGTGTGGTTGCCCTGATCGTGGGGATGTTCCTGAAAGGCGCTCCCATCACCTCCTTGGTCAATAACCCGGCTGCCTATGTTATTATTCTTGGCGGAACGCTAGCTTCCTTGTTTGTGGCATTTCCAATGTCAGAAGTGAAAAGAATACCGAAACTGTTCAAGGCGCTTGTCTTTCCGAACAAAATGATCAGCAAGTCCGAAATTATTACGATGTTTACCGAATGGGCTTCCATCACCCGCCGCGAAGGGCTGCTGGCTCTTGAATCCAAGGTGGATGAAATTGACGACGATTTTCTGCGCAGCGGAATGCGCATGATCATTGACGGCAACGACCAGGAATTTGTCAGCGACGTTCTTGCTGAAGATATAGCAGCCACCGAGGAAAGACACCGTTCCGGTGCGCTGATCTTTTCCCAGGCCGGTATGTACGCTCCAACGCTCGGGGTACTTGGTGCCGTTATCGGATTGATCGCGGCTCTGTCGGATATGAGCGATATGGGCAAATTGTCCCACGCCATTGCGGCCGCCTTCGTCGCGACCGTGCTTGGTATTTTTACAGGTTATGTGCTTTGGCATCCGATCTCCAACAAGCTGAAACGGATGTCCAAGAAAGAGATTGAAATCCGCCTGATGATGGTCGAAGGCCTGCTCTCCATTCAGTCCGGAGTTTCAACGATTGCCATACAGCAAAAATTGTCCGTCTTCCTGACACCGGCCGAACGTGCGAAACTCCAGGATAAGGAGGCTGGCAGCGGTGAGCAAAAAGACTAAACGCGAGCACCACGAAGAACATAATGACGAGAGCTGGCTGCTTCCCTACTCCGATTTGATGACCCTGCTGCTGGCCCTGTTTATCGTCTTATACGGAATGAGTACGGTAGATGCCCGGAAATTCGAGCAGCTCAGCCAGGCCTTCAATGCGGCGCTGAACGGGGGCGTTGGCGTGCTGGACCAAAGCTCTATGAGCGGCAACGCCAAAAACACGCCGAATAATGACTCCAAATCGCAGCAGACCAGCAAGCAGAACATGTCTCAGCTCCAAAAGCGAAACGAACTGATGAAGCAAGAGCAGGAAGACTTGGAGAAGCTCAAGAAGCAGCTTGATCAATATATCAGGCAAAGCGGTCTCACGACACAGCTCAGCACAAAGCTCAATCAATCTCAATTAGTCATTACGATCAGCGACAACGCTCTGTTTCCTTCCGGGAAAGCGGATGTAAAGCCAGATGCCCGCGTCCTGGCCAAAGCTCTTTCCGGAATGCTGGAGAAGTTCCCTGCTTATGAAATTCTGGTCTCGGGCCATACTGATAACGTGCCAATCGATAACGATGAATTTGCATCCAACTGGGACCTGAGCTTTGCACGGGCAAGAAACTTTATGGAAATTTTGCTGCTCAACAACAAGCTTGATCCTAAAATGTTCAGCCCCATCGGTTACGGAGAGTACCACCCGGTCGCGGACAACTCGACCGAAGACGGAAGAGCCAAGAACCGCAGGGTTGAAATATCGATTATTCGAAAATATCAGGATCCAAACCAGCAGATCACCATTACGCCCTGATCGTCTATCCTCCCGCTTAGGAATCGGTTGCCCTTTTTTATAGACGGCTATCGGGTTTCGTCGACTAATCATAACGCCTCTGTATCAAGCATTCTGCTTTACAGAGGCGTTATTGTTAGTGCAGCCGGTAGTTTAACTGTGTGCCGAGCTCCTGTTTCTCCTGCTCCGTCAGCTCTCTCCATTGACCGCTTTTCAGACTGCCCAGATGAATATTCATGATCCGAATCCGCTGCAGCTTTCGGACACTAAACCCGAGTGCAGAGCACATCCGGCGAATTTGCCGGTTTTTGCCCTCCGTCAGTATAATCCGGAACACGCGCTCCGATATTCGCGTCACCTTGCAGGGCAGCGTCATTTCGCCAAGAATCCGAACACCTTCGGACATCGCCTGCAGAAATTTCGGGGTCAGCGGCTTATCTACCGTGACGATATACTCCTTCTCGTGCTTGCCTTCGGCTCTCAGTATTTTGTTTACGATATCGCCATCATTCGTCATCAGAATCAAGCCTTCGGAATCTTTATCCAAGCGTCCAATCGGAAAAATACGCTCCGAATGACCGACAAAATCGACAATATTCCCCTCTACATGCTGCTCTGTTGTACTGGTAATGCCTACCGGCTTGTGAAGCGCGATGTAAACCCCTTTTGACTTGCCAACAAGCGGGCGCCCGTTAATGCGCACATCATCGCCTTCCTCCGCCTGGCTGCCCAGCACGGCGATTTCCCCGTTAATGGTCACTTTTCCGGCCTCAATCAGCTTGTCCGCTTCCCTTCTGGAGCAGTAGCCGGTTTCACTAATCCACTTATTAATACGCAAAGATTAATCCTCCTGATTGTCGCTGTTTTGCTCTTCTTCTTGTAGTGCCATCGGCAGTGTAATGGTAACCATCGTCCCCCAGCCCATCATGCTGTTGATACTTATCGTTCCTTTATGGGCCTCTATAATTCGCTGGCTTACCATCAGCCCGAGTCCTGTTCCGGTTTCCTTGCTTGTAAAGAAGGGTTCGCCTAATTTAGGAAGCGTTTCATCGGGAATGCCTTCTCCTTCATCAATGATGCCAATGAGTGCCTGATTGTCTTCCTTCATGATTTTCAGTCCGATGCCCCCGCCTTTAGGCATGGCTTCCATTGCATTTTTGAGAACGTTGATAAAAACCTGCTTCAGCTGGTTCTCTTCACAGTGTACAATAATTGGTTCCTTGGCAAAGTCCATCACAAACTGAATTCCATAAAGATGGGCCTGGGAATCAAGCAGCGATACGACATCCCCGAGAATATAACGTATATCCTTGTTCTGAAAAAAATTAGCCTGCGGTTTGGCAAGAATCAGGAATTCGCTGACAATCAGATTAATCCGGTCCAATTCCGCCATCATAATATCCACGTGCTGCGGGTTCAACGTTTCTGTCTGCTGTTGAAGCTGCAAGAAACCGCGAAGCGTGGTCAGCGGGTTCCGGATTTCATGGGCAACGCCCGCAGCCAACTGGCCTACGGTTGTTAATTTCTCGGAGCGACGCAGCAGCTCCTCTATTTTGTTGCGTTCTGTCATATCTCTGGAGATCGTAACAAAGGCGATGATTTTCCCTTTTTTATTGAAGATCGGAGATTGGCTGATGCTTACCACAACCTCGCTGCCGTCTTTTCGAAGACGAACCGTTTCCCCCCAATGCAGCGGCTCCCCTTGCTTCAGACTGATCTCCCATTGCTTCCATTCTTCCCGGGAGGAAGGAGGAACAAACGGCACAGATTTTCCTAATATTTCTTGTTTGGTCCAACCGTACAGCTTTTCGAATGCATGATTGATCCTTAGGATATTCCCCTTCTGATCGGTGATATGGATAGCATCGGCCGTCTGATTGATAATGGATTCCAGATATTCACGCATAGAGCGGTTCTCTTCGTTCATCTTCTCCAGTTCTGCTGTGTATTCTCCCAGATTCCCGGCCATCATGTTTATATGATTGGCAAGGACGCCTAGCTCATCCCGGCTTACTAAACTCAGCCTAGTTTCGAACCGGCCGCCGGCCATTTCCTTGACTTTTAACAGGATATCCTGAATCGGACGCATGAACATCCCCGAGACCAGATAATTGATCAGCAGGACTAAAAGAAGCAGCGCGCCCGAAACTATCGTATGCGTAACAATTTGATTTTTCAGGACCGTAGAGATAGGTTCATCACTGTATACAACGCGTAGAACATATGAATCTTTGCCCGTCGCGACAACTGGGACATAGCTCTGAATGTAATGCTCACCGTCCACATATAAATCCCCGACCAACCCTTGTCCACTCCGGTTTACCGTCTGTACGAGATCTTCGGCATTGTAATCCGCGTAATGGTAAGTTCCGAACAGAAAAGGCCCTTGCTCCTGTCCGTCATCGGCAAGCGAAAATCCTTCAATCCTTGCAGGGAGGATTCCAGTGATCTCCAGGATACCCGGATTCGCGTCCATCATTTTGGTCAGCAGACCGTCCTGGCCAGTGAGCCCGATTGCTGGACCCATGTCTTCAGGAAGGAGAAAGACGTTTATGATATAATTTCTTGTTCCGTCGTAGTAGTAGCCGGTTATACCCCTAGTTTCAGAACTAGTGGGGACAGAATCCGCTGCAACAGTCCAAAACGGATTGAAAGCCCCTTGGTGTTGGCTCTGATTCTGCTGTGAGCGGTTCAGTAAATCCATTAAGGAGGAAGAAGCCACCTCCTTATTCAAGGGAATTCCTGTCCGCTCAGGGTCCGAGGACGGTCCTGTGACCATTTTGACATTCATTTTATATACAAGAGAGATGCCGCTTACACCTGTTTTTTGGCTCAAGTCCGTTAATTGCTCTGCATGAATTTCCTTCATATCGGGACTGAGTTCTTCCGCTGCCACCATTGCAGCCATTTTTAATTGCCGTTCTAACCTGGCTCTTTCATCAGCAGTATTTTGCCGGCTTTGCTCCAGCGAAACAGCGATTTGTCTGGTCGTGAGCAGAAGCTGGGATTCATTCGATTTCTGAAGATTACTCTTTGCATGAGAATAATTCAAAACCATATTCAGGAGCAGAATGATAGAGACCGATAAGGACATGATCATTGTCATTTTCCTTTTTATCGACAAATGTCCACACCTCCTGGTCTTTGGATAATAGTGGTTCCACCTTAACCATCATACAATTTTCGACCGGATTTGCATATACATTGATATGATCATTAGCGATGGGTACAATGAAAAAGAACTGGTTAACCTGCTTATGGATAAAAAACAAAGTCATCAACAGTTTATCAACAGATTGTGCACAATTCCACAACACACTTTCTGAATTGTGCATAAACCTGTGGATAATAAGCTATTTATGCACATTTTTATTCACATCATGTTAACAAACGAATGAGTGTTCGTTGTATAATATCCACAGTCATAGATTAATATTAAGGAGCTGGCTCATCAGAATGACGGATTTCTATTCACCCGGCTTCACGGCCACAGAAGAACAACATGAATACTGGATGAAACAAGCGATTGAGGAAGCTCGCAAAGCAGAAGCCATCGGGGAAGTTCCGATCGGCGCTGTTGTTGTGCATGGCCATGAAATTATTGGCCGAGGCCATAATCTGCGGGAAACTACACACGACTCGACGGCCCATGCCGAAATTCTGGCCATCCGCGAAGCCAGCGATAAGCTCGGCGCCTGGAGGCTGCTGGACTGCAGGCTGTATGTTACCCTGGAGCCTTGTCCGATGTGCGCAGGAGCGATTGTACAGTGCCGCCTGCCAGCGGTTATTTACGGAACTGCCGATCCGAAGGCCGGCTGTGCGGGAACGCTTATGAATCTGCTGCAGGAGCCGAGATTCAATCACCGTACGGAAGTGATATCCGGTGTGCTGCAGGAAGAATGCAGCACGATGCTCAGCCAATTCTTCCGGCGTCTCCGCGGGTAAATAACAGAAAGCCCGCGCTTGAAAGATAGCGCGGGCTTTCTGTTATATTTGTTAGGGTGTCGCTCTTATGCTTAATGCTTAATATCCAAGCGCTCCCACTTCCTGCTCGAACTGATCCATGGTAATGGTGTTCGTAGGGATTCCGATTTTGAATTCGGGTTTTTCATTAATTTTGCTGAATGCGCTGCTGACTTCAAAGGCAACTTTGACGTTCTCTTTGGTGTCCGGATCATTGAAATCCAGACTGGCGTCTAGCTTCTGATAAACCGGATAGTCATTCTTGTCAATCGCAGTATTGATAGTAAAGGTATTAATGCTCAAATATTTCTGCATATCGGCCAGGGCCTTGTTAAACTCGGTGTCATCTCCGGCTGCAAGCTCCTTCTTGGCGTCGGCCAAATCTTCAGGCTTGATCTGCAGCATTTGCCGGTACTCATCTTTATTCAGAATATCGAGAATTTTAGGAAGCGCCTGTTTCACAAAAATGGTAACCGCATCTTTCACATTGTCATTCGTTACATTGAACTGAACGACCTGCTTTGCTTTCGTACCCTCTGGAAGCGCGGCGTCTTTAGGATCGATATCTTTAAAGTATGTCTTACCATCATATTCGGCGAATACGGCGTTTGTGATTTCAGCTGCCAGCTTTTGCGATTTTTCCGGATTCAGCATATCCGGGTTGAAATCCTCGCCCCCTTGCTTAGCCATTTCCTTCAGATCAATCACCAGAAACTTGCCTACAACGGTATCGGGAAGCGGCAGGAATGGTACTTGAGGAATCTTAACAAACCACTTGTCTTTTGTCATGACAAAAGGAATCGTAATGGTTGTAGCTACATCCCCTTGCAGCTTAATCTCCATGGTCGCTTCGGTCTGCATCGGATCTTTCTGATAAACCTGCGATACGTTGATTTCGGCATTTTTCAGCATAGTAGCCATAGCATTTACTGACGGGTCGTCAGCATTGGGGAAATTGATCGACAGATCCTTGATTTTGATTTGATTGTTCAGAACATAAGAGTCCAATTTGAACGTGTTCGCTGCCGCGTTTTGCAGCGCTTCCTTCGGTTCCTTTTTGCTGCTGCAACCGGATAGTACCAATGCAACCGACATAATCAGTACGAATACGACTGCAAAAAACTTTCTGCTCATGATTTTCTCCTCTCGTTACCCTCATTTTTTTACAAAGTGCTATCTTATAATAAACTATTTTTTTCACTGTTGAAACCCTTATTATGAAATTAATGGATTGCCTTTTTCTTGAATCGCCCGCCTTTTACATCGTGGATATTCCCGACCGCGAGAAATGCATTTTCGTCAAAATGGTTAACGATTTCCTTTAGCTTGGCTTCTTCAAGACGGGTAATGACACAGAAAATCACTTTCTTGGGATCCCCGGAGAATCCCCCTTCACCCGATAAATAGGTTACGCCGCGGCCGAGGCGGCTTAAAATGGCGTCCCCGATATCTTCGATACAATCGCTTATAATCCACACCGATTTCGATTCATTTAAACCGTCCACCGTAATGTCAATCGCTCTGGATGCAATATAATAGGCCAGAATGGAGAACAAAGCCGAGTTCCAGTTAAAAATAAAACCGGTGCTGCCCAAAATGAAAATATTGAAAAACATAATAATTTCGCCGACCGAAAAAGGGAGCTTCCTGGAAAGAAGGATCGCTATAATTTCGGTGCCATCGAGCGAACCGCCGAAACGAATGGCAATCCCCGAGCCAAGCCCGAGCAATATGCCGCCAAATACAAAGGCTAACAGCGTATCCTCCACGACTCCGTCCACATGATGCAAGAGCACTGTAACACTGGACATTACAGCGATGCCGAGCAAAGTGGACAATGCGAAGGTCTTCCCGATTTGCCGGTAACCGATCAGAAGAAAGGGGAGATTGATGATAAAAAGGAATAATCCGAGGGACCACTGACTGAGGTGCGCGGCAATAACCGCTATGCCGGTAATGCCTCCGTCCGTAATTTGGTTGGGGACCAGGAACAACTCCAGCGCAACCGCATAAATAACAGCTCCAATAATAATGAACATGCACCTGAGTAAAATATTTCCGGCTGTCCTTCTGTTATGTTGTTTGGGAGGCAGCGGCGCAACATTAATAACCGGTTCGCCATTCGAAAGATGGAACATGATATAACACCCTTTCTATCTATATTTTCAGCTCCTGTTCACGCCTATGCGTTCTTAATGGGTAGAGAGAAGTTCCCTTACATCATCTCTAATATAACTATTATTACATTAATTGACCCGTCTGTCATTCGATGAGCTTATTTTACACAAGTAAAAACGGATACTCCTCAAAGGGTATCCGTTTTTACTTACAAGTTATATTAGGCTTGCTTAGCCTTCGGGGTTGAAATGCCCGACATGGTTGCGGTTCTTTACTTTCTTGGAGCCGGACAGCGGCTCCGGTCCTCCATGGCCCTCATGGCGCTCCTGCTTGGGCTGCACGCCCCGGACCGGCACACTTTTCGGTTTGCTCATCAAGGTGCTCCTCCTCTTCGGTCTACTCTGTTCAAGCGAATGACAAAGATGAAGCTATAGCTTCCTTTTTTAAAATGCGAAGGAACACCGAAATGTATGCGGGCTGTCGGCCTAGAACAATCTGGGCGCTGCAGAAGGCGAAATGCAATACAACAAAAATTAAAAGCCGCAATTCCTAAAGCCAGGATCTGCGGCTAAATCGTAATATGTATGGCGGAGAGAGTGGGATTCGAACCCACGTGGGCTTGCACCCTAACGGTTTTCAAGACCGCCCCGTTATGACCGCTTCGGTATCTCTCCAAACAAAATCCAATTCGTACATTTCATCAAAATAACAACGTAACGAATTAGATTTTATCATATTGCCTATGTGTTAGCAAGTTATTTCTTGCTTGTAATATGTGTAATATTCCCCATGTAAGGACGAAGAACCTCAGGGATTTCCACACTGCCGTCTTCCTGTTGATAATTTTCCAAAATGGCGGCTACCGTACGTCCCACAGCCAGACCAGACCCGTTTAAGGTGTGAACGAATTCCGGTTTCGCTTTAGGCTCCGGCCGGAAGCGAATATTTGCCCGCCGTGCCTGGAAATCCTCCACGTTGGAGCAAGAAGAAATTTCGCGGTAATTGCCGCTTTCCGGCAGCCAAACCTCCAGATCGTAGGTTTTGGCGGAAGTAAAGCCCATATCTCCGGTACACAAGGCGAGCACGCGGTATGGAAGCTTGAGCAGCTGCAGCACACGCTCTGCGTTGGCGGTCATCTTCTCCAGCTCCTCGTACGAATCCTGCGGATGTACAATCTTGATCAGTTCAACCTTGTTGAATTGGTGCTGGCGGATCAAACCGCGGGTATCCCGCCCCGCTGCACCCGCCTCCGAGCGGAAGCAGGAACTGTAAGCTACATAGTAGCGCGGCAAATCGGCGCCGTTCAGAATTTCATCGCGATGATAATTCGTTACAGGCACTTCTGCCGTCGGAATCAGGTAGTAGTCGCTGTCCTTCAGCTTGAACAGATCCTCCTCGAACTTCGGCAGCTGCCCGGTTCCATAAAGGCTGTCACGGTTCACGATATAAGGAGGAAGCACTTCCTCATATCCATGCTCATTGCTGTGAAGATCCATCATAAAGTTGATCAGTGCACGCTCCAGACGTGCCCCCAGCCCTTTGTAAAAGGTAAACCGCGATCCGGTCACCTTCGCGCCGGCTTCAAAATCCAGAATACCCAGATCGACTGCAATATCCCAATGCGCTTTTGGCGTAAAAGAGAAATCCCGCGGCTCGCTCCAGCGGCGGATCTCCACGTTATCTGCTTCGGATGCCCCAACCGGCACACTTTCATGAGGGATGTTGGGGATACTCATGGTTAACTGCTCGATTTGGGTTTCCAGCACCCGGACCTCCTCATCAAGCTCCTTGATCCGGTCGCCAACCTGACGCATCTCCGCGATGAGCTCATCCGCATTCTCTTTGGCTTTTTTGAGCTTCGCTACTTCAGAAGATACAATGTTCCGCCGGTTCTTCAGCTGCTCGCTTTCCTGCAGCAGCTCACGGCGTTTTTCATCAAGCCTTGGGAAATCAGCGATCAGATCCAGCGATTTGCCTCTGGCCTTAATCGCTTCTTCCACTCGGCTGTAATCATTACGCAAAATCTTGACATCCAACATGGGTAGTCCCTCCTAAATCAAAACCTTAGCCCCTAATTCAAAAGAGGCGGATTAAGACCCCCGCCCCTTAAACTTGCTTCACAAAGCAGGCAGCCCCTTGCACACTGTATCTAAGCAAGAGATTACCCGCCGTTAATCATATCTACGAAATACTTATGCAAAGAGAAATCATCCGTAAGCTCCGGATGGAAGGAGGTCGCCAGCACACGGCCTTGACGTGCCGCCACAATCTCGTCGTTATAAGTCGACAAAACTTCAACCCCATCCCGGGCTTCCGTAATCAAAGGCGCGCGAATAAAGACAGCCCGAACCGGATTTTCAATGCCTTTAATAACCAGATCCGTTTCAAAGCTTTCCCGCTGCCGGCCAAATGCATTGCGCGATACTTGAATATCCATTAAGTTCAAATGCGATTCTTCTCCGCCATCAATAGATTTAGCCAGAACAATCAGGCCCGCGCATGTGCCAAACAAAGCTTTGCCTTCGTTCGAAAAATCGCGGATCGCTTCAATAAATCCGTATTTGCGCATCAGCTTGCCAATCGTTGTACTTTCGCCCCCCGGGATGATAAGTCCCTGAAGCTCATTCAACTGCTCGGCCCGCTTTACAGCCACGCCTTCCGCGCCGGCAAGCTCAATGCTTCTAATATGTTCCGAAACAGCGCCTTGAAGCGCCAGCACTCCTATCTTCATTCTCCAGTCCTTCTTTCTCTTAGGAAACAGCAGAAACAGCTTATCCGGCTTACCAGCCGCGATCCGACATGCGTTCACTTGCTGCCAGCTTGGAAATTTCAATCCCTTTCATCGGTGTGCCCAGGTTCTTGGACACTTCCGCAATCAGTTTATAATCGGTGTAGTGCGTTGTCGCCTCAACAATAGCTCGCGCAAATTTCTCCGGATTATCCGATTTGAAAATACCGGAACCTACGAATACACCGTCAGCCCCCAGATGCATCATCAAAGCCGCGTCTGCAGGAGTTGCAACGCCGCCTGCAGCAAAGTTAACTACCGGAAGCTTGCCATTCTCGTGAACTTCGAGCAGCAGGTCGTAAGGAACTCCGAGGTTTTTCGCCTCCGCATACAGCTCATCCTTGGACATATTCTGCACTTTACGGATTTGGCTGTTGATCAAACGCATGTGGCGCACCGCTTCCACGATGTTGCCCGTTCCCGGTTCGCCCTTGGTGCGGATCATGGAAGCTCCTTCCCCAATGCGGCGGAGCGCTTCGCCGAGATCCTTGGCGCCGCACACGAATGGCACCGTAAAATCACGCTTGTCAATATGGAAAACCTCATCCGCAGGAGTCAATACTTCACTTTCGTCAAGATAGTCAACACCCAGGGATTCCAGAACTTTTGCTTCGACATAATGGCCGATCCGGGCTTTTGCCATAACCGGTATGGAAACGACCTTCATGACTTCTTCAACGATGGTCGGATCCGCCATGCGGGCAACACCGCCAGCCGCACGAATATCGGAAGGTACCCGTTCCAGTGCCATAACCGCGGTGGCTCCAGCCGCTTCCGCAATTTTGGCCTGTTCGGCGTTCATAACGTCCATAATGACGCCGCCTTTTTGCATTTCTGCCATTCCTCTTTTAACTCGAGATGTTCCTGTTTCCATAATTAGCCTCCCGTTATATAACTCAGTTACTCCGCAAAACCGTTACCAGATGGCGGAAAATAACAAAATCCCATCCTTTAATCTAACTTAAAATTTTACAATAAACCGATCAAATTCACAACCATAGAGCTCCGATTTTGGCAATTGACCTGTTATTTAAAACAGATTTTTAATACTGTTGAACAGATCGCGGAAGAAATCTCCAATCGCCCGCATGAGCAGTTTAAACCATCCTGCCTTCTCCACTTCCTGGGCTGTAACGAGATTGACTGTTTTCTCTATCGGCTGGGACGAACCTTGAACTTTATAAGAATAAGTAGCTGTTCCAACTTTAGCCCCGCTCTTCACCGGAGCTGTAAGCTCTTCATTCGTCAGGTTCACTTTAATGCTTACATTGTTCGCGTCAGCACCCTTCAGAAGAACGAAGTTAACGTCCTGATCGGTCACAATCGAGACCGAGGTTTGCTTGCCTTTCTTCACCTTGATGGTTTCCGCCTGCGTTAACTTGGATTTGGCCTGTCCAACCTTTTTAAGTTCAAAGTTGTTAAATCCGTAATCAAGCAGCTTCGCCGTCTCCGTAAAGCGGTGTGCCTCGGTATCCGCACCCATGACAACACTGATCAAACGAACGCCGTTGCGAACCGCCGTACCCGTAAAGCATTGTCCGGCCGCGCTCGTATGCCCGGTCTTCATCCCGTCCAAGCCAGGGTAAGCAAACTTCTTAAAGTTCGTGATGGAGGCGTTTGCCGGCAGCATCCAGTTGTAGTTGACAATCGGATCTTTATCGCGTTGACGGAATTTATAGGACTGGATTGTAGTAAATTGGGAGAAATCCGGGTGATCCTCTACAATATATTTTGCCAATATTGCCGCGTCCATGGCAGACATTACGGTTTCCTTATTGCTCTCAGGCAGGTATCCTTGGGGCATGTCCGCAATGCTGAGTCCTGTGGAGTTTGCAAAATAAGCGGTCGGAAGCCCCATACGCTTCGCTTCATCATTCATCATCTTCACAAAGTTTTGTTCCGAACCTGCGACAAATTCGGCAAGGGCTACGGTTGCGTCATTGGCCGATCCAACCGCCATGGCGATATACAGCTCTTTAACTGTATATTGTTCTCCCTCAGCCAAAAATACTCGCGACCCGATCTGTTTCTCCGCATTTTCTTTGACGGTTACTTTCGTGTCCCAGCCGAGCTTGCCCTTTTTCACCATGTCGGCAACAATATATTCGGTCATCATCTTGGTCATGCTCGCAGGGGGGAGAGCCTCATCACTGTTCATGGAATACAAGATTTGGCCCGTTGTCGGTTCGAGCAGAATCGCCGAATTCACCGCAAGCTCAGGCGCGGCAGGCATAACCGCCTGCGCTACACCGGACGCCGCCGGAGCTGCCGCAGTGTTTGCCGTAGTAGTTGTAGTTGCAGACTTATTGGTAGTTGCTCCTGCGCCCATAACCGCAGCAGGAGCAACGGATAAACATAACATTTGAAGTAGCATCAATGACGCAATCGCTTTTTTTAATTTGCGCCTTTTGGATAATTTACGCTTCATTCCCGCTGATTTCAAAACATTAAACTCCCCTCGTCATCTCTTTCAGTTGCTTTTCTATTCTATCATAGGCTATATCATAAAAAAAAGACAGACAAGGCCGTTTAAGCCCAGTCTGCCCTTAGCAGATCATTCCAATTCTGAAGATTATAGAGAGTAGTTAGGCGCTTCTTTCGTAATATGCACATCATGCGGATGGCTCTCACGGAGACCTGCGCCCGTAATCCGCACAAACTCCGTATCGTTGCGGAGCTCTTCGAGATTCCGTGTCCCGCAATATCCCATACCGGAACGAAGTCCGCCGATCAGCTGATGAATCGTGTCGGACAGCGGCCCTTTATAAGCAACCCGTCCTTCGATGCCTTCAGGTACCAATTTTTTGTCATCGTCCTGGAAGTACCGGTCTTTACTGCCCTGTTTCATAGCGCCGAGGGAGCCCATCCCGCGGTACACTTTGTATTTCCGTCCTTGGAAGATTTCCGATTCGCCCGGGCTTTCATCCGTACCGGCAAGCAAGCTGCCCAACATGACTGCATGCGCTCCAGCGGCAAGAGCCTTTGTAATTTCTCCAGAATATTTAATTCCCCCGTCGGCGATGATCGGAACGCCGTATTCCCGGGCTACCGTTGCACAATCGTATACCGCTGTAACTTGCGGTACGCCGATGCCGGCAATGACACGGGTAGTACAAATGGAACCTGGTCCTATTCCTACCTTGACGACCGAAGCGCCTGCTTCGATCAGTTCTCTCGTTGCATCTCCTGTAGCTACGTTTCCTGCAATAATCGTCAGGTCCGGATAGCGTTCACGAAGATTTCTTACAGCTTCAATAATATTGATATGGTGGCCGTGAGCCGAGTCGACCGTAATCAGGTCAACCCCAGCTTTCACAAGTGCATCCGTGCGTTCAAAAGCGTCCTTGGAAATACCAATAGCAGCACCGACAAGTAGACGGCCCTGTGCATCTTTTGCAGCATTCGGGAACTGAATCGCTTTCTCGATATCCTTAATGGTAATAAGACCTTTCAGCACGTTGTTGCTGTCTACAAGCGGAAGCTTCTCGATCTTGTGCTTTTGCAAAATAATTTCCGCTTCCTGAAGCGTCGTTCCGACCGGAGCGGTAACCAGGTTCTCCTTGGTCATCACTTCGTCAATCTTGATATTATAATCGTGAATAAAGCGAAGGTCACGGTTTGTAATAATTCCGACCAGCTTTTGCTGCTCGTCCACAATCGGCACGCCTGAGATCCGGAATTTGCCCATTACCCGTTCAGCATCCGATACAAGGTGATTTCTGGTTAATGAAAAAGGATTGGTAATAACGCCGCTCTCCGAACGTTTAACTCGGTCCACTTCTTCCGCCTGCTGTTCAATCGGCATATTTTTATGAATAATACCAATGCCGCCTTCGCGGGCGATCGCAATCGCCAGGGCCGCTTCAGTTACGGTATCCATACCAGCGCTAATCAGCGGTATATTCAGTTTCACATTGTCGCTTAGCCGCGTGGACACATCGACTTCTTTCGGTAAATTTTCCGATCTACGGGGAATCAACAGTACATCATCAAATGTTAATCCTTCTTTAGCAAACTTGTTTTCCCACACCTCGTTTATCCTCCTTAAAATTAGCGTTTCTGTTCTAAGTCTTGAGCCGATTTTCCTTATATACTAAGACCGTACGGCACCTTTGCAAAAATATATTATTGCCATCTTAGCAAAGGCAACATAGGCTGTCAAGAATATCGAAACACCAAAAATGAAAGCACGCTGCGGACATACGCCTGTCTTTTTTGGGAGGACAAAGTTACATAAAATACAAAAAAAGAGGCCATTATCCATTCGGAATTCGGCCCCATCTTGATTCAGTCCCCTTTTTAATCCGGATTACTCCGGACACATAAACTATCGTACCGTGTTGATGACCTTGTCAATCACGCCATACTGCAGCGCTTCTTCCGCGCTCATAAAATAGTCCCGGTCCATATCTTTGGCAACACGTTCCAGGGGCTGACCCGTACGCGCCGAAGCAATCTCGTTTAAACGTTCTCTTGTTCGAATGATGCGCTTCGCGCTTATTTCGATATCGCTGGCCTGACCTTGCGCCCCGCCATGCGGCTGATGAATCATCACTTCGCTGTTGGGAAGCGCAAAGCGTTTGCCTTTTTCGCCCGACAGCAGCAGGATCGCTGCAAAAGAAGCTGCAATCCCCAGGCAAATCGTCTGCACCTTCGGTTTCACATGCTGCATCGCATCATAGATGGCAAAACCTGCGGTCGTAGACCCTCCGGGACTGTTGATATAGAAATGGATGTCCTTCTCCGGATCTTCCGCCTCCAGAAACAGCATTTGCGCTACGATGCTGTTCGCCACCTGATCATCTATGGCCGAACCCAGAAAAATGATCCGGTCCTTAAGCAGCCTGGAGTAAATATCGTAAGATCTCTCTCCTCGGCTGGTCTGCTCGATAACATAAGGCATGAATGTGCTCATTTATGAACCTCCCTGAACTCTTTTTCTTTACATGGATTTTGTCCTCAGCTTTATGCTGCCATGGACAGGATAGACCGGATGTATCGGCCGTTGGCGGCCTTTGAGGAGTCATCACGGCTGCAGCGTACCGCCCTGCTTTGATTTTGCAAAACAGGAACAACATCACGTGAACTGCCTTCATTCAAAAGCATCACCAGCGCCAAAATATTATGGTGCTTGAACGCCTCCAAATAAGCATAAACTGTAGATTCATCCACTCCTGTGCCCGTCTGAAAATCAGCGTCTTCCACAGCTGTTCTATCCGGCTTGTGATATTCCTTTAACTTTTGCCTTGCCCGGTGCAGACTAGCCTTTACGGCGCCCTCCGTCATTTTTAATAATGCAGCTGCTTCCACTGCGGTATAACGATAAACGTCCATCAACAGCAAGGCGCCTCTTTGGTTAACGGTAAGATCCTTGACGATCTTTTCAAATGCCGACCATAGACTGAAAAGATCAGAAGCGGCAGGCTGCTCCAATTTATAAACGTCTTCCGGACTCGCTTCGGCATTCTTCTTCCGGCATCGGTCAATCCAGGCATGATAAGCAATCCGGCGTAAGTAGGAACGATTTATTTGCAATGGGCCTTTTTTATCCTTAGAGGCCGACCATACCTTTAACCATGTTTCCTGAAGCAGATCCTCGCCTTCCCAATCAGAACCGGTAAGAAAGCGGCAGTATCCGCTGAGGGCCTGCACATGAGCTTGAATCATGTCAGCAAAACCATCTTGATCCTTATCGCCATCTCTCCCATGGCTTCCCCGGCTGATTGACGTTTTCTGCACCTTTGCCCACCTCCTGTAACTGGATATCCTTACTCATTATCATAAACGAAAAATTTCCGAAAAAAGATACGCCCTTCCTTAACTCATATTATCTCGAATTGCACAAAAAAAGACACCGTTTTAATCCTACGATTAAAACAGTGTCTTTCGCTGCTTGGCGGCGTCCTACTCTCCCAGGACCCTTCGGTCCAAGTACCATTGGCGCTGGAGGGCTTAACGGTCGTGTTCGGGATGGGTACGTGTGGAACCCCTCCGCCATCGCCACCAAACGGGCATTTGCTTCACAAATGCTTGTTTCAAGCTTGATCGCTTGAAAACTGGATACGAAACTTCATTTGCGTCTTATCCCCCACTCTTCACTTAGTGGGGTTTGTTTTGGATAAGCCCTCGACCGATTAGTACTGGTCAGCTCCATGCATTGCTGCACTTCCACCCCCAGCCTATCTACCTCGTCGTCTTCAAGGGGTCTTACGATTTGGGAAATCTCATCTTGAGGGGGG
>NZ_JAIOGQ010000032.1 GCF_019904135.1 Paenibacillus caui | reverse complement strand
CTTTTGCCTCCGGCTTCCTTCAGATTCCACCTCACGATGGGACACCCTTACCCTTGGCTAATGGTAGGCGCTCGCCAGCCCCCATTCCGGACTTTCACCGTGTAGATGACGCCCATGCTGGGCGTACTAGCAAAAAGGGGACGGTCTTCCGTCCCCTTTTTGCATCTCGATAAGCTGTATTATTTTATATTAGCAAGGCATGCTGGCTTTAAGTCCGGTGTCGCTTTTCTCCTGTTCCTCCTGGTTTTCCTGCTTGCTGGAAGTTACAGGAGGACAATGTGAGTCACTCTTGGCAAATCGCTCGTACAGCAGCTCGGTCGGGATTACAATGAGTTTAGGCACCATTTCCTCCTGACGGCTCCGGACTCTCTCGCGCCCCGACGGATGAATCACGCTCATGAGCAGCCTTAAATAAAACTTTGTCGATCTCGCGAAAAAACCTTTCGGCAGATCTGCAATCGTAAACCCGAATTGCTCCGGCCCCCGGTTGATCATCGAAACTCCATATAATGCCTTTACGTCGCTTAATTCAGGATGGCTTTTAATGTACTCCGCAATTTCGGGCAGCGCCTTCTGGGTTGAGCGTATCAACTGAATCGCAAGATGCATTGACGATTTTGCTTTAGTTCCGAGCTGGAACAATTTCTTGTTGTCAAAATGCAATTCAAGAATCGGATCGCCCTTAACCAGGATCCCCCCTCCGTTCATGGCGACAGGCTGCCCCGAATAAGTGATACGGCGGAAGAAAAACATCGAATCTTCGTTATTGGTTGTCTGCAAGTTGAAGATAAAGTGGAACAGTCTTTCCCATAGCAGCCACACTGAAACAAGAACCCGCTTATACCGTGGCAAAACCGGAACACCTCTCTTATGTTGACTGTACTTCTTTTCAGCTGAGGCAGAATGGGCATCATTCTTGGCCTGAGCCGTTCGCTGAATCATATCCCGGATCGTTATGCTCTGAATGCCTCGGCGCTTCGCCTCTTCCAGCACCCGTTCAAGGGCAGTCAGCATCTCATGCGGAGCATTCGCATTAGCCCCAAGCGTCGTTCCGCAATCATGCAGCAGGAATACCTCCCCGCCCCGGAGCTTTTTGATCATGCGCTTCGTCAGCTTATCCGAGCCTACCCGGGCGCGCCAGTCCTTGAATATGGCCGACCAGAGAACCAGCTGCAAATCCTTGCGCTTGGTAAAATCAAACAGGTTGACGATTCCCCAAGGCGGACGGTAGTAATGCGCATCCTGCCCGGTAGCGTCATGAATAATTTTGGCTGTCATGGACACGTGCTTGGTGACCGTTTTCGGCCGCATCAGCCAATTGGTCTTATGTTTATAATTGTGGATGCCAAGCAAATGGCCGTCATCATGAATTCTTTTGATCAGTTCAGGATGCTTCTCCGCGCTTGAACCAACAACGAAGAAGGTTGCCTTGGCATCATAACGCTTAAGTAAATCCAGTAGCTGAGGCGTATATACCGGATCAGGTCCGTCATCAAATGTTAAGGCAATTTCATGATCGGAAATGCCTTTTTTGAATACGCGGAAACCAAACAGCCGGCTGATTAATCCCGGAATAAATGCATATAACGAGAAAATGTAAAACATACCCAGCAGCAAAGTCTCCATGTTAATTCCCCATTTCTCTCTATATCACTGACTTTTGCTTGCTCAAATCAGAATCATGTTTGAACATCGTCTCTATTTTATCATAAAAGAAATTAAATAGGCTTCTTTTTTTATGCCTGCCTGCGCCTGCCTTCCGGTTCAGAATTCGGATAAAATGTCCATAACATCTCCGAACAGTTCGGTTGCCAGATGGGAGGAACCCGGTTCTCTGCTCTGCACAAGCACTGCAGCGGCATATTTCGGGCTTTGAACCGGTCCAAAGCCGATGAACCATTGATCGTTAAGCGCCTTTCCTGACCGCACAACCTGCGCCGTTCCGGATTTGCCTGCAAGATCCCATACGGCTTTCTGCAGCCGTTTACCGGTTCCATCGGTAACGACAGCTCTCATCCATTTCATCAGGGTGTTTGCCGTGTATGCCGATATTCGTCCGTGGCCTGGGGATTCATGGCGCTTAAAACGGACCATCCCGGTCCCGTTCGCATATTGAATGCCGCTGACCAAGCGCGGCGCCTGCACAACTCCTCCATGCAGCAGGGTCACGACCATATTCGCAGCCTGGAGGGGACTCAGCAGGACACTGCGCTGCCCAATGGCAGTCTGAGCCCGTACTCCGCTGTCTTCGGGATGGGATTCATGCCCAAAAACCGTTCCAGCCTCCTCCTGGTCGATCTGCCTGAGCGTTTCGCCATCTATAAAAGGCTCCTTCCAGCCGATGGTACGCCCGAGTCCCAAAGCGTCCGCCGTCCACTCGAGCGCCGCTGGCGACAATCTCTCGCCCAAATTGCCAAACACGGTGTTGCAGGACTCGGCGAATCCCCTGGCGAGCGTAATATCGCCATGCCCGCCTTTTTTCCAGCAGGACAAGCCGTATTTGCCGTAACCGCCTCTGCACATAAAATGATCGCCGGGTCGGGATACCCCTGTTTCGAGCGCTGCAGCAGCCGTCACCACTTTGAAAATGGAGCCTGGAACCGCAGCTTTTACGGCGCGATTGCTCCAGTTTCCTTGAGCTGCATCGACCTTGTTCGGATTGAAAAAAGGAAGCGACACCATAGCTGCGATGTCGCCGCTCTTTGCATCCAGAATGACAATGGCTCCCTCCTTCATCCCTTTTTGGCTGGCCAACTGCTCAATCCTGTTCTGAAGCTCCAGATGAATCGTGGTCACTACAGTCAATGGATAATAGGGATTTCCCGGAGCATGAACCCGCATGGCATCATACGAAAGCGGACGGTTGTACGCGTCGACCAGATAGGAAGCATCGGTTACGCCCTCCCCCCTGAGCAATCTGTCGAAGGTCTTCTCCAGGCCCGCGGCTCCGAGCTTTGCGGAAAGGGAGAGCCTGTTCGAAGCTGCCGCTTTTGCATTCATTTGCAGCACCGATTCCGGCTGCTCTGCAACAAAACCCAGCCACTGTTTGCCGGATTTGTTGTTTGCGTATCTGCGCACGACAGGCAAGGACTTGACGGAGGGGATTTTTAGCCGTTCCAGAGCGGCCGCCTCCCCAGCCGTCAAACGTAAAGGGCTGCCGGTTGCAGCGTCAGTCCAGAAGGCGGGATGCTGCAAAGACTTCCAGGTCCGGACGAGTTTCTTCGGAGATGTTCCAAGGAGGCCGGAGAGCGATATAAGCTGCTCTGGCTGAATGTCTTCGCGCAGCGGAAATAAAGCCGGGGATAATACCACTTCATTCGTCAAGGGGCGACCGAACATATCCACGAATCTTCCCCGTCCGGTATCCAGTTCAATTCGCGATTCCCGCTGCATTACCGCCATTTTGTTCGCAGTTCTTCCATGCGCCGAAGGAGGCTTGGGAACACCGTCAAACAACTGCAGCCATGCCAGGCGCGCAAGCAAAACTCCGATAAAAGCGGTAATGATCAGCAAGTTGTAAAAGATACGCTTCTTGATCGCAAGCTTCATTCCCGTACGCCTCCTTCGATCAAAGTATCCCCTCAGTTGGCTTGATTTACACCTGCTCCCTTCTTTTGCATTCCCCTGAATCGGCAGCGCTGGCAAAAAAGACGTCTACCTTTTAATAAGATAGACGTCTGCTATAAGCTTTAGTATTAAATTTTAAATCTGGACAAGGAATCTTTAAGCTGGTCGGATACGTCCTCCAGTTTGCCTGACAGCTGGACAAGCTGATCCCCGATCATCTGCTGCTCGCTGCTCAGTGAAGCAACCTCTTCGGACGTTGCGGACGATTCCTCTGCGACCGCGCTGACATTGGTCATGGCTTCGGACAAAATATTTTGCGATTTGCTCAGCCCTTCAATGGAAGCCGTCGCCATATCCAGTTTGGCTACAAATATGTTCATCTGCTCCTGGACGGAAACAAAGATTTCTCCCGTCTCCTTAACGGATTGGATTTGCTGTTCAAACAGTGGATTCACTTCCTCCAGCGCCTTGATGGTTTCGTTCATTTCCTGCTGGATCTGATCCGCAATTTGCCCGACCATCGTAATGGATTGCTTGGATTGTTCTGCAAGCTGACGAATCTCATCGGCCACGACCATGAAGCCTCGGCCCGCCGCTCCGGCGCGTGCCGCCTCAATCGTTGCATTGAGGGACAGAATGTTGGTCTGCTGCGTAATATTTTGCATAACATCAAGCACTTTCAATACGGATGTGCTGCTGGCATGAAGTGAATTTACCCGGTCCGCCAAAGCCCGGGTCATTTCACCGGTAATGTTGGTTTTTTGGGTTAAGCCCTGCAAATACCGGGTTCCAAGTTCGCTGGCCTGTTCGACCTGTCTTGCCGAATCCTGCATTTCCTTATTGGAGGCAATCACTTCGGATACCTGTGTGCCGATATTTTCCGTAAGATCGCTGCCCCGTTCCGCTTCAGCCGCCAGACTGGTTGCCCCTTTGGCAATCTCTTCCGTAGCGACCGCAATTTCCTTCGCGGACAAAGCCGTTTTCCGTGATGCATCCGCCAGCTCGGAAGCCGTTGCCAGAACTTCAATCGAAGAGTTGTTCGCATGTGTCACAAGCTCGGTAATCTGCTCCATCATCTTGTTAAAGCTGCCCGAAAGCTGGCCAATCTCATCTCTCCCCGCATGCTTCATGCGGACATTGAGATTGCCCATAGCTCCTTCCTGCATCAGCGTATTCATTTTAGCGAGCGGACGCGCAATCATGCGAACCATCCACATGCCGATTAAGATGGCGATAACGGCAACGATAATCGCTGACAGGTAGGTGGTTCTCATAATTTGCTTCGCATCAGCAACCAGATTGTCGACCGGGACGATGCCGACGAGCTTCCATCCCGGCACTTCCAGAGTGTTATATACGGCCAGGACCGATTTTCCCTCTTCATCCTTGGTAGTAAGACTGTCCGTGTTACTGGTGTCTTTTGCAATTGCTTGGAAAGCCGTACGGGTTCCGTTTTCGTCTTCCAGATTTGAAGCAACGATTTGCCCCGAGTTGGTAATGAGCTGCACTTTGGAGCCTTGGCCCAACGAAACTTGGTCTAATTGATCCGTTAGAACATTTAAATTAATATCGAGAGCTACTATATACCGCTCTGTACCCGTCGTCGTTTTAAAAGATTGGATATAGCGGAATATGGTGCCGCCCTGATCATTCGAAACCGGCACCCAGAGGGAAGAAGAATCGGCAGACAAATCCTTGTACCAGGGCTGCTGTTCCAAGGTTGATACAAAATTCGTATCTGGTGTACCCGCGGAGATCGGGTTGAAGACATGGCTTACAGAAGCTAAATAAACAGCCTGTGCTCCCTGCGTGGAATAAATATAATTGGTCATTTTTTGGCTGATCGCTTTCATAAGGAGAAAATGATTGTATTCATCGTTGGAACCTTTTAGATCCCCTATATCATTCTGCACTTCCTGATCAAAGAACATCATCAGCAGGTTTGCTTCATACTGCTTGAAAATAATATCCAATTTCTGGGAGGTCTGAATGACGGTCTGCTGGTTGGAAAATCTGGCGTTATCCTGAATGGTGTTTCTTGCCGTTTGATAGGATAAAATACCTAGTGCGATAACAAAAAACATAATGGCAATAAAGAAAATAAGAAACAACCGCGCCCCGACGGATTTGACAGGATCCAGCTTCCCTGGTTTTATTTTCTTGATATATGTAAACGTTTTCTTAATTATAGCTTTAAACTTCGCTTTAATTTCCATATCCTTCCTTACGGTGTTCTTCTCCTCCTTTTCCCGCTTGTTATTCTTAGAAATCAGCCCCATCAACCTCACCTGTCTCTCTGAAAAATATATGCCTTATTTACTATGTCGGTTGCAGATCTACTTTCTTAAGACCTCCGATGACTTATCCGACTTTTTGACTAAATTTATTGTTAAAAGTAACAAAAAAGCCCTCGCCATAGGCGAAAGCTCCGTAAGCTGAAGTTAGCTCAAACTCTATTTTTTCTTTCTCATCATATCAAAATACTTCACAGGCTGCTCCGTTTTAAATTTGACAAGCTGAAGCGGATGGCGCGCAGCATCGATTTCATTCCCGTTCTCATCCCACAGCGTGCCTACCGTTTGCTTGAAGAAGGTTCCCCTTGGCCCGAAAAACTCCACTTCCTGACCCGGTTTGAAATGATTGCGCTGTTGTATCGTGGCAATGCCGGTTTCGGCGTCATAATCCATTACAAGGCCGGCAAAATCATAAGGAGCCGCTTTTTCCTCGGGCTCGTAAATATGGTCTTCATGATCCGGTGTATCATAGAAGAATCCCGTATTCAGCGGACGATTCGCGGCCTTGTTGATTTCCTGGATCCATTCCGGCTTGACGGTAAAATGTTCAGGATCCGCCATATAGGAGTCTATCGCTTGACGGTAAGCGTTCACGACTGTAGCCACATAATGGATCGATTTCATGCGCCCTTCGATCTTGAAGCTGTCCACGCCCACATCGATCAGATCCGGGATATTGGAGATCATGCACAGGTCCTTGGAGCCCATCGTAAAAGCATTGTCTTCTGCGGCAAATTGCGGCAGCTGAGTAACGCCGAGCTTAAACTGCTGCAGTACACGGTCTTCCCGCGCTTCTTCCTCCGAAATCCAGACGGGCTCTTCCCTGGCATCTTCGAACAAATCGTACTTCCACCGGCAGGACTGGCAGCAGCCTCCCCGGTTGGAGTCGCGATCGGTAAAGTGATTGGAAAGTACGCACCGCCCGGAATAAGAAGAACACATGGCCCCATGAATAAAGGCTTCAATCTCTACATCCACATGCTTTTTGATTTCCGCGATTTCTTCAAGGCTCGTTTCCCGGCCGAGAACGACACGCGGCAATCCTTCTTCCTTCCAATACTTGACGGCCTGCCAGTTCACGGTCGATTGCTGGGTGCTTAAATGCACCTCAAGATTCGGCACAACCCGCCGGGCTGTGTCCACAATGACGGGATCCGCCACAATGATGGCCGAGATGCCCACCTCATATAAATTCCGCAGGTATTCTTCAATACCCGCAAGGTCTTCATTATGGGCGTAAATATTGGTTGCCACAAACACCTTGGCGCCGTATTTTTTGGCAAACTCTACACCCTCCCGCATCTCCTCAAAGCTGAAGTTATCCGCATTAGAACGAAGGCCGTATTTCTGGCCGCCGATATAAACGGCATCCGCCCCATAATGAATGGCAAATTTCAGCTTCTCCAGATTGCCCGCCGGAGCAAGCAGCTCGGGTTTGTCCAAACGGTATCGTTTGCCCTTGTATTTCGGTTTGTGCTGCATCGTGGTCTCCATGACATTCACCTCTCTTGTCTGTTGTCTGAATATTAATAAACCTGCTCTTTATAGAAAAATCCGAACGACAGCTCACGCTCAGAGTCCTGCAAATGTCTGATCCCGTCCAGCCAGCTCTCCTCAAATGCATATCCTTCCGGGTCTTTGGCAAAAGCTTCGATCGCCTGCCGGTAGGCTTTAATTACTTCAATCGTGTAGCTTGCCGGCTTCAGCAGGGATTCGATCTTGAAGCTGTGAACCCCGGCCTCCATCAGCACGTGGAGGTCCTCCAAAATGCAAATATCGTCCGAGCTCATAATATGCGTACCGTTCATATCCTCATAGATCGGATATTTCTCATCCTGCCGCTCCGCTTCAATCAGAAACAGTCCCCGATCCTTGCCAAGGTTGGTTCCTTCTACCGGCCGTCCCTGATGCGTCATATAGCTGGCAACCAGACGGCGTTTGGAATGGTAAATATTCGTCATCCCGTGCACCTGCACCTCGGCTTCCACTTCAAGATGCGGGATCATGCCGACAATTTCATCCATATTCAGCTCGCGGGCCACAACCACTCTGGAGGCTCCCTTTGTTCCCCAGTAATTGGCCGTGGCGTAGTTGGTCGAGGTCATCTCGGCATTCCAATGCAGCTTTAGGCCGGGCGCAGCGGAACCCGCTGCACGCAGTACTGCCGGATCGCCGAATTCAATCGCATCCACTCCGGCCTTCTCCAGGCCTTCCAGGTAAGCCGGGAGGTCCTCAAGCAGGTCATTGCTCACCAAAGTGTTCACACTGACGTAAACCTTCGCCTCGTGGTCATGAGCGTATTTTACGATTTGGCTGATATCCTCCAGGCTGCATTCTCCCGGCAGTCTCATTCCGTATTTGTCCTCCCCGACCAGGACGGCGTCTGCCCCAGCGCTTATAAAAGAGACCGCTTCTTCCACGGACCCTGCCGGTACGAGAAGCTCCGGTTTTGTTCCTTCCATTGTTCACACACCTCTAAAACTTTATTTGGCCGAAGCCTGACTTTTCCTGATATTTGCCAAATGCTCTTTATACGTAGCGGCAAACAAATGCTCGTGGCTGCCGTCTTTTTTCGTAACATAAAATAAATAATCCGAGCTTTCCGGTTCCAGCGCCGCCTCAATCGATTTTAAACTCGGCGCCGCGATCGGGCCTGGCGGAAGTCCTGCGTAAAGATAAGAATTATAAGGGCTGTCCACTTTCCGCAAATCCGAGTTCAGCAGCCGTTCCTTCGGTTTGCCGAGCAAATATTGAACGGTTGCATCAATCTCCAGCTTCATGTTTTGTTTGATCCGGTTGTCGATAACGCCCGCCACCAGGCTGCGTTCCTTGTCAACCACCACTTCCCGTTCGACCAGCGAAGCTATGGTCATCATCTGATTCAGCGTCAGTCCGTCTGCTTTCAGCTTGGCGTCAAAGCTCGGAATCTGCTTCAGCCTTTTGGATGTCTCTTCAAGCATGCGGGTTATAATGTCCGCTTCCGTGCTGCCTTTTTTCAGCTCATAGGTTTCCGGAAACAGATAACCTTCCAGCCGGTACAGCAGCTGTTTGTCCGCAGGAATCTGGCTTAGGAGCGTGCTGTCAATGCCAGCAGGATCTTTAGCCAGCTTAAGAAAAGCTTCGGCATTCACAATACCCTCTGCCTGCAGTTTGTCCGCGATTTGCTTGACGGTGTAGCCTTCGGGAATCGTAAAACGAACCATTTCTTCGGCCACAACATCGCCCGCATTTAGTTTCGCGATAATCTGATCATACGTGACACCCGGCTTCATCTCGTAGCTTCCAGCCTGAAAACGGCCGCCCTCGGACTTATATTTCAGGAAGGTCCTGAACAGCAAGGAATTGCGTATAAGGCCTTGCTGCTGCAGCAGGTCTGCAATTTGAGCCGTTCCAGTACCCGGTTCAATCGTAAAGCGAACCGCCTGATCGGAAGATGCGGCAGGCTTCATGCCATAATATATATAGCCTCCTGCTCCGGCGGCTGCCGCCAGAATCAATAAAAGCACCGCCAGAATAAGAGTTCTTATCCTTTTCACAAAGCCAGCTCCTTTACAGCCAAAAAGAGCGGAAACTCCGCCCTTCTCGGTTTTATTGCTATAAAACTTAAACAAAAGTAAACCACTACTCGGGAAAAGTGAGCTCATCGTACAGTTCGGAAACGTCTTCCCATTCATCATCATCTTCAATCGTCTCAAGCGACAGCGTTCCGTCTGCTGCCGTTACCACCTTGAAAATCTCAGGTTCGTCGGCACCCTGAGCCTGTTCCCGCCGGAGAACGGCATAGGAACGGCCGGATACATCAAACTCATTCTCGACCTGATAATTAAGGGTCTTGCCTTTCTCATCCTGCAGTTCAAGAGCCGGTCCAAAGGCATCCCGAATGCGGCTGGCCCAGACCGTATTTGCAGCAGTAAACGGGTTCATCGGTCTTCTTCACCGCCGAATTCGTCGATCAGGGTATTGAAGGTTTCCTCAACGATTTCCCACTCTTCGTCGCTTTCAATCGTATAAAGCTTCAGGTCGTCTCCGTCTTCTTCATAACGGAAAGCATAAACTTCTTCGCTTTCATCGTCATCCGGTTCCACGGGCACAACCATCATGTATTTCGCATCAGAGCCGTCAACTTCAAATTTCATAATGACTTCAAACTCTTCTTCGTTTCCTTCGTCATCAGGAATATAAATAATTTCCGGTTCTTCTTCATTGCCGATGATTTGGCTAGCCATTCATTATCACCCTCACCTTTTAGTCTTAGCGTCTAAATAATTTTGCAAAATCAGCACCGCAGCCATTCTGTCTACGACCTGTTTGCGTTTACCCCGGCTTACATCCGCCTCAAGCAGCGTACGGTGCGCTGACACCGTTGTAAGCCGCTCATCCCAAAGGTGAACTGGCAACTCCAATTGACCGCGCAGTTTCTCGGCGAAATCCATACAGATTTCACCGCGGGGTCCGATCGTGCCGTTCATGTTCTTAGGCAATCCAACCACGATCTCTTCTACCTCATACTGCTGAACCAGCTCGGCAATCTTCACAAGCTCTCCTTCGTCCCGGCGCTTCTCCACCGTATCCACGCCTTGAGCCGTCCATCCCAGCTCGTCGCTGACGGCAACGCCGATTCTCCGGTCGCCATAATCCAAACCCATTATCCTCATCATCTATCCCCTGTCAAAAGGTGAATCCCCGGGCCATTGAATTAACGATTGCGCTCCATGTAAAAACGGACCAGCTCTTCGATTAATTCATCCCTTTCTTTCTTGCGCACAAGGCTTCTGGCATTGTTGTGCCGCGGAATATATGCCGGATCTCCCGACAACAAATATCCGACTATCTGGTTGATTGGGTTGTATTCCTTCTCCTGCAACGCTCCGTAAACCGTTAGAAGGATCTCCTGTGCCGACGCCTCCTGCTCATCGCCTTTGACGTTGAACTTTACAGTTTTATCCATGGAGTCCATCATGCCCACCTCGATTCCTGAAACATGAGGCTGCGTCCTTTCGCATCACGCATCACGCCTTCACGCCTCTAAAGACTAAGCCTTTTAGCTTCATATGGCATAAAGCTTATATCTCTTACTATAACATATACGGGGTCCCATAAGGAAATAGTAAACCTGAAATTTCCCAAAAACAGAAGAACCGAAAGGACCCCGTTATATTCGTCCTCTTTAAGCTTGAGCGCCTACCAGCTCGCCGGCCAGTTTAAGCGCCTCATCCAGCTTGGAAGCATCCTTCCCGCCGGCCTGCGCCATATCCGGACGGCCGCCGCCGCCTCCGCCGCACAATACGGCGATCTCCTTGACCAGCTTGCCGGCGTGAAGCCCGCGCTTGACATCAGCCTGCGGAACAGCCACGACAAAGTTTACTTTGTCGTCCACCGCAGCGCCAAGCACCAGAATCGCGTCGGGAACCTTTGCCTTAAGCTCGTCGGCGAGTGTCCGCAGCGCCTCCATGCTGCCTGCCTGAACGCGCTCCGCAAGCAGCTTGCTTTCGCCGACCTGCTTCACCCGGCTTGTCAGCTCGCCGGCCTCAATGGCGCTGAGCTTGCCTTGCAGCGATTCATTCTCACGGGACAGCTCCTTCACCTGCTGATGAAGCCCTTCAATCCGCTTCGGCACTTCGTTTACGTTCGATTTCAGCAGAGCTGCGGCCCCTTTCAGAAGCTCAAGCTGTTCATCCATGTACAGGTAGGCATGACGGCCGGTTACCGCTTCAATCCGGCGGACGCCCGATCCGATCCCGCTTTCGCTGACCAGCTTGAACAAGCCGATTTCAGAGGTGTTCCGAACGTGGCAGCCCCCGCACAGCTCGAGGCTGTATCCGCCGACCTGAACAACGCGTACGATATCGCCATACTTCTCGCCGAACAACGCCATCGCGCCCATCGCCTTAGCTTCATCGATCGGTTTCAATTCGATGGTGACATTCAGGCTGTTCCAGATCTGCTCGTTGACGCGGCGCTCGATATCCACCAGCTCCTCTGGCGAAATGCTGCCCAAATGGGAGAAGTCGAAACGCAGACGCTGCGGCTCAACGAGCGAGCCTGCCTGATTGACGTGTGCGCCGAGCACTTCCTTGAGCGCTTTATGGAGCAGGTGCGTCGCCGTATGGTTCTTCACGATATCCGCGCGTTTCGTACGGTCAACTTCAGCCTTGACCGGGGTGCCGGTACGAAGCTCGCCGGATTCCACCTTGATCTCATGAACATGCTGTCCGTTCGGAGCCTTGAACAAGCCGGTCACTTCGGCATTTCCGCTTTCCGAGCGAATCCAGCCCTGGTCGCTCACTTGCCCGCCGCTCTCTGCATAGAACGGGGTAGCTTCCAGAATGATTTGTCCGGACTGGCCTTCGGACAAGCTGTCGACAAACGCATCGTTCGAAATAATCGCCAGGATATTGGAGGACGCCTCGAGCTCATTATAACCAATGAACTCCGTTTTAGTCGTGAAGTCGGACAAAACCCCGCCCTGCACCTTCATGCTGCCGCCGGTATGCGACGCCGCCCGCGCCATCTCGCGCTGCTTCTGCATCGCCGCATCAAAACCTTCCCGGTCAACGGCAAGCCCATGCTCCTGCGCATAATCCTCGGTCAAATCGAACGGGAACCCATACGTATCGTACAATTTGAATGCATCCGCCCCGCCGATCACCGTTTGGCCGGCATCCTTGGCTTCCTTGGAAATGTGCTCCAGTATCGCAAGGCCCTCCGTCAACGTCTCGTGGAAACGTTCCTCTTCACCGCGGATCACCTTCTCGATAAATTCGCGTTTGGTCACGATATCGTTATAATACTCGCCCATCACTTCCCCGACAGTGGCTACAAGCGAATACATAAACGGACGGTCCAGTCCCAGCTTTTTGCCGTAGCGGACCGCGCGGCGCAGCAGACGGCGGATTACATATCCGCGGCCCTCGTTGGAAGGAAGCACGCCGTCGGCAACGGCGAACGATACAGTACGGATATGGTCGGCAATAACCTTAAACGCAACATCAGTCTCGGTATCCACGCCATATTTGATTCCGGCAATTTTCGCGGTTTCCTGAATTATCGGCTGGAACAGATCGGTATCGAAATTGGAATCAACGTTCTGCAAAATCGATGAAAAGCGCTCCAGGCCTGCGCCTGTATCAATATTTTTGCTAGGGAGCGGCGTATAGCTTCCATCTTTATTATGGTTAAACTGCGAGAATACGAGGTTCCATACTTCCAGGTACCGCTCGTTCTCTCCGCCCGGGTAAAGCTCGGGATCCGAAGGGTCGTTGCCGTAGGCTTCGCCGCGGTCATAGAAAATTTCCGTACATGGTCCGCAAGGACCCTCGCCGATATCCCAGAAGTTATCTTCAAGCTTGATGATCCGCTCAGCCGGAATCCCGATTTTCTCGTTCCACAGCTTGTACGCTTCTTCATCCTCCGGATATACCGTTACGGACAGACGGTCCGGATCAAATCCGATCCAGTCCTTGCCTGTAAGAAACTCCCACGCCCAGGTAACCGTTTCTTCCTTGAAGTAATCGCCGATCGAGAAATTGCCCAGCATTTCAAAAAAAGTATGGTGGCGGCGCGTCTTCCCGACATTCTCGATGTCATTGGTACGGATACATTTCTGGGAATTGGCAATCCGCGGATTTTCCGGCTTCACACGGCCGTCGAAATAAGCTTTAAGCGGCGCCATCCCCGCATTTATCCACAGCAGGGAAGGATCGTTATGAGGGACCAGCGATGCGCTGGGTTCAATATTATGTCCTTTGGATGCAAAAAACTGCAGCCATTTGGAACGGATTTCACTAGCTTTCATAGAAACATGTCCTCCTGTATATAAAAATAGAAAAAACGCCCCTGGAATTCAGGGACGATTGTCTCGCGGTACCACCCTGGTTATCGTCCGCTTCCAGCCTTCCTTCGGAAACTTTCGATCGCCTTTGTACGATTCTGTAACGGGAATCTCCCGGCGAAGTTCATTCGCACTCCGAAAGCAGCTTTCCGCCCCTGAGCATTCATTCCGGTTCTTCCACCCGACGCCGCTTGTCTATCTCCAAAAACCGCTGTGCTTCGCGGCTGGAAAGACGGCAAAGGAACCGCTCTCTGGTGAATCTGTCAGGACGTACTTGTTTTCGTCACCGTTTTACGTATGCATGCAGATGCTGCGCATAATAAATCAATATTAGTATATAAGCCGTGTTATGGCCTGTCAATCATTGTCTAAATCGTTTTCCTGCGGATATAGTATCCGTAAAAATGCTGTATGATGACCTTCAAAACAGCAAATAGCGGAACGGCTAAAATCAGCCCCGGAATCCCACCGATTTCCCCGCCGACCAGCAGCGCGAAAATGATGAGCATTGGATGCAGATGAAGCTTTCTTCCGACGACCTGCGGAGAAATGACGTTGCTCTCCAGCGTCTGGCACAACGCATTTACGATAACGACAAACAGAACCATGCGCCAGGATATCGTTGTCGCCATGATCAAGGCCGGCGCCGCACCAAGAAAAGGCCCGAGGTAAGGAATGATATTGCAGACGGCCACAACACTCGCGAAAAGAAGAGCGAACGGCATTTCGATAATCATATATCCCGCATAGGCAAGCACACCGATAATGACGCAGACAAGCAACTGGCCCCGCACATAATTTCCGAGAGCCTCATCAATATCTTTGAGCAGCCCGATGATCGACTTGCGATGGGATTTCGGCAGGCACCGAATCAAAAGCCGTTCAAACACTTCAAAATCCTTCAGCATGTAGAAGATGAGAAACGGAATGATAAATGCGTTGAACACCACGCCGATCGTCGTGCCGATATTGTTCAGGAAATCCTGAATGCCTGTCGCCATGCGCTGTTCAACCTGGAAGAACCAGTTGTTCATTCCCATTCTTACGCCTTGGGGAAGCAGGGAATTGTCCCATTTGTTCATAATCTGCTGCGTATGCATCGTAAGCTCGGGCAGATGCTCCCCAAGTTCGCCAAGCTGCTCGATAAACATTGGGATCATATTCATCAGAATAACGGTAAGGCTCGTCAGAAAAACGGCATAAATGAGCAGCACCGCAATCGTTCGAGGCACTTTGCGCGCATTCAGCATGCTTACAATGGGATTCAGCACATAAGAGATAATTACCGCAATGATAAAGGGAGCCAGCACAGCCTTCAAAAAGCTGTAAACCACACCGAACATCGGTCTGAGCAGCCAAACGAAATATAATATAACTAAGGAGAGCAGCAGCCAGCAACCATAGCGAAACAATCTGCTCTTATAGAATGGTTCCATATGTATTCCCTCCCTGCAAGCGGACTGGCTATATGTCAGTATATGCCGCGGCCGCGTAAAATAACCCGGGACAAAAGACGGCGTTCACGAAGCAGCTGGCTGAGGCGCCTAACGATCGATCAGCGGCGGGAAGGCTGGGCAGCCGCCTCGTACCGATTTGTCATTTTTTACAGGAAACCCAAAAAAAGCGGATCCACTCCCTCTTTGGGGACATGATCCGCTTCGTCCGGTCATATATTGTTATTACAGTCCAAGAGGACAGGTGCCGTCATAGAACAGACTATGTAGGCGCCTCTTTTAGGAAGGAGCTTGCAGTTCAGACAATTCCTGAACCATTTCTTCTCCAAAGAACAAGTCGTCAAGCGAACTTAACGTGCCGTCTTCTTCAACCTGATAGACCGACATTTTTTCACCGTTAACCGTTAATTCAATAAAACAGCCCCAGCAATAAAACTGATGGGAACCGATCTTTCCAATATCTTTGGAACCGCAGTTTGGACATTTCATCATCAACTTATCACACCTATCTCTTTGCAAATTAAGGGCTTTCCAGCCGCTCCAAGCTAAGCGAAGGTACCATCAAGGCACTTTCCCCTCTAACGATGTCCCTTGTAAAAGGCAGCAGCTTGCGTCCTTCCACCAGGTCGGAAATAAATCCGTCGCTAATTTCAAATCCTGTTATTGTATTTCCCAAATGTTGGTCAAAATAAACATCACTGACGTGTCCCATCAAGACCCCGTCATTCGTAAGCACAGGAAGCTCTTTCACTTTCCCGCCGCCGAGCGCAAATGTGTTCTGTATATTCTCGGCATCCATCTTCCGGATCGCCTGTTGATTGCGAATCATTACGGCATCTTCGCCATAAGCGACGATATCATCCCATAGAACAGCCTTTATGTTAGGGGATAAAAATCCTTTTCCTTCCAACACAATCCCCTCGATCTTCCAGTCTTCACTCAGGAGGAAGTCCCGAACTTTCCCGATCTCCTTGCCATTCTCCGTATCAAATACGGATAATCCGATCATTTCCTGAAGTTTCATGGCAGCGGTGCCTCCTTTAATTGACCGTCAGCATTTCCCCCTCCCTGAAGACACAATAAAAGACCTTATCTTCTATTACGAACACGGGTGAGAATGGTTCCAACTTTTTGGGATACTTGCGTTATTTCCTCAGTAGTATTACCCAAACCAAAGCTGAACCGAATCGCCGACCGTAAAAATTGTTCAGGAAGCTTCATCGCTTCCAGAACATGGGACGGTTCAAGAGAACCGGAGGTGCATGCAGAGCCGCTGGCCACCGCGATTCCTTCCATATCGAGATTCATCAGCATCGTCTCCGTACCCATTTCCGGGAAACTAATATTCAGGATATGGGGAAGATGCTCGGACGGGTGACCGTTTACATGAAAACGGTCCTGCCCAATCTCCCGAGCCAGTCCATCCAGAAGCGCTTTGCGCAGCTCCTCATCCCGTCTGGTCCGTTCTTCCATTTCGGCAGACGCGAGCTCTGCCGCTTTGGCGAATCCGGCAAGTCCGGCCAAATTCTCCGTCCCCGCCCGGCGCTTGCGTTCCTGATTTCCCCCGTACAGCAGCGGTTCAATCAAGGTTCCGCGCCGAACATACAGCGCACCCACTCCTTGGGGTCCGTTGATTTTGTGCGAAGATATGCTCATCAGGTCTACAGGCAGATCCTTGGCCGCAAAAGGTATCGCGCCAAATGCCTGAACGGCATCCACATGAAACAGAATGCCTTTCTCGCGGGCCAGTTCTCCAAGGGCCTGAATTGGCTGCAGCGTGCCTATTTCGTTATTGCCATACATCACGCTAATCAGGATCGTATCCGGCCGGATCGCCTGCTCAAGTTGCTCAATATGCACCTGCCCGTAACGGTCGACCGGGAGATAGGTCACCTCGAATCCTTGCTGCTCCAGTCTTTCACAGGAATGCATCACCGCGTGATGCTCGATGGCTGTCGTTATAATATGCCGTCCCTGATCTTTCAGGGCCGAAGACACCCCGAAGAGGGCCAGATTGTCGCTTTCTGTCCCTCCCGCTGTAAATATGAGTTCATCCGGCCCGCAGCCAAGCGCCAATGCCACCGTATCTCTTGCCGCATTGACCGTGCGTTTGGCTTCACGGCCAAAGGCGTGGATGCTTGACGCATTCCCGACCTGGCCTTTCATCACGGCCAGCATCGCTTCGGCGACCTCCGGATGAACGGGCGTTGAGGCCGCGTGGTCCAAATAAATATGGTTCATGTCGTAGAGCTCCTTGTCAGATGTAGAACATGTAATTGGCTTTCGTATTATGGTCTTCATAATTGACCAGATTATCTAGTGTAGTTGAATCAAGGACGTCTGCAATGCTGTCCCTGATCCGCAGCCATAAATCCCGTTTGGCCGGATCATCTTCTTCCGTGAAATCCACGGGAGAAATAGGACCTTCAAGCACACGGATGATATCGCCTGCCGTGATCTCTGTCGCCGGTTTGGCGAGAATGTAGCCGCCATATGCGCCGCGGACGCTTTTTACAAGCCCTGCGTTGCGAAGCGGTGCAATAAGCTGCTCCAGATAATGTTCGGAAAGCTGGTTTCTTTCGGCAATGCTTTTGAGGGAAGTCGGACCTTCTCCAAACTTTGCAGCCAGCTCCATCATAATCGTCAATCCGTAACGTCCTTTTGTTGATATCTTCAAACAGGCCACCTCTTTCAATTTTCACATAATCTTTATATAATAAAGCTTTGGATTTGTTATACTTGGATTAACAAAATCCAATTTTTTCAGATGGTTTCATGCTGTGTTTAAAAACAACGTATTCCGATCACCCACCTTTGTTTATCGTAACATACGAAGCGGGGTTTAGGGAAACATTTCATCACAGCGTGTTCATGAATAAAGGACATAGCAATGTCCAAAGGAGTTGATACCATGCAAAGCCAAACATCAAAACCGCGCGTTATTGTCGGTATGTCCGGAGGCGTAGACTCTTCCGTTACCGCCCTTTTGCTGAAGCAGCAAGGCTATGACACGATCGGCATCTTCATGAAGAACTGGGACGATACTGACGAGCTTGGCTTCTGCACGGCGGAGCAGGATGCGGAAGATGTCCGCCGCGTCTGCGAACAGATCGGCATCCCTTACTATACCGTAAATTTCGAGAAGGAATATTACGATAAAGTCTTTTCCTATTTCCTTGAGGAATATAAGCAGGGCCGTACCCCCAACCCGGACGTCATGTGCAACCGGGAGATCAAATTTGGCGAATTTTTGAACAAAGCGCTTGATCTTGGGGCAGATTACGTGGCTACAGGCCACTACGCCCGAGTCATTGAACAAGACGGCGTGTTCAAGCTGCTGCGGGGCGTAGACGGCAACAAGGATCAAACGTATTTTCTGAACGCGCTGAACCAGGAACAATTGTCCAAGGCCATGTTCCCGATCGGCCACCTTCCTAAGCCGGAGGTGCGGCGCGTTGCGGAAGAAGCCGGTCTCTATACCGCCAAGAAAAAGGACAGTACAGGCGTCTGCTTCATTGGCGAACGCAACTTCCGCGAATTTCTGAGCCATTACCTTCCGGCCAAATCAGGCGACATGGTTGACATTGAAACAGGCGAAGTTAAAGGCCGGCATGACGGCCTGATGTACTATACGCTCGGCCAGCGCCAGGGCCTCGGCATCGGCGGTTCCGGCAATGGTCAGCCTTGGTTCGTGGCCGAAAAGGATCTGGAGCATAACATCCTGTACGTAGTACAAGGCGATAAACACCCGAGCCTGTATTCCACCGGACTTACGGCCAGCGGTGTGAACTGGATCTCCGGCAAACGTCCGGAGGCCGGCGCCACCTTGCACTGCACGGCCAAGTTCCGCTACCGTCAGCCCGATCAGGGGGTCACGCTTACTTTTGGCGAGGACGGGGGCGTCCACGTGGAGTTCGATCAGCAGCAAAAAGCGATTACCCCGGGACAAGCCGTCGTGTTCTACGACGGTGAGGAATGCCTGGGCGGCGGCATCATCGAAGTCGCCGACAAAGCGCCCTATCCCGTGCTGAACGCCGGCCGGTAAGGCAAGGGCACCCGGGACATGCCGTCAATTGGCAGGATAAAGTGCACCGCAATAATTTTTCAGGCCAAAAGACGCCTCCATCCCCACTTGCACAGTGGTTTTGGAGGCGTCTTTGCACGTGTTCGAAGCTGACTTGCTCGCTATCTTGCGCTGCCGTTAAAGCAGCTTTGCCATGTAGTATTCGTCGACGTACGCTCCGTCCACTTTAATTGAATGCTTCTTGAGGCCTTCTATTTCAAAGCCGGCTTTCTTGTACAGCGCGACAGCCCGCTCATTATGCGCCATGACCGTCAGCTCCAGCCTGTGAATGTCATGCTCCACGGCCCATCCGTCCAATTCGGCAAACAGCCGCGTCCCGATCCCCCGGCCGCCGTACTGCTGCAGGATGCCAACCACGATATACAGGGAGTGCCTGATCCGGTTTTCATCCGAATCAAAAGCGCCCAAATATCCGACAATGTTTCCCTCCGCCTCCGCCACGAATATCATGGAGGCTCTGCTCGCAAGGATGGAAGCAATCCGCTCTTCTTGCTGCTTTAGAGTCGTTGTTCTTTCTCCCGGTTCCAGAAGCATAAACTTGGTTTCTTCGTCCAGTTTTTTGGTCAGCGCCAGAAACTGCGCCGCGTCTTCGGTTTCTATATTTCTAATGATCATCTTGGCTCGTCCCCTACCCCTGCTCAAAACTCTCTCTACTGGCGGTCTTGCCGCCGTCTCAATTCCTGATTGTGCTTAATTTTGCTTTCATTCCCCTGTTCGGTTGCCCGGTAAAAGATCCGGCCCTCAAGCTGGTCCGGCAAATACTGCTGCTTCACATAATGGCCCGGAAAGTTGTGCGGATACTGGTATCCCGTATGTCCCAGCTTCACAGCGCCCTTGTAATGGGCGTCGCGCAGGTGCAGCGGCACTTCCGCCGATTTCACTTCGTCCATCGCCTCCATCGCCCGCGAAATCGCCATGACGACGGCGTTGGATTTCGGGCTCTCCACGGCGAACAGAATCGCCTGGACGACGTTCAGCCGGGCCTCGGGCCAGCCATTGCTGCGGTAAGCCTCCAAGGCGCTTACCGCCTGGACCATGGCCTGCGGGTTAGCGAGGCCGATGTCTTCGCTGGCGGCGGCAATGAGCCGGCGGATGAAGACGCCGGGGTCCATGCCCAGTTTCTCTACGGCGTAGAGAAACCAGAACACCGCGGCGTCGCTGGAGCCGCGGATGCTTTTGTGGAACGCCGAAAGCACGTCGTACTGCGTCGATTCATCGGCGCGTACCGTTGGCCGGCGGATGGATTCCTCAGCCACCTCCAGGGTGACATGGACGGTGCCGTCCTGCTGCGGCGGCGTGGTGAGCGCCGCAAGCTCCAGCGCATTCAGCGCGCGGCGGATATCGCCGTTCGCCATCGAGGCGATATGCTGCAGGGCTTCGTCGTCGACCTGCAGCTGCATAAAGCCGAGCCCCTTCTCCGAATCCGCAAGCGCCCGCCGCATGGCGACGAGCGAATGCTCCATCGTCAGCGGCTCCAGCTGGAACAGGGTCGACCGGCTCATAAGCGCCCCGTTCACATAATGGAACGGGTTCTCCGTCGTCGCACCTATGAAAATAATCGTTCCCCGTTCCACCGCCGGCAGCAGCGCATCCTGGCGGGCGCTGTTGAAACGGTGCACCTCGTCCAGGAACAGAATCGTTTTTGTACCGTACAAGGCCTTGGCGTCCTGCGCCTTCTCGATCACTTCCCGCACATCCTTGACCGTGGCATCGACGGCGTTCAAACGCACAAACTCTCCTTGGGTATGCCTGGAGATAATATGCGCAAGCGTCGTTTTGCCGCAGCCCGGAGGACCGTACAGCAGGATGGAGGACACCTGGTCAGCCTCAATCGCCCGGCGCAGAAGCTTACCGGGTCCGACAATATGCTCCTGCCCTGTATATTCATCCAGCGAAGTCGGCCGCATCCGGTCGGCAAGCAGGCCCATGCCGGGATCCGACTGCTGTCCATATGAGAATAAGTCCATTTGAATGTCCACTTCCTTGCATTACGTATCTATTGGCTGTCGCACAAATACGGATTAGCCGTCTTTTCCTTCAGGATATGAAGTCATGCCAAGGCCGTTAAAAACAAACTTGAGCGTGTCTTCAATGAATTGCTCCCGGCTGGGAGAAGGATCATCCAGAATACCCTGAAAATATTCCGACTTTTGGTGGAACAGCACCGCCCCCATCACGAAGAACAACGTGTTGTCCAGCGAACGAAATTGAAAGAGCCCTTGAGTCCTTCCTTCCTCCAGCAAGGAGCGAAGCTTTTTCCAGACCGGGAGCACATAATTCAGGATGCGGGGCAGGAGGTGCGATTTTTTGAAAATTTCCTGCTGCAGCACATTAATCATCTCCGGATTTTCCATTCGGAAGCGAATGACTTCCGTGATGAGAAACTCCACTCCGGATACCGGTTCCAAAAACCGGCTGCTTTCAAGCTCAATCCTATTCACGGGATAAAACGTATCAAACAGCGCGTAAAATACATTTTCCTTGCCGCCAAAATAATAGGAGACGAGCGCCACATTGGCCCCCGCCTCATCGCATATTTGCCGGACAGACGTGCCCTCGAAGCCTTGTTTGGCAAAAAGCCGCTTCGCCGCCAGCAAGATTCTCATCTTCATATCCGTATCGGTTGGTGCTGTCATGATCTTACCCCGTTTCCGTTCCATACTTACAGGCCACCTACCCTACCATCCATTATGCGGATTTTATCTCCCTTGTGCAAGTTTATACGGTTGGCTGATCCGCCGGCATGGTAACCGGGGCTTTCTTCCGGCGAAGGGCCGTAGCTGCGACGCCCACGGCTAACGTAACCGCCATGGAGACGACGAGGGTCAAGGCAGGACCGGAAGCGGACGGACCACCAAACAGCAGGTTCATCGTGCCTTCAACTGCGCTTGTGGCAGGCAGCAGGCGGCCCAGTTGGAAGTAGAAATCGGGCAGCAATTCCCGCGGCACCATCGCCCCGGACGAAACAAGCTGCGCCGAGAGCGCCAAAATGTTGAACAGCATTCCGGCGTTGCCGAACAATAGGACGAACATTTGCGCGAAAAACATAAAGCTCATCAGGAACAGCGTCTGGAAGCCCCACAGTGCCAGAAATCCGTTCGCGTTTTGTCCCCCAAGCAGCATTGCGAGCGACGAGCCGACCAGTGCGATCACCACTGCCGAAACGACATGGATCACAATGCGGGCTATTAATTTCTCCCACCGGGATGCCGTATGGATCTGAGCCGAGGAGGCTTGGAGGTTGAGAGCCATAAGCATTGATCCTACATAAGACGCAAGCACGAGCATCATCGGCACCATCTGGTTCGCCATGCCGTCTACAGGGTGCGAATAATGGAAGTCGGAAACGACCTTCTCCGCCAATCCCTGGGCTGCGCCCTGCGCCTGGGCGGCCGGCATTTTCATCTGGGTGAGCACCGCCTCTGCTCCTGCGGTAACGGCTTCTTTATTGACGGTCGCCGTCACCCCGGAAGCGACGCTCTGCATGATCGATTTAATCAGCGCGGGGTTGGATTCGTTGATCCAGTACTGCAGCTGTCCCTTCTTCCCCGGAGCTTGCAGCTGATTGGAAAAATCCGCCGGAATGTACAGCACCATCTGTACGTCGCGATCATCAAGATGCTCTTTCGCCTCATCCAGCGATGAGGATGACGAAAGCTCGAACGGCAGATTGGCTTTCAAATTGCTTTCCACCTGCTTGCCGATTCCGTTGTCCTCGTTCACTATTTCAATCTTGAGCTTGTGGGTGTTATCGGTAACCCCGTCATACCCGGTCATCCACACCAAGCTGAAAATCACTTGAAACATCAAGGCGGCGCCGATGCCGATCAGGGTCGTCGGCTTTTTCATAAAATCTTTCAATACAGTCAGCATTCTCTTCACTCCAGTTCTCTTTTTTAAACAATCGTTTAAATTAAACGTTTGTTTAAAATATAGCAAACCCCCATTTGTCTGTCAATTGTTTTATAGCGAGTGCGGTTTCGTGTAAAGTAATGACGGCGTTGAAAAGCTTTAATGCGATTGTGGCGACCTTCGACAGTCGCGTTTGTCCAACGGCATTGATGGTAGTTCACGATCTCCTCTTTCCAATTTCGCATCGTCCCCAGTGTATATTTTCGTTAAAATGTTGGAGGTCGCCCGATAGGAAAAGAAATTCGTTTAGCCAAGCGTCCTGACGGGGCGCCCATGACATGTGATCGATAAGTCATTCCATTCGTATGGATATTTCAATAGGTCGTTTGAACCTCCGTTGAGCAGGGGTTTATTACCCTCAGGCGCTTTATATCTTGTATAGGTGAAAAACCAAACATTCGGGAATATTCACGGCTGAATTGCGACGGACTTTCATATCCTATCCGGAATGCGACATCCGCGGCATCTGTTGACTCGGATAATAACAGACGCCGTGCTTCCTGCAGTCTCAGTTGTTTTTGGAACTGAATAGGGCTCATAGCGGTTACCTCTTTAAAGTGCCTATGTAGCGAAGAAACACTCATATTCGCTATTTCCGCAAGCTCCTCAATCCGAAAAGATCGATCATAGTTATTCATGATATGTTTGATAACGTCTCTGATTCGTTTGGCGCTGTTTCCATCTATTGCAATTTGTTCCAGTGAAACCCCATGCTGCCCTTGCAGAACCCTATAGAGAATTTCCTTCATGAAGAGAGGAGCAAGTACCGGGATATCCTTAGGATTATCTAGCAAACGAGTTAACCTGATTACCGCATCCAACAAAGATAATTCCATCCGGCTGACAAACATACCTCGCTTAGTGTTTTCTTTCGGGCCAACTCGTATTTCAGAATCGCTTAAAATCTCTAAGATTTGACTCGGGGTAAATTCAAGTTTGAGAGACAAATACGGAACTTGGGAAGAGGCTTCCATGACTTGGCCGGTAACCGGTAAGTGGGCGGATGCAACAAGGTAATCGGCAGGACCGTATCTAAAGCGCTCCTGTGCCAGCAATACCTCCTTCACACCCTGAACGACCATGCAAAAGGAAGGATTGTAAACTCCAAAATTTAATCCAGTAACATTAGATCGACGAGTGAAAAATAACGACGGAATTGCAGTCGCGTGAACACCGTCCCGGCCTGAATAACGCTCAATGAGTTTGGCAAGTTCCTCCTGCTGTTTATATATTCGTTCAGACATAAGATCCTCCTTGTTCCTCCATCCTTGATAGTTCCATCATAATTCATATTCGTACTTGAGACTCCCACGACTAAAGTCGCAAGCCCTACACCTTACATGATACGGTTGTGTTTGTTCTTCTATATTCATTCATATACACATTGTATCAATTTTATTTATAAACTGAAACGGACATGCAATAAAAAAGAGTGAAATTTTCGGATACTTGAAGCACCACAAACCTTTCAGTTCTTAGGGCACTCGTATCCGACCTCACTATCATCCCACCCCTAAAGGGGGTGCTATCGCACCCGTAGTGGGCTTTCCCGTTCGGAAAATCTGTAAATGGCTGTGAGAGTATTAGGCAATCATTTGAGAAGAATGGGATACCGATCGCCTTTTCATTTGTTTCATAATAAGGATGCCGAAGCAGATCCATAACTTTTATGATCGCATAACACCTGGAAAATTTACATGCTGACCCTTATCAGCTTCTTTGTTGGCATTCCACAATTCAGCATCGTAGGCATGATGGATAAAATCGCTGCTTCCGTCGGCGTATCGGTATCGACAGCGGACTCATTACCGTATTCGCGCTCGGTAACGCGATCGGCACGCCCGTTATCATGGTCGCGACGGCGAAGATGAATCAGCGTAAGCAATTGTTACTAGCTCTTGCCATCATATTACTCGGCATCGTTTCGACGCTCGCCCTTCCGGGCTTCGGCTTCCTGATGGCATCTCGCGTTGTACTCAGGGGCGGAACGGGCGTCTACGTTGTCACCGCTTATTGCATAGCTGTGAAGCTGGCTCTTTCCGGACGTCAGGCCGGAGCGATGTCCAACGTTGCACGGGCGATTCCGGCTCTGAAAGGCGAAGCTTCCATCCCTCTAGGCGAGTGACTTGCATTCTTAAAGAGCCGGGGATCGCGATCACCCTTGGTGTTACGTTCTTCGTGTTTATCAGCTTTTCGGTGGTCGATACGTATATCACCCCCTTTCTGGCCTTCATCATGCCGATAATGGAAAGTAAAATGAGCGTCATTCTCTTGACCTTGGGCATAGGGAGCTTGATCGGCTCAAGGCTTGTCGGCTTCTTGGCGGATCGGATTGGCATCGTCCGCACGCTAATTGTCTCCATGTCCGTTCAAGTCCTTGCCCTAGTGTTACTATCCACCTTTTCTGGATGGGTGGTCGTTGCCGTCTTGTTGCTCATGATCTGGGGGAGCCCGTTCGTTCGCAAGAGCACGCCATGGCTGACATCAAGCGGCAGAACAACTGTGCAGCAGGCATATGAGAAGGGAAAAACCAACCTAAGCACAGCGGTGATATCTCAAGGGGGTGATCCATTTCGTCATCGTGCTGCGTTTGAGCTTATTTTGCTACCCAAATATATATTAGAGGTCAGTATGCCAAGTTAAAGGAGAAGATTAGAATGGATAAACAAGGAAAATATACTGTTATTACCGGAGCAAGCTCTGGTATAGGTTACGCGACAGCTAAGGCTTTCGCAAAACGCAAGAAGAATATCATACTTGTTGCTCGCCGTGAACACAATCTGAACGAACTGAAAAGAGAAATCTTGCAGGAAGTTCCTGACCTGGATATTGTGGTAAAAGCAGTCGATGTATCCATCAGTCAAAACGCCCATCAACTCTATCGAGAGTTAAATCCGTATCAAATCGAAACATGGATTAACAATGCAGGTTTCGGTAGCTATGACAGTGTGTCCGGTCAAGACTTGGAAAAGATTGAAACAATGCTGCGCCTAAACGTGGAAGCCCTAACGATCTTTTCGTCCTTGTATGTACGTGATTATAAAGATGTGGATGGTACACAATTAATCAATATATCTTCAGCTGGTGGATACACAATCGTGCCAACGGCCGTTACCTACTGTGCTACCAAGTTTTTTGTCAGTGCATTTACCGAGGGATTGGCCCATGAACTGAAAGCCGCCAATGCAAAATTACAAGCTAAAGTTTTGGCACCAGCGGCTACAAAAACCGAATTTGGACAAGTGGCAAACAATACGAGCGAGTATGACTATGACAAAACTTTTAGTACGTACCATACAAGCCATGAAATGGCCAATTTTCTCTTGCAGCTTTATGATAGCAACATGACTGTTGGTGTAGTTGACAGAGAAGCCTTTGAATTCAAACTTAGTGAACCACTTTTTGCTTATGCAGGCAATTCTAAGAATAACCAAAAAGTCCAACTGAAAGATTAACACAGGTCAATTTTAAAGTGGTAGAGCGTTAGTTGACTAGTATAATAGCGGGAGTCTAGGACTTTTGAGTCCTAGTCCCGCTATTTTATTTGGCTCTTCGGAAAATATAGTTGAATGACGCTCAATAACATTGTGTTGTTATATCGGACTTTGTGGTTGAAAATTCTCAGATGTAATTAGGAAAATGAAATGAAAGGTGCCGTGATGCAATTTGAACCATTTACTCTATTGTGCAAAATTGTATATATCTCATCATTTCTGATATGCCACCCGATTATTGTTGCTCGGGCAATCTCTTTCGGTTGAATACAGAAGTATATGGTGCATGAATTTATATAATAAATAGGTCTTGTTTTCAAGGAGGTAAGACATGGATTACATTTCACCGAAAGAAGCGGCGTTAAAGGTGAGACGCTGGCCTAAAGATACCATAGCGGCGGGTCGTCGTCATACCGTGGGGCTTAAATCTGACGGAACGGTGACGGCTGTGGGTGATAATAAATATGGCCAATGTGATGTAAGCGGCTGGCGCGATATTGTGGCGGTCGCGGCTGGTAATGTTCATATGGCGACGAACACGGGTAATGCTCATACAATCGGTCTTAAATCGGACGGCACGGTGGCGGCTGTGGGTTGGAATAAGCATGACCAATGCGATGTAAGCAGCTGGCGCGATATTGTGGCGGTTGCGGCGGGTTGGCGTCGTACCGTCGGGCTTAAATCGGATGGCACGGTGGTGGCTGTGGGTCGAAATAATGAAGGCCAATGCAATGTAAGCGGCTGGCGTGATATGGTGGCGGTAGCGGCGGGTGACTGGCATACCGTCGGGCTTAAATCGGACGGCACGGTGACGATTGTGGGTAATAATCGGTATGGCCAATGCGATGTAAGCGGCTGGCGCGGCATAGTGGCGGCAGCGGCGGGTTACCTTCATACCGTCGGGCTTAAATCGGACGGCACGGTGGCGGCTGTGGGTTGGAATAAGCGTGACCAATGCGATGTAAGCGGCTGGCGCGGTATTGTGGCGATAGCGGCGGGTAGTAATCATACCATCGGCCTTAAATCGGACGGTACGGTGGCGGCTGTGGGTTGGAATGAGCATGGCCAATGCAATGTAAGTGGCTGGCGCGATATTGTGGCGGTTGCGGCGGGTTGCGCTCATACTCTCGGCCTTAAATCCGACGGTACGGTGGTTGCTGTGGGTGATAATGAATATGGCCAATGCGATGTAAGCGGCTGGCGCGGCATCCAACTGCCCGGCAATTAGTTTTCAATATTAATAACTCAACTTTCCAATCGAAAAAATAGGCCGAATCGCTGATGCGACAAGGATTACGCGATATTGAATAAGCTGGTTGACATCGCTCGGAGTCGTTGTAGAGATATTTCAGTCTAAATATTTATCGACAGCTGCCGTTATATTAATTCTAAAAATCCATGTGAACAATTCTAGCCTAAACCTTTCGATTACACCGTTAGAGTGGTGAAAACCGGCTTTAGCGTTTTGCTGGTGGTGCCCCGAGTAGGAAAAATCCGCTTTTTATGCGCCTTAACGTCCTTAGTGTATATTTTCGTAAAAAATATTTATAAACATTCTTTCACTTTCCTTTGCCGCACCAGTATGAGTTAATAATAGATGTCCGGCCGGGCAAATCAGCTGGGAAAGGAGTTGATCGATTTGATTACAGCATACGAGGTGGTTTCCGCTTAACCAGCGGAACCTGCATTCCCGGGAGGCCGAGCAAACGGCCTCCCTCCTTTATTTCAAAAAGTTTCATTCCATCCGAATACAATTTCATTTATAATAAATCCATATTATAGAATTTATCGATTAAAAAATACGATGACGAAAGGAGGCGCGGTCAATGGCTGCATTTAAAAACTATGTAATGGGCGGAACTGACGGAACATGTTTTAAGGAGGCAATTGAACGTGAACTACAAAAACGGGAAGGATGTGCTTCCCCCTAGACTGCTGAAGGAACTTCAGGATTACATACAAGGCGAGCTTGTCTACATTCCGAAATGTGACGAGAAGCGTGCCCTCTGGGGTGAAATCAGCGGTTCGCGCAAGCTGATTGCGCGGCGGAATGAAGAAATCTATAATTCTTACTGTGCGGGGAACGATGTTGAAGGACTGGCTGAGACCTATCACCTGTCCATCGACAGCATCCGTAAAATTTTAACGAAAATGCGCTCGGCCCACCGGGCGGCAAAAGCCGCCGTCGCCAGCCATCAATAATACCAGAAAGCCAGGGAGCAGCTCCCTGAGCTTTCTGTATTTTTTATATAGGAATTATTCAGGCCAGCTTGTTGAAGCCGTTTCCGGATCATCTGCCGCGACATAACTAGGCACTTTGTCAAACGCAAGCAGCCACAGCTCATGCAATGCCCGCGTACAGGCCACATACAGCAGCTTGGCGTCCTGCCGGCTGTAGTGAGCGGCATCCGCGTCCACGATAATGACGGCGTCAAACTCCAGCCCTTTGGACAGATAGGCGGGGAGTACGGATATCCCGCCTTCATATTGGCTGCTTCGGCCGTCGATCAAATGGAGCTCACGTCCCTGCTTGGCAAAGGTATTGTGCAGTTCCTCCGCCTCACGCAGCGTCCGCGTCAAGAGCGCCGCCGTACGGTAAGGACCTTGCAGCACGCGGTCAAGCGCCGCCGCAATGCGCTCTGTTCGCTCAGCCGGGTCCATGGACAGCACCCTTACCGGCTCCGCGCTGCGGAATACCGGCACGGCCAGCAGATCCGCATCTACGCCCCGCTGCAGAATTTCGTTGGCGAATGTAATAATTTCCATCGTTGACCGGTAGCTTCGGGTGAGGGCGAAATAAGCCGTATCGCCTGGCGCGAACAGCGTCTGCATCTCTTCCCATCTGCGAATGCCGCGGTAATAGTGAATGCCTTGCGACAGGTCGCCAAGAATGGTAAAGGAATGGCCCTTCACAAACTTGTCCAGTACCGCCACCTGAAGCGGGGAGAAGTCCTGCGCCTCGTCAATGACGACATGGTCAAACCGCTGCCCCCCGCGAATTTCGTCAACCAGCGTATATAGATACAGAAGTCCGGCCAGATCTTCCTCCGTGACCCTGCTCTTCCTCAAATCGCCCTGGGTTTGCTTCAAAATAGGTCCAGGTATCCGCACGGTCACTTCAGCCAGCGTTTCCGCATCCATCCCCTGCAGCTTCGCGGCCCCGAACAACGCCTTGTAAATGGCCAATGGTGCAATGTCCGGCCATTTTTTGGCATAGGCTTTCTCGCGCTGGGCCGCCTTCTTCTTTCGATCCTTCAGTGCGGCTTGTGACGGAGCTTTCTTCAGCTCCATCTCGATCCAGCGGTGAATGCGCGCCAGCGTCCGCTCTTTGCGTCTGGCGAGAGGATACGGCTTGTATTCCTCCTCGAACCACTGCCGGATTGTTCCCTGCTTCAGCACGGCGCCATCCCAGGGAGAGAAGTCCCCGTCCGGCAGACAGCGGGACCCGAGCAGGCGGACCGCGTCTTCAAGCAGGTCGCGGAAGCTCATGGAGCCTTTAAACCGGCCCGGCAGCAGATCATCGTCCAACGTTTCGGCTCCCGGCCGGTCAAACCATTTTCCTAGCTCATCCGGACCGTCGCTCGGCGTCTCGTCAAGCTCCAGAATGGAGGCCGCCCAATCGCTGAACGTGCTCTGCTGGATATCGCCAACGCCCAGTTCCGGCAGCACATCGGAGATATAGTCGATAAACATCCGGTTCGGCGCAAATATCACCATCTTCTCCGCAGAGATTTGTTCCTTGTACTGGTACAGCAAAAAGGCCAGCCGATGAAGCGCCACCGTCGTCTTTCCGCTTCCCGCCACGCCCTGGATAATCAAAGCGGTGTTTCGTGCCGCCCGGATAATTTGATCCTGTTCCGCCTGAATCGTCGAGACGATGTCGCGCAGCCGGTTATCCTTGTTCTCGCCAAGACGGTACAGCAGAAATTCGTCGGACACCGCCGGACCATCACTTTCCCGGTTGTATGTATCCACAACACGCTCCAAAATTTGCTTGCGGATAACTACGTTTCTTTTTAAATAAACAAGACCTTCAATTAACCCTTCAGGGGCTTCATAGGAAGCCGAATCTCCTCCGGTAAAAGAATAAAACAGACTTGCGACCGGCGCCCGCCAATCAATAACGACCGGCTTTGCGTCCTCTCCGGAGACCCCGTGCTTGCCGATGTAAAGAGGCAGTCTGCTCCCTTTCTTTTCCTCGAAATCGAGCCGTCCGAAGTAAGGCTCCTGAATCGACTGGGACAGCCCTCTGCGCGCTGACTCCCTGCTCGCTTCCAGCACCTGTTCCGTAAAATCGTGTCCGTTGTATACGGGCACCGCCTGAAGCCGTTTGAGCTCTTCGTCAATCGTCTTCAAGGTGCGGTCCAGATGTTCCTTTTCTTCTTGATAGGCACTTTGAAAATCATCCATTTCAGTTACCTCCTAAGAATGCAGTATTGTTCCTCCCGGCAATGAAGTATTTTCAAGCCAAAGAAAGAATATCCATTATACCACTTTGAGTATGAAAAAGATACTCCCAAATCCAAAAAAACGATCTGGATAAGGAACAAATTGCATAAAATAAAAGGTGAGGTTGCGAGTTTGGTTTGTTAGCATACAGGGTAAGAGTGAATAAACCAATCGAAGGGAGTTAAAACGATGCCTGAGGTTAATCAACGCGACCATTATTTCGATAATGTGAAGTTTGTCTTGATTGCGTTCGTGGTCATCGGCCATGTGCTGGAACCCCTTTATTCAACAAGCGAGTCCGCGAAGGCTGTGTACAACTTCATTTACTTTTTTCATATCCCGCTTTTTGTTTTTATTACAGGTTACTTTTCCAAGAAATCGGGGAAGCTTGGCCCTTATCTCGTGCTGTACGTCATTTTTGAAACGCTGTATACGCTGCTGGATTATTATCTGAACGGCCGGGCAAACCTGAAATTTACCTTCTTTCAGCCCTATTGGATAACCTGGTACCTGCTTGCGGTTATTTTATGGAAAATCGCCCTGCCGTATTTTGCAAAATTAAGGTATCCGATCCTGTTTGCCAGCTGCCTTGCGGTATTGGCCGGATATTCTTCAACGGAACTGGGTTATAATTTGTCATCGCTCCGGGCGATCAACTTCTTTCCGTTCTTCCTGGCAGGTTACTATATGAAGCGGGAATACTATGATTATTTATTTAAATGGCCGGTCAAAATAGCAGCTGCATGTATTGTGATCCTTACACTGGGGCTTCTATTTCGCTATGGCCAGAACCTCAATTGTGAATGGCTTTGGGGCAGCTACAGCTACTCCAAACTGGGCAGCCCGGAATGGTATGCGGGAATATACAGGGTGGCTGTTGCAGCCGTATCGGTCATTTTGTCGCTTTGCGTTCTCTCTTTAATCCCGAGCGGGCGGACACAGATCAGCGAGCCTGGCATTCGGACGATATATCCCTTTTTGCTGCACGGTTTCGTATTGAAAATAATGGATCATCAGGGCATCTACCGGTATATCGACACATGGGTGGATCAAATGCTGTTGATTCTGCTTGCCATCGTCATAACCTTTATCCTGTCCATGAAAGGGGTCGAAAAACTCTGCGGGGTTCTTTTCAGCCCTAACTTATCTTGGTTGTATAAAAAGAACAGGTCATCGATATCACGGGCGCAATGATGTTAGGTACACAAGCTGCGGCCCGGTCCAAAGCAAAAAAAGGTGTGCCGCCTAAATGCAGCACACCTTTTGCTTGCACGCCTGGAAGCAATTCACACACCTCAAAACCGATTGCCGGTTAATGGAATTATTCCCGGGGGCTCATTAACGTTTCCCCGCTGCCAGCAGCTCCCGCACCGCGACGCTGACCATAATCAGGCCCACGGTCGGCGGTACAAAGGAGTTGCTCGCCGGCGGCTGCTTGGCTTTCCGGATCGACGGCGCATTCTCGGGCACAATCTTCTCCGTAACCTCCTGGCGCGGCTTGACGGGCTGCTCGGTGGAGAAAACGACCTTGACGCCCTTTTTGATGCCTTCCTGCCGCAGCTTGTTGCGGATCACGCGGGCCATCGGGTCCATATGTGTTTTGGAAATATCCGCGACCTGAAATTTGGTTGGATCCATCCGGTTCGCAGCGCCCATACTGGAGAGAAGCGGAATGTTCCGCTTCAGGCATTCCTTGATCAGATGTATTTTGTAAGAGATCGTATCCGAAGCGTCCAGCACATAATCGAGCTTGTACTCGAACAGCCGCTCATACGTTTCCTCCGTGTAAAACATATTCAGCGCAATGGCCTCGCACTCCGGATTGATCAGCTTGACCCGGTCGCACATCAGATCGGCCTTCTTTTGCCCGATTGTGGTCGTCAGCGCGTGAATCTGGCGGTTGATATTCGTAATATCGACAACATCCTTGTCGATCAGGATAATGCGTCCGATGCCGGTTCGGGCCAAAGCCTCCACGGCCATCGAGCCTACGCCGCCGATGCCGAGCACGGCCACGGTGCTGTTCTTCAATACCTCAATGCCTTCCGCGCCAATGGCGAGCTCCGTTCTTGAAAACTGGTTGAGCATATCGGTTGTTCTTCCTCCTTATTGCCGGACCACTTAAGCTTTCACTTCAGCGATCTTCTTGGCGGCAAGTTTGATATGGAGCTGTTCAAGCTGGGAAGCGTCCACAGGCGAAGGAGCATCCATCAAAAGATCGGTCGCGCTTGCCGTCTTAGGGAACGCAATCGTTTCACGCAGGTTGCTGCGGCCCGAAAGCAGCATCACAAGACGGTCAAAGCCGAACGCCATTCCGCCATGCGGCGGGGTTCCGTATTCGAAGGCTTCGAGCAGGTACCCGAACTTATCCTTCGACTCCTCAGGAGACAAACCGATGGCGGCAAACATTTTCTCCTGAATTTCACGTTTGAAAATCCGCATGGAGCCGCCCCCAACTTCGTATCCGTTCAGCACAAGGTCATAGGCCTGCGCCAAAATTTTGCCCGGATCCGTGTCAAACAGATGAAGATCTTCCTCGCGCGGTCTGGTGAACGGATGGTGTTCGGCCACGTAACGCTTCTCTTCTTCATCCCAGCCAAGCAGCGGGAAGTCTACCACCCATGCAAACTTATAAACGCTGTCGTCGATCAGGCCGAGCTGACGGCCGATCTTGAGTCTTAATGCGCCGAGAACGTCGGCAACCACTTTTTTGTTGTCTGCGGAGAAGAGCAGCAGGTCACCGTCTTCCGCCCCGGTGCGTTCCTTGATCGCTTCGATTTCTTCTGGTGTAAAGAACTTGACGATCGGCCCCTTGAATTCGCCGTCTTTCACCTGAATCCATGCCAAACCTTTAGCGCCATAACGGGCTGCATACGGCCCAAGGTCGTCGATTTCCTTCCGGCTCCAGGTTCCGCATCCTTTAGCGTTCAGCACTTTGACTTCCCCGCCTTTTTCAATGACGGAAGAGAATACTTTAACGCCGCTGCTTGCCACAAGATCGCTGACCTGGATCAATTCGAGGCCAAAACGCAGGTCCGGCTTGTCGGAGCCGTATTTGTCCATCGCCTCGGCATAGGTAAGCCGCTGGAATGGAGCTGGAACATCTACGCCCGCCGTCTCCTTGAATAACCGGACAACCAGCTGCTCCATCATGCCCAGCAGCTCATCGCGCGACAGGAAAGACGTCTCGATGTCGACCTGGGTAAACTCGGGCTGACGGTCGGCGCGCAGGTCCTCGTCGCGGAAGCAGCGGGCAATTTGGTAGTAGCGTTCCACACCGCTTACCATCAGCAACTGCTTGTAGAGCTGAGGCGACTGCGGGAGGGCGAAAAATTCGCCTTCATGCACGCGGCTCGGCACGAGATAGTCGCGCGCGCCTTCCGGCGAGCTTTTCGTCAAAATCGGAGTCTCGACTTCAATGAAGCCCTGCTCGTCCAGGTAGTCGCGGAAAATCTTGGCCGCTTTGGAGCGAAGACGCAGCGTATTTTGCATCTCCGGACGACGCAGGTCCAGATAACGATATTTCAAACGCAGCGCTTCGTCCACTTCGATGCCGTCTTCAATGAAGAATGGAGGCGTCTTGGCTGCATTCAGCACCTCGATTTCGGTAATCTGCACTTCGACTTCGCCTGTCGGCAGATTCGGGTTGACCGTTTCAGCATCCCGCTTTACGACTTTGCCTGTTACAGAGAGCACATATTCGCTGCGCACTTTATCCGCAATTTGCAGAGCTTCTCCGGAATAAGCCGGGTTAAATACGATCTGAACAATGCCGCTGCGGTCCCGCAAATCAATAAAAAGGACGCCTCCGAGGTCGCGGCGGGTTTGCACCCATCCGTTCAGCGTTACCGTTTCTCCAATATGGGCCGTACTGATCTGGCCGCAGTGATGAGTCCTTGACATATTGTTAACTCTCCTTTGATATGATAATGGTGATTTATTCTTTGCTCAAAACATTCACAAGCTCAAGTAGCTTGACCGTCCGCTGCTCGCCGTTTTCCATCGACTTCAGGGCAATTTCCCCGCGGGACAGCTCATCATCGCCAAGGATGGCGGTATAGCGAGCCTGCATCCGGTCAGCCGATTTCATTTGGGCTTTCATCTTCCGGCCCAGATAGTCCCGTTCGGCGGAAAAGCCCGCCTGGCGGAGCCTGAACAGCTGCTTCGTGATCTCTTGCTCAGCGGACTCGCCAAGCGCAATTAGATAAACGTCAAGCGGCTTGAAGGACGGAACTTCGATCTCCTGATTTTCCAAAATAAGCTGGATACGCTCAAGTCCGATCCCAAGTCCGATCCCGGGCTGGTCCGGTCCGCCCACTTCGGCCACAAGGCCGTTGTACCTGCCGCCTCCCCCTACCGTATCGATCGCTCCAATGCCCTGGGCCTTGTATTCAAATGCCGTATGCGTGTAGTAATCCAGGCCGCGGACAAGGCGGTGATTGACGGTAAAATCGACGTCCATTTCGGTCAGGTAAGCTTTAACCTGTTCAAAATGAGTGCTGCATTCTTCATCCAGACTGTCCAGAATGGACGGGGCGTTCACGAACTTCTCCTGGTCGATCTTGCAATCGAGCACACGCATCGGGTTCCGGTGTATGCGTGACTGGCAGTCCTTGCACAGCGAATCCTTCATAGGCAGAAGGAACTCGAGCAGCTTCTCCCGGTATGCCGCCCGAACGGCCGGATTGCCCACGGAGTTGATTTCCACCTTGACTCCCTTTAGTCCAAGCTCAATGCAGAACTGATATCCCAGGGAAATCACCTCCGCATCCAGCGCAGGATCCACCCCTCCAAAGGCCTCAATCCCGAATTGATGGAACTGGCGCTGGCGTCCCGCCTGCGGACGCTCATAACGGAACATCGGGCCTATGTAGTACAGCTTGGTGATATCCGGCTCCCCGTACAGCTTGTTCTCCACATAGGATCGAACGACACCGGCGGTTCCTTCCGGACGGAGGGTCATGCTGCGGCCGCCCTTATCCTCAAACGTATACATTTCCTTCTCGACAATATCGGTTGTCTCGCCGACACCGCGTTCAAACAATGCGGTCTGTTCAAAAATCGGCGTCCGGATTTCACGGTAGTTGAACCGGCGGCACAAATCCCGCGCTTTCTCTTCGACAAACTGCCATTTCTCCACCGTGCCCGGCAGCAAATCCTGTGTGCCTGTTGGTTTTTGAAAAGCCATTTTCCTATCCTCCAGTCATAAAATAAAAAGCCCCCCGTCTCTGTCGCTTCTCACAACAGGGACGAGGGACCGTTATCATTTCAGTCACCCGTGGTACCACCCACATTCCGATTGGCCGAAACATCCAAGGACCGATCGCTCTACGCGGTTAACGCCCGCCCTACGCCATACGGCTACTTAAATAGGTTCGCCGCAGGTTCTCCAGGAGGTCTTTCACTCAATCATCAACGGAATTCTTGCAGCCTGTTCTCCCTGTGGCCTAATGCCATCACGGAATCCGGAATTCCTCTCTGTGGATGTGGGGTTGAATTACTTTGTCCCTTCGTCGAAATTCGACATATTCAATATTACTGTTACTGTTAGATTTTAAGGAACTGTAGTGCCAAAGTCAAGAACTGAACAAGAAAAAAACCTGCTTAATGATAGCAGGTTCATCATCATATATTAAAAAAGGGGGTCATGTGTGTATTATAAACCGGCTAGATTACAACAAGACGGCTTTTATATTACATTTGTATTACACGAAAGAAAACGCTTATTAATCAAGAATTTCCACGAAGGCTCCTTCGGAACGCAGCTTATTTACAACTTCCTCAAAATGCACGTCCTTCACTTTGGCGCTGAGCACGTATTTCAGATCCTCGTAGCCGCTGCCGTCGCCGCCAAACGTATCCTGGGCAAGAGGAACCGTCCCCCATGTATCATTGTCATCCTCCGGACGATCCTCACGGATGTCCCGCTGCGCCCCGGTTTCTCCTGCGTCAGCCACAGAAGCCGTACTGTGCGCCGCAAACACCGCGGGAATACTTCCGAGAGTTGAAACGCCTCCCGCGTACATTCCGGTAATTGTGCCGAAAGGAAGGATCGGGATCAAAATATTCCGGTTCCTGCCCATCCCTTCTTCCAGACGGCCTGCCTCCAAATGTTCCAAAGGATAAGCAGCCAGCCTTATCTTGGCCCCTTCAGCGTCATCCTCTGTCCTGAAATAGGCTTGAATATGCCTGGACATGTCCATCTCTCCTTTCCGATCCAATTTTGGCAAAACCGGCCTTCCCGCCACCGTTTAACAACGGCTCAAGGAAATGCCTGCCTCTTTTCAAGGCTGATAACAAAACAAAGAAGCATCCCGGTCAGGATGCTTCTCGTTGGTCAGGTCAATCTGCCGTTTTGGCCTGAAGCCGAGATATGCGGTTTGCAGGCTTCAAGCGCAAAACGATTTTCCTCTGCCATGCGGCCGAGTCCGGCTGCTTCCCGGTGATGTCCCGGGAAATACAGCGCTGCTGCCCTGCACGAAAGATGTTTGTCCGGCTGTCGCAATGAGAAGAACCCCTTTTCAAGTTCATCCTTATCAAGATGCCCGGAACCTTAAATCTCTATGCGAAAGCGAGCGGAAGGAAAGCCTGCGCGCCGAAGCCGAATACGCCTCTTACTATGGGTTTTATTTCTGCGGGCTTTCCACCCATAACGTAACCGGCCCCCAATTCACAAGCTCAACGTCCATTTCCGCGCCAAAAATACCGGTTTCCACCTTGAGACCTTTGGCTTCAAGGAGCTCATTAAACCGGTTATATAGCGGACTGGCAATGTCTGGACGGGCCGCCGAGCTGTAGCTGGGGCGCTTCCCTTTGCGCGTGTCGCCGTAAAGCGTAAACTGGGAGACCGACAATATGCTGCCGCCTGTATCCAGAATGCTGTTGTTCATTTTACCTTCTTCATCGTTAAAGATCCGGAGGCCAGCGATTTTATCCGCCAAATAGACGGCATCGGACTCCTGATCTTCATGCGTAATGCCAACAAGCAGCAGCAGTCCGGCATCAATCCGGCCCACAACCGAGCCGTCAACCGTGACCTGCGCTCTCTTGCAGCGCTGTACCAAAACCCGCATCGTTTTCCAAATCTCCTTGTTTCTTTACACTGCCTTATTACTGCATAATCCGATGTACCGAATATACATCCTTGACCTGTTTGATTTTCTCTACGACCGACTGCAAATGATCGATGTTTCGAATTAAAATCGTCATATGGATCATGGCCATCTTGTTCTTGTCGGAACGGCCGGACACCGCGGAAATATTGGTTTTGCTCTCCGAAACGGCCTGAAGCACCTCGTTCAGCAGACCGCGGCGGTCGTGCCCCGTAATTTCGATGTCGACACTGTAGTTTGCTTCCACCGCTTCTTCCCATTCCACATCAATTACACGGGCTGCTTCCTCCCCGTCATCCCCTGTCGGAATGTTGGGACAGTCGCTCCTGTGAACGGATACACCGCGGCCGCGTGTAATGTAGCCAATAATGTCGTCACCGGGCACCGGATTGCAGCATCTTGCAAAACGGACCAGCAGATTGTCGACTCCCTTGACTCTGACGCCGTTGGTTGGTCGGTGCTTCTTCTCATCCGGAAGAGCCTTGACTTCTTTCACTTCGGTAGAAAGCTCGATCTGGCCGGCTTCTTCCTGTTCCTTGCGAAGCTTCTCCGTCAGCTTAGTACAGACCTGGGCTGCGGTCAGTCCGCCGAAACCGATTGCCGAGAACATATCCTCGATATCGTTAAACGTAAATTTACGGGCCGCATCCAGCAGCTTCTCGTCCGTCATCCACTGGGATGGATCGACGCCGGCCCGTTTGAGTTCCCGCTCAATCGCATCCCGGCCTTTTTCAATATTCTCTTCCCGTTTTTCTTTCTTGAACCATTGCTTGATCTTGCTTCTGGCATGCGAAGATTGTGCGATCTTCAGCCAATCCTGGCTCGGTCCATAGGAATGCTTGGAGGTGAGAATTTCAACAATGTCCCCGTTTTTGAGCTTATGGTCAAGGGGAACGATTCGTCCGTTCACCTTGGCTCCAATGGTGCGGTTGCCTACCTCGGTATGGATTCGGTAGGAGAAGTCAAGGGGAACCGAACCCATAGGAAGCTCAATGACCTCGCCCTTAGGAGTGAACACAAAAACGAGATCTGAGAAGAAATCCATCTTGAGGGATTCCACGAATTCCGAAGCATCCTGCGCTTCATGCTGAAGCTCAAGGATTTCTTTAAAGAACGGCATTTTGCTTTCCGGACCGGTCGTATCCCCGCCGCCTTCTTTATAAGCCCAGTGCGCGGCTATCCCGTATTCCGCTGTTTTATGCATTTCCCAGGTCCGGATTTGAACCTCGGTCGGCTCGCCGTTGGGTCCAACAACAGTCGTATGCAAGGACTGGTACATGTTCTCCTTCGGCATGGCGATGTAGTCCTTGAACCGCCCCGGCATCGGTTTCCACAGGGTATGAATAATGCCCAGCGTGGCGTAGCAATCCTTAATATTGTCAACGATAACACGGATGGCAAACAGGTCATAAATCTCATTGAACTGCTTGTTTTTGGTCGTCATCTTCTTATAGATGCTGTATATATGTTTGGGACGGCCGGACAAATCGGCATCCATCCCCATTTCTTCAAGCTTCTCGGATATTCGGGAAATGACGTTGTCGACGAACTCCTCCCGTTCCGCCCGCTTTTTGTGCATCAAATTGGCAATACGGTAATATTGCTGAGGATTCAAATAACGAAGCGCAATGTCTTCCATTTCCCATTTGATTGCGGAAATACCGAGACGGTGCGCGATGGGGCAAAAGATTTCCAATGTTTCGTAAGCAATGCGGCGCTGGCTTTCTTCGGACTGATACTTGAGTGTCCGCATGTTGTGCAGCCGGTCGGCAAGCTTGATCACAATAACGCGGATGTCCTGGGCCATCGCGATGAACATTTTGCGGTAATTTTCGTTCTGCTGCTCTTCCTTGGACTGAAAACGGATTCGTTCCAATTTGGTGAGCCCGTCGACAAGCATCGCACAGTCTCTGCCGAATTTATCATTGATCTCCTGGAGCGAAACCGTCGTATCCTCCACCACGTCATGAAGCAGCGCCGCAATAACGGACAACACATCCATGCCCATATTTACGACAATATCTGCAACTGCCAGCGGATGAAGAATATAGGGTTCTCCCGATTTCCGAATCTGACCGTGATGAGCCTGATCAGCGAACTCGTAAGCTTCGCGAATCCGGTTCAAATCGGCTTCTTTGATATAGGCGGACGCCTTTTCGAGTAATCGCTGTATACCCATTGAATACCGATACTTTCCCTTCTATTGTTAAATGAAACGCGCAGATTCCTCATAATGAGAATGCACTTCACCGAATTTGATTTCTTATCATTATGACGCTTGCCGGGTTTTCCGTCAACTCCAGCGCTTTACCAGATTTCACAATTCGGCAACATTCCGCGTATATTTTCATATTTTTCTGTTGAAAATTGTCTTTAATCTATTTAATCTAGTAAAGATGGTCACAGCCCACGTTAATATGACACAAGGAGTGAGTTGCTTTTGCAGCAGCGCGAAATTCAAGTAAATGAAAAAATACCTTTCGGACAGGGCACCATGCTCAGTTTGCAGCATCTGTTCGCGATGTTCGGCAGTACGGTGCTTGTGCCGAATTTATTTCATGTCGATCCGGCTATGATTCTCCTGATGAACGGCATCGGAACCCTGCTCTATATCCTGATCTGCAAAGGTAAAATTCCGGCATATCTGGGTTCGAGCTTCGCTTTTCTGTCCCCGGTTCAGGTCGTGCTCGCCGCTCATCCCGGGAACGGCTATTCCCTTGCCCTGGGGGCTTTTATTATAACGGGCCTTATCTTTATCGCTGTCGCTTTAATTGTAAAATATGCAGGGACCGGCTGGATTGACGTTGTTTTTCCGCCGGCCGCCATGGGCGCCATTGTAGCGATTATCGGCTTGGAGCTCGTACCGGTTGCTGCGGGCATGGCAGGTTGGATTAATCCTGATCCGGCTAAAGTCTGGACGCCAAATGTTACGCAAATCACCCTCTCGACCGTTACGCTCGGAGTAACCGTGCTCGGGGCAGTTCTGTTCCGCGGTTTTCCGAAAATCATTCATATTCTGATCGGGATTATCGCCGGTTATTTGCTCGCTTTCGCCATGGGCGAGGTCAAAACCGCCGCCATTGCCGATGCCCATTGGTTTTCGTTCCCGACGGTGACGACTCCGAGTTGGGACCTCTCCGTTATTATCACGATCATCCCGGTAGCTCTTGTGGTCATTGTGGAGCATATCGGACATTTGCTCGTCACCGGCAATATCGTCGGCAAGGATTTGACCAAAGATCCAGGCCTGCACCGCTCTCTGCTGGGTAACGGGATTTCCACCGTGTTCTCCGGATTTGTAGGCTCTACACCCAATACGACCTATGGAGAAAATATTGGCGTCATGGCGCTGACCCGGGTGTATTCCATATACGTCATTGGGGGCGCGGCGATATTTGCCATTCTGCTGTCGTTCTTAGGGAAGTTCTCCGCGGTCATCGCCAACATTCCGGTACCCGTTATGGGCGGCGTTTCCCTGCTGTTGTTCGGCGTTATTGCCGCGTCCGGCCTGCGGATATTCGTGGAGCGGAAAGTCGATTTCTCGAAAGCCAAAAATATGATTCTGGTTACGGTTATCTTTGTCATCGGCATCAGCGGCACAAAATTGACGCTAGGCCATGTTGAGCTTAAAGGTATGGCGCTGGCTACAATTGTAGGCATCCTCCTCAGCCTGTTCTTCAAGCTGATCGACGTGCTGGGCCTCTCCAACGACCGGGAGGAAGCCGCTCATTAACATGTTCTAAAATTCCATTCGCATGACGGCAAAAAAGCCGCCTGACCGGATCATCCGGCAGGCGGCTTTTGGTATGTTCAGACTAGTAGGATAGCAGCGAAAACACTTCAAGGCCCGGCAGCTTGCTTCGGCCGTTCAAATCAGTCAGCTCGATCATGAACGCAGTGCCCACGACATTGCCGCCCAATTTGCGAACCAGATCCACGCAGGTGGAGATGGTTCCCCCTGTAGCGAGCAGATCGTCGGCGATCAGCACGTTCTGTCCCGGTTTAACCGCATCGCTGTGCATGGCCAGCGTGTCCTTGCCATACTCAAGATCGTACGAAACTTCGATCGTGTCATACGGAAGCTTGCCCTTTTTGCGGATCGGCACAAAGCCGACGCCAAGCGCATACGCAAGCGGAGCGCCGACAACAAAGCCGCGCGCCTCCGGACCTGCGATCAGATCGATATTCAGCGCCGACACCATCTGCTTCAATTCATCAATCGCCTCACGGTATTGGGTCCCGTCGTTCAATAAAGTAGTAATATCTTTAAAACTGATTCCGGGTTGCGGGAAGTCCGGAATAACGCGAATATAATCTTTGAAATTCACTCTAAAATCTCCTCCTAAAACGTTATACAGCAGTACCCCTTTAACTACAATCAGGATGCGCCTTTCATTCTGGTCTGTATCCACTCCGTAAGCTGAGAAACTTCGGCATACAGCAGATAATGTTCCATTTCCGCCAGCAAACTTAATTCTTTATACCGTATAGATGATTCCAATTGTTGTTTCGAAGGAGCCGGATTGACCGTTACCATGCCCCGATTCCTTGAAATAAAGTTTAGCTCTTCGAAAACCTCCAGCGTCATTGCCAGCATTCTTACCGACAGCCGGGTCTGCCTGGAAAGCCAGGGCAGAAGGTCAGCCTCTGCCGCAGCCTGGACAGCAGCCTTCCGAAGCAGCGCATAGACCTTCTTAAACTGCTCCCGCGAAGGAAATTCTACTCGTTCCTTGATCTCTCCAACAGAGTGAAGCAAATAAATGCGTTCGACGGCGGCAAAAGAGGCAATCAAGGAATCAAGCTGCTGCGGCGTCTCGGGCGAATCAATCACAAATAGCGTAGTTACTTCGCAAGGACTGCAAAGAGCTGCCGGCCCGCCTGATTCTCTAATCAGGCCGGCGCTCCTATCATATACCCAAATCGGCAGTTCCTGCAATTGCATAAAGGGCTTGATTCCCGAATCCGGCCGGCAGACCAGACCGGCGCGGCCTTTAAGGCTTTCGGCTAGACCGTTCCAATCGTTCACAAGCTCCTCAAGCTTGTGCCCCGGGCTTCTCGTTCCTCTGTAATCAAACACCTGCAGATGCTGAACAGCGGCATCCAGAAGCATAAGCTGGGGTTTGCGCGTTCCGTTCCATTCATTGACGCTCGCTTCTGCGATCAGGTCAAGCATGGCGCCTTCAGATATGAGCGAAGCTAATGGCCCCTTGCCGAAAGCAACCGCCTCGACCGTGCTTCCGTTCTGCTGCAGGGTCACTTTTAGATGCTTTCGGTCTCTGCCCATCTGCCGGCATTCGAGCACTTTGGTTCCCCGGATCAGAAAACGCGGGCTTCCGTTATTCATCCCGAACGGTTCAAGCACCGAAAGCTGTTCTATAGCCTGAAGCCCGATCTCATCAAGGGTACATTCCAGATCTGCGGCCAGCATCGGTATGTAGTGTTCTTCGGTAAGCACTCGCTCCGCAAATTCGATCAGCTTGTTGCTCAGTGCGTCCAGATTGCTCCGATGCAGCGACATGCCGGCTGCAGAAGGATGCCCTCCGTAATGATCAAGAATGCCAGCGCAATGCGTGAGCGCCTCATACATATCAAAGCCGGGAATCGAACGCGCCGAACCTTTGCACATGCCCGATTCGGCATCGATGCCGAGAATGAGGACGGGACGGTAATATTTTTCCACAATCTTGGAGGCTACGATGCCAACAACGCCAACATTCCAGCCTTCGCCCGCAAGAACGATAACCGGGGGAACTTTACCCTGCGGAGCTCTCGCCTCCAACATGGCGACAGCCTCATTCTCGATGTTCTCCACGATCTGCTGCCGTTCCCGATTGAGCAGGTCAAGCTTCTCCGCTTCTTGCTCGGCAGCGTCGGGATCCTGGGTGGTCAGAAGCTCTACAGCCTCCCTGGCATGGGCCAGTCGTCCGCTTGCGTTAATCCTCGGCGCCATTCCGAAGCCGATCACCGTGGAATTCACGGCAGTGCTGCCGGCGATTCGCAGCAGCGCTGCAGCGCCTGTAATCGGCTCCTGGACCATGGAATCAAGACCAGCGGCAACCATAATGCGGTTCTCGCCTGTTAAGGGCATGAGATCGGCGACCGTCCCGAGCGCCACAAGCTGCAGCCACTGTTCCGGCACTTCCTCTGCCAGGGCACAGGCGAGCTTGTAAGCTACGCCTACTCCGGCTAACCCTTTGAACGGATACAGGCAGAAAGGCAGCTTGGGATTGATGAGCGTATACGCGTCCGGCAGTACCGCCGGCGGTTCATGGTGGTCGGTTACGATGACATCCATCCCTAATCGTTTCGCATGTTCCACTTGCTCTACGGCACTGATGCCGGTATCTACCGTAATTACAAGCGTTACTCCGTGCTGTGCCGCCTCATCCAGCGCATGATTGTGAAGTCCGTACCCTTCTTTCGAGCGATGGGGAACGTACCATTCAAAGCTAGCTTCCAAATATGTCATCAGCCGGATCATCAAGGCCGTCGAAGAGACACCGTCCGCATCATAATCTCCATAAATGAGAATATGCTCTTTATTCTCCAGCGCCTGCCGAATCCGGAGAACGGCCTCCTTCATGCCATGCAATTCGTACGGATCATGCAGGCTTTCCGCTCCGGCATGCAGAAATGCTGACGCCTGCTTGGCCTCGCCCAATCCTCGGGTCACAAGGAGTGAAGCCAGCATAGGCGAAATATTCAGCAGGTCAGCCAGCTTGGCCGAGGCTTCTCTGTCTGCCTGCAGGGTGCTCCAGCGGTAATGGGAATGCAGCACCGGGAGATCACCTCCTCCTCTTTTTCCAAACCAAACCAAACCAGAAATTATTGCAGCAGCGTTGGCTCGTCTTGATCATTTTTTTCACAGTTGCTTTTGTAAGGATAACCCGGATCGTATGGCTGGGCCCGAACCTCAACCGCGGTGATGTATGAGAACCTGTTTAGCAGCAGCACTTTGGCCCGCCCCGCAATTTCACCCGCCTCCTGTATGGAAATACGCGGGTTGACGCTGATGATTACATACACTTGAACATTGAAGCCCCGCTCCTCCACCAAAAGCTGATCGACCGTAATGACGCCATATACCCGCTGTACCGTGTCTAATAATTTTGCTTCATCGTGCTGCTCGTTCCGTTCAGCCGGCAAAGCGGCCAGCGACCGGAAGAGCATTTCTGCCATTTTCCACAACACCAGCATAGAAACCGTTATGGCGGCAAGCGGGTCCAAATAAAGCAGGACCTCTTCATCCAGCGCTCGACCCGTCAATGCGCCAACGACGCCAATCAGGACGATGAAAGAAGCCAGCATGGCCTGCCAATGATCCTTGATCAGGCGGCGTCTATCGCTGGTAAAGGGCTGGGTGTGCCGAAGGCGGACTTGAAAAGCAGCTTCCTGAAGTCCAATCGACAGCACGGCAGCTATGCCTGCGACATAATCCGGAGCCACTATATTTTGTCCGGAAAGTTCCTTTAAAGACGCAATCACCGTCTCTACGATGCCTAATAATAGAAAAAGTGAGAAACCAATAACCAGCACTATTTTTCCCTCATATTGTTTCGATGCTGCCGATTTGGCCGTGCTTTTGAATTTGCCGGGCCAGAAGGTCAGCTTGTCCGCTGCCGCCCCGGCCGCTTCAGATACCGCCAATAAAGCGTCTGACAGCAAGGCTATGCTGCCTGCGAGCCAACCGACAGCGCCTCTGAATACGGCGAAGGTCAAGTTGTTAATGATCCCTATCCAGGAAGCTTCATCCCACTGAGCGGAATGCCGATTAGTCAATATGAGCCCCCCTTACACAATCATGATGAAATAATCAAACCCGCTACAAGCACAGAAAGCCGCGTCGCCTTGACGCGGCTTTCTGTCTTCTATTCACGAAAGCAGCACTTAAGTGGTGGCCTTGGCCGGTTTCTTCTTGCCTTTGTCTTGACCGATTCCTCGGAGTGCATACCACAGCGGGCTTGCGATAAAGATCGAAGAGTACGCGCCGAACAACAGACCGATCACCATGGCAAGCGAGAACATCCGGATCGACTCGCTGCCGAAGATGAGCAGCGCAACCGAAGCGATAAATACCGTAAATACGGTGTTTAACGAACGGGTCATTGTCTGGGAAATACTCTTGTTCACAACGTCGTGCAAGTCCTGATGGGATTTGATCTTCGCAAAGCGCATATTCTCGCGGATCCGGTCAAAGATAACGACCGTATCGTTAATGGAATAACCGACGATCGTAAGCAGCGCGATAATAAACGTAAGGTTGACTTCCAACTGGAAGATCGAAAATACCGAAATGACCATAAAAGCATCGTGAAGCAGCGCAACAATGGCTGAAACAGCAAAACGCCATTCAAAACGGATGGTTACATAGATGATGATGCCAAGGCTTGCGACGAGCACGGCAATCAGAGCATTCCGCTCCAGTTCCTTCGCGATTTCCGTATCCACCGTATTGATTTCAATGGAAGCATCCTTCCCTATTTTGCTCTCTACAACGCTTGTGAGCTTGGTTTGATCGTCCTCTGACAGCACATTCGGAAAACGGACGCTGACTCGTCCGGAGCCAGGCGTAATGACGGCATTCTCGTTGTTCAGATTCGCTTCAGTCAGAATGTTCTGCATGTCCTCTTTGGTCACCTGCTTGGACACCGCAATATCCACATTGGAACCGGAGCGAAAGTCAACGCCGTAGTTCAGTTGAAAAACGATCAAGCTGATAATGCCGATCAAGGTAACGACAATGGAAAACGTATAGAAGTATTTGCTCTTCTTGATAAAATCAATATTCCATTTAAAGCGCACGAATTTCACTCTCCTTAACCCCAAGCACGCCCGGTTTCTTGATGATATTTCCCTTCACTAGAGAAACAAGCAGGTAACGGGAGAAGAAAATGTTCGTAATGATGCTCACCACGATATCAATCATCAGGACGAGCGCAAAGCCTCTTACGGAACCCGCACCCATCCAGTACATTACTGCCGCGGCAATAAAAGTGGTAACGTGAGCATCCATAACGGTCCGGAACGAAACTTTATTGCCTGCCTTCACTGCGGACAGAATGCTCTTTCCGCTTCGAAGCTCTTCTTTGATCCGCTCGTCCGTAATGATGTTGGCATCAACCGCCATCCCGATCCCGAGCACGAAGGCCGCAATTCCCGGAAGGGTTAGCGTCACGCCCGCAAAATAGAAGATCAGCAGCATCATCCAGACATAGACGATCAGCGTAAAGCTGGCTACCAGGCCAGGGATGTGATAAACCAAAATCATAAACAGCAGAATGACAATAGAAGCGATCGCACCGGCTTTCAGGGTTTGGTCCAGAGACAATTGGCCCAGCGTCGCCCCGACGCTCTGGGAATACTTCTCGGTCAACTTAAGCGGAAGCGCCCCAAGGTTAATCGTGTCGCGAATCTGCTTGGCTTCATCGAGGGTATAGGAGCCTGTAATGACAGCCGTGCCCTGATCCAGTTCCTGCTGAACTTCAGGATCGGACAAAAGGCGGTCATCCAGGTAAATCGCCAGATTTCTTTCAGGCGAACCGTACGGTTTGCTGGCAAGCCGCTTTGTTACTTCAGCAAATTTTTCCTTATTCTTCAGCTTGATGCTGATTTGCGGACGGTTCAATTGGTCGTACGTAATGCTTGCTCCATTTTCGGCAAAATCACTGCCGATCAGTTCAATCTTGTTATACTGGTCCGCTTCCTTCTCGGTTCCGTCTTTACTGCGGAAAGTCAGCGAGGCAGGTTCCTTCAGTCTCTTTCGAACTTCCTGCTCATCGGTTACGCCCGCAATTCTCAGGCGGATCCGGTCGGAGCCTTCGGTGGTCACCTGCGGCTCGCTGCCTCCGAGCACGTCGGCGCGTTTCTCAAGACTTACTGCTGTCTGCGTCAAGGACTCCCGGGTTATCTTGGCGCCATTCTCCATAGGCGTAGCCTGATACAAAATCTCAAAGCCGCCCTTCAAATCCAGGCCAAGATTGATGCTGCGAATCAAACCGGGGCTTGTCCAAGCCATAACCCCAATGGTAATAACCACTACGGCTATGAATGTGATGATTCTTTTCATCCCGTTTAATGTTCCCCTTTCATTCTCAATATTCCTATTATAGCTATGCTGGAAAACGCCGTCAATTTATAAGAAACAACCCGGCCTATGTGAAAATATGGTTTTTTCACAAAAAAAGAATCCCTGCTATTCGAAACGGGATCCACGAAAAGCGGACATCGTCAAATAATTCATAAAGGTTGTCGCCTTCAAGGTGAGAATATCGTTAACCAGACGGTGCAGCGGCGGCACTCCTTCTTTCTTGTACTTTTGACTGACGCAGTCCCAAATATCGTCACCGGATACGTGCTCGTAACCGAACAGACGAAATTCCTCCGCCTTGCTGCGGCAGAGCTGGTCAATGGCCTTCCTTAGCTCGTGATCGTTCAACTCTTCTTCAGCCATAGGACAAACTCCTTTCGCGCCATAGGTCTCTCTGATTCTACCGTTTATAATGCCAACGGTGTTTAATTCGACTTCTATTTCCCGATTCCTGCTTACCGGGAACCAGGTGCAAGAAAAAAGAAGCTGTCATGAAGCTGGACAGGTTCGGCATATCCATATAGCAAACCACCTGTACAAGTCATTTCCCCAGAGACTTCATGCAAAGGAAGAGGGAACTCCATTGAACAAACAATCGTTTATTCGCGGCACTATGATTCTCCTTGCAGCCGGAATCATCAACCGGATTATGGGCTTCATCCCTCGTATTCTGCTGCCCAGAGTCATTGGAGCCGAAGGGGTCGGGCTTTACCAGCTTGGTTACCCGTTCTTTCTGGTGCTGGTTACGATTATTTCCGGCGGCATTCCGCTTGCCGTGGCCAAACTGATTGCGGAAGCGGAATCCGAAGGCAGGCCGGACCGGTCCAGATCCGTCCTTCGTACGAGCCTGATCCTCTCAGGTACGGCCGGAATCCTCTTCATGGGGCTCTGTCTGATCATGGCACCGTGGATTATGCGGCATGTTCTTACGGACGGAAGGGTATACCCCGCTTTTATCACCATGAGTCCAATGATTTTTATCGTAGCGATCTCGGCCGTATTCCGCGGTTATTTCCAAGGAAAACAAAATATGATCCCCTCCGCCAGCTCCTCCATTCTGGAGACGCTTGCCCGCATCCTGTGCCAGCTTTGGTTCGCATATATCTTTCTTCCCTTAGGGATAGCCTACGCCGCAGCGGGGGCCATGCTCGGCGTGGTTGCCGGAGAATTGGTTGCGCTCTTGTCTCTGCTTTGGCAGTTCTTCCTGAGCCGAAGCAGGGAGAAAGGAACGCCCGTCGGTGCTTTGCCGGTGCCGGTCATAAAAGAAACAAACGGTTTCGTGTTCTCTCTGCGCCGGATCTTGAAGATAGCCATACCGGTTACCGGCGGGCGGCTGGTCGGCTCACTCTCTTATTTGCTTGAGTCTATTACGACAGCGCAAAGCCTGGCGATCGCCGGCGTTGCAACTGCTGTCGCCACCGCCCAATACGGCGCGCTGCAGGGGATGATCATCCCGGTGCTTTTGCTGCCGGGAGCGCTGACTACATCGCTTGCCACATCGCTCGTTCCTTCCCTTGCCGAAGCCAAGGCCCGCGGCGATACGCGCATGATCCATAAGCGGCTGCACCAGTCTCTTAAGCTCGCGCTCGTCACAGGGGCTCCTTTTGCCGTCATTATGTATGTCATGGCCGAACCTCTCTGCCAGCTGCTCTATAACAACCGGGAAATCGGAGGGATGCTGAAGACGCTTGCTCCCTTCGCCCTGTTTATGTACGTTCAGGCTCCGCTGCAGGCCACACTCCAGGCACTCGACAAGCCGGGTACGGCGCTCAACAATACTTTGATCGGAGCCATCGTTAAAATCGGCCTGATCCTTTATCTGGCTTCCAAGCCTGCCCTCGGCATTTATGGCGCGATCATTGCGATCATCGTCAACATCATCATTGTAACACTATTGCACGGATTTACCGTATCCAAAGCGCTTCATTACCGTTTTCCCCTTGCGGATGTGATCAAAATTACCTGTGGCATGATCATTATGGCAGGATGCGCCAGTTATTTGTATCATGAAGTCCGCCTCTCGGCTTCCGCTGCCATGCATTTTACGATAAGCGCTGCTGCAGCATTTCTGCTATATCTTGTCCTGAGCGTGGTCACCGGACTGATCGACCGTTATGATATCCAGCGAGTCCCGCTGCTCAGGCGATTGTTCCGCTGACTCGGGGCTTCTTCAGGTCTATGCTTGTCAAGCTTGCCATACAATTTTTAATAAATCATAAAAACGCTAAGGAGGATATGTATGGAGTTCATCCGCCGTTTTGTTCCTTTTCGCATTCCCGGAGCTACATTGTCTGGCCTTTGGTACGCCTACTTTTGGATGATGCTCGGCGCTTTGGCATTGTCTCTTCTGCTGAAGTGGAGCAGCCTTGAGGAGCAGGATCTTACATCCTGCACTTATGGAGTTCATGCCATTTCCGTGCTGCTTGGCGGTTATGTCTCCGGTAAACGGAGTGAACGCAGAGGCTGGTATCAGGGGGGCCTCACCGGGACCCTTTATGGCGTGCTTTTGTTTGTCATCAGCTTTTTGGCGCTGGATTACTCATTCGAATTCGGGGATTTCCTCTTCTTTATTCCCGCTTTCCTGATTGGGGCAGCCGGCGGCATTTTCGGGAAAAATGCTAGAAAAAACTGACAAACGCCAACAATAAGGGTGCTTCCTTCCTGGGATATATGATAAACTAGTCGAAGTTTACATTCAGAGGAGGCTGTACCTGTTTTGCTTTATCAATCGATGTATTTGGTTTCACTGCTCACAGTACTTATCACCATTGTACTGATCTTTGCGGGCACAGGACGAAACCCTTTTTCCGCAGCATATGCTTTTATTTCCGAGCTGGTCCGTTCATGGAAGTTTCTGCTCCTGTTTATAGCCATGACCGGGGCCCTGCTGGTAAACAAGTATGAATTGAAGCTTGAACACAAACTGCACGGCACAGCTGATTTCACCCCTTACTTTTTCGAGCTGGAGGGACATTTTGTCCGGAATTTTCAGCAACTGTTTCATCACCTGTGGGTTACTGAAATCTCGGCATTCCTTTATGTCATCGTTCTGCAGTCCCTGCTGGCTGCGTCCATAGGAATATACGCTGGCCAGGGGAACCGGGTTTTCCTGTTTGCCACCTGCTTGACGGTTATCTTGAACTATGCCATTGCGATTCCGTTTTATCTGTTCTTTCCGATTGGTGAAGTATGGTCGTACGCTCCTTCCGGCGCCGCCTTTTATATGCTGGAGGCTTTTCCTCACTTTGAAGAGGTTTATCGGCCGCTGTCGGGACTTGATAACTGCTTTCCAAGTCTTCATACCTCCATTTCGGTCTCCATGGCGATTCTGGCCGTTCGTTCCGGCAACCGCCGCTGGGCGGCAATTGCTTGCGTTTTGGCTGTCGCGATTATTTTTACGATTTTTTACATGGGGATTCACTGGCTCGCGGACATGCTGGGAGGGCTTGCTTTATCCGCCTTCGCCACAACCGTAGCTGTTCGCTGGGCATCGCGCGCTGCCCGCAGCAGTGTTCAGCCATACCTTTCTGTTGGTCGCTGAAATATCACTTAATCGAGTAGGAGGGGGCGGCTAACCCCCGTCCTCTCACACCACCGTACATGCGGGTCCGCATACGGCGGTTCCAAAAGGTTAACGAAGTTCCAAATAACGAGAAAGCAAACTTTTCAGCCCTTTCGCTTCCCAGAAAGAAGTCGGAAGGGCATTATTTGTGTTTCGAGACATTTCCCATGCACCACGCCGG
>NZ_JAIOGQ010000031.1 GCF_019904135.1 Paenibacillus caui | reverse complement strand
CATCTGTCTTTTGAATTCTGCTGAAAATGTGCGCCTTGCTTGGGCCATTGTCGTTTTGCTCCTTTTGTTTTGTTGTGTTTTTCTAATAGCCCTAATTTTTTCTGTCCAGCTAAGTGTAGCCGATCCAAAGGCAGACGTATCCTCTAGAAGGATGCTGGCGTGCCTTTCTACTTCCGGTGAAATATAAGCTTCCCACACTTTGCTCCCCAGCTCCAGCTCCCTCTGTCCGATCATGTGCCACGTACCGGATAAAGCAGCCAATTGTTCCGCGGTTAGCTGTCCCAGCCCCCGAAACGGTTCAATTCCCGGATAATCTCCGATAGCATTCCTTCTCCTCCTTCGTTTTTAAAAAAACAGCCTTTTTACAGGGTCAATTATCGAACGTCATACATACTTATAAGTAAAAAGGGGGATAACGACTTGGGTACGCTTGCGGAAAAGAATGCAAAGGATCTCTTTACCATCGTCATTACAACCATCCTGTTTTATCTCATCTTTGTCGCACCCTGTCAAACAGACGATGACTCTGGCTATGATGAAGACGACGATTGACAGAAAGCTCCTGGCGGCCAGACGTAGTGTTGATTCCGTTTCCCTTCATTCGCTTCACCGATGAATTAGAAGAATTGAACTTGTATGGACAATAACAAGGAGGAGAACCTTGTGAAAGATACGAACCGAAGCATTGCCCTGATCGTTTTTATTATCATCAGCTTATCCTTTATTTTCGGGTTTGGGAGGGGGGCTGGACCGAGTACGACCACCACCATTATTCGACCTTAAAAGCAAACCCTACAACTAGCTTTCTGCAGGAGGGGGCGTATGACAAACGGAAAGCAAAAAAAACGTAAGGGTACGAGGGGGTCAAACAAAAATGATCCTTCTCTTTTGTCCAAGCTTACCCCTCAGCAAATTGCCGTAATTGCTGGAATATTGACAAATACGCTATCCGTAGACTCCGTCCTGATTGGGAGAGATCAGCGGTTGGAAATACTCCTTGTAGGCTCGCTGCGCAGAAGAACGAGGATTGATGAGCTAATCAACGAGCTAAGCAATGCGAATTTGGCTGATGTGATCGATTCCATTTTGAATCGCTAATTATAAAATACCCTCACTAAGTGAGGCGTTCACTTCGAGACGGATTCGGGCGCTTTGCTTCAGACCCCGTAAACTTAATTATGGCACAGAAATACCCTTCTGCCGCCTTGGCAGAAGGGTATTGTCATCGAAGGCTTGCCGGTCCGGTTGCTGAAGCCTGCCTAAGGTTTTGCCGGCGGAGCCATAAATTCCGGGCCGACCGGATTTTTCACATGTTTGTTTACAATCTCGTCTATGACCTTGAAATCCTCTTGGGTCAAATGCCATCCTTCCACATCTTTGACCGGGTCCAATTGACTTGGTTTGCGGGCTCCCCACAGCGCAATATTGGAACCTGGCTGATCCAGAATCCAGCGCACGGCTAAATGAATAACGCTTTTGCCGTAGGCTTGCTGTACCCAGGCATTTAGTTCGTCAACGGCTGAAAGATACTGGGAGCGGCGGTCCGGCTGGAATTTGGGATCGGCGTTCCGCAGATCATCCCCGCCAAACTGAGTGTCCATAGTCATTCTCCCGCTTAACATGCCCCGGCACAAGCTTCCGTAAAATAAGGAAGTCAACTCCTGTTCCCGCGCATACGGCAGCACGTCTTGCTCAATCTCCCGCTCAAATAAGTTATAGGGGGGCTGTACCGTATGCAGCGGAGCCACCTTTTGAAATTCCTGCATTTGGCTCGGCGAGAAATTGCTGACGCCTATGGCCCGAATTTTTCCGGACTCGTGCAATTTTCTCATGGCTTCTGCCGTTTCTTCCATCGGGACTTTAGGATCCGGCCAATGGATCTGGTAAATATCGATATAATCGGTCTTCAGCCTTGCAAGAGAGTCATTGATTTCTTGTTCAATCCGCTCTTTGGAAGCATCCCGAAAAGGTTGACCATCCTTCCAGTTCAAAGCAACCTTGGTTGCAATAATGACTTGGTCCCGAGTCCCTTTTTCGGCAATAGCTTTGCCTACAATTTCCTCAGACCGTCCAAAGCCGTAAACAGGCGCCGTATCTACTACGTTTATCCCTAAATCCAAAGCTTCATGGATCGTTCTAATCGCCTCTGCTTCATCGGTTCCACCCCACATCCAGCCACCAATGGCCCAGGTTCCAAGCGCTACCTTGGAGGCGGGCTCGATCTTGGAATTTTTAATCGTCGTGTGTTCCATGATTTACCTCCTTGAGATCGTATTGAAGTAAGAGTATGTTCCGATCCTTCATAGTCTATTGTAGTAATGTTAATATGAGATTAAAAGTAGCTATTTATTTTATAGGAAATGAAACGGCGGGGATGTATCCGCGAGGGGCGGAGCTTTCTCCCACTATTGAAAAATATTATAAAAACGCGACCCGTCGGAAAAGGTAAGGCTGAACGACGCCACGACAATCGCCGAAAGGATGGCCAAGGCGGTGTAATCCATGCCGGTGAAAGGACGGGTTTTATACCAAGTTCGCTTCCCTTTGCGGCCAAAGCCGCGCAGCTCCATGGCGGCGCTTATCCTGTCGATCCGGTCTACACTGGTCAAGATCAGGGGGATCAGAATCGAAACCGCGTTCTTCAGCCGTCTTGAAAGCTTCTCTTTGCGGGACATATCGATCCCGCGGGCCTGCGCGGAGAACGAAATATTGTGATAATCCTGCTGGATGTCGGGGAGATAGCGGAGGGCAATCGATACCGAATACGCCAGCTTGTAGCTGGCGCCGACGCGGTTTAAAGAAGCGGCAAATTCGCTGGGATCGGTGGTCAGAAGAAACAGCAGCGCCATCGGGATGACAACGGCATACTTCAAAGCGATATTGAACTGGTAAAATAGCTGCTCCCACGTTAAGGTATATCTTCCGGCAAGATGGACCAAGTCGTGCCTTGTACCGTACAGCTCGGTTCCCTGCATAGGCGAAAACAGGAAGACGGCGATTTCGTTCAGGAGGAAGAAAACGGCGATAAAGCCGAGCACAAAAGCGTATTGCCGAAACGCTACTCTTGAGATTTTTAGAGCAAGCAGCCCAAGGATCAGCATACCGAGCAGACAGCGTGTGTCGTAGGTAATCATAGCCGTTACGGACCAGACAACGAAAAAGATCAGCTTCGTCACTCCGTTCAGACGGTGAATCGGCGAGTCAAGGTTCGTATAGGTCAGCATCTTGGTACTCATCGATTCCGGACCCTCCTGTCATACGCGATGAACCGGCTTATAAATTCGTCCGGCTCCTGAAATCCCGCTTTATCGGCCAATTCATGAAGCGAAGTTTTCTTTAAATTGGCGGCTTTTAAAAGGTCAAGATTACTGAGTACCCTCGACGGAGTGTCATCGGAAATTTTCAATCCGTCCGCAAAAACGATCGTGCGCTGCGCATACTCCATCATCAAATACATATCGTGGGTAATGATGACGATCGTCATGCCCTGACGGTTCAATTCGTTCAGAAACTCCATCATTTCATTGTAATGCCTGAAATCCTGGCCGGCCGTCGGCTCGTCCAGGATCATCAGCTCCGGCCGAAGCACCAGAATCGACGCGATCGTAACACGCTTCTTCTGACCGTAGCTCAGGGCCGATATAGGCCAGCTGCGGAAAGAATAAAGCCCGCATACCTTAAGCGCTTCATGAACGCGTTCCCTGATTTCAGCCTCAGGTAAGCCCCTCGCCCTAAGCCCCAAGGCGACTTCGTCATACAAGAGAGCCTTTGAAATCATATGATTCGGGTTCTGCATGACATAGCCGATTCGCTGGGCCCGTTCCTTGATCGTATCCGCGCGAATATCCCGGCCGTTCATCAGAAGTGTTCCAGCAGAAGGCCTGTAGAATCCGCAAATGAGCTTGGAGACGGTCGATTTCCCGGCCCCGTTTCGGCCTGCGATACAGACCATCTCCCCTTGCCCGATGATCAGTGAAATGCCGCTCAGCGCCGGGCGGTCTGTCACATAGCTGAATGAAACATCCCGAAGCTCCAGCAGCGGGGGCGCAAGGCCCGATTCGGATGGCGCCGGGTTGGCCCGATACCATGCCGCCAGCTTCTCCGCACAGGCATCCAGTCGCAGCTGGCCGATCTGCTGCGGGTTCATATCCGGCGCAATCTCGCAGCCGGCGTATTTGAGCGCCGTCAAATACAGCGGCTCGCGAAGTCCCGTCTCGGCAAGCAGTCCGGAGCACAGCAGCTCGGGAGCCGGCAAATCGGCGGCTATCCGGCCGTCACGGACCACAAGGATGCGGTCCACGTCCCGGTGCAGCATCTCCTCCAGCCGATGCTCGATGATGATCACAGTCTTGGCCGTTTCCCGGTGAATGCGGTCTATCAGTTCAACGGTTGTCCGGCCGGACTCCGGATCAAGGTTCGCGAGCGGCTCATCAAACAGCAGAATGCCGGCATCGCCCACCAGTACGCCTGCCAACGTCGTTTTTTGCTTTTGCCCGCCTGACAGCTCGTGCGGCGAAGCCTCCAGCAATTCGGAGATCCCCGTTGCCGCAGCCGCGATCTCTACCCGGCTCACCATTTCGGCCCGGGGAACCATGTCGTTCTCCAGTTTGAAGGCGATATCCTCGCCTACGGTCAACCCTACGAACTGCCCGTCCGGATCTTGCAGAACGGTTCCCACCAGATCGGACAGCTCCGCCATGCTGAGATCCAGAAGCTCGCGGCCCCCGACCATCACCGATCCGGTCATTTCCCCCTCGTGAAAGAAAGGAATCAGCCCGTTTATACAATGGGCCAGCGTGCTTTTCCCAGAACCCGACGGTCCGACAATAAGCACCTTCTCTCCTTCGTAGACGCTAAATGTTATATGATGCAGCGTAGGCTCCGACTGAGCCTTGTATCGAAAGCTGAAATCACGGAACTCGATAACCGGTCTTCTCATATCTGTACTTCCTCTTGATTGATTGGTTTGAACTTTGGCAAAATCGTCCTTCTTCGGGCGTGAGCTCATTGCTTGCGGGAACTCATCTTTCCTGCCGTTTCAAAAGGCCGGCGAACTCTCACCGGCCATCCTGCTGAACTTGCATATTTTGCATATTTAAGCTTCACGGGTCAAGCTTCCTTGCTTCGTTCTTGTTTTCGAATAGGCGGCCGCCAGCAGCGTTCCGATAACTGCCACCGTCACGATGTTCGCGATCCCCGCTACAAGTCCCTGGGTAAATACTTTGTTTGCCGGTTCGGCATAAATCAGAATATCCAGTACCGGGGCGACGACAAACCAGGCCAGGGCGTTGGCGACAACCTGCGCGACATTGAAACGGATGATCCCCCGGCTGCCGAACTCACCGTCGTGAATACGGATTTTTCCGGCGATAATCCCGAGGACCAAGCCGACGATTCCCGAGGCGATGACCCAACTGAACCAAGGCTGTCCGTAAAAGATAGCATCCTTCAGCGTATGCCCGATCAGGCCGATCAGAAGCCCCGCGTAAGGCCCATAGAGCAGCGCGAACAAGGCCAACAGGGCGTAAGTCGTTTCAATGTTCGTATTCGGAATACCGGACGGAATGGAACCGAACCTTCCAAGAATCGCAAACAAAGCCGAACCAATGCCGATCGCGACTATTGTCTTTACGGAAAGACCTTTTGATTTTGCCATAAGAATCAACCTCTCTTTCAATTTTAAGATTTGGACTTTATGTATGTATTGGTATGTACTGGTATTCCTATTGGATAGATTATACAATCGACTGCAGCGATTTTCTATAGTTTTCAAAAAAAAACAGCCCGCAAAGCTTAAAGCTTCGCGGGACTGCGGGCAGGAACATCATCTAGCGGCCTGAATGTCTCTCATGCGATTTCAGCTTGGCAAGTCTGCTCTTCTCCTCGGCCAGCATGTCCTCTGCGAGCTCCGCGCCCGGGCCGCCAAGCAACTGCTTGGCCTGCCGGACTGCCTGTTCCGTACGCGCCAGCGTACTGCCGGCCTGCTCAACCATCTGCCGGGTCGGATGGCTCATCGCCTGAGATACGGAGTGATGCAGCTTGTTCACTGAATTCTGCGCCTGAGCTACAGTGCTGTCTGCTTGCAGACTGGTATCGTAACGTTTCATAAGTAGATACTCTCCCTTCTGAATGCTCCTGTCATCCTTAGCATGGTTCGAGCGAGGAAATGTTATACGCTAAAGCGGACTCATTCTATCATGAATATGGAGATCATTCGTCCCGGTTTGGTACAATACCAGTGAACTATATTTTCCCTGCCAAAGGAGATTTACCGGATGTTTAAAATATTCATCGTCGAAGATGACAAGAGACTGGTCAGCCTGCTTAAAGAGCATTTGCATAAATTCGGCTATGCTGCGCGGGATGTCGACGATTTTGAATCCGTTCGGAGCGAGTTCGAATCGTATGATCCCCATCTGGTGCTGCTCGACATTAATTTGCCGAAATATGACGGGTTTTACTGGTGCCGGCAAATTCGCAGCCTGTCAACATGTCCGGTTCTGTTCATCTCAGCCCGGGACAGCAAAATGGATCAGGTGATGGCTCTCGAAAACGGTGCCGATGATTATTTGACCAAGCCGTTTGACTATGAAATAGCGGTTGCCAAAATCAACAGCCAGCTTCGGCGCGCTTACGGCTCCTATGCGGCCACCCAGCAGCAGCGGATCGTCACGGTCGCGGGGTTGACCCTGGAGTTAGACCGTCTTTACCTTACTTTAAAGGAACATAAAGTGGAGCTCAGCCATACGGAAGCCAAAATTTTGGATGAGCTGATGGCAAGACCGGAGCAAATCGTCAGCCGGGACCGGCTGCTCGATAAAATTTGGGACGATCAGGCCTTTGTCGATGACAACACCTTGAATGTCTACGTAACCCGTGTCCGCAAAAAATTAATGTCGCTTGGCATCCGCGAAGCCATCCAGACGGTTCGCGGGCAGGGATACCGGCTAATTCCCAATTGGGAGGATGAAGAATGAAATTATTTTTAAGAGATCAGGCTCCGCTTGTTGCCGTCTATGTGCTTCAATTGTTCCTCGTAACCCTGGTTTACCGGCTAGACGGCTACCGCCATACGGCGATTAGCCTGTATGCAGCCCTGTTAAGCGGATGCCTGCTGGTCGGATATCTGATTCTCCGCTATTTGCGAAACCGGATCTTCTACATGCGGCTGTCCACCCCGTCCGCCTCCACGGAAGAACTGCTGAACGATAAGCAGCAAACCCCCTTATCTCAAAACTTGCACCGGCTGATCAAGGAACAGTTTCGCCGTTATCAGACGGAATTGCAGCAGTACAAGCACAAGCTGGATTCCCATATTCAGTTCATCAACCAGTGGGTACACCAAATGAAGACGCCCCTATCCGTCATTCATTTAATGATTCAGCATAAGGATGAACCGGAATTCACAGCGATTGGCGATGAGGTGGACCGGCTCAGAAAAGGCCTGGACATGGTGCTGTATACCGCACGGCTCGACACCTTCGAGAAAGATTTCTATGTGGAGGAGCTTGAACTGGAACGCGTCGTCCGCTCCGTGACCTCCTCCCAGAAACGGCTGTTTATCCGCAGCCATATTTTTCCGCTTGTTCAAATGGAAGATGCTTTAAGGATAGCCTCGGATGAAAAATGGTTGTCATTTGTCCTTACGCAGCTGGTCACGAATGCAGTTCGTTATACAAGGGGAAAACATCATCAGATTATTTTTCATGGATTCAGGAGCGGCCCTCATACGGTTCTGGAAATACGGGACGAAGGGATTGGCATTCCCAAGAGTGACCTGCCCCGGGTCTTTGATCCGTACTTTACCGGCGAGAACGGGCGCTTGTTTCAGGAATCGACGGGTATGGGGCTGTATTTGGTGAAACAGATCTGCGACAAGATGGGCCACCGGGTGGAGCTGGAGTCGGAAGAAGGACGGGGAACAACGGTACGGATCCTGTTCTAGCTTACAAATGTGTAAGCTAGTGTAAGATTGGGCGATGGCAGTCCGTTTCAGCCGTTCACTATAATGAAGAAGAAGTCGGGATAGAGTGACTACAAGGACGAGGAGATTGGGAACTTGAATATTCTGGAGGTTGAACATTTATCCAAAGTGTATGAGGGCCGAGTGCCGCACCGGGCATTGAATCATATTCAATTTACGGTTCGGGCAGGCGAATTCACAGGCATCATGGGTCCTTCAGGGAGCGGGAAGACGACCCTGCTTCAAGTGATTGCCGGCATCGATGAACCTACGGCCGGTGAAATCCGGATTGGCGGGATCAATCCACATCAGTTAGGCAGACAGGAGACGGCATTGTTCCGCAGACGCGAGCTGGGTTTCGTGTTCCAGCACTTTCATCTGCTCGATACCCTGACCGTAGGGGAGAACATTGTGTTGTCCCTGTCCCTGGACGGTGTACCGGTTAAGGAAATGGAACGCAGGCAGCACGAGGTGGCTGCAAAACTCGGAATCAGCGACATTTTGGACAAAAGGACCTATGAAATTTCCGGTGGTCAGATGCAGCGGACGGCGATCGCCCGGGCCATTATTCACCGCCCGTCACTGATTCTGGCGGATGAGCCGACAGGCAACCTGGATTCGAAAGCGTCCAGGGATGTGATGGAGACGCTGGAAGCCATCAACCGGCAGGAGGAGGCCACGATCCTGATGGTCTCCCATGATGCCGTTGCCGCGAGCTTCTGCCATCGGGTTATTTTCATCAAAGACGGCAAATTCTATAACGAAATCTATCAGGGAAGCAACCGCCAGGCCTTTTTCCAAAAAATTATAAACATGCTGTCATTGCTGGGAGGAGATAGCCGTGTCCTTTCTACAGTTCGTCTATAGGAACGTCGCCCGCAACAAGCGGACCTATGCGGCTTATTTTCTCAGCAGCGCTTTTTCCGTGATGATTTTCTTCATCTGTGCGCTCTATATCTTTAATCCTTATATCCGCGAATCGATGGTCTTCAAGATCGTCATTCAAACGATGGTCACTGCGGTATGCATCATGTATCTCTTCTCCTTCTTCTTTGTTCTGTATTCGCTGAGCTCCTTCCTATCCTCGCGTAAGCGCGAGATCGGCATCCTGCTGATGCATGGAATAACGAGGGGCCAGCTGAACCTGATGATTCTCCTGGAAAACATGCTGATCGGCATCGGGTCCATCCTGACCGGCATATTCGCCGGTCTGATTACCGGACAGCTCTTCCTGATGATCGGAGCCCGTTCTTTCGGCATGGACCCCATCCCCTTTTATTTACCATGGCAGGCGCTGGCGCTTACCGCAGGCGCATTTGTCCTGTTGTTCCTGATCATTTCGGTCTGCACATCCGTACGGATCAAGCAGCATTCGGTCATTGAACTGTTCAAATCCGGCCAAAAGCCGAAGTCGCCTCCCAAAGCTTCCGTGGTTCACTCGGCTCTGGCTGCCGTGCTGCTCATCATCGCTTATGCGCTGGCAGCCACAGCAGCAGTGGACACCTTATACGTCCGCATGCTGCCGGTCATCCTCATGACCATTCTTGGAACTTACTTTTTCTACAGCCAGCTTGGAGTTTGGATTGTAGGGCTGCTCCAGAAAAGGCGGCTGTTCTTCTGGAAGAAGACAAATATCGTAACGGTGTCCAATCTGGCTTACCGGCTTAAGGATAACGGGCGCATGCTGTTTATGGTGACCATCATCTCCACCGTTTCGTTCTGCTCGGTCGGCGTGTTTGCCTCCATTAATACGTTGTCCGACCAGCTTCAGGAGGACTATCCGGCCGCAGTAGGCTATTTGGCCAAGGACGGCAGCCCTTTGCAGCAGCAGCATTTGCAGGAGATCGAAACCGAAATGAGGGAAAAAGGACTTGTTCCTTCTATCCATCATATTCCCGTTAAAAATGTCCGTGTCTCCTTGTCAGCGCCTGAGGGCGCACATGAGCTGCTGCCGGTCATTTCCTTCTCCAGCTACAGGCAGGCGGCCGAGCTTGCGGGAAGATCTGTTCAGGAGAAGCCGTTAACGGATGGCGACGCCCTGGTCATGATCAGTTCCCAGAGAGACAAGACTTATACCCGTGTAAGGAAAAAGGAAGTTTATACTCTGGAAGGAAGCGGCCTGCAAATTCGGGAAATCGGCTATACGGAGCAGGTCCCCATCCCGGAACACATCCTGAATACGATGGAATGGAAGCTGGACGGTATCTTCAGCGGTCTCGTCATCAGCGACGAATTGTTCAGGAGGATTACCGCCCCGGCATCGGTGGATCTTTATACCGGATTTTACGTGAAGGATTTCAAGCGGACGCTTGGCATTGCGAAGCGGCTCGCAGAAGATGGCGAGGTCAAATATAACGCGGATCAGCCTTATGCCCTGACCGTAAGCGGCACACTGTACGTCATGCAGATGATGACGTACCGGGCCATGCTGTTCGCTGCGCTGCTCGTAGGGACGGTATTTTTCATCGCGGCAGGCAGCTTCCTCTATTTCCGGCTCTATGCCGATTTGGACTACGACCGGCGGCAGTATGGCACCATGGCCAAGCTCGGCTTAACGGACCGGGAGTTAAACCGGATTGTAACCGGACAGCTCGCCATGCTCTTCTTCGTACCGATTCTGCTGGCGTCCCTGCACAGCATCTTTGCCTTTATGGCGCTCCAAAGCTTCTACTATCTATCCATCGCATCCGAGATGGTGGTTGTGCTGCTCTGTTTTTTCATCGCGCAGGTGACGTATTTCTTCTTTATTCGCTATAACTACTTGAGGAATGTGAGAAAGACGCTTGTTTAACCGGGTATCACCCGTCAGGTCACATGTACTGGAGGTGCTTTATGGACAACTGGATAACCGGATTCGTGGAAGAGTTCGGATATTTAGGGATTGCCTTAATGATTGCGCTTGAAAACCTGTTCCCTCCAATTCCATCGGAGCTGATTTTAACCTTTGGGGGGTTTATGACGACGAGATCGGATCTGACCATCCCGGGCGTCATTCTGGCGTCTACGGTTGGATCCGTGCTCGGCGCTGTTATTCTTTACGGCGTAGGATTGCTGCTGGATGTGGACCGTTTGGAGAAGATCGTAGCCAGATGGGGGCGCATCCTGAGAGTTAAATCATCAGACATCGGCAAAGCGGAAGCGTGGTTTGGCCGCTACGGCTACCGTACCGTGTTGTTCTGCCGGATGATTCCGCTCGTCAGATCCCTGATTTCGATCCCGGCCGGGATGGCCCGCATGAAGTTCAGTTTATTTCTCCTGTTTACAACGGCCGGTACCCTGATCTGGAATACGGTGCTCGTTTATTTGGGATCGGCTTTGGGAGAATCGTGGGAAAGCATTCTGCACTACATGGACGTATACTCCTATATGGCCTACGCTCTCATCGGGCTGGCTGTGCTTATTGTCGTGTATCTGTATCTTCGGCGGGCAAAAAACATGAAAGCCCAGCAGTAATTGAAAGGAGCCTGTGACTACAATTGAATATTATTGAGATTATTAAAGCGGTTGTCCTCGGGATCGTCGAAGGCTTAACGGAATTTGCGCCGGTATCGTCAACCGGACATATGATTATCGTCGATGATATGTGGCTGAAGACGCAGCAATTTTTAACGAAGCCGGCTGCGAACACGTTTAAGGTCGTTATTCAGCTCGGCTCGATCCTGGCCGTTTTGTTCTATTTCAGAAACCGGTTTGTGGAGCTGCTCGGTCTTGGGAACAGGACCAAGGGGCAGAAGGCGGGAAGCGGGCCGAACCAGGGGCGGCTGAAGCTGACGCAGGTGATCGTCGGGCTGATTCCTGCAGGCGTGCTGGGACTGCTGTTTGAAGATTATATCGACGAGCATTTGTTTTCAAGCAGAACCGTGCTCGTTGGACTCGTGATCGGCGCCCTCTTTATGATTGCTGCCGACCTGTGGGGCCCCAAGCATCCGAAGGTCCAAACCGTGGACCAGATCACTTACGGACAGGCTCTGTCCGTTGGATTGTTCCAGTGCTTCTCCCTCTGGCCCGGATTCTCCCGGTCGGGTTCAACCATTTCCGGAGGGGTGTTGCTTGGGATGAGCCACCGGGCGGCAGCTGATTTTACATTTATTATGGCCGTTCCGATGATGCTCGGCGCAAGCGGCATATCGCTGCTTAAAAACTGGCAGTACTTTACAGCAGGTATGCTTCCATTTTTCATCGCCGGCTTCATCAGTTCCTTTATCGTAGCGCTAATCTCCATCCGTTTCTTCCTGCAGCTCATTAACCGGATCAAGCTTGTTCCCTTTGCGGTCTACCGGATCGTGCTGGCCGGAATCATTTATTTCATGCTATAAAATTTACTAAACATTTGGGGAGACATGTATCATACTATAGAAAAAGCGAAATGCCGGAATATTCCAGCCTTCGCTTTTTCTACGTATGATGTCTGTTCGATTGAAAGGACCTGTCTCTTGCAATTGGAGCCTCCGGATCAGCTCACCTCGGCAGCTTCCAAACTGCCGGATGGCCCGAAAAATTCGAAATGAATGTCGTCCTCTGCAACTCCCCATTCCTTCAGGAGACTGTAAACCGTTCTCATAAACGGCACAGGGCCGCAGAAATAAAAGCTCGCGTCTTTCGAAGGAATGATGCTTTGCAGCCAAGGCAGGTCGATATGCCCTTCTTTGTGATAGCTGGCCAGCTCCTTGTCACGGTCCGTCGGATCCGAATAGCACCAATAAGCGTTAACCTGCGGAGAACGTCCCGCAGTCCCAAGCACCAGATTTTTAAGAGCGTGTACATCGCCGTTTTGCGCGGCGTGAATGAAGGTGACGGAACGTTCCGGATGACGATCTGCCAAGGTATTCAGCATGCTGACCATCGGCGTTAATCCAACCCCTCCGCTGATCAGAACCACCGGCCGCGCGTCCTGCAAGTCCAGGGTAAATTCCCCGGCAGGCGCCGAAAGCCAAAGGATATCTCCCTCATTCACCTGCTCGTGCAAATACACCGAAACTTTTCCCGCTGGCTTATCCGGGGCGGCGTCCTCCCGTTTGACGGAAATTCTGTAGTAGTCTTTACCCGGGGCATCGGACAAGCTGTACTGGCGGATTTGCGTGAAGGGTTCGCCCGGCGCCTGAATTTTGACGCTGAGATACTGTCCTGGCTTAAATGAGGCGATAGGCTTTCCGTCCTGCGGCTTCAGGTAAAAAGAGGTGATGACATCGCTCTCTTTATCTTTTCTCTCGACCCGGAAAGCGCGGAATCCTTCCCAACCGCCGGTTTGCTGCTCGGCTTCCCGGTACATTTCGGCCTCTATGCCAATAAAGACATCGGCGATGACGCCATAGGCCTCCGCCCAGGCATTCAGGATGTCATCTGTGGCCGCATCGCCAAGCACATCCTTAATGGCTCCAAGCAAATAGTGGCCAACGATCGGGTACTGCTCCGGCTTAATGCCAAGGCTGCGGTGCTTATGCGCGATATGCTTCACCGCGGGCAAAATCGTTTCAAGCTTATCTATATTTTGGGCCGCTGCATATACCGCGTTAGCCAGAGCAGCCTGCTGTCTGCCCTGCTTCTGATTCGCATGATTAAATATATTCAGCAGCTCGGGATGAGCCGCAAACATCTGTTGATAGAACCGTTTTGTAATATCTGTTCCGTGCTTTTCGAGCACAGGGACCGTCGATTTAATGATCTGGATGGTTTGTTCGCTTAGCATCATGTTCTCCTCACTATCATTGATTTGGAATGAACCCAGTATAAAAGGTGGGCACCGTCCTTGGCGTGACTGCAATCACACCAAATCGCAATGATCTGTGAAAAAGATCACCAAGAATTGCGGTAGTTGTGAATAATTGACGAATTTGCGAAAAAGCCCGCAAAGCTCTATACCTTTACGGGCTGCACATTACCATCGCCATTCGCGGCAATCCGGGCGGCTTGCCTGTCATACTTTTATTTTGCCTAACGTCGCTTTGAGCTCCTCGGCCATGGCCGTTAGCTGCTCGGAGGCAGACGCGATATGTTCCATTTCCTCCGAAATCGTTTCGGCGCTGGCGAGAACTTGTTTCGATCTGCTCAGGGTGCTCTCCATCATGACCGTCACCTTTTCGTTCAATATGATCATTTTTCCGGAGCTCTCGACTTCCTTCTTGGTCAGGTCTGTGATATGAGTAGTATCCTCTACAGTTCCTGCTACAGCATATAAAATATCCTGCAAGGCGTTGCCGGCTTCCCTCGCGGAAAGCGCGCCCTTGCTCACTTCATACCGGTTTTTCTGGTTGGCTGTCACGGCCTGTTCGATGTCACGGGTAATCGCTTTGGCATGGGCGACCTGAATAATGGAAGCCAGCTCCAGAAGTACCCGGGACGACTCTTCCACCGATTTGCTGCCGTTTGCCGCATCATCCATCTGATGTCTAGGCGTGATGGTCTGAACATGATGAAAATTTTAGATTTTAGATTTATCCTCATTTTAAAATTGTTGTCGATCTTTGTCTACGAGAATAGTTTTTTGTAATAACCGAACAGAAACCCGGCTGTTGTTGGACATAAAAATAGCGGGATACCTTTATTCGGCATCCCGCTCCAGAGTATATCACCATATTTTACCTTTCATCAGCGGCCTGCTGATCCCAGCATTCAATCTGCCCCATCCCCTGGAAGTTATCTCTGGAGAAGACGGGGTCTTTCCCTGCCCGTTTCTGCCGTTTGTAGTCCAGCAGAGCCGCAAAGGCGACTTTGGACAGGAGTAGAATGGCGATCAGGTTGACCACCACCATAAGGCCCATAAACAAATCGGCCAAATCCCATACCAACCGAACCTTGGCTACCGCTCCGAAAATAACCATGCCCAGAACACAGAAACGATAGAGGATTAACACCGATTTTCTGGATTTTAGAAATTCAATATTCGTTTCCCCGTAATAATAATTCCCGATTAACGTACTAAAGGCAAACAGGAAAACCATAACGGCCAAGGTACCGGATGCCCACGATCCGATATGCTCGCTTAATGCCATCTGGGTCAGCACGATTCCGTCCAGGCCAGGCTGCTTGTAGGCACCCGACAGCAAAATAATAAATGCGGTGCTTGAACAAATGACGAGTGTATCGGTGAGTACACCAAACGCCTGCATCAGCCCTTGTTTGACGGGATGGCTGGTCGTTGCGGCTGCCGCCGCATTGGGCGCGCTGCCCATGCCCGCTTCATTCGAGAACAATCCGCGCTTTACGCCCTGCATAATCACCGCGCCCAGTGAACCTCCGGCAAACTGCTCGAAGCCAAAGGCATGGTTCACGATAATCGACAGCACCTCCGGCATCTTGGAGATGTTGATCAGCACGATGAACAAGGCAATCCCAATATAGAGCAATGCCATGAAGACGACCATGTATTCGGAAATTTTGGCAACGCGTTTGACACCGCCGAAGATAATCCCTGCAAAGACAATGGCCATAATACAGCCAAGAACGAGACGATTGACGCCGAAGGAATTTTCAAAAGCGACGGTAATCGTGTTCGACTGAACGGCGTTAAAGACGAAGCCGAAGGATAACGTAATCAAGACGGCGAACAAAGTCCCCATCCAGCGCTTGTTCAGCCCTAAAGCCATATAGTACGCAGGACCGCCGCGAAAACCATTCTTGTCCTTGACTTTATACACTTGCGCCAATGTGTTCTCAATAAAGCTGGACGCCGAGCCGATGATCGCCGTTACCCACATCCAAAATACAGCCCCGGGTCCGCCTAAACCAATCGCAATCGCGATTCCCGTAATATTGCCTGTCCCGACGCGGGCGGCCATACTGATGCAAAAGGCTTGGAAAGGAGAAACTCCGCCTTTTGACTTGTTGTTCGATTCTTTCAGCACGACAAACATTTCTTTCAGCATGCCGAACTGCACAAATTTAGAGCGAACCGTAAAATAAAGACCAAAACCTATCAGAAGAACAATCAAGAGCTTCGACCAGAGCAAGTCGTTGGTCCAGCCGATCAAATTCAGTAGTACTTGTTGCAAGAAAATCCACCTCTCTAGTCGATCTGGATGCAATCAATCATATTGCGAACCTCTCTTTTGGCCACAATGATTTGATATTAATAGACGAACTCTATTCGGTCAAGTGCATTTGTTTTCCAACCGAGCAAAAAAACCGCTTCAAGCGAACAAGGTTACGATGAGGGGACTTCATTCTTTTTCATTGCTGATAGTTCCCGGTATGCAGTAATATATTGGGAGATTAGATTTTTGGGGATAGCAGATGGAATATTTGTCCACTTTTCTAAAGTATAATAAACGAAGTGAGATTGTGAAGGAGAACTTAAGATCATGGAAAATTCGTTGTTTAGCGCTTTAGCCATTTCTTTTTCGCTGGTTGCTCTTCTCACGCCCCTATTAATTCGGGGCCTGCGCAGCTTGAAGCTGACTCAGCCTATCCGGGTAGAATTGCCACCGGACCACCAGGCCAAACGCGGCACTCCGCTGATGGCGGGCATGATCCTCCTGATAGGAGTCATTACATCAATGTATTTCCATCCTAAGCCCCTTGTCCTGTTTCTCGGAGCCACGTTTGTTTTATTCAGTCTGGTCGGATTTGCGGACGATTTTAAGAAAGCCGCTTTTCAGGATCCGTCAGGGATCTCCGGGAAAACCAAGCTGATTTTTCAATTCGCGTTTACCTTCATCTTGTTATATGTACTAGTGAATCAATTCCATTTAAGCTCGGATATCACGATTTATAAAGGCTTTAGTCTTCATCTTCCCATATTCGCCTATCTGATCCTGGCGGTGTTGTTTATCGTGGGCTCGGCCAACGCTATCAACTTTACGGACGGGCTGGATGGCCTACTGATCAATGTTGCCATTCCGACTTTCTTCTTCTTTTTTGTCATTTCGGAAAAAATAGAAGTGCAGACGTTCTCCCTGGTGATGATCGGCTGCTTGCTGGGGTTGTTTATTTACAATATCTATCCGGCAAAAGCCTTTATGGGGGACACCGGTTCGCTGGCCATTGGCGGTTCGCTCGCATTTCTCGCGGTGATCGAAAAGGTCGAAATTCTGATTCCTCTCCTGTTCTCGATTTATCTCGCCGAGCAGCTGTCGGTCATTCTGCAGGTTTGGTATTACAAGAAAACCAAATTGAGAATATTTCGAATGGCTCCTATTCACTATCACTTTAGCTTGAAATACGGCTGGAACGAGAACAAAATTGTGATGGTTTTCGGCTTCATTTCTTGGGTTTCAGCCTTTATCTCCTGGAGCCTTTGGAAATTCATTTTATAATGTCAAGCTGCTCCAGCTTTTCCAGCGTACCGGACTGCGGCTTCGGCGTAAACACCGTCAGAATCATCCGCTGATCCTCCGCAAGCATAAAACTGCTGTAGTCCATGTCCAGCACGCCCAGTTCGGGATGATACAGCTCTTTGCTGCCTTCCGGAGTATTCAGCACTTCATGCTGCGGCCACCATGTTCGAAATTCCTGGCTGGATTCCGACAAAAGCTCCACCAAATCGGTGAACCAGGGGTCATCCGCGAACTTTCCATAAAAGTTTCTGAACTGGGCCAGCATTCCCTTCGCAATGTATTCCCAGTGCCGAAACAGCTGCCTGTACTCCTCTTTAATGAACATGCGCCAAACTACATTTCGCTCCAAATCGGTCATATCGTCGTCATATCCGAAAATTTCCCCGGCGATACCGTTCCAGGCCACAATATCCCATCGGCTCCCCATAATATAGGCGGGAAACCGGTGCAGCTCCTGGAGAATCAGCCTAAGCGAGGGGGAGATGGCGTCATCGTTTCCATGATGCTCCTTGGATTCCGAGTTTACCCGCAGACCCGCTAAAGCGAACAAATAGCTTTTCTCGTCACGGTCCAGCTTGAGCGTTCGGGAGAGGCTCTCCAATACCTGCTCGGAAACCCGAATCGGCCGTCCTTGCTCCAGACTCGTATACCAGGTTAAAGAAATGCCGGATAAGGCCGCAACCTCTTCTCTGCGCAATCCGGGCGTACGTCTGCGCGTTAAATCGCTTTTCAACCCCGCCTCCTGCGGAGACAACCGTTTGCGTCTCGTCTGCAGAAAATCCGCAAGCTCCCTATGTTTGAATGAATCCCTCATGACATCCCCTCCCGGTTTCTAAGCCGCCGCTGTTTATCCTATTACAAAAACTGTTACTACTGCGAATGATATGAGAAATGCCCTCCTTCCTAGTATACCTTAAGTCCAATAGGATGAAATTATGCAAGTCCGAAAAAATGACAGATGAAGAGGAGGTATCCCATCAGCTATGAGCAATTTGGAACATAAAACCGTTCTGATCACAGGCTCTACAGACGGCATTGGCAAACAAACCGCCATCCAGTTCGCAGAGACGGGCGCTGCGGTTCTCCTGCATGGCCGAACCCGTGAAAAGGGCGAGAGGGTCCGGGAAGAAATCATGAAGCGCACGGGCAATCAGAAGCTGCGCTTGTATGTGGCCGATTACTCATCCCTTGACGAGGTGCGGCGCTTCGCGGAGGAGCTCTCCGCCCGGGAGCAGCGTCTGGATGTGCTTATTAATAATGCCGGCATCGGCTCGGGAAAGCTGTCGGACAAAAGAAGGCCGCTAAGCTCCGACGGCTACGAGCTTCGGTTTGCCGTTAACTATTTGGCTCCCTATCTGCTAACTCGAATGCTGATTCCTTTGCTGAAGGCTTCGGCGCCCGCCCGGATCGTAAACGTCGCCTCCGTCGGCCAAAAGCCGCTCGATTGGTCCAATATCATGCTGGAGCATGACTATGACCCGTTCGATGCCTATAAACAAAGCAAGCTTGCCCTCATTATGTTTACTTTTGAGCTTGCCGAGCTGCTGAAGCCGGACCACATAACGGCAAACTGTATACACCCCTGCTCCCTGTTAAATACGAAAATGGTGCGTGAAAGCATTCCTTTTGGATTCGGCAGCGCCAAATCGGGCGCGGATGTAATCTTCCATCTCGCCACTTCACCGGAGCGTGACTCGGTAACCGGCCAATATTTCGACAAGAAGCAGGTGTCCCGGCCGATCCCCAGGCGTATGATTCCAGGTTTCGCAAAAAGCTGTGGGCCTACAGCGAGGACTTGACCTTCCCGCGGTAACGGTTGGCTTACCTGGAACTTCCTCGTTTCACCTGGCGATTTGTCTTTTTCATTCCCATTTATTAAGGAGCGTGAATCTGTTGGCAGAAAGAAACACTCAAGGAAAACCTTCCGTGTTCATAACCGGCGCTACCGGAGGAATCGGTTCGGACTGCGTCAAGCAGTTGGTTCAAGCGGGGTACCGCGTATTCGCCGGTGTCCGGGACGTGCAACGCGGAGAGCAGCTTAAGAGATCCGTGTCGTCTGACGTGATTCCCATACGGATCGATATTACCGATGCCGATTCCGTTCAGTCCGCCTGTCAGGAAGTGGAGAGTCACCTTGACGGCAAGGGACTGTTCGGATTGATCAATAACGCCGGCTGCATTGTGCAGGGGCCGCTCGAGCTGCTCACGATGGAGCAGATCAGGCAGCAGTTTGAGCTCAATGTCTTCGGACAGATCGCAGTCACCCAAGCCTTTCTCCCCCTGTTAAGAACAAATGGCAGCGCAAGAGTTATTAACATCGGAGCAGTGACAGGAAAGACCGCGCTTCCTTTTCTCGGCGCGCTTTCCGCCTCCAAACATGCTATGGAAGCCATTACGGACGCGCTGCGGATTGAACTGGGGCCTTGGAACATTCACGTAACGATGATTGAGCCGGGAGCGATTGAAACGGCGATTCACGGAAAAGCGCAAGCTTCGTCCGACCTGTCGCTGAAACAGGTTCCCGAGGGCCGGCTTTCTCTGTACCGCAATGCTATGCTGAGCATGCAGTCTGTAATCGCTAACCAGCATCTTTCCCCAACCGGAGTTGTGGTGAACGCTGTCCTGGATGCGTTAAAATCATCCAAACCCCGAACCCGTTACGCGGTGGGCAAAGGGGCCCGCATGATCGTCACGCTCAGCCATTTTCCGGACCGGCTTCGCGACAGGCTCCTGATCGGCAATCTGGGGCTCGGCAAAACGCACCGCTAAAACCTGCAAGCCTTGGTTTACTTGTTTGCGATGGTTAAAGCAAACGGGCAATCCCGCAGTCCTGAATGGACCTGCAGGGATTGCCCGTTTTGCCGCAATCGCAATCGCGAGCGTTGCTCCGGGGTATCTCTTGCCCGCGCAGCTAGCTTTCCGAAATGCCGAACCGTTCGTAAAGGCGGCGCAGCACGGGCGGAGCCCACCAGTTTGCCCGTCCCGCCAGCTTCATGAAGGCTGGCACCAGCACAGACCGGATCAGCGTCGCGTCAACCAGCACGGCCAGCATCATTCCGATCCCGAGCATTTTCAGAAATACAACTTCCCCTGTCGCATATGCGGCAAATGAAAAAGCCAGAATTGCAGCGGCCGTTGTGACGAGCGAACCGCTCTTCTGAATCCCGACCGCAACGGATTCCACGAGATCGCCGGAACGGTCATACTCCTCCTTGATCCGCGACAGGATAAAGACCTCGTAATCCATGGACAATCCGTAGGCAATACAGAACATCAGAATCGGAATGCTGGGCTCAATCGACCCGGCAGGCGTAAAATGAAGCAACCCGGATAAATGCCCCTCCTGAAACACCCAGACGAGGGCGCCGAACATAATGGAGAGACTCAAGAAATTGAGCACCGTCGCCTTCAGGGGGAGCAGGATACTCCCGGTCATCAGAAACAATACGATAAAAGTAATCACCAAAACTAAAGCCAGGGCAAAGGGAATCCGTTCAAGCAGGGTTTCCCGGAAGTCGGTCAGATCCGCGGGATAGCCTCCTACCCTCACGTCAAACGGAGCATTCGCCGTCCTTACGGCATTTACAATTCTCGAAGAATCCGTATCAATGCTGTCTCCGTAAGGAATGACAGTCAGGAATGTACCGCCATCCGCCCCTTTAAAACGGGCGTGAATTTCATTCGGCGGCGTAATTTGCCGCCCTTCCGCGTAAGAGCCGGCAAGGGAATCCACCTGAACAATGCCGGGAATCAGCGACAGTTCTGCGGCATAGCCCGCAATGGCTTCCACTTTGGAACCGGGGTCCTGAACCGACGGCGCAACAACCTGAATCGAGTCTGTCGCTTCAGCCGGAAACCCGGCCCGCTTCTGGTCTTCCACCAGCCGGCTGCTCGTACCCTCGGGCAGCACGCGATGGTCAGGCAGCCCAAACTTCAAGCTCAGAATCGGAGAGCCCAGCAGCATCAGAACGATGATCGCCGCTCCGCCCCAAAGGACTGGCCGGCGCATCATGTTTTTGGCGCTTCTGTACCACCATCCGCCGTGGATGCCAGCCCCTGCCGGATCCGCAGTTGACGCTCTTCTTGTGGTCCGGCGCGCCATTCGATGGCCCAGCAGCGCAAAAAATACCGGCAAGATCACCACCGATCCGATTATGCCGGATAGGACGACCAGAATTCCCGTATAAGCGAACGACTGAAGGAACGGAAACGGGAACACAAACAGAACCGCGCAGGACGCCGCAACCGTCATCCCGCTGAAAATCACCGTGCGTCCTGCCGTCTCCACCGTGCGAACGGCCGCTTCCTGCGGGCTTTTGCCCGCAAGAAGCTCTTCCCGGAACCGGGCGATCATAAACAGGCAATAATCGATGCCGAGTCCAAGTCCCATCACGAGCGTCAAGTTGAGGGCGAAGGTTGAAACTTCCGTGAATCTTACAATGACGTTCAGTCCGGCAAGCGTGCCCACCATGGCAAACAGCCCAATGCCGATCGTTAACGCCGTTGCCCACAGCCGGCGATAGACCAGCAGAAGAAGCAGAAACACGCCGGGCAGGATAATCATCTCCGCACGCAAAAAATCTTGACGGGCAAGCTGTGCCGCCTGTCTGAAAATTTCATCCTGACCGCCGACCTCTACCTTGAATAAGCTGTTGTCTCGGGTGAAACGGGGAGACAATTCGCCAAGCGCCGTCCTTGCTTCCGTTACCGTTCCTTTCAAATGAGCCAATATAAGCGACTGGGTACCGTTTTTGCTGCGAAGCGCCTGTGTGTTACCCTGCGTCCAATAAGAGAAAGCTTCCTGCACCGCTTTGTCCGACGCCAGTTCACGGGTTAACGCTATTCCTGCTTCCTGTACATCCGGGCTGTCGATCGTGCCTTTCTTCACCGTCACGAGCAGCGCCAGATTGGGGCTTCCGGACCCGAATGTCTGCTCAAGCGCTCTTCCAGCCTGATAGGACTCGGAACCGGGAACTTCCCATCTGCTGAGGGAGAGCTTGCCAACCGTCGCAGCTCCCGCGAGCGCCGAGGCAAGAAAAGCCAGCACCCCCAAGATGATAACCAGCCATCTGAATCTTACGACAATACTCAAGGCAGATCGGAGAAACGTCCTGCCTTCCCGCTTTCTCCTTAGCTTTTGTGATTGAATGACTTGATTCATGTCTTCTCCTCCTCATCTTGTAGTTCATTTCATTATATTTGTTTGATCAATCAAACAAATATAATGAAAAAAGAAAGGCGGTCCGCCAGGCTATGACTTTATCGCTTTCAGATAAGAGTCAATCATGACCGCCAGTGTATCGTAGGCTTCGTCGTACGGGAACTCGTCATCGCACATCCGCTGCAAAGCCAGGCCGTCGAAAGCGGCCAAAAGAATCGGAGCGAGCCTTCGCGAATGCTCCTCCGGCAGATTGCTGACTGCTTCGATCAAGCTTGTGAGATGAGCGCGTTTGCTGGCCAGCGTCTCTTTGATGCTGCCGGAAACGGCTTGATTTCGGAGTCCCAAAGCAAACAATTCATATCGCAGCTTGACTAAAGCCGGATGATCCGCCGTTTTTGATTTCGGTACCTTCAGGATCGACTTAATCCCGTCTAAAGTTAACTGCTGTTCGCCATAGCTTTTGATATAGGCTAGCGACTCGCAATATTTCTCTGATTCACGGCGGAAAACCTCGGCAAACAACAAATCCTTGCTCGAGAAATAATAGCCGATCAACCCCTGTGCAACTCCAGCTGTACGTGCAATCTCTTTGGTAGAGGCTTCATCGTACCCTCGTTCAGCCAGTACCTGGTATGCGGCTTCAATAATCTTCTCCCGTTTATCTTTCTCTGTCATGATGGCCTCCAGAAATGCATATCCGCTGTTAAGTAAAATTTTGATTGTTCGTTCAAACAAATCTTAGCATGAATATTTTCCGCTGGCAATATCTGTCCAAATCCGGCCGTAGAGCCTGCTTCTAACAATAGCGGGTCTGATCCCGATCTGTTCCAGATAAAACCAAAGGACTTGCGGGGAAGCAAGTCCTTTGAAATACCCCCCGATTAGTTCCCCATGCAAATCTGGTTCTTTCCATTCTGTTTGGCTCTGTAAAGCCCCACATCGGCTAAATAAAACAATTCATTAAAGGAGAGCAAAGTCCCACCCAAATTATCCGTAACACCAATGCTGGTTTTGATTCGCAGCTGTTTACCGTCCTTGCTGAGGGTCAAGCTTGTTAGCGTCTTTTGATTTGCTCCGCTTTCTTCTTCCCGCTTGCCAGTGTTCCCCCTTTCAGCACAACTACAAATTCATCGCCGCCATAACGGCCGATCAGCTCGTTCTCGGCCATTAGGCTTGAGGAAGCTTTGCCTACCTGCTTGATGACCTCATCGCCAAAAAGATGCCCGTATCTATCATTAATTGTTTTAAAATTATCGATGTCAAAGGTGATGCATACAATACTCTCATTTCTTTCGGATGCCTGTTTCAGCCATTCATTTGTCGTTTTCTCCAGGTAGTCGCGATTATATAGTCCTGTCAAATAATCCGTATTGGCCTTGTTTTCAAGCACGGTCACATTATGTTTCACATTAAGCTTCAGAGCGGTTAACCCCAATTGCTGCTTGTTTATTTCATGAAGCAGTGATATGTATTCTTTTTGCACATGATATCCTAAAGGAATGTCATTCATTTGCTCGCACAGTCCGCATCTTTCTTCTTGAATCGTTTTTAATAAATATATATCGTTATAGCTTTCTACTAACTCTTTGGCATAAGTCAAGGCTTCGAAAGCTTCCCTGTACATGTGCTGCTTGGCATACCAGTTTCCTTGCACCAGATAGCATTGGGACTTTTCCCTTACAAATGAATCCAGAACAGGATGATTGATCATATCGTCGATTAAGGATTGGGACGTATCAAAATTTCCGAGCTCAATGTAAGCCAGCGCCATGTTCAATTGAACTCTGATCTTGATGATGGGGCTTTCGGTTTCGGGTGTATGCAGGTTCGCTTGTTCCAGTGCCAATTTGGCCATCTCCAATGCGTCATCATATTTCCCCTCTGCCAAGCACAGGTGGCTGTAATTGCTGTATGCATTGCTGACAATTTTGTGTTGTTTCAGCTGTTCCCCTAATTTAATGCTTTGTTCAAGCGTTTCTCTTGCCTTGCTAAAATCCTGATTATACTCATAAAGCACAAATAAAATATTGTACAGACTTAAATGATCGGTGTCGTCTCCGTATTTGCTGCAAACCTGATCATAAGCATCGATACTGTGAAAAGCCACCTCCATATCGCCAATACAATAGTAGGAAGCTGCAATATTTAAATGTGCGGTTAAAATCGATTTAGGATCATCGCATTCCGTTCCGCACTTAAGAAGATAATAGCCTGCTTCGATGGTTTCCTTGTATTTCCCTTCGGCCCTAAGCAGTGCCACCTGCTGCTGTAATGACTTCAGATCTTCTTTCTCCATAATTCCGCTCCTATCCCATGTAATAGACGAAGGAATATATTACACAAAATATTTTAGCTTAAACTGGACTTAGATAGAGCTTCGCCTTGGATAAAATTCATGAAATTCGCAACTCCTGACCGGAATGCTGCTCAAATCTCCGTTTTAGCCTTACTTATAGTACGGTATATCGGGCGATCTGTAACGGAAATTTTTTGACAAAATAAAACATTGTAGGTCATTCATACTAGGTCTTGTGAACGCTACCCATTTCCTTTTATGGTTCCTTTGGAATAATAATAGTATGTCTGTAATACGATGTACATCGAATTTCGAAGATTTATTTGGAGGAAAGTTGCTTATATGTCGACTCGGATGTTTCCGGATCGGAAAGATTTTAAATAACATTCCAAGGCATCGTCGAAATGGACGAGACATTTTTTTCTCTAAAAAGGTTAGAAGGAACATCTCCGAACGCACGCGATTGTGAAAGGCCTCGTCCATTACCGATTCAAGTCCGATGAGAAACAACCTGTCAAGGGCGTGTACCATATCCAAAACTTCAACAGTTACCACAGTCGTCTGGTGATGGATTGGCTGTTTTAATGGTGCCGCTCACCCCGTACTTGTTCGCAGTAATTCCAGTATGTGAAACACTAATCTGAGAAGGAGACCTTGTTTGATGACTTAATATATGGGGAATAATAACAAAATAATATTGCGTATCGTAACGCTATATGATACTGTATAAACAGTTAAAGGAACTGTTTGACAACAGTAAGCTGCGGGATACAGTCTACTGTGATCTTATCCCATCAGTTCAGTTAACTAAATTAGTAAATATTAATTATCATTGGAGGTATAATTATGGCAGAATGGATTGAATACACTGGTACACTTAGTTTGACATTGAGCGAAATGGGTAAGGCAGTTGATGTACAAATCGGTCTTCTTGATGCTGCAAAAAAAAGGTATAGTGAGAGTGCTCTTGCAGAATATCTCGATAGCCTCGGTTTGGACTATTCTTTTCTTCTCCAGTTGTTTGCTAAAACAAGTTGGGGGAAATACGCTGGTCCTGCTGGTATTGCATATACCACTTTCAAAGTTGTTGATGCTATTGTCTCCGATTATACCCTTGATAAAGTACTTGAAGCAGGTCTTACTGATTTGAATGCAAACCTTACTTGGTTTTCTCAACACTCTTCAACATATCAACGTATTGAATTTGAAGTCGCCTTTCTCGAATATACCGTTAATACTCCTGAGGGGCTTAGTACAATTCGGTATATTCAACAAGCAACTACACCCCAGCGGCTTCAATATCATGATGGTAGTTGGGTTAGCTCATCCTAATTAGTTTCTCAACTTAAAAAAAGTTGCCCTAAGGTCACTTGTGACTTTAGGGGCAACTTTTTTGCACAAGACTAAAGTGAAGTTCGACACATACACGAAATACGCGATGACTAATCTAAATTCTGAGATGGAATTTTTAAGCTGCGGATGTGCGATTCTTTTGTATAGATAACGCAGAGACAAGTAGCACAATGACATTTGGTAGTGTTACGTCTTCACCTTACTGAATGCCCCAGACATGCATATCGTCTGCTATAGAATCAGCGGAGAATAAAGAAAGCAAATGTAAAAATGAGTGAAACAGTAACCAAAACTAATGAAACTAAGTGACTTTTTGTTTCTCTAATGTATCTCCATTCCATATAAGCGCGAAAACCGAATGACAAGGCTATGAGGATGCCGAATAAAGGTTGTAATTGACTCATATCAAGCGAGAATGTAGTAATAACTACGGCAGCTGCAAAAATCCACATACCCCATAAATATAATTTGTTCCCCTGTGTATCGGACATTTTTCTCTCATCTGCAAAGAAAATTTTATCTACAATAAATTGAGCCAAAAATAAGACAAGCATAAAATAATGATATGAGTTGTTGATCATTAAAACCTCCTAAAATTTTTTTACATCAACTCTTAATTTCCCAAAAAGGGGAAATTAAACCACTAACTTTATTATAACAAAAAAGGAGCTTTTCCATAAAGACGTTATGTGTAAATTAAACTGGTAAAGTTGAGTTATAGGAGATATAAGAATTAACTGCTAACCTTCAAGTATCTGTAGTATATGCCGAGCAGTCATAAATGTGAGATTTTAAAATTTTAACTGACAATCATGCAATTTGAACTCAATATGAAGAAAATCTTCATTTTTCTAACCACTTATTACTTCTTCTCAGGCTTCTAGGAGACCCGATTTATCATTCTAGAATGGTTTTGACCAATTAGTTCATGGTCTTGTCTAGTTGCCCTAGACGTTTCTACAGACCATTCATTTGTTTATTGAATTTGGAGGATTAGTGAGAGGGCGATTGGAAAGCCAACATTACCAACTAACTGTACGATTGCTTCAAAATCCACAGTAATCCTCTCCTTTCAGTTTATTAATATCATTATTATATAAGGTATCGTAATGTTACGTTATATTTCTTTAAAAATACCTAATTTATGTTAAAATAACAACAAAAATGTAATTTTTAGGAGGGGCGCATATGTCTTCAATCGAGAAATCATCGGCCCAAATTTCCAATGATACCGGACTGTCACAATCTCAGCTTGTCGTAATAGCAACACACAGGCTATTGCCCAATTAAAAAGAAACAGGGATGAACATTTTTTCAGGAAATGTTGGTACAAATTCAAATTTTAAATGAAACCTACATATCCATATAATAAGGAATATATATTGTGACACGTAACGAGTCACTATATAATAACGAAAGATGATGAGGGAGGGTGTTCGATGAATTATTCTATTAACTTATTCGGCTATAATGTGGATTGTAAATTAATTGTGAGGAATAACCAATTAAATTTAGAAATTCACGAAGATGAACAAAATGCACTCAAACAATATCTCATTCGTGTATTACCTAGATATGGAAGGTCCACTTCCAGCGATTCATCCCTGCACACCTTGCTAGAGTTAGCGATAGAGGCAGAGAAGACGCTGGAAAGCCGAATATCGGAACCCAAATTAAAATTGCCTTATGAGTTTCAGCCAGAGATTAAGGAAAAGCTTATCGAAGCGGCAGCCTTACAAGATATGTCTGCGACACAGTTGCTAATTCGTATAATTGAAAAAAAATACCAAGAAGTTATGGGATAGGGGGAATCGGAATTGGTATACCGAAACAAAGTTAAATTTCATTATGATGTACCAGTCTATATTAAACAACAATTGGCTGAAGCAGCTAAAAAGTTGAACATGACTGCTACCGAGTTGTTATCAAAGGCGATTGAAGAAGAATACGAAAGAGTAAAAATCGAACCGAAGTCGCCTAAAGATTAGGTAATTGAGTTATAAATCGCCCATATGATTTGATCTGCTCAAGAGGAAGACTTAGGTAAAGATAAGTGTCATCAATTTGGTTACACGAAAAGAAATGCCCGATCTCATATGATTCAGATTGATTCTGTTCTAATAGATAGATGTGAATATTCGGGAACTGCTTTTCAATTTTACAGAAAAAACGGGATGTTGGGCCAGCAGTCATAATCTCTATTATATGTTTTCGCATATTTACTGGTACAAGTTGTTCTAGGGATTCCAGCGTAATTTCTAATTGTTTCTCTTCATATATTTTCATTAGTTGTATCCCCCTTTTTGCCGAACAAGGCAATTAACTTAGCTTATTAATTATACCAAACACATGTTCGTATGTTAAGAATAAATTCCTAATTAGTATATAATTTACGAATCAAACTATCAGGATGTTTCGGTTTTTTTCTATATCGTAACAATTATGACATACTTTTAATAATTCCCTTTATTTGTACACTAAAGATATTACATTGCGCTATGATACGAAATATAAAATTAATCTTTTGATTAAAAAGTGAGCTGGTAATAGAGACTTATACAAATCAGGGTAGTGATTTTAATCAAGAAATTAAAATATTTGTCCCACTGTTTGTTGTTTGTGCTTATTTTATCAGGGTGTTCAACCGAAAAGTTTGAGGGAAAAAGCAATTACTGGGATGTAGTCGTCTTCTATGACCCTTCAGCCAAAGTTTTAGACTATACCATTAAAATGAAATGGAACAATCATGCAGAGACCATAAATTTAAAATAAGCTGCAAATCGGATCAGCGAACCCCAAATTATGATCGTTCTGTGAACCGGGTATACTCCTTATCTTTGGAACCATACTAACACCATCTCTCTATCTTGGAGGCGGATGGACTTGGACAAAAGGATGAACCTGCTCATGTTCAGCGGGGATTACGATAAAGCGATGGCGGGGCTCATATTGGCGAATACAGCGCGGGAAATGGACGTGGAGGTGACCATGTTCTTTGCGTTCTGGGGGCTATTTTTGGTACGCGACCCGGGCAAAATGACGCTCGAAGACAAGACGATTTACGAAAAAATTATGGACTTCCTGACGCCCAAAGGCCCGGAACAGCTGCCGTTATCCAAAATGAATTTCAGCGGCCTCGGCAAGCTGATGCTGACGGAAATGATTGAAGACAACGAAGCCCCGAAACTGATTCATTTTCTGAAGGGAGCCCGAAAGAAGAATGTCAAATTCTACGGCTGCAAGCTATCGGTGGAAATTATGGGCTTCAAGCCTGAAGAGTTTATTCCCGAACTGGAGATCATTGATGCGAAAACATATCTGAGCGACGCGCTCGAATCCGACATCCAACTGTTTATATAAGCTCTGACCCACGCCTAAGGCATTTATTTTGACAAAATCATGACACCCGCCGATTTCTTTTAACCCCTATAGGCATTCGTACATAACCTAATGCGACAGAAACTAAAGGGGAGACAGCCATATGCTGCAGGCCAGAATCGGAAACAACGCTTATGTATTTCACACTTCAAGCAAGGATGATTTCAAACCGTACCGGGAAAGGACAATCGGGTACAATCAAACCTTTGAAACACCGTATGGCAGGAAAAAAATAGTCTATGCGGATTGGGCAGCCAGCGGCCGTTTGTACGGTCCGATTGAATCCAAACTGGCCACTGACTTTGGCCCGTTTATGGCAAATACCCATTCGGAATCCAATGTGACCGGCACAACGATGACCAAAGCTTACGAAGAGGCCAAGCAAATCATTAAAAACCATGTTCATGCAGGCAAGCAGGATATCCTCCTCTTTGCCGGATCCGGCATGACGGGCGCGGTGAATAAGCTGCAGCGCTTATTAGGATTGAAAATTCATGAGAAGCTGCGCTCCGCCTTCCCTATTCCCGAGGAGGATCGGCCGGTTATATTCATCACGCATATGGAGCACCACTCCAATCACATTTCCTGGGCGGAAACGATCGGGGACGTCGTCTGCATTCCACCGGGACCGGGCGGAAATGTCGATCCGGGAAACCTGGAACTGCTGCTGAGAGCGTATCGCCACCGCCGCCTGAAAATCGGCGCCTTTACGGCCTGCTCCAATGTTACGGGGTTCGAAACGCCATATCACGCATTGTCCCGAAAAATGCATGAATACGGCGGTCTCTGTTTTGTTGATTTTTCCGCAAGCGCTCCTTACGTAGACATCAACATGCACCCGGGGCAGCCGCTTGAGAAACTGGATGGCATTATATTTTCCCCGCATAAATTTCTCGGCGGTCCCGGAACAAGCGGCGTCCTCATCATGGATTCGAGATTGTGCACAGGCCTTGCACCGGATCAGCCCGGCGGCGGTACTGTATCCTGGACCAACCCTTGGGGAGAGTACGGATACCTGGCTGATGTCGAAGCCCGGGAGGATGGGGGTACGCCGGGTATTTTGCAGGCCATCCGGACGGCGTTATGCATTCAATTGAAAGAACACTGGGGAACAGATAAAATTTTGGAGCGCGAAAAGGAACTGACGTCATTATTGCTGATGGAACTAAGGAATATCCCCCGCCTCCACATTTTAGGGGGCAGCAGCCGAAACCGCCTCGGCATCGTTTCTTTCAATGTCGACCACATTCACTACAATCTGATGGTCAAATTATTGAACGATCGCTTCGGGATTCAGGCGCGGGGCGGCTGTTCCTGTGCAGGCCCCTATGGGCACCATCTGCTCGGCATTGACCGGAATACCTCCAGGCAAATTGCAGATAAGATTAATGCCAGAGACCTGTCGATGAAACCCGGCTGGGTCCGTCTGTCCCTTCACCCCACGATGACAAACAGCGAAATCTCCTATATCGGCGCTTCCATTCGGGCAGTCTCAGATCACATTTCAGAGTGGATACAGGATTACACCTACAACCCTGATTCCAACGAATGGCGGCACGTTCGGGGCGAGAAGCGGCTGAATGTCAGGGAGTGGTTTGCATTTTGATTCATCCGTAGTCCCTCTGGCGTGACCTTCCCTTTCACTTTTTCTCCGTTGCAAAATAAACAATCGCGATAGCCGGCAAAGCTATTCCAATCCACAAAGCCGCATTCCAGCCGCCCGAGGCGTATGCCCAGCCTCCTAAAGCGGAGCCTGCAGCGCCGCCGACAAAAAAAGTGGCCATGTATAATCCATTTAGCCGGCTGCGAAACTCTGCTCCCAATGCGAAAATGGCGCGCTGTCCAAGGACCAAATTGGCGGAAGCCCCCATGTCCAAAAGAATGGCTGCCACAACCAGGACCGTCAATGCTCCGGTCGAACCGGGTCTAATCACGAGCGGCAGCAATAAAGAAACGATCACCGTAGCCAAAGCAAGCGCTGTGGCCTGCCTGATCCAGCCTCTATCCGCTAAGCGGCCTGCCACGGGCGCAGCCGCCGCCCCGGATACGCCAACCAGTGCAAAGAGCGCGATTTCCTGTTGGGAGAAATGAAAAGCGGGGCTTATCAAGAGCAAAGGAACCGTTGTCCAGAACAAGCTGAAAGTCCCGAAGACACAAGCGTGATAGATCGCCCTGCGACGCAGGATGGGAGTCGTCCTGAGCAAATGCCACATCGATCCAAGAAGTGCCGGATAGGAGGTATTGAGCATCGGCTGTCTTGCCGGCAGCATTTTGGCGAGCAAAAGAGCCAGCACAAAAATCATTGCAGCAGACACGAAGAATATGGCATGCCAGCCGAATAGATCCGCGACCGTGCTCGAAACGGGCCGGGCAAGCATAATCCCGAGCAGCAGGCCGCTCATGACGTTGCCCACATTGCGTCCGCGCGAGGCTTCCGGCGACAGATGAGCCGCGTAAGGAACCAGCACCTGAGCGGCGACCGATCCCATTCCCATAAATAGCGAAGCCATCAGAAACAGCGAAGCGCTCCTCGCCAATGCTTGGGCAGTCAAAGCAACTGCCGTGAAGAGCAGGGATGCTACGACCAGCCTTCGGTTCTCAACAATATCTCCCAATGGCACAATAAACAGCAAACCGACGCCGTAACCGATCTGGGCCAGCGTAACGACAAGCCCTGCAGCCTCAGAGGTTAACCCGATTGCGGAGCTGATGGATCCCACCAGCGGCTGTGCATAATAGAGATTTGCGACAATGATCCCGCATGATAACGCCAGCAGAAAGATGATCCAGGACGATATTTGCTGCTGTTTCTCGGCTTTTTGGCCTGCGATTAAATTCATAGTACAACTCCTTTTCGATTTGGATGGAAGCCATGAATTATTGGAATGAACGTTCCGAAAAGACGAAAAAATAATTCATAACATCTCAACTACGGCATCGACCATATCGGAAATCACCTTTTTGTCCCGCTTCACTTTGGACACCACATTGATACTGTGGTTCAGGTGAAGCAGCAGGTGTGCCAAAACTTTGATATCCTTCTTGGGATCAATTTCCCCGGTCTGCTGCCCTCTACTTAACAGTTCATAAAAGGACTGCTCCAATTCCTCGAAACTGTCCTGCACTAATTGATGGATTTGCGGATCAGACGAATCCGGAAAAATAGCCGCATTCGTAACCAAACACCCATTTGGCAAAGCTTCATCGAATGCGGAGGCAATATGCTGAGCAAAAAATTGCCTGATTCCCGTTTTCACGGACAGCGGATTGGCTAGTAGGCTTCGTTTTTTCCGCCCGGCTTGCTTGTAATGTTGAATTGTCTCCCTATAAAGCGTTTGTTTATCGCCAAAAGTCTCGTACAAGCTGGACCGGCTTAATCCCATCGATTCAAGCAGATCCGGTATGCTTGCCGCATCGTAACCTTTTTCCCAAAATACCAACATGGCCTTATGAAGTACGAGTTCTTTGTCAAACTCTTTGGAACGTCCGATCACCGTCTCCCCCTTTCAGTCAAGAGTATATATTTTCGGGAACGATTAGTCCAGTTTGTGAGCTATTTTATTCTCGGTTTGCAGCATTGACGGCACGGGGACGGTGGATTTGAATAGCATGCCAGCTGTCTTCAATAATCAAGTGTTTCGTATTCCGGGATAGATTCAGAAGCCTCTTTTGTCCTGCCAGCCATTCATCGCTTTGTCTCCCTGCAGTCAACACAGGCGACAGGCAGATCGGCACGCAAGGGCTGCGCCTTCTTAAGCTGGACGGCACTTTCCCCGGCACACCTCTCTCCCTGATCGTCTTCAATCCCATGATAAAGGCAGAGATTCTTTGTAAAAAAGAGAATTTTCACACGCTCTGGTTCCTATTTTTCGGTTTGGACAACATTTATCAGGACAGCTACGGATTAAAAATCCAGTAAATCCAGCAGCTTATTCACTCCCACCGCTTGAATCAAAATGGGGATGCGGGGACCTTCATTGCGATTCAGGACCAATTTATAGATCAAACTGAACAAACTAAGTCTTGAAATGTACCGGTCTGCAGTCGGCAAGTTGACTACTCCTCCACACGAAATCCAAAGCGTTCCTGATACTGTCCAGGCGTACAGTTCGCGTATTTTTTGAAGATGGCGATAAAATATTTGTAGTCCTTGAATCCGACATCGGTAGCAATCGTATATATTTTTTCTTCACCGTCCCTCAGCTTGTCCATCGCCTGCTGAATCCGGTACCGGTTCAAAAAATCGTTAAACGTATAGGTGGTCTCGCTCTTGAATTTCCGGTTCAGATAAGTGGCGCTGATCCCGAGCCGGTTAACCAGATCGTTGATGCTGATCTTGTCTGGATAGTGCTCCTGAACGTATTCGATCATCTTCGAAACGTAATAGGAAGATTTGCTTGGAAGCTTCATCAAAGAGGCGTAAATCTCCTCATCCCCTACGGAAGTTGCGCTTAAGATCGCCTCATATTTCTTCTTCATCTCTACCTGCTGTTTGGCCCGCTCCAAGGCGCCGAACAGCTGCTCCTGCTCAACCGGCTTCAGCAAATATTCCGTTACTCCAAGCCGGATGGCCTGTTTGGCAAGACCGAATTCGTCATAACCCGATAGAATGATATAGCTGCAGACGCCCCCCTGCATACTTCGCTCGATCATCGTAATCCCATCCATAAGAGGCATATTCACATCAACGATGATAATATCGGGCTTAAGCGTTCTGATCCGATCTAGCCCTTCCTCGCCGTTCTCGGCTTCTCCGATCACGATGCAGCCGGCTTGCAGCCAGTCGAATGTATGACGCAAGCCTTTGCGGATCATTTCTTCATCTTCCACCAGCAGTACCTTGAACATAAGCGTCCTCCTTCCTGTAAGGAATGATGATCCGAACAAGGGTCCCCTCTCCATGTGAGCTTTCGATGCGAATGCCATACTCTTCCCCATACATCAGGACCAGTCGCCGGTGCAAATTGTGAAGACCGATATGCGGCGTTCGATTGTCGGGATCCAGCATAATCTCACGAACCTGCTGGAGCCGCTCTTCGCTCATCCCGCCGCCGTCATCCTTCACCTCGATGATCAGATTCGGGCCGGTCACGCATCCGTTAACAGAAATATTCAGGCTTTCTTTCTGCTTGTACCCGTATTTGATGGAGTTCTCGATGACCACCTGCAGCATCAGCCTCGGCACGAGCGCGCCCATCGCTTCTTCACTGACGTTCGTGGTATAGCACAGCCTGTCCTTGAAACGCATTTGCTGCAGCTTCAAGTAATCCGCGACATAATTCAGATCGTCCTTGAGCATCACCGTATTTCCTTCCGTACTGATGCTGTAACGAAGAAGCCGGGACAGGATGAGAACGATATCCTGCGCCAGCTTACTGTCTACGACAATCGCATATCGCAAGGTTTCCAGCACATTAAAAATAAAATGCGGATGAAACTGGGATTGAAGATGCTTCACCTCAGTCACCCTCCTTAAATCGGAGAGTTCTTCGTTTTTGGCCAGCAGCTCATTCAGACGCCCCAGCATAATATTATATTGATTGGCTAAAGTTTCGAATTCATCGCCGGAGTTGATGCGCACATAAGACTGAATGTTCCCGGCTTGCAGCTCCCTGACGGCGTAGAGCAGCTTGTCAATGGCCCGGGTATGACGGGAGGAGATCGTCCTGGCGAGAGCCTGGATCAGAAACCAGAGCAGCACGCTGGCCACGGTAAAGAAAACAGCAAGCGATAGATACGTATAGTTCTTCAACTGGATCGCGCTTAGTGTGTATATTCGCCATTGTGCGAACGGAATCGAGGTTTCACTGCAGTAATATTTTCCTTTATTGAGCAGCACATAACCTTTATTGTCTTTTTCCAGCGTTAACTTGTTCAGAAGCCCTCTCACAATGTTGTTGGTAGTGGCAATAATCGTATGATGCTGATCCGTCACGACGGCAATTTCATTGTTTTGCACAAAAATAAGCTTCTGAATGTCCTCCTCATACAGCTGGTACACGAGGTAGCCAATGGTCTGTCCTGATTTCCTGATTTCCTTGGCGAACGTATAAACCGTATATCGATCGTGGGAGAAGCGAAGATGGTTGGTTTCGGCGATGGTATCCGTCTGCCCTCTTGACATCCTTAGCACGATAGCTTTCAGCGCATTGTCTGTCGAATCCGAGCTATAGTTGGCAGATGAGGCAAGTATATTCCCTTTTTGATCCAAAATATGCATGATGCTTTTGACCCGCTGCCGGTTGTTGAAATCGTAGAATGCTTCGAATACCAACGGGCTGCCGAGACGTGTATCGGTAAAATCAATGACTTCCTCAAGCCCGGCCATCCGATTCACTTCCCTGTAATAGGATTGATAGACCTCCTCAAGCGATGACCGGATGGATTTGCCGGCATCCTTCGTCTGATGGATGAGCATCAAGCGGGCATTGATCACGGTGAAGATCAGAAATAGCACGAATAAAAGGGAGATCGGTACAAAAGCATGCAGTAAAAACATGTGGCGGATCGAGTCCTTAAAGTTGCGTTTTTTGGCCATGGTCTCCCCCTTTTCACGAATTTTGTCGAATAATCTCCCATTATGGTAGCCGATCCACCCGATTCAGGGCAACCCAAATAGAAACGGCAAAGCCGTCCTTTAAAAGACGGCATCCGTTTCTGCGAGAACTATAAAAAGTATAGGGCTCGCTTATACTTTCTTATAGTTTGAAAAAAGCCGGTCCGCCAAAGCGGAACCGGACCTACATGGTAACTTCTTTTTTGCCTGACAGCTTGAAAAAGAGCAGCAGCGAGATGACGGTGATCACAGTAAGCAGCGTCGAAAGCGCCGCGGCCACCCCATAATTCCCCCGGACAACCTCTGTATATACAGCAACGGTCATGGTCCTGGTCTTTCCCGTATACAAAATAATCGAGGTGCTCAGCTCCGTAATGATGCTGATCCAGCTTAATATGGCGCCGGCTATCACACCCGAGAGCATCATAGGCACCGTTATCCGGAAGAAGGTTTTCATCGTTGATGCGCCAAGACTGATGGCGGCCTCTTCTATGCTATCGTTCACCTGGTGCAGTACGGCAGCGCTGGAGCGAATCGTGTAAGGCAGCCGCCGAATGACGAATGCCGCAATCAGGATAGCCGCCGTTCCGCTTAGGATAATCGGCTGCTTATTGAACGTGACCAGCAGCGCAATCCCCAAAATTGAACCGGGAACAATATACGGGAGCATGGTAAAGGTATCCAGAAGGTTAGCAGCAGCGCTCTTTCGCTTGACTGTAGCATAAGCGATTAGAATAGCCGTGAAGATAATTATAAGAATCGTCAGGCCCGCGAGAAAAAAGGTGTTGTAGATCGCATCGCCGACTTTGGAAAAGGCGGCGCGATAGCTGTCCAGAGAATATCCTTTCACAAAAATTTTGCCGGAGGTCTTCTGAAACGAAGTATAGGCTACATACACCTGGGGCATCATCGCGATAGCCGTAAAGAGATACACGTAAGCGTGGGCGGCGATGTTGGAGAGCCCCTTCTTTCGTTTCGGCTCAATGGGATTGAGCGCACTCATGCTGTAAGACTTGCGGTTTGCGATATATTTTTGCAGCAGAAAGATCACGGTTGTGAACAGGATGACTATCACGCTGATGGCAGCTGCGAATCCGTCGTCACCGCCAACCTCGCTAATAAATTCGTTAAAGATCAGAACGGGCACCGTTCTATAGCCCTCCCCGATCAGCATGGGGGTACCGAAATCGGCGAATGCCCGCATGAATACAAGCAGACCTCCTGCGAGCAGTGTAGGGGTAATGAGCGGGACGAGCACCTTCCACATTCTGCGGATGCCGGTGCAATTCATGCTTTCCGCCGCTTCCATCAGGGAGTGATCGACATTCTTCAGCGCTCCCGAGACATACATGAAGATAAGCGGGGAAAGCTGCAGGGTCAATACCAGCAGGATGCCGGCAAAACCGTAAATATCGGGCATCCGGACTCCAAGAACCTGATAAACGAATTTCGTAATGACCCCGCTGCGGCCCAGCAGCAGAATCCATGCGTAGGCTCCGATAAAAGGCGCGGACATGGAAGAGATCAGAATCAGAATACGGATGGTGCCGCTGCCTTTGATCCTGATTGTCGACATAATGTACGCAAGCGGACCGGCTACAATAATCGATAGCAAGGTCACGCATACTGTTACCTTGACGCTGTTCCAAACGGCATTCATGTAATACGCTTTGCTAAAAAATTTGTGGAAATAGGCAAGCGAGAACTCGCCTGTAGTCCCGTCGAAGAAGCTCTTAATCAATATCATGAACAAAGGCACTATCAGGAAAACAATATAACCCACAAAGATGACGGCAGTAATAAACGACCAGATATCCATTCGCTTCATTCGGCCGCTCATATGCTTGCTCCTCTAGTGAGGTTGATTTCCCCGGCAGCATCATAGACGTTGATTTTATGCGGGTTGACCTTTAGGCGGACCGTCTCCCCCGGCTCCATGACACCACTCGCGGCCGACTGCTCGATAATCTCCACATGCTGTCCGCTTTCCAGTTCTACAATCAGATGGGTGTTAAGTCCAAGGAAGACGCTGCTGACGATCTTCCCGGCCAGTCCGTGAGCATCATCCGACAGGACGAACTCTTCGGGACGAACGGACAGCTTCACGTCTTGCGATCCACGCCATTCGTCCATCTTCAGGCCGGGCATCGGCTGCGAGTATTCGCCAATATGCAGCTCAGCTCTGCCGTCTTCCGACGTAGATATGACCGCATCCATAATATTGGTGCGCCCGATAAAGGTTGCCACAAACAAGTTGGCCGGCCGCTGATAAATTTCACGAGGCGTTCCTATATGCTGAATGACGCCCGATTTCATCACCGCAATCCGGTCCGAGACCGCCATCGCTTCCTCCTGATCATGCGTTACATATACAGTCGTAATGCCGACTTCCCTCTGAATTTCCTTGATCGCGTTACGCATATCCACCCGAAGCTGGGCATCCAGATTCGAAAGCGGCTCGTCCATCAGCAGAACATCCGGACGGATTACGATCGCTCTGGCCAGCGCTACGCGCTGCTGTTGTCCCCCGGACAAATTTTTGGGCATCCGGTCCTTGTAGGGTTCAATCTGTACAACTTTCAGAATCTCTTTCACTCTTTGAATTCTGTCTGGCTTCCCGATCTTTCTGTTCTCTAGCCCAAACTCCACATTCTGAGTTACATTCAGATGGGGGAATATCGCATAATTCTGAAACACCATGCCGATATTCCGCTTGCCCGGGGCTACCTGGTTCATGACCCGGTCATTGAACTCCAGAGTCCCTCCTTCGATGCTATTAAACCCGGCGATCATTCGCAGCAAGGTTGTTTTGCCGCAGCCCGAAGGACCCAGAAGGGTGAAGAACTCACCCTCCCGGATATTCAGAGAAAGCTCAGGAATGACTGTCGTGTCACCATACTTCTTTACAATATTACGAAATGAGATCGCAACGCTCATATAAAAACACCCGCTTTACTCGTATTACTTCGAAAAACTTGTGAATACATCAGTATATTTCTCAATAATCTCTTTCTTATGGTCACTTACATAATTCACGTCTTCCTGGATCACTTTAATTTGATCGATAGGCGTCATGTAGCTGCCTAGCTGCGCGTCTGTCCGAAGAGGACGGTTTGTTGTCTCTGTTCCCAGGGCATTCTGCGCTTCCTTCGAAATCAGGAAATCGATAAATTTCTTGGCATTCTCTTCATGCTTGGAGCCTTTGACAATTCCTGCTACCGCGTCCAGAAAAACAGTGCCTTCCGAAGGATATACGACTTTTACCGGAGCTCCGTCTCTTACATAACTTGCCGCAGGATCTTCATATGTCAAAGCTACAATGTACTCTCCGTCGGCTACGCTCTTGTGAGCCTTGCTGGAACCGGCGGCGATTTTTCCGTCCAGGTTCTTGACCAGTTCGCCGACATAGTTCCATCCGGCGTCGGAGGTGTAATCTCCGCCTTTTGCTTTCAGCATATTGGTAAGCTGATGGAATGCCGAGCTGGAGTTAGCCGGGTCAGCTATAGCGATTTTACCTTTCAGTTTGGGATTCAGCAGATCCTCGTAGCTGTTAATTGGAATATCGCCAGCCAAATTGGTGTTGACGAGCAATACGCTTCCGTCGGAGACATAAGAAGTCATGAAGCCGGTCGTATTACGGTGACCTTCCAGCAAATATTGATCATTTGGAGAAACATACTTCTCAAACAGATCGGCATTGGCATTAAACAGCTCAAACGCCCCGCCAAACATAACATCGGCGTACGGACTCTCCTTCTCCGACTGGATTCGCTTGATCAGTTCCCCGCTTCCCGCCGACACCAGCTCAACCGTAATGCCGGTTTGCTTCTCGAACATCGGAATCAGCGCGTTTATCATTGTTTCACTGTTTGGCGTATAAACAACCAGCTTGTTCGAACCGCCTGCCTCGTCGCCTTCCGATTTGGAACCTCCGCAAGCAGCTAAAACTCCGGCCAATAACGTAAGAATAACTGACATTTTCAACCACTTCATCATCTCTGTTCCCCCCGCTTTTTGGATTACAAGTTCATTCTACCAGTCCTGCATCCGTTTAAAATCCTAAAATTCGACAACTTCGTCCAAAATACGCAACTAACATATCATATTATGTCATGTATATTAACCTCAAAATGTGCCGGGATTCAATCATCTTTAAGGCAAGCCAGCTCCATGCTGGACCGTTCCGAACTAAGGCGGAATACCTGCTTCTCTAAAGCTAAGGTGGTAATTCCTGACCATTGATTTTAGAATTGATCGTTGTCACAATAGGGTTACTGTCAGATATTAGGGATTCGTACTTTTTGGGGGGATGTTCCCCCGGCCTGAATAAGACCGGGACGGACCCGAAGTCTTTACCTGCAAAATAGGCTAGGAGGATCTGCAATGCCGCAAGGGATTATTCGCTCGGAACAGGCTGGACAGGCCGCGAAGGAGATTCGTGGCTCGGCGAGGGAATTGGCCTTGCGTCTGATCGAGCTGTCCGGAGGAACGGACAATGTGTCCGAAATCGCTCACTGTACGACTCGGGTCCGTCTCAGGGTGCGTAACCACGCCCTGGTCGATGCAGCCGGCCTTTCCGGCATGGAAGAGGTTCAGGGGGTGTTTATGCGGGCCGGACACCTGCAAGTCATAGTGGGATCGGCCATGGTCTTTAAAGTACACCGTCAAATGGTCCGCATTCTTCAAGAAGGCGAGCCATCTTTGAAACGGGAAGAGGAACATGCCGAGAGGCCGTACGAACAGGCAAGTCCGGTCGGCGATGCCGGGCCGACCGGCCGGACGCTGTTTCCTCCGCCGGAGGTACGGAAACAAAGGATGCCGGAGACCGGAGCTGCTTTTTCACGGCCGAAAGCGAAAAGCCTGGGGGCGCCGGGCGTGCTAAGACGGGTGATGGACGCCATCGTCTTTTTCTCCGATATTGTCGTGCCTATGATTCCGCTCTTTGTGGGGGTCGGCCTGCTGCTCGGCCTGCTCGGCATGCTGGAGGTCTTCGGCTGGGCGCAGCCGGAAAGTACCTTGTTTCGAACCTTATCATTACTGACCGGTTCGGCCTTTCAGGTGATGGCTGTCATGTTCGGGTATCATACGGCCAAGCGATTTGGGGGTACCCCGGCCCTCGGCGCCGCCATCGGCATTGTCATGACCCGTCCCGATCTTGCACGAATCGCAGGTTTTGGCGGAGAACCGCTGAAGCCCCAGGATTTAATGATCGCTCCGCAGTTCGGTTATCAAGGAACCGTAATTCCGACTATTCTTGCGGCATTACTGCTGACTCTAATCGAGAAGGGGCTGCAGCGAATCATTCCGTCATTGGGGGCTCGTATGCTAATCCCCTTTCTAAGCTTTGCCGTAGGCGGCAGCATTGCCGCTCTCGTTATTGGACCTCTCGCCACTGAGCTGGGCGGCTTTCTTAGCAGCTTGCTGGAACAGGTGTTCCAATACGGAAGTACGGTGTTTGGGCTGCTGCTTGGCGGAATGTACAATTCGATCGTCGTGACCGGGCTGCATCACGGCATTCAGGCTGTGGAGATCGGGCTCATTTCCAATCCGAATATTGGCGTCAATTTTCTGCTCCCGATCTGGTCCATGGCGAATGTCGCACAGGGCGGTGCAGGACTTGCAGTTTATGCCAGAACCCGGGACAAGTCGCTTAAGAAAATAGCGCTGCCTGCCTCGATCACCGCCTTTCTTGGCATCACCGAACCGGTCACTTTCGGCGTCAACCTTAAGCTCGGCTGTCCCTTTCTGGGCGCTGCGGCGGGTGGCGCTGCAGGAGGGGCTTATGTAGCCTTTCATCAGGTGGTGGCGGATTCGTTCGGCCTCACCGGAATTCCGATGATCGCCTTTATCGTACAGCTTGGACTGATGAATTTTGTTCATTACATGATCGGTTTTCTGCTTGCTGCGTCAACGGCCTTTGCGGTTACCTGGATCCTTGGCGTTGACAAAGCGGCTCCTACGAAACCATGATCTAAACTACTTAGCGTAAAAGCATAGGAGAATAGCATGAAAATCAAAAAAATTCTTAACAATAACGCAGTTGTCGTTAACGACCTCGGTGAAGAAAAGATTGTCATGGGTTCCGGTATTGCTTTTCAGAAAAGGAAAAACGACATTGTCGATCCGTCCCTCATCGAGAAAGTATTCGTGATGGATGATCCGGATCAATACGGCCACCTGCAGGAAATGCTGCGTACACTGCCCGAGGAGGAGATTGCGGTATCCGAGGAAATTATTTCGCTAGCAGAGCGCGAACTTAAGGTCACCTTTAATGAGCATATTCATATCGCGCTGACGGACCACCTCTCCTTCGCCCTGGAGAGGATCGGCAAAGGAATGGCCATCCGGAACACGCTGCTCAACGAAATTCGCATTTTATATCCGAGGGAGTTCCAAATCGGGCTGCGTGCGAAACATATGATTCACGAGAAATTGCAGGTTGAAATTCCCGAGGATGAGGTGGGATATATCGCCATGCACATACATACCGCCTGGAAAAACGCCGGGGCCTGCGGGACGGACGCGGATATGACCGCCATGATTCGGGATATTGCCGAAGGGATAGAACGAGCAGCCGGAGTTACGCTCAGCCGGAGCTCTGCCAACTACGAGCGGCTGGTAACCCAGCTTGAGAATATCCTGCAAACCGATGAAACGGGCAAGCTCTATAGCGAGTTGAATCCGGAAATTGTGCGGATCGCCAAGGAACGCTATGCCCTTGCCAATGCACAGGCCCTGGAAATCGCCGATCAGGTGGAAGAGGATTACGGATATTCGTTCACCGACAGCCAGCGGGTGCTGGTCGCGATGGAGATTAACCGGGTATGCACCCGGTTTAAGGATATACAGATGATGTAATTGATGTCTTTTCGCAAAAGCCGTTTATCCCCCTCCTCCTCAGCTGCTGTACCTGCCCGCTCTGTGATTTTCCAATACTTTATCCCTTTAAACCAATAGACCTAGTTCATATTGAATAACTATTGATAATTTAGGAGTTTTTGAGGATAAAGCAGCAAACAATAGGCTTTCTTTAGCCTCAATCAAAACAGGAGTTTCAGTCTATAGCCATGACTCGCCATAAAATTATAGAATAAGCGCAGGCAACCAAATATGCCGGGATTGTTACTGTTAAGCAGGCAAGACCTAAAAATCCTTTTGGAGATTGACATTTATGACATGTCTCCATCGGAATTTTTAGGTCTTTTTTTTCTTGTTTAAGAGGAACAACCAAATTTGAAACGGAAAGGGAGACAGAGGATGAACATCAAAAAGTTTGTGAGAAAAGCAACAGCGGTAACATTTGCAACAGCTTTATTGGCAGGTGGCGGGGCTTCAGCTTTTGCGGAACAAGACAGCACAGATTATAAAGAAAGCTATGGCTTCTCCCACATTACGCGTTTTGACATGCTGAAAATACCTGGACAACAGAATAACGAGCAATTTAAAGTGCCGCAATTCGATGCTTCCACAATTAAAAACATTGCTTCTGCAAAAGGCTTTGATCAGTGGGGCAACCAAATCGATCTTGATGTTTGGGACAGCTGGCCGCTTCAAAACGCAGACGGAACAGTAGCAAACTATAACGGCTACCAAATCGCTTTTGCTCTGGCAGGAGACCCTAAAAGAGGATGGGACACGTTCATTTACTTGTTCTATAAAAAAGTAGGCGACAACTCCATCGATAGCTGGAAAAATGCCGGCCGAGTATTTAAAGATAGCGATAAATTTGCAACAAACGATCAAATTCTGAGAGACCAGGCTGAAGAATGGTCCGGTTCTGCTACCTTAACCCCTGAAGGAAAAGTTCGCTTGTTCTATACCAATCGCCAAGGCTGGGATCCGGCACATGGTTTCTTTGGTAAACAAACCTTGACAACGGCGCAAGTCAACTTGTCGGAGCCGGATTCCGATACGCTGAAAGTGGATGGCGTGGAAGATTTCAAATCGATCTTTGACGGGGATGGAAAAATATACCAAAATGTAATCCAATCATTCGGTGGAGGCGACTATTCCGATAACCATACGCTGAGAGATCCTCACTATGTGGAAGACAACGGCCGTAAATACCTTGTTTTCGAATCGAATACCGGTACGGAAACGGGCTACCAAGGTGAAGAATCGCTTTACAATAGAGCTTACTATGAAGGAAGCCACGTCTTCTTTGAAGCTGAGAAGACTAAATTATTGTTCAGCCCTAAGAAGTCTCTCGCGACACTGGCGAACGGATCGCTTGGCATTATTGAATTGAATGATGATTACACGCTGAAAACCGTGATGAAGCCGCTCATTGCCTCCAATACGGTTACCGATGAAATCGAACGCGCTAACGTCTTTAAACTGAATGGCAAATGGTATCTGTTCACGGATTCCCGTGGTGCTAAAATGACCATTGACGGAATCGGCGACAAAGATGTTTACATGCTGGGTTATGTAGCGGACTCTCTGACAGGGCCTTACAAACCGCTCAACGGCAGCGGGCTTGTACTCAACATGGATCTCGATCCTAACGATCTTACCTGGACTTACTCTCATTTTGCGATCCCGCAAGCTGAGGGCAACAATGTTGTCATCACAAGCTACATGACAAACAGAGGTTTCTTTGCGGATCATAAATCTACTTTTGCACCAAGCTTCTTGCTGAACATTGAAGGATCCAAAACATCTGTTGTGAAAGACAGCATCCTTGAGCAAGGTCAATTGACGATTGACTAACCCCTAGACTCTCCAATCATCAAAGAAAGAAAATGCCGATTTTCAAAGGCATTTTCTTTCTTTTTTTATAAGCGAAGTACCCCTATGAACAAAAATAGGCATGCACGTGAACCGTTTACTTGTGATCCCTGCGGTACAAATCCCGGCTTTTGTAGCCCGCCCCAAGAATCATTTTCATTTCCTCGCGCCGTTTTGCTTTTGTCGCCTCTTGACTGGCGCTGTACACATAACGGGCCCAGTCTTTCCGGTAACCCGGGGTGAGCGATTGGTAGAAAGCAAGCAAATCCGGAGTGTCCTGCAAATCTTGTTCCACGCGCGGAATCATCTCGATATAATCATCTACACGTTGACTTGCCTTCGTTGAGGCGCGGTTTTTGTTTCGTGCATCCTCTTTCAGACCGACAACGGTAAACACATCATCCAAGCCTACCATGCGCGCAAATTTAATGCCGCTTGTTCCTATGTACCCATTTTCATCTGCACCCAGCCCCTTGAGTAAATCGTCACGATGAATGAACGTCGGATATACTTTGTTTCCTTTTTTCGGATAAGCCAAATAGAGATAGCCGTCTTTGTTTAAAAAGTGCCCCTGAATAACCTGATTCACAAGTCCTTTTAGCGATTCCATATCCAACACAAAAGCAAAAATAAGATCATAAGCCTGACCTTGGACGAGCTCCGTATCATAACCGGCCAGCTCCTCCAAAGCATTCACACCATCCGGCATATGCAGTACAGCCGCTTTTTTATAATTGTGCAAGTTTAGTTTTTCTACTATGGTTTTGGCCATTGTTATCCACCTGCTCATCATTTTTCTATTGCTTATTATTGTAAAAGCTCCCGTTGTCGCCTTGCAACAAGTTGCCTTGTTGACGTGATAACGTGCTGGAGGGTAATCCCGAGAACTCGTCTAAAGAAATTCGATCTACCACCTCGTAACCACGTCCCTGCCCTCCCGGTTTCACAACAACAGTCCCCATGTTCGGCATTTCGCCCAAGCCGATCCCTTTCGGGAAACTGTGCGCAACGATCACCTGGTTCGTCCCGGCAGGCGGCTTGTTCTCGAGCACAGATGTTAGAGCTGCTAAGGTCCTTTCCTGCTCTGCTGCCGTGATGTCACCGCTTAATTGATATATAGTAACCCAGAAGGGATCGACCTTCACATGTTGTTCTCCAAAAGCAAGTGCTGCCGTTTCCCGGGTTCGGCAAAAGGGACTGGCCAGAACCGGATATTGAACGGGAATCTGCAATCTGCGAATCGCCTCTCCAAAAGCTGCGGCTTGCCTTCTTCCCTCCTCGGAAAGATTTCTTTGCGTCTGGCAATTGCTGAAGATCAGGTTCGGTTGATCGTCGCCTTCTGTTGCTTCCCCATGCCTGACATACAGAATATATCCACCCTCACGAAGCGAATTCAGCAGGGTGGGATAAACCGGCGCTGCTTGAACTCTGGCTTCCGCAGCCCCCGCCATTTGCGGCAGCAGCATAAGGAATAACAGGATCGTGCCTATGCGCATCTATCTTCTCATCGCTCTTCTCTCCTCCTGCCTGGAATGAACTCCGGCGTTTCGTTTTCCTAACCGTATTGTGCTCATGGAGGCTAAAAATTAACAAAAGAGAATGAAGCGCTTCAATCGTAGAAGCAATAGAAAGGCTTGCAAGGGCGGTCTGGCTAAGCTCCCGGAAGGGAGGTGATGCCTGTGGAGGTTTATCAAGCGTTGTCACTGCTGTCTTACCTCAAAAAGAAATAGACCGCCCTGGTCAAAGGATGCGGTCCATTTCATGAGGCCTACCTGTTAAGCCGCCGCCCTTAAGAGCGGCTATTGCTCAGGGAGTCGTGTTACCAGCACGGCTCTCTTTGCATTTTACGCTTGTTTTGCCTTTATTATAACATGATCCTCTCTCTCAGGAAAAATCACCCCAGATTCACGAGGTGCTTCCGATAGGCGATGCTGATTCGGTCGTATCCTGAAACATGATTAATTTCCCGTAAACTTCGCGCTTATTCTATTCAGAGCGACTAAATTCGACATCTTGTGACCTTTTCTTTATTAAGGTATATTGAGGTGGAGTTCATTTTTATAAATATGCGTTAGGTGTGATGAATCAGATGAACTGGAAATCAAAACCCCTGAGAAGAAAAGCCGGATGGTCGCTTCAAACCAAAATGATCATCCTAGTCTTGGTGGTTGTCATTGTCGTTCTGCTGGTCACCAATCTGTTAATCGGCAGAAACATCTCTAAATATACGCAGCAAAACTTATCTTTAAAAGTAACGGATATCGCCAGAATGGTGGCGCATTCGGATATTGTCATAGATGGAATGACGGGTAAACGACCTGAACGGGATATTCAAACGTATGCCTCTCAAACCATGGAGTTAACCGGCGTCGGTTATGTGGTTGTTCTGGATATGAACTTGATTCGGAAGTCCCACCCCGATCCTAAAGCCATCGGACATTCCTTTTTAGATCGGAAAGATGCGGCCAGATCGTTGCTCGGAGAAGAATACGTATCGATTGCTAAAGGCGTTCTCGGTAAATCCCAACGCGCTTTCACCCCTGTAAGAGATGCGGATGGCAAACAGGTCGGAGTTGTAGTTGTCGGCATCTATCTCGATAAGATCATGCAGGAAGTAAGAAGCAGCCAATTCATGGTCACGGCAGGTATAATTATAGGTTTAACCGCCGGATTGATCGGGGCTTTCTTATTGGCACGGCATATCAAAAAAATCCTGTTCGGCATGGAGCCTTCTCAGATTGCGCAGCTTCTGGAAGAAAGAGGAGCGATGCTGCATTCGGTAGATGAGGGTGTTTTTGCGGTCAATCGAAGCGGAGCGCTCACGCTTGTCAACTCCAAGGCGATGGACTTGCTTGGAGAGAAAGCCGAATTTTTACTCGGGAAGAAAATCGATTCGTATTCGACTCAGACGATTTTTGAGCAAGTGCTGGAAGACGGGAATCCGGAATTGAACGTTGAGCAAAATATTAAAGGGGTAACGGTTTTGGCGAACTATGTTCCTGTACGGGTAAACGGTGAAGTCGTCGGGGCGCTCGCCACTTTTAAAGATTTGACAGAGGTCAAGAAATTAGCGGAACAGCTGACCGGCGTACAGCATTATTCGGATGCGCTTCGCGCCCAATCCCACGAATTTATGAACAAGCTGCAGGTCATCTCGGGAATGGTTCATATGGGCAGCTATAAAGAGCTGGATCAATATATTCAACAGACCACCGGTCAACATCAGAGCGAGGTCGGCTTTATTGTAAGACGAATCAAAGATCCCGTATTTGCCGGCTTTCTATTAGGGAAATTTAGCAGTGCAAGGGAAGACGGCGTAGAATTTCTCGTCAGTGAAGAAAGCTATTTGCCGGAGCCGAAAGATCCGGATATTCTTCACGATTTGATTAAAATTACGGGGAATTTGATTAATAATGCCATAGAGGCGTTGCAGGAATGCGATAAGAAACAAGTCATAGTTACGCTCCAATATGATTGCGGATGGTTGCTGATCGAAGTGAAAGATTCGGGAAAAGGAATTCCGAGAGAGATCAGAGAGAACATTTTTACCAAAGGCTTTTCCACCAAGGGAGAAAACAGAGGCTTGGGTCTGTTTTTCGTACAACAAACGGTAATGGAGCTGCAAGGCAACATCGAACTTCGTACGGTTGTCGGAAGAGGTACCAGCATTCAAGTAAAAATACCATACGAGGCGAAAGGTGACGAAGTGTGATTGATGTATTGATTGTGGAAGATGACCCCATGGTTGCGGAATATAACAGACGTTATTTAACTCAAATCGAGGGATTCCGCTTTGTGGCTATTGCCTCATCCGTGAGTCAAGCGATTTCGGTTCTGGAAAAAACAGATGTCGATTTAATCCTGCTCGACGTCTATATGCCGGGCCGAAACGGTTTTGAATTGTTAACCTACATTCGGAATAAGGGAAAGAACATCGATGTCATTTTAATTACGGCCGCCCAGGATATGGGCAGTGTAAAGAAGGCCATGCAGTACGGCGCGGTGGATTATTTAATCAAGCCTTTTGAATTCGAAAGGTTTCAAGAGGCGCTCCTGGCGTACCGCAAGAAAGTGAATTTTATGGATACCCAGCAGACGGTTAGCCAAAAGGAATTGGACCAGTTGCTTCTGACGAAGGATAAACCTGACGAAACGGTTGAATTGCCAAAGGGACTTACGAAACATACGCTTAAGTTGGTCTGTGAATCGATCTTGTCCATGGACGGACAAGACTTCTCAACGGAAGAAATCGCCGCTATCGTGGGGCTATCCAGGGTCTCCGTTCGCAAGTATCTGCATTTCCTGGAGGATACAGGTTTGCTCGAGGTAAAGATTGAGTACGGTCTGGTAGGAAGACCGGTTACTAAGCATCATTTTACTGGAGAAATCAGCGAAGTGCTTAAACCATACTTATAGCTGCCTTTCTCGGGTTGGCAAGAATAGAACGCAGGGCCGTCGCTTGAACTCCTCAAGCAACGGCCCTTTTTTTGCTTTGTTACAAATTTCACTTACTATACTTTCATTATCACTTTCAAAAGTTTCATAACGTATTCACCGAAATGAAATGGATTTATGATGAACTCGTAAACAAAAACACATTAAGAAGTGAAATAAATCACAATAAGTTCACCATTTTTTTCGGAAGTTAACGTGCATTATTTCACAAACGGAGGGTTTGAAGTGAACATCGTAGAGATCATCGGGAACATTGCAACAGACATGAAGTTTCTAAGTGCTATTACCTCAACCATCTCTATCATTTTCTTGGGATTTTTCCTACGCAAGAAAAAGATATTGAATGACCAGACGGGCAAAGTGCTGAGTAAGGTAGTTCTATCCGCAGCGCTTCCTGCTTTGGCCTTTACCTCATTCATGCAGGATATCGATACAGAGTCGTTAAAGCAGGGGACGAGCCTTTTGATCTGGGGACTTCTCATTTACATCATTCTGATATTCGTATCCAAGCCGTTTTTCCTGAAATACAAGGGTGAAAGACAAGACGTTCTTCGGGTTTTGACCATCTTCGGCTCCACTACCTTTTTCGGAATTCCGATTATCGGCGGGATTTACGGAGCAAAAGGCGTCATGTACGCATCCATCTTCAATATTGGTTACAGGGTTTTCCTTTATTCTTACGGATACATCAAAATGTCCGGACTGAAAATGGAGAAGAAAAATATTAAAACGATGTTTTTGAATCCGATTGTGATTGCAACCTTTGTAGGTCTGCTAATCTGGGTGGTTCAAAAGTATCTGCCGCAAATGTCCGTTACAGTAGACGGCAAGGTTTCGGAATATGCGTTCTTGCGGATTGATCAGACCGCTCTCTGGCTGTACAAGCCGATGGATTATCTGGCTAAATTATGTTCTCCACTGGCCTGGCTTGCCATCGGCACAACCTTGGCCGAGATTTCTCTGAAAGACGCACTCAAAACCAAAGATGCCTGGTATTACAGCTTTGCCAAAGTCGTTATCGTGCCGGTCATCAACATCGTATTGTTGTTCCTTTTAAACGTAACAGGCATTCTTCCTATCTCTCAAACGGCTTTGGCTACCGTTATCATCATGATGGCTACGCCTACCGCGACTGTGGCTGCAGCGTATTCGATCAGTTTTGATAAAGAGGCGGTTCTGACCTCAAACTGTTCTCTACTTTCGACAGTAGGGTGTATCGTCGTCCTTCCGTTATGGATTGTCATCCTGGAAGTCGTTAAACAGATGCAAGTCTTTTCCTGAGTATTACCCTTTCATATAAATAAAAATTTTGGAGGAATATGCTATGAAAATCAATTTGGTATGCTATGGTGTTCGTGATGTTGAAGTTGAGTTCTTTAATAAATTGAATAAATATGATTATAACCTGACTTTAGTTCCAGATATGATGAACGATGACAACGTAAATGAAGCCAACAATGCGGATGCCGTCATGATCCGGGGCAATTGCAAGGCAACCCGGCAGAACATCGAGAAATTGGCCGGATTCGGCGTGAAATACCTGCTGACGAGAACGGTAGGGTTCAACCACATCGACCTGGAAGCCGTAAGAGATTTCGGTCTTAAAGTGGCCCGCGTTCCCGCTTATTCCCCTAATGCGATTGCGGAACTTGCCGTAACCTTGAGTATGATGCTGTTGCGGCATACGGCGTACACCACAAACCGGACAAGAGAAAAGAACTTCGTGATCGATGAGGCGATGTTCAGCAAAGAAATCCGCAACTGTACGGTGGGCGTACTCGGTGCAGGCCGCATCGGCCTGACGGCTGCAAAACTGTTCAAGGGCCTCGGTGCCAGAGTTGTCGCTTACGACGTTTTCCAAAGCGATGCGGCCAAAGAGGTCGTGGAATTCTTGCCTATGGATGAGCTGCTCGCCGTTTCCGATATCGTGTCGGTGCATGTTCCTTTCATCAAAGGGGAAAATCATAAGATGATCAATGATGATTTCCTTGGAAAAATGAAGCAGGATGCCATCCTCGTCAACACTTCGAGAGGCGAACTGCAGGATGACGAAGCCATTCTGCGCGCCATCGAAGAGAATCGCATTGGCGGATTCGGAACGGATGTATTCGAAGGGGAAAGTTCGTTCTTCTTCAAGAACCTGAACGGTCAAGCTATTCCTAACAAAACCATTGATAAGCTGGTGAGCCATTTCCCACGGGTGATCATCACTCCTCATGTCGGTTCTTATACGGATGAAGCGTTGACCAACATGGTGGAAATTTCTTACGATAATCTGCATGAGTTCCTGACCGAAGGCAAAGCGAAAGGCGAGCTGGATACCAAGGTATTGGTACACGCATAAAATAACCCCACAAGGTGAGGCATTTACTTTGAGGCGGATTCAGGTACTTTTCGGGGAGTGAAGAAGAGTGGAATTAGGTTTGAAGGGCAAGGTAGCATTTGTCGCCGGTTCCAGCAAAGGGCTGGGTAAAGCGTGCGCGCTGGAGCTGGCGAAGGAAGGCGTTCGGGTTATGCTTTCCGGCCGGAACGAAGAACAGCTCAGCCTGGCCAAAGCGGAGATTGCGGCGGTTGCTCCCGGTATGGTGGATTATGCAGTATGCGATGTTACCCAGCCTGAGCAAATCACCGCTGCCATCAACAAGACGGTCAACGCGTTCGGAACGATCGACATTCTGATTACGAATGCAGGCGGTCCACCGTCCGGGGATTTCGCCAAATTTACGGACAAAGACTGGATGAGCGCATTCGAGCTGAACCTGCTCAGTACCGTAAGATTGATTCGCGAAACGCTTCCTTATATGAAGGAACAGAAAAGCGGACGTATTATCAATCTGGTCTCTTCCTCCATTAAGCAGCCGATTCCCGGACTCCTGCTATCTAATACATTCCGATTAGGTGTAGTGGGGCTGTCCAAGACGCTGTCGGTAGAGCTTGCGCCGTATCATATTCTTGTTCATGCGGTCGCTCCCGGGCGGATCGCAACGGACCGGGTACGCACCCTCGACGAAATCAAAGCGAAGGCGACGGGCAAGTCGGTTGAACAGGTGGAGATTGATTCGAAAGCGAACATCCCGCTTGGCCGTTACGGGAATCCTGAAGAATTCGGCAAAGTCGTTGCTTTTCTGGCTTCCGATGCCGCTTCATATATGACCGGAAGCTCGATCTTGGTCGACGGCGGAATGATCAAGTCCATTTAAGCTCATTTATAAGGTGAAAAAAACGGGTTACGGCGACAAAGTCGTCGGGCCCGTTTTTTTTGTGCATGATTTGATCGATTTTCACTTGAAGCTTTCGGCTTCTGTGCCGGCCGGCATCTGCTGGCGGAAATCATTGGGCGTGAAGCCGGTATCTGATGAGTCGCGATGAGATGTAAGGGTGCCATGCAATGCCCGGGGATTTGGAGGAAACGGAATTGAATATCACACTTAGAAGATATAAATTGCTTTCTGATTTTGAGCGTATCAATGAATTTATTCGTCAAAACTTTCAGAGATACCAACTGGGCGGCAATATCCCGCAACCATTCTGGGAATATGCTCATACACATCCTTATTTTAATCATCGCTTGACACACCGATCTGGCATATGGGAGGACAACGGGGAGATCGTTGCTGTTGCCTGTTATGAATTGGATCTAGGGGAGTGTTACTTTCTAACCAAAACCGGATGCGAGTATATGAAGCCGGGCATGATCGATTATGCCGAACAAGAGCTGTTCAAAGCGGCCAATCATCAAAAAAGCCTTGATATTTATGTATTTGACTATGAAGCCTGAATCCGTGAAATGCCCAAGGACCACATAGATTCGCTGTCATGTGCTTGAAGCAACCACAATAGACTTAAATCCTCGTCAAATAGGTCGGTGTAGGCATAAAGAAACAGAGCTTGCCCTAAAACAAGCCCAGTTCGAATGTATGTTCGTTGTTTGTTAACCGGACAACGTCATGTATATCCGTCGAAACGTTGGAAACCAAGGACTGTGCCGCCCAAAGCGAAGTTTGGTCTGCCTGGCATGCTCCACGAGGCGTGAGGCCAGCCAAATTAAATTCTCAATGACCGTTTTCACCCGTCTGCGATGAACCTTTGTGCGTACCGGAGCATCGGATTCTTGCAGCGAGATTTGCCCAATCACTCGCAGCAGGTTGTATGCAACCAAGCCTGCGCACAGGACCAAATCGTTCGTCGCAAATTTACCCGAGGGCAAGCGCTCCAGGTTCAGGTCGGTCTTGAGTTCGCTGTTGTATGGAGAAAATAAAGTAATAGACTGGCTAGCGCGAGTTGCAGCTTCGCCGGTTGCTGTCCGGGACTCGCCGCAGCGTGCCGATCGCGCAGCGCCGGTGCGTCCGGAAGAGCGTACAGGAGCGTGAGCTGTAGCTTCGCTGTGACTTGGCCGGGCTGCGTAGCAGCGTGCCTGACGTGCCGCGCCGCGTCCGGCAGAACGTCCAGAAAAGCGGACCTGTAGCTTCGCTGTGCAATAGGCCGGACGTCGCCACCACGACGTGCCAGTCGTAGTCATGCAGTTCCAGTTCCGATGGCATGCCAATCAGAGCCGGGTCTATTACTCAATTTGCTCAGTCTACAACTTTATTTTCCGAGTCTAACACTTTATTTTTGGTTTTACTTCTTAACGTTCCGCGTTTTGTTGGAAAAGGCTTGCTTGCATAATAGCTTCCAGCAACTCATATTAAAATGATCATTTTTTAGTTTTTCTCTTTATATATAGTCCTATCCACAGACCCAAACTAGGTATGATTGCAAAAGTATAAGATAATGCTAGAAAAATTTTATCCGAATTTATTTTTGTGAGTAATACAAACATTGAAGCATTTGATAATAGAGCATTTTGCATAATTCCGTGATTGAGAATTAGACAGCAGAATCTAAGGAGTAGTTGGTGGTGTATTTTCGTCTCAGGTGACTTCGGACATAAAAAAGGGCAGACCTGCAGAATTTCTGTTCGTTC
>NZ_JAIOGQ010000030.1 GCF_019904135.1 Paenibacillus caui | reverse complement strand
ATTCGATATGCACCTGTGATTGATGGTAACAGTCAATCAGCCTAAGATGCTATATGCACTGTCTTAGGAGGGGCAATGAGATGCCCTCATCTTGAAGGCTGTTCAAAACAGAAATGGACTGCGAACGATTAGTCATTCAAGAATCCCACCCGTCACACCGTAAGGTGTAGGGCTTGCGACTTTAGTCGTGGGAGTCTCAAAATGGAGGATTCGCATGGCATTTGCGGCATACCGGATAATAGGATTCGCTGCCGCCAATTTGAATTTGCTCGCCCGTATACACCGGCTTGCCGTTCTCCACCCGCAGGTTCATGGTCGCCTTGCGTGCGCAGAACCAGCAGATGGTCTTCATTTCTTCAATTTTATCCGCATAAATGAGCATGAGCCGGCTGCCTTCAAACAGGTGGTTTTGGAAGTCGTTTTTGAGTCCGAAGGCCATGACCGGCACATCAAGCTCATCGACGATCCGGACAAGCTGCCGGATGCTCCTTTCATTCAAAAATTGGCATTCGTCTACAAGAACGCAGTATGGTTTGGGCTCATGGTCCCGGACAATGCCGAAAATATCGGTATCCTCGAAAATGGGAATTGCCTGTCTGCGCAGGCCGATCCGTGAGGAGACATACCCGACTTCATCCCGGTCATCCACAGCGGACGTAAAGATGAGAACCGGTTTGCTTTGTTCTTCATAATTATGGGCAACCTTCAGAATTTCGATCGATTTTCCGCTGTTCATAGCTCCATATTTGAAAAATAACTGTGCCAACTTCAGGTCTTTCCTCTCTTTGTTCATATCGTCAAACATGATTATTCTATCACAAATCACCAAAGCGGTTTGCCGCCATTTTGAAACTGCAGGATTGCTTTGGTAAGGTGTATATTAGGGAGTAAATATGAATTCTATCCATAATTTACAAGTGAGAGGATGAGTGGGGAATGGCCAAGCTTCGCATTGAAACGAAACAGGGTATGGTGGAGGGAAGAGAAGAAAACGGCGTTCGCGTCTGGAAAGGCATCCCCTACGCCAAGCCTCCGGTGGGAGAACTGCGGTTTCACGCTCCCGTAGCTCCGGAACCGTGGGACGGGATCCGGGAAGCTTTCAGCTTCGGAACGGTCAGCTTGCAGCCTTCTAGTCAAGGCGCCGGCTTGTTTGATTCCGGTGCGGAGCCGCCTGAGGTGTCCGAGGACTGCCTTTATTTGAATGTATGGGCGCCGGATGAACCGCTGGAGGCTCAGCTTCCCGTGATGGTATGGATCCACGGCGGCGCCTTTGTTGCGGGCTCAGGCAGTCTTCCATTGTATGACGGAACACGGTTTGCGCAGCGGGGAAAAGTGATCGTCGTTACGTTCAACTATCGTCTCGGACCCTTCGGATTTTTGCATCTTGCGCCATTGGGCGGTTCTTTCGCCTCCAACGCCGGACTGCTGGATCAGATTGCCGCGCTGAAGTGGGTACAGGACAATATAGCTGCGTTCGGCGGGGATCCGAACAAGGTGACCGTATTCGGCGAGTCGGCCGGCAGCATGAGCATTGCCGCACTTCTTGCCATGCCGGCGGCAAAGGGATTGTTCAGGCAGGCCATTATGGAAAGCGGAGCATCCCAGGCGCTGCCTGATGACGGAGCCTCGGCCATTGCGGGCGGAATGCTGCAGCTGCTGGGCATCGCGCCTCACGAAGCGGAGCGTCTTAAGACGCTGCCCGCGGAGCAAATACTGGCGGCAGGCGAGCGGCTCAAACAGCAGGCTGGCGGCGAGCTCATGATGCTGTTTCAACCGGTTGTGGAAGGAAATACACTGCCGCTTGATCCTTTAACCGCCATTCGGAATGGCGCTGCCAAGGATATTCCGCTGCTGATCGGCACTAACCGGGATGAAGGAGCGCTGTTCATCAGGCCGGACTCGCCGGTCATGAACGAGGAGGAGCTGGTTCAGGCCATAAAGCTGATGACGGGGATCGAAGGGGCCGAGGTGATCGCCCGCAGTTATCCTCTAAGTACCGAGGGTCAGGAGCAGCTCATGACGGATCTTTATTTTTGGCGTTCAGCCGTTCAGTTTGCCCTCGGTCAGAGCGAGCATGCTCCAGTATGGATGTACCGCTTCGATTGGACCCTTCCTTCCCATCCGCTGCTGGGAAAGGCGATTCATGCGGGAGAAATTGTGTTTGTATTCAACAATCTGGAGCACCTTAAAGCTGTTGGAGTACACGCCGATCCTTCCATGCAGCAGCTTGCGGACCGGATCCAGGATGCCTGGATATCCTTTGCCGTATATGGCACACCGGATACGGAAGAGCTGCCATGGCCAGCCTATGATCCGCATAACCGGACAACGATGATCTTCAATAATCACTGCGAAGCGGTGAAAGATCCCGATGCCCCGAAACGTGCGATGTTCGGCTTATAGGCAGAGGAAGACGCCGCTGGCTGGCGGCGTCTGTTGTTCTATCCAATATGAAGTACAGAAAGAGTGGTCTGGCGAATGAATACTGATCAAAGCGTGCCCGAACTGGAATCCGTCCTGAAGGAACATCGTGATTTCTTCAGCCGAGGCGGAACGCGCAGCGTTGCGCTGCGCATCCTGTTTCTGCAGCGGCTGAGGAAAACTCTGAAAAATCATGAGACGGAAATTTTGCAAGCGTTAAGGCAGGACCTAGGGAAATCCGATCATGAAGGCTATATGACGGAGCTTGGCATCGTGCTGGATGAAATCGGTTTTATCAGCAAGCGCCTTACGAATTGGGCCAAGCCCCGCAAGGTTAGAACCGTGCTCACACATGCCGGCTCCAAGGGAATGATCATGCCTGAGCCTTACGGCACAGTGCTGATCATTGCCCCGTGGAATTATCCGCTGCAGCTTGCGCTGTCCCCGCTTGTTGGAGCGATTGCCGCCGGAAATACGGTCATTCTCAAGCCTTCGGAGCTGACCCGCACGGTTTCCGGACTGCTTCAAACGATTCTGGAAGAAGTGTTTCCGCCGGACTATGTGAAGGTTGTTCAAGGCGGGCCCGATGTTAGCACGGAGCTGCTCAAGCAAAAGGTCGATTATATTTTCTTTACCGGAAGCGCGCCGGTGGGACGGATCGTTATGGAAGCCTCGGCGAAAACGCTGACGCCGGTAACGCTTGAGCTTGGCGGCAAAAGTCCGTGCATCGTTCATCATGATGCGGATATCAGACTTGCTGCGCGAAGAGTGGCCTTCGGCAAATTTACAAACGCCGGCCAGACCTGCGTAGCGCCGGACTATGTGTGGGTTCACCGGCAGGTAAAGGAACGTTTCTTAACGGAGCTGAAGTCCGTTATTACCGAATTTTATGGAGAACGACCGCTGGAGAGTGGGAACTACGGCCGTATCGTGGGGCGTCGTCATTTTGATCGGCTGATTCGTTTTCTGGATAACGGAAAATGCGTTATTGGAGGAGAGCATGACGAAAGCGCGCTGAAAATAGCCCCGACGGTTCTGGAGGAAGTGACCTGGGAAATGCCCGTGATGCAGGAAGAAATTTTTGGCCCATTGCTTCCCGTGCTGGAATATGAAGACCTTGAGCAGGTGCTTGAGACGGCAAGGAGCCTCCCGAAGCCGCTGGCCCTCTATTTGTTCAGCCAAAGCAGGCGGGTGCAAAGCCGGATTACCCGGGAGCTTTCCTTCGGCGGAGGCGCCATTAATGATACGCTGATGCATCTGGCAACGCCCTATCTCCCGTTTGGCGGGGTAGGCGAAAGCGGCATGGGAAGCTATCACGGTTACGAGAGCTTCAGAACATTTTCCCATGAGAAAAGCATCCTGAAACAGACGACGAAATTTGACTTGCCGTTTCGCTACCCCTCTTCAAAATACGGGCTTTCCATCATCCGGAAGCTTCTGAGATAACACAATAACGGCTAGTTTAGACAGAAGTCCACCCGGGTTAGAGCCGCCCTACATACATTGTTAGTAAATTTGGGCATTTTCACGATCCAATGTACAGGAGGGGGCTACTCATGGCGGCAAACCAGCGCGGAACAAAATCCGGTTCCGGCGTGTCGGCAGATACGCTTCGGACCGTGGCGGCCGGCATGCTGCCTTTTTACAAAGCGATAGCGGGCAGTCAGGCATTTGCGGCAAAGTGGAGCCGAGCCGTTGTAAAGGCTGATTTAAAGAACATGCACAAGCTGCTCAGCTTTGTTGCTCCTTATGCCGCAAGGCAAGGATACGGTACCAACAGCATCGGGTATTTTATATCCTTTGTTCTGCCAAAGCCGGACGGTGATTATTCGAACGGGACAACGATCCCGCCGGGAACGGTGCAGTTTACGTTTCAAACGCACATTCACCGGCAAATTGCGAAGGCGGTCATTCCTTTCTACAGGGAGCTTGCCTACAACAAGCCGTTTGCGGCTGCGTTGTCCCGGGCGATTTCCGGAAATGACGGACGTGCCGTATCTGCTATGATTCGAAGTCTTGTCAGATCGACGGCGCTGAAATCGGTCACGATCGAACAATCAGGTGTTGCCTTGCTGTTTAAATATCGCTCTTCAAAATTCTATTACCGAAATCTGCTGTTTCGGGAGTTCGGCTGACGGGCTCCCTCTCGACATATATGCCATGCTATGTTATTATGGGACTCTGATAACGTGGTAGCGAACTAAAGTGTTCGGCAATCATTTAGGGGGAAACAGAAGATGAAACGAAGTAAGACAGCAGTGCTTGCCGTTATTATGGGTATCGTCATGATGATGCTTGCAGGCTGCGGGGGCGCAGGCGGCAAAGATGACAATAAACTGATTATCGGAATCGACGATAAATTTGCGCCAATGGGATTCCGCGACGATAACAATAATATTGTCGGATTTGATATCGACTATGCCAAAGCGGCTGCTAAAGAAATGGGCAAGCAGGTGGAGTTCCAGCCGATTGACTGGTCGACCAAAGAATCCGAGCTGAACAGCGGACGGATCGACCTGATTTGGAATGGATACACCATTACGGACGAGCGTAAGCAAAAGGTGCTGTTCACGAAGCCGTATCTGGCGAACAGCCAGGTGGTTATGGTGACTGCAGATTCAAAAATAGCCAAGTTTGACGATCTGGCCGGTAAAGAGGTCGGACTTCAGTCCCTTTCATCGGCGGCTGATGCGCTGGGCGCGAGCTCGGTTAAGAGCAAGATAAAGAAAGTGACCGAGTTTCCGGATAATGTGCTCGCGCTCACGGACCTGAAAAACGGACGTCTGGACGCGGTTGTCATCGACGAAGTGGTGGCGAAGTATTACATGTCCAAGGAACCGGGCACGTTTAAGCTGATGGATGAATCCCTGGCTCCTGAAGAGTACGGGGTCGGCGTGAAGAAGGGCAATGAGGAGCTTCTGAACAGCCTGCAAAAAGCGCTGGACGAGCTGAACGCAAGCGGACAAGCGGCAGAAATCTCCAAGAAATGGTTCGGCGAGGATAAAGTTCTCAAATAAATAGGCAGTTATAATAAGATTTGAAAACCGGATGAAGTTTCCGGTTTTCTTTACTTAAGGAGTCGAAAGCGATGAGTCTCGATTATTTAATGGATATTGCCAGGCCGATGCTGGAAGGGGCGCAGACGACGATCATATTGTTCCTGATCGCGATCTTGCTGTCCATTCCGCTCGGTTACTGCATTACATTGCTGGCCAACAGCAGCATCAGGATTTTGTCCTGGCTGGCGCACACCTTTATTTATGTCATTCGCGGGACGCCGCTGCTTCTGCAGCTACTCTTCTTCTGCTTTGGCCTGCCGATGCTGCCCGTCATTGGCGAATATTTGGTCATGGACCGATTCATGGCAGCCTGTCTCGGATTCGTAATCAATTATGCGGCCTATTTCGCGGAAATATTCAGAGGCGGACTGCTTTCGATCGATAAAGGCCAGCACGAAGCGGCCAAGGTGCTGGGACTGAACAAATGGCAGACGATGAGGAAGGTTATTTTACCACAGATGACCCGCGTCGCTTTGCCGGCCATGGCCAACGAGTCAATCACCTTGGTAAAGGATACGGCGCTTCTGTACGCTGTGGCGGTTCCCGAGCTGCTGCACTACGCCCAGACGGCGGTCAACCGGGACTTCACCATCATGCCTTTTGTCGTGGCGGGAGTGATTTACTTGCTGATGACCCTGGTGCTCACCCTGTTCTTCAAGGCGCTGGAACGGCGGTTTAAATATGAATAAAAGGAATGTCGGACGATGACGATGATCGAAGTAAGCGATATGAAAAAAACGTACGGAAGCGTGGATGTGCTGCAGAAGGTCCGGTTCACGGTCGAGCCGGGAGAAGTGGTTGCCGTGATCGGCCCTTCCGGTTCCGGCAAGAGTACGATGCTGCGAAGTCTCATTCATCTCGAGGAAATTGACGGGGGAAGTATTCGGATTGGAGGCGAGTCCCTGGTGGAGGACGGAAGGTATGCTGCCCCTTCGGTCATCAGGCAGATCACATCCCGGATGGGGATGGTGTTCCAGCATTTCAATCTGTTTCCGCATTTGACCGTGCAGCAGAATCTGGAGCTTGCTCCCAAGATGGTCAAAAGGGAAAATGCCGCCCTCATTCGCAGCCGCAGCACTGAGCTGCTTGCCAAAGTGGGGCTTGCCGACAAGGCCGGTGCGCATCCGGCCAAGCTGTCCGGCGGGCAGAAGCAGCGGGTCGCAATCGCGAGAGCGCTCATGATGAGCCCGGACATTCTGCTCTTCGACGAGCCGACCTCGGCACTGGATCCCGAGCTGACCGGAGAGGTGCTGCAGGTGATCAAGCAGCTGGCCAGCGAAAAGATCACCATGGTGATTGTAACACATGAGATGAATTTTGCCCGCGATGTGGCGGACCGGGTTATTTTTATGGATAATGGGGAAATAGCCGAATCAGGCACGCCGGAGCAAATTTTCGGCAATCCGCAGCTTGAGCGGACCCGGGCATTTTTGAAACTCTGAGAATGAACGGATGGTCAAACGAACTCGTTTAGGATGCTGCCTGGACGGGTTCGTTTTTTCTTTGGCTGTTTTCTGCCTCAGTTTAAATCGATCTTCATCTGGCGAATTTGTAGAGAAGGTGTCCCTTTCGACTCGCCTCGTTTGTTATACATATGTAAACTTCATCCTTAACAGAGGAGGTGCTTAAGAAAATGGATGAGGAAATAGAATACAGGATTAAACGGGTTCAGGCGGGCGAGATTCAGGATTACTCTTATATTGTGAAGGAGTACCAGCATCAGATTTTCGTATACTGCTGGCGGCTTCTGGGCAGCAAACAGGAGGCGGAGGACGCCGTCCAGGAAGTTCTGGTCAAGGCATTTGAGAAAATCAACATGTACAGGCCAACTGTGGCTTTCTCCTCCTGGCTGTACAAAATGGCTTATCATTACTGCTTGAACTTGATCCACCGAAAGAAACTACAACGGAAATTTAAGTTTGGTCTGTTCAACCAAAACATGACCACTGCTAGCGCTGCACAGGTTATAGAGCGTCAACTCTTCAGTGAACCGCTCAGTCAGGCGCTGGAAAAGCTGACAGCGGAGGAGCGGAACCTGCTGGTGCTGCGAGTCTTTGAAGAAAAATCGTTTGGTGAGATCGGTGAAATAGTGAACAAAAGCCCGGAAGCAGTCAAGAAAAAATACGGCAGGACGAAAACAAAGCTAAAAAAATGATGGACCATATGAAGGAGGAAGAACAATGCGTGAATTACAAAGCACTTTCCAAGACGAAAGCCTGAAAAAAATGGATTTGCTGCCGGAGAAAGCGTTGGCAATCCAAGCGTTTGATGTCACGGACAAAGTTATGGACCAAGTCTATCAGATGGAACAACGAAAAGAGGGACTGACTGCCAAGATGCGCCTACGGCCGGGTATCGCCGCTCCCACTATGATCTTGTTTTTGGTTTTGGGTGCCTCTTTTACCGGATATGCGGCTTCGCAATACCTTGAGTTCCGCAACAGTAATGGTGATGTCGTATTAAATACGGCTAAAGCTGATGAACCAACAGATTTCTCCAAACAATATACAGAATTGCTGGGGATGTACAGCCAGCAGGTGAAAGACCGGCTCCAGCCGGGAGAATTTGCCGCCTATTACGTTAAGGATGATTTTATTAATAACGCCGACAAGCAGAATCCGGTCAAATTCGAATACAAATGGGCTGAATTCTCAAGCTTCAGCAGTCTGCAGGATGAAATTAAACGAACTCAGGCACCGCTCTTGAATAATCCTTCTCATCTGCCGGATGGCTACCTCTTTGATTACGGATACGTATATCCTGCTGTCATGTATCCTAATCTTCTGGAAGATGTGGAATACCGTACTTTAGCGGATGAACTGATCCAGGAATCCGAATCTGCTCCAGCAGGTGAAAAACTGTTTATGAAGAAGCTGAACTGGGAAAAAGCGGACTTCACTTTAGCACGGTATGCGAAAGGGGACGACTATGTGAATATTTCCGTCAGAACAGTCAACCCTGATTCCAAGCTGACGACTGTCATCCAGAAGGATCAGGATTCGGCTGAAAAGCTGACGATTAAAGGAACAGAAGTATTTTACATCAAGTCGGGTGAGACAAACCAGTCATCAAATGCACGCAAAAACTGGATTGGATGGAGAGATGACAACAATCATCTACTCTACGAAATTTATGATAACCAGGACAGTCAGCTGACCAAGCAGGACCTGATGAAGATTGCTGAAGACGTCCTCGTATCTCATTGATCCAGCCTGCAGAAGCGGACCAAAAATTCAAACTATATCTTGTATACAGAACGATTATTCATTCGGGGAAGCCTGTCTCTAGAGCAGACAGGCTTTCTTTTTCGCCAAAAACTTGGCGATCTATAAATTATTTGAAAGCGCTATTGTAAAAATCGGCGGAATGTGATACTTTATATGTGTAACCGGTTACATAAAGAGGTGATCAGAACATGGTGACGATTAAGGATGTTGCAAAACAGGCCTGTGTTTCGGTAGCGACTGTTTCCCGGGTCATTAATGAAACCGGATACGTTCACGCGGATACCCGGAAGAAGGTATTAGATGCGGTAGAACAATTGAACTATACACCAAACGAAGTAGCCCGGTCATTATATAAACGCAAGTCCAAACTCATCGGTCTGCTGCTGCCGGATATTACGAACCCGTATTTTCCGCAGCTGGCAAGGGGTGTTGAGGATGGGATGCAGGAAAATGATTTTCGGATTATTTTTGGCAACAGCGACGAGAATGAGCGCAAAGAACAGGAATATATCCTGACGTTTATACAGAACAACGTAGTAGGGGTTATAGCGTCAACGAACCATCCGAACTCGGATATGTATGCAAAGCTGAAATTGCCTGTCGTCTTTTTGGACCGTACTTCCAGCGACAGTCCATCGGTATACGCGGATGGCAGAAAGGGCGGACGCCTGGCCGCCGAGGAGATTATCGCACGCGGAAGCAGGCGGGTGACGATCATGCAGGGGCCGGTACATATCAGGCCTGCGCAGGATCGTTTTCAGGGAGCGGTTGAGGTGCTCAAGCAATCGGGGATTGAATTTAACGTGATTCAGACATCGTCCTTTTCTTTCAAGGAAGCTGAAATGTGGGCAAAGGAACTGTTTAACAAGCATCTGGATACGGACGGAGTGCTCGCAAGCAATGATATTGTGGCTACGGCGGTGCTGCATGAGGCGCTAAGGCTTGGCAAGAACGTTCCCCATGATGTGCAAATTATCGGCTTTGACGACATTCCGCTGAGCAGCTTGTTATCCCCGGCGCTCTCGACGATCCATCAGCCGGCGTATGAAATGGGGCGGGAAGCGGCAGGGCTGCTCATCAGACTGATCGAGCAAGGGAAAGTGGAGAACCGGAATATTCAAATGCCCGTCAGGTTCGTTGAACGGGATACGACAAGAAAGGCGGATTAAGATGGCTAAAATAAGTGTAGTAGGCAGCTGTTCCATGGATTTGGTGGTCACGTCGAAGAAACGTCCACTGGCAGGGGAGACTGTCCTCGGGGAAAGTTTCAAAACCGTCCCTGGAGGGAAAGGAGCGAATCAGGCGGTGGCCGCCGCCCGTCTCGGGGCTGAGGTAAAGATGATCGGCCGGGTTGGGGATGACCATTTCGGTGAAGCTATTTTGCACAATTTAAAAATAAACGGTGTTCATACAGGCTATGTGGAACCGGTTACAGGTATGGAAAGCGGGACTGCGCACATCGTGCTTGCGGAGGGCGACAACAGCATTGTCGTCGTCAAGGCAGCTAATGACGAAGTCACTCCAGCTTATATCGACAAGGCGCTTGAGGCGCTAAAGGCCTCGGATATGGTGCTGATTCAGCACGAAATACCGGAAGAAACCGTCGCTTATGTTAGCGAGATTTGCGCCAAATACAAGATTCCGCTGCTCCTGAATCCGGCGCCTGCCCGGTCTATAGAGCAGAGCATCATTGAGAAAGCGGCTTATATCACGCCGAATCAGCATGAAGCGGCCATTCTTTTTGGCGGGACAAGCGTTGCCGAAGTACTCAGAAAGTACCCGAATAAACTGTTTGTGACGGAAGGAAGCAACGGCGTGCGTTATTTTGACGGCCATCAGGAGGTGCTCATTCCGGCATACAAAGTCGAGGCTGTAGATACGACAGGCGCGGGAGATACGTTTAACGCCGCATTTGCCGTAGCTTTGGCGGAAGGCAAGCCGCTTGCCGAAAGCGTGAAATTCGGAAACCGCGCAGCTTCCCTCTCGGTAATGAAGTTTGGAGCGCAGGGCGGTATGCCGACGCGTCAAGAAGTGGAGGAGAATTTGAAATGAAGAAACAAGGCATGCTCAACAGCCATATTTCCAAAATACTGGCCGATCTGGGGCACACCGATTTTATTGTAGTGGCCGATATCGGGCTGCCTGTTCCGGAGGGCGTCCCCAAAATAGATCTGGCCCTAACGCCAGGCGTGCCAAGCTTTCAGGAGGTCGTCGACGCGATTGCGGAGGACATGGAGATCGACAAGGTCATCATTGCGGAAGAGATCAAATTGGAGAATCAGGAAACGGCGGAGTATATTTACCGGAAATTTGCGGAATGCCCCATTGAAGCTATGCTGCACGAACAATTTAAGAGCTTGACCAGACGCGCCAAAGCCGTTATCCGAACCGGCGAGGCGAAGCCGTATGCCAACTGTATTTTACAGTCCGGCGTTCATTTTGGGTAAACAAAGAAATCCGGGAACAACAGCGATCCTAAGAACATTTCACACGGCTGCCTTCATCCGCTACAAAACTAAGCCTATGCTTTCGAAGCAAGTTTTGCCTGCGAAGCATACCAAGTAGTTTAGCTCCACAAAACTTTTAGGAGGCCTTCATATGTACATTCAAATGAAAGGCATTTATAAATCCTTCGGAACCAATCATGTTCTGTCCGGAGTGGATTTCGAGCTTCGCGAAGGCGAGATACACGCGCTGATGGGGGAGAATGGGGCCGGCAAGTCCACACTGATGAACATTCTTACAGGGCTCCATCAGAGGGATGAGGGAACGATCCTCATCGACGGCAAGGAAACGTATTTTGGCGCTCGTTGCTTCGGACAACGTGAAAGGCGGCAGAATGGCGGGCGAATACATCGTCCAGCAGCTTGGCAAAGGCGCCAAAGTGATTGAGCTGGAAGGGGTGCCGGGCGCATCCGCCACGCGTGAACGCGGCAAGGGGTTCCATGAGGTCGCCGACCAGCAGCTTCAAGTCATTGCCAAGCAATCCGCCGACTTTGACCGAACGAAAGGCCTGAACGTGATGGAAAACCTGCTGCAGGCCCACCCGGATGTGCAGACCGTATTCGCGCACAATGACGAAATGGCGCTGGGCTCGATTGAAGCGATCCAAAGCTTGGGCAAAGATATTAGGGTCATTGGCTTTGACGGCAACGCGGACGCGCTGAACTCGATCAAAGCCGGCAAGCTGACGGCTACGGTGGCGCAGCAGCCGGAACTGATTGGTGAGCTGGCCGTCCAGGCTGCCAAAGACGTTTTGCAGGGCAAAACCGTTCAAAAATCCATTCCTGCGCCGTTGAAATTGGTGACGAAGGAGTAAATAACAGAATAAAAGAATGCCAATCATCAAAGGTTATGGGCTTTCATATTCAAGAAGACTGTCTAGCGAGTGAGTCATTCTCAAAACAACATGCAAAGACGCCTCAATAACCACAATACGAGTGGGAATGAAGCGTCTTTTTGCATGCAGATTCATGTTATAATCGGGACCGAAACTGAATTTGGGAACCCCATTAACTTTTCTTTTTGGTATTAATAAACCCTGCAATGATAAAGCCTACACCAATTAAATAATTTACAAAAGTAAAATACTCAGATGGACCGGAAGATTTTTGAATATGGGCAAGATCAGTGCTAATTCTATTTAAAAAATACGTTAAATTGATGATTATTACACCTATACCAAAACAGATTATACTTCTCACCTATACCTCCTCCAAATTCTATTGAAACTTCGTTAGACTCTGTAGCACTTACGCTAATAGGGATAAGTGTTACCATTTTGACCGATCCTGGGTCAGGAACGGCAAGCATCAAGACGGTATGGAACGCTCCGCGTTGATGTACCCGGCTCCGTAAACGTTAGGATCCCGGTCCGTCCACAAATCGGCTCCAGAAATCAGCATTTGCTTGATTTGATCAGGCATTGCCCCCGGATTAGCCTGCTTCATCAGAGCGGCCACGCCGGCGCAGATCGGCGTGGCCATGGAGGTGCCCGACAGCGTAAAATAATCCCCGTCCACGCGGTTTGACTTTTGCAATTTATCAAGATACGAGTTGGGTGAACGAAGGGAGACGATATTGACACCCGGAGCCAGAACATCCGGCTTAACTACACCGTAAGGCGTCGGCCCCCGGCTGGAAAAACTGGCCACTGTATCGTCGTCGCGCGTCGTGTCCGTATTGTTGTCGTCCAAAGCGCCTACCGTAATCACCTCACTACTGATGCCCGGGCTGGCAATCGTCCCGCTGTCGGGGCCTTCATTGCCTGCGGCGACGCAGACGGTAATGCCGGCCGCCCATGCTTCTTCAACGATTTTCACCATCGGGTCGTCATTTTCGCTGGCGTACGGCTGAGGCGTGCTGCCAAGCGACATGCTGATAATATGGATCGGATCTTCGGGGACATCTTCATTATGCTGAATGCACCAGTCCACTCCCTGAATGATCGTTTCCAGCGACCCGGATCCCATTTTGTTCAGCACCTTGACTCCGAACAGACTGGCTTCAGGAGCCGGTCCGGCATATTTGCCGCTCGAACGCAGTCCGTTCCCCGCGACATCTCCGGCACAGTGCGTTCCATGGCCGTTATCGTCATAGGGCTCCGTTCGATTGTTTACAAAATCGACGAAGCTGGTGATGCGGCCTTCAAGATCCGGATGCGGGTAAATGCCGGTATCCACTACGGCAACCGTTACTCCCTTGCCCGTCAGTACGGTGCCCTTGCGAACGACATTGCGGGCGTTGGCTGACGGAACCGCCGCATCCAGAAGGGCGCGCACTTTGCGGTTCAAATAGATCCGGCGGATACGGCCGCAATCGGACAAAAGCTCGGTTAGTCCGTTTGGGGTCACCTCCGCGCTGCAGCAATGGATTCTGCTAAAATGATGCCGCACCGTATTTCTCGAATGTTTGCTTACGACATTTCCTAATAGCTGCAGCTCATCTTCATAGCCGTCTCTTTCAAATTCAACAATGATAGGCAATTTTTTCGTGCTCCGCAAAAAATTTTCAAACTTAGTGTGAAGGAAGCAGGGCGTCTTTGCAAACGGCTTATACAAGTTTAGAATTTCATTGCGCAAAGGTTTATCCAGCTTGTCGGCGTACGACCTGACCATCTGAACCATCGAATAGCCAAACACGGACATCTCCATCCTTTTTGATTTAAGTCCCGGTATTGTCTGAATTCCGAGCTCTTATAATCTATGAAAAAGAATTGCTAGATGCCGCGGTGCCTGTCCTGTCTTCTATGAAAAAAGGTTATGCGTCCTTGGTTACTACAGATGGCTCTGCCAGATATTTGTCCGGCTTATCGTCCGGTTCCTCTCCGCTTCCTGCACGATCGCCGCAAAGCCTGCTTCCATAGCTTCGGGCTGAAGGTTGGCGATGCTGACCCTGATCATTTTCTCGTCGTAAAACTCAGGAAGGTAATAGCTCTGCATATTGGAAATCAGGATGTCCCTCTTTCCGAGAGCTTCCCTGAGCGCCGGTTCATTGATGGGGCCTTGAAGCCGGGCGCAGGCATAGAATCCTGAATCTTCGGGTATCGTCCAAGATACTGCCGGGCTTTCGATTCTGGCCGAGAGACTTCTCAGAAGCGCCATCCGGCCCGCATACATACGCCGAATCCGTTTCAGGTGGCGGCTGTACATGCCGCTGTTCAAATAGATTTCAAGCGCCCCTTGGGATAGTAGCGGCGTGCCCAGGTCCGACCAGTATTTCCGTTCAGCGAACAGAGGAATGAGCCTGCGCGGAAGGACGACCGCAGCTATTCGCAGACCCGGCAGCAGCAGCTTGGAAAAGGTCTGGACATAAATGACGCGGTCATTCGAATCCAGCGCATAAATCGGCGGCGATTTCGTGCTGTTGTCGAGTCCGCCCAAATAATCGTCTTCTACAATAAAAACATCGTATTTTTCCGCGAGCTCCAGCATTTTAAGCTTTTCTTCTTTGCCATAGCTCAGGCCCAGAGGATTGCTGTAACGGGAAACCGTATAGAAGAATTTGACGTTCCCGCTCCGAAAAATATTTTCAAGGCCGTTCATATCCAGGCCCGCGGTATCCCTGGCGACACCGATCGCGTTGATGCGGTTCAAATTCAAGCTGCGGAGCATGCCGGAATAGGTCGGCTGCTCCACAGCGACATGGATTTTACCGCTTGGAAAATCCATGGCCGCAAGCAGATTCAACGCCTGCTGCGAGCCTGTGGTGACGAAAACCCGATCCGCTTCGCAGAACACCTGCACATCCTGCAGGTGCTTCCGGATCGCTTCGCGCAGCGAATACAGTCCCTGCGGGTCGGAATAGGTAAACAACTGATCTTTGTACTTCCCCAGAGCCTGGCTGACACACGGCTCGAATTCGGAGTATGGAAGCGAACCGGCATCCAGGGTTGTTCCGGACCAGTCGGTTGGGGAAGAGCGAAGGGGTTCGGCTTTTGTTCCGCCGATCAAATAATAACCGCTTCCCTCCACGGCATAGACCCATCCTTCCTCCTTTAGCGACGCATAAGCGCGTACGGCGGTAGAGGAACTGCATCCGAAGGTGGAGCACAGCTCCCGGATCGAAGGCATTTTGCCGCCGGATTTAATTTCGCCTTTCATGATTTTCTCTTTGATAGATGCGATTAGTTTTTCATATTTCACAATACCCATCCCCCAACTGTATCGGTACGCTTGTGCTTTTTTGTCATTGAATACCCTGAAGTGTTTCGTTAGTATTGGCAAATATAAGCCAAACTGTATTGAATCTACTTCATTATAAGGTGTGGAGATGATCTTATGGAAATTGTTTATAAGGAAAAAGTGAATTCTTCTGTGACGTTTAGCCGGATGCTTCGCCTTGCTGTCCCCGTGCTGCTCTCTATGTTTTCGCTGAATGTGATGGTGTTTGTCGACAGAGCCTTTGTCGCCAAATATGATTTGGTGCAGTTCGCCGCCACACTCCCTGCCAGCAATCTGGCTACATCGTTCGCCAATCTTTTCATCGGCCTCATCGGCTTTGCGTCGGTGCTCATCTCGCAGTATTACGGAGCCGGGCAGTACGGAAAGTGCGCTTTATCCATGTGGCAAGGAGTATATTTAAGCTTTTTGTTCTCGGCCATTCTGCTGGTTTCTGCGCCAGGGGTCTCGGGCATATTTGGGCTGATGGGGCATTCGGGCGAGCTGCTGCAGCATGAGAAGCATTTTTTCTATCTGATGATTCTTTCTTCATGCGCCCAGCTGTTCGTTACGGCTTTCTCGGGCATCTACCGGGGGATTGGAAGCACGATGACGATTCTGGTTGTAGGCGTGTTCGTCAATATATTAAATATCTTGCTTGACTGGCTGCTGATCTTTGGCAGAGGCGGACTTCCCGAACTTGGCGGGATAGCCGGATCCGGCTTTGCGACCTTGATCAGTACGGCAGCGGGTGCGATAACTTATATTGGACTGCTTAACCGCGCAAAAATGAAGGAAAAGTACGGAATCTTTTCCCATGTGAAAATAAACAAGGACCTCATCTTCAAGCTCCTGCGTTTCGGTTTGCCCGCTGGCGTTCAGACGTTTGCCGGATCGGGTTATTTTACGCTGCTGCTGCTGTTTGTCGGAAAGACCGGGGAGCTTAATTTGTCGGCTGCCAATATTGCCTTTACCATCGAAGGCATATCCATCATTCCGGTGTGGGGGCTGGGAGCCGCCGTCAGCATCATTGCCGGTCAGGAGAAGGGGGCGGGGCGCGCGGATCAGGTTGGCGAAGCGCTGAAAAAGGGTCTGCTGGTCGGTTTGGTCATCAATTTGGCGATTATCGCCGTGTACAACCTGTTTCCCAGGGAGCTCATTTCACTGTTCGGGGCCGGGGAACAAAGTCAAATGTTTGATCGAGTAATGGACCTGACACTGCCGCTTATCCGGATCACTTCGCTGTGGATCGTATTTGACACCCTGCAAATTGTCGTCGGCAATGTGCTCAGGGCGATGGGTGATACCGTGTTCATGATGACGATATCCTTGGTTGTTCCGATTTTGTTTTACGCCCTCTTTCCTTATTTCCTTACAAGAATAGACTGGATTCCTTTGTATTGGGTCTGGCTTGATCTGCTGCTGTATACTTTCGTCATGCTTGGATTGGTTTTTTTCAGGTATTTGGAGGGCAAATGGAAGCGGATGGAACTGATTTAAGCGTTGTCTTTCAATAAATACAACGGATTGTAAGAAGCGGCATTGCAAAACCCTCCGGCTTTGATTGATAATATTTTGGAAACAGATTTGCTGGCAGGGGGTACATATACATGAAACAAATTACTGAAGTTGCATTGCAAGCGGGAATCCATGATGAACATTTGGAACCGTATGGGAAATACAAAGCAAAGCTGAATCCTTCGTTATGGGAGGAAGTTAAGGATCGCCGAAGCGGCAAGCTGGTGCTGGTCACCGCCATCAATCCGACCCCCGCCGGGGAAGGAAAGACGCTCACGACGATCGGACTTGCCCAGGCTTTAAACGCGATTGGACTCAAAACGGTGGCTGCGCTGCGCGAGCCTTCGCTCGGACCTTGTTTCGGGATGAAAGGAGGGGCTGCCGGGGGCGGAAAGGCCCAGATTGTTCCGGCAGAGGATATTAACCTGCATTTCACCGGCGACATCCATGCGATAACCTCCGCCCACAATTTGCTGTCCGCCATGATTGACAACCATATTTTTCACGGGAATGAGCTTCGGCTGAACCCGGAGCGGATCGTGTGGAAACGAGCCGTCGATATGAACGACCGCAGTCTGCGCAGCATCGTAACTGGCTTGGGACAGGGGAACGGCAAGGTACGGGAAAGCGGCTTTCTGATCACATCGGCTTCGGAGGTCATGGCCGTGCTGTGCTTAAGCGAAGATATGGCGGATTTGAAGCGGCGTCTTGGCAAAATGCTGATCGGTTACAACGAATCCGGGGAGCCGGTTACGGCCGCCGAGCTGAACGCCGTGGAGGCCATGGCCGTACTTTTGAAAGAAGCGATTAAGCCCAATCTGGTGCAGACGCTGGAGGGAACGCCTGTCCTCGTCCACGGCGGTCCGTTTGCCAATATTGCCCATGGATGCAGCAGCCTGATCGCTACAAAGACCGCGCTGAAACTCGGGGAGATTGCCGTAACCGAAGCCGGATTTGGCGCCGAGCTTGGCGCGGAGAAATTCTTCGACATCAAATGCCGCCAGTCCGGACTTAAGCCGGATGCCGCCGTGCTCGTCGTTACCGTCAAAGCGCTGAAGTATAATGGCGGGATGCCGAAGGACAAGCTTGGCGAGGAAGATATGGACTCCCTGCGGCTGGGTATGGCCAATATGAGAAGGCATTTGCGCAATATTCGGAAATTTGGCGTGCCCGTCCTCGTTGCCATCAATCATTTTGCAACCGATACGGAGGCCGAGATCGGGCTGATCCGGGAAGAATGCCGCAAGCTAGGCGTCCCCGCGGAAGTATCGCAAGTGTGGGCGTTCGGGAGCAAGGGGGGCGAGAAGCTGGCAAAGAGCCTTGCACAGCTGCTTCAGGATGGACAAGCCTCCTTCCAGCCTTTGTACGACGACAGTCTTGACCTGAAAACGAAGATCGAGACCATCGTCAAGGAACTATATGGAGGAGCGGAGGTTTCCTATTCGCCTGCTGCAAGCCGCGCGCTGTCCGGCATTGAACGCCTTGGCTTCGGCGGTCTGCAGGTTTGCATGGCGAAGACGCCTTATTCGTTTTCCGATCAGCCTTCCCGGCTGGGCGCACCCGAAGGCTTTACCGTGAATGTCTCCGGCGTGTCCTTGTCGGCAGGCGCGGGGTTTGTCGTCGTGGAGACCGGAAATACCATGACCATGCCGGGTCTGCCGAAATCACCGGCGGCCGAGCGCATTCGTCTTAACGAAAGCGGAGAGATTGAAGGATTGTTGTAAATAAAAGCTGCAAGGATGAATGCGTAAGGCTGCTAATCGCTTATTCCGACGCTTGTCATGCTAGTCTGCATAATCGGCCAAGTTCCCTCATAGACATGTTATCAGTCTACGAAAACTATTAGTGCCGAAGGGGATGATATCATGCGTCGGATCACGTGGGTGTTAGCCATCGTGGTTTGCTTTTCCGCCGTACTGGCCGGATGCGGAAAAAAAGATGCGGCTGGCGTTGTCAAGGATTTGAATCAGGTAGTGAACAAGCTTGAAAGCTATGAGGGCTCGGGAACGATGACGCTGCATACGGGGGATACGCCCCAGATGTACAAGGTGCAGGTCTGGTACATGAATCCTTCCTATTACCGGATTGCCCTGACGAATGCGCAGAAGGATATAACGCAAATTGTGCTTAGAAACGATCAGGGTGTGTACGTGCTCACGCCGAGTCTGAACAAAAGCTTCCGCTTCCAGAGCGATTGGCCGGATAACCAGGGACAGGTTTATTTGTATCAAACGCTGGTCCGGAGCATTTTGTCCGATAATACGCGCCAATTCGTAAGCGACAAGAACAGCTATGTTTTTGAAGTGGCCGCCAATTACAATACCCAGTCTCTCGTACGTCAGAAAATCTGGCTCAGCAAGGACGGCTACAAGCCGCAGCAGGTGCAGGTATCCGATTCCTCCGCGCAGGTGATCGTCGAAGTGAAGTTCGACAGCTTCGAATTCGGCAAGAAATTTGCTAAGAAAGATTTCGATATGCAGGAGAATCTGAATACGGCCGGGAGCGACGCACAGGGAACACTGCTTGAAGTCGACGAGAACGGCCAGCTTGTTGAGAAGCCTGCAGGTACTGAAGAAACGGGGGCGAAATCGGCGAGCCTGCCCGCGCTGAATGAATCGTTCGGCGTTATTATGCCGATGTACGTTCCGGACGGGGTAGAGCAGAAGGATACGAAGGTCATCGACGACAGCGAACGAAGCTCGGTAATGCTGCAATATGACGGGGATTATCAATATACCTTGCTCGAATCGCGCTCCCTGGACCGTGCGGTATCGCTGCAGAAGGGTGAAGTTGTCGATATGGGCTTTACCTTTGGCCTTCTCACCGGGGATGAGCAGCAAACGCTCACCTGGACACAGGATGGAATTGATTACCGCATCACCAGCGATAATTTACCGGTAACAGAAATGATCAAAATCGCCGCTTCTATGGAGGAGCAAACGGGTAAATAATATATGAAGGCGGATCAACGGCTGCCGGGAAGATTTCTTCCTGCAGCCCGGCCATCCGTCTTTTCTCTTATAACAGGCAGGAGTAGCGCCCCTGTCACTGCAGAAGGTTGCCTTATCCATTTGACAGCCGATCATTCGGACATTAGGATTGAGCTAAGGCTTCGTGGCTTACATTTTTAAAGAAGGTGACCTTTGTGCAAGTGAATTATCGACCTACTGTAGCAGAAATTGATCTGGATGCCCTGGAATCGAATTACCGGGAATTCAGGCAGGTGCTCCCTGAAGGCATGAAACTGCTCGTCTGCGTAAAAGCTAATGCATACGGGCATGGCGCTGTTCAAGTTGCCCGGGAGATGCAGCGGCTGCAAGCGGATTATCTCAGCGTCGCCTTTCTGGATGAAGCGATTGAGCTTCGACGGGCGGGCATCACCATGCCGATTCTTGTTTTGGGGTATACGTCTCCGGACGGTGTCCAAACAGCTTTGGAGCATGATATCACGCTTTGCCTGTTTGACGAAGATGTGCTTGAGGCAGCCCGTCATCTGGAAACCGGCGATTCCGGAAAAAGGCTGAAGGTGCACATTAAGGTGGATACCGGCATGGGGCGGATCGGGCTGCTGCCCGAGGAAACCGTTCAATTTGTACAGCAGGCGGTTCGTGTACCCGCCTTGGAGGTCGAGGGACTGTTTACTCATTTTGCCACTGCAGATGAAGAAGACAAAAGCTATACACTAACGCAATACAGACGGTTTCAGGCCGTGGCGGAAGCGCTGAGGGAACGGAATATCAGAGTCCCGATCATACATACGGGCAACAGCGCCACAGCGATCGATCTGCCGGAAATTTCATGCGATATGGTACGGATCGGCATAGCCATGTACGGTTTGTATCCATCCGATGAGGTTGACCGTCAGAAAGTTAAGCTTACACCGGTGCTTTCGCTTAAAACCCAATTGACTTATGTAAAAGATTTGCCGCCGCATTGGGGCATCAGTTACGGGAAAAGATACGAAACGCAGGATAAGGAAATGATTGGCACGCTTCCAATCGGTTATGCGGACGGCTATTCCCGTATGCTTGGCGGTAAAGCGCAGGTACTGATACGCGGACGCCGCGTACCTGTCGTCGGAACCATCTGTATGGACCAGTGTATGGTATCTCTGCAAGCTTTTATGCAAGAAACGGAACAAATTCAAGCCGGCGAGGAAGCTGTTCTCATCGGCCGGCAGCATGGCGGCGAAATATCCGCCGGAGAGCTGGCCTCCTGGCTCGGGACCATTCACTATGAAGTGATTTGTATGGTTGCCAACCGTGTTCCCCGGCTGTACAAGAAAGCCGGTCACCCTGATTTGATGGTCAATCCGCTGCTCCGGTCCGTACCGGAATGAATGCGGACGGCCTGTCAAACAAAACTTTTTGCCATACAATGAAGGAATACGCTAAGGATTTCCCGAACTTAACAAGTATGAAAAAGGCGCATAGGTCTATACGCCGCTAAGGTTCTAGTTTATAATGAATGCAGCATACTTGATATACGGGAAGCATATATTCCATTGTATATATTTCCTTGAATAGCGTAATACTGTTCACAAGGAAAAGGCTCGAAAGGTTTTGGGGGTGGAAATCAGGTGGCAAATATGCACAACACCAAGAGGATTATGATCAGTTTACCGGATCATCTTTTGCAGGAAGTGGACGGAATTGCCCGGCTGGAAAATTCCAATCGCAGTGAGCTTATCAGACAAGCCATGAAGCTGTATCTGAATGAACGCAAGAAGCGTTTTATTCGGGATTCGATGCAGCGCGGGTACATGGAGATGGCCAAAATTAATTTGACCATGGCTGCTGAGGCGTTTCATGCGGAGGAAGATGCAGACAGCACCCTTGATCGCCTGGTAAGCGGGGTGTAAACATTGATTGTAAAGCGCGGCGATGTATTTTTTGCAGATCTCTCTCCTGTGGTTGGTTCCGAGCAGGGTGGGGTCAGACCGGTGCTGATCATCCAGAACGATATCGGGAACCGATTTAGTCCGACTGCGATTGTGGCCGCCATTACGGCCCAGATCCAGAAGGCAAAGCTGCCGACACATGTCGAAATAGATGCGGAATCGCACGGGTTTGACCGTGACTCGGTCATTTTGCTGGAGCAGATTCGGACGATTGACAAACAGCGGCTTACGGATAAAATCACACATCTGGATGAAGAGACGATGAAGAAAGTGGACGATTCGCTTCTGATCAGTCTGGGTTTGATTGATTTTTGATGTAGCTTTACATTTGCATGGAGGGGTTGTCCCGGGAAGCAGTTTTTGCTGCCAAAGGGATGGCCCTTTTTTATCAAAATATAGCCGGATCAGGATAGGATTGTAAGAGACGGCTGATTTATGTATACTTAAAAGTGAATTTATCTCTGACGAAACGATGGAGGATCTCCCCTGCGATGAACAATTAACGTATGCCTGAACAATAACTTGTCTGAAAACAAGCGTTGTCTCCGTGAGAACGGGGAGGCGGTCAAGGTATACGTGTGTCTGATTGGGGAGACTCCTATATATACTGGAGCTGCAATGGCAATCTTCGGGAAAAGTGGACGTACAGCGTTCTACTTCTAGCCTGTATTTTTTGCCGTTTCGACCGATCATTCAGAAACCGTATGCCGCTGGCAGCGGTTTTTTGTTGTTTAATCATAATGTCCGCGAACAGGGAACGGGGGAAAAGCATATGACCGTGCTGAAAGTGATGAATTTGCGTAAAGAGTGGAATGGCAGCAATCTGTTTAGTCATATAACCTTTGAGGTGGCGAAGGGGGAGCGTCTGGCTCTCTTCGGCCGCAACGGAATCGGAAAAACAACGCTTCTCCGCTGCATAAAAGGTGCTACAAACTGGGAAGAAGGCGACATTTGGAGATTCGCCCCCGCTAGCGATTGGGGCTGGCTGGATCAGAATGTAGAAGCAGGAGAAAACCTCAGTCTGCTGGAATTTGCCAGGTCAGGGTCTACTGAATTGTCTGAATTGAAGAGGAAGCTGGATCTAATACAGCAGCAATGGAGTATACATCCTTCGCCAGACTCCCTGCTTGAGGAGTATGGAGAACTCTATGAAAGGTATGTGCAACTGGACGGTTACGGCTGGGAACAAAGGGTCGAGCAATGCCTGGAGAGGTTAAAGCTGGATCCCTCGATTTGGGACGTACCATTTGTACGTTTAAGCGGCGGACAAAAAACAAAAGTGCAGCTTGCCTCACTAATGGTTCGCATGCCGGAGATGATCGTGCTCGACGAGCCGACCAATCATCTGGATGAAGAGACCCTGCTTTGGCTTGAAAAGTGGATTTCGGACTATCCGGGCACCGTTTTATACGTATCGCACGACCGGGCGTTTATTGACCGGACTGCTACAGGTCTGCTTGCGCTTGACAAGAACGGCTGCCGAAAATTCACCGGCGGCTATACCGAATATCGCCGGCAGAAGAAGATCGAGCTGCAGACTTTAGAGACTGCTTACAAGAAGCAGGAGCAGGAGCGGACCAAGCTGATTGAAGCGATCCGCAGATATGCGCAGTGGTTCGACCAGGCGCACCGGGCAGCGGGGCAGAATGATTTTTTGCGATCCAAATCCAAAAAGAATGTTTCCCGGCTGCACGCCAAGGAAGCGGAACTGCAGAGGCTTGAGGACAACCTTGTTCAGCGGCCGAAAGAGACGGTCAAGCTGAACATGCAGCTGGAAGCGGAGAAGTTTCGTGCCTCCACGTTGGTTCGTTTGAGCGATGTTTCTTTTGCCTATAACGACAGGCCGGCCTTGTTTAAGCATCTTAACCTGTCTGTTCACAATGGGGATCGTTTCGCTGTACTTGGAAAGAATGGTTCAGGGAAATCGACCTTGCTGAAGCTCGTAACAGGGGATCTGCAGCCGCAGGAAGGGCTGGTGGAGCTCCATCCTCAGGCCCGGATCGGTTATTTTGCGCAAGAATTGGAGCAGCTTGATCTGGAAGAGACCCTGCTGGATTCGCTGCTGCCGCTGCCTGACATGACCGAGTCCCGGGCAAGAACGCTGCTGGGCTGTTTTCTGTTCCGAAGGGATGATGTTTTTAAGAAAATCGGGGAGCTCAGCCTCGGAGAACGATGCCGGGCGGCTTTTCTGAGGCTGCTCTTCAGACGAAATAACCTGCTGATTCTCGATGAACCCACTAATTATCTTGATATAGATACCCGAGAGGTCGTAGAGGATGCGCTCCTGAGTTTTCCGGGGGCTGTGCTGCTCGTATCGCACGACCGCTATTTGGTGCAGAAGGCCGCGAGCCGCTTGTTCATACTGGGAGAAAGTGAAACACCGATTGATTATCCTGGCACTTACGAAGATTATTACCGAGCAGACCGCAGCAGATTGTATCTTCCGGAAGAGCAGGCCAGACAAAATGAACAAGAACGGCTGAAGCTAAAACTCGCCCGACTGATGAGCGAAGAGGAACCGGAGGATCCGGAGGCTGGCGCCACATTGCTTGCGGAAATCGGCAAGCTGCGCAGGCAGATTGATGAGATGGACCGGTGATTTTTTTTCTGGGCAGCTTCTGCTTTAGAAGAGTTGGGTAGAGTCAAGTGCCCATAGGGGTTTGGTTCAGGGCCAGCAGGACGTTCATTTGAACCGATGCGTTCTGTGGAAATATAGCCGGAATTTTGCAATAATAAGGGATGAGCCTGAGAACTGCGAAGCCCTCCTGGGAATGCGCATGCTCAGGCAGATCTGTGGTATTGCTGAAGGAAAGAGGGAATAATCCATTGTCAGAACAAGATACAGTATTAGAAACGGAAGCCCGTCCGGAACAGGCCAAAGCTGAAGAGCAAGAAATGATCGTCCGGCAGGTAGCGAAGGAACTGAATCTGGCATTGAAACAGGTTCGAACGACGATTGCTTTGCTCGACGAGGGGAACACGATTCCGTTTATCGCCCGTTACCGGAAGGAAATGACCGGTGAGTTGGATGAGAATCAGCTGCGGGATGTCGAGGAGCGCACGAATTATTTGCGGGGACTTGAAGAGCGCAAGCGCGAGGTCATCCGGATCATTGATGAGCAGGGCAAGCTGACGGAAGAGCTGTCTTCGGCGATTCGCCAGGCGGTCAAGCTTCAGGAGGTGGAGGATTTATACCGCCCCTACCGGCAGAAGCGGAAGACGCGGGCCAGCGTGGCGAAGGAGAAGGGACTGGAGCCTTTGGCTCAGTGGCTCCTTTCGCAGGCTGCGAAAGGAAATCCCGCTATGGAGGCTGCAGCCTATATCGATGGTGAGAAAGGCGTAGAATCGTCCGAGGATGCGCTGCAGGGAGCTATGGACATTGTCGCCGAACAGCTAGCGGATGATGCGAAGATCCGGGCATGGGTACGCCGTTACACCATGGATCATGCCATCATCGTTTCAGAAGCGAAGGATGCGGAGCAGGAATCCGTTTATGAAATGTACTACAACTATCGCGAGCTTGCGAAGAAAATGCCTCCCCACCGCATCCTTGCCATCAACCGCGGCGAGCGGGAGAACGTGCTCAAGATTGGACTTGAAGTTTCGCCTGAACCGGTCCACTCCTATATGGCCAAACAGGTAATCAAGGGGAGTTCCGCAAGCGAACAACTGCTCCGCGCTGTTATTGAAGACGCCTATAAGCGCCTCATTGCTCCTTCTATCGAGCGCGAGCTGCGTGGTGAGCTGACCGAGAAGGCTGAGACCCAGGCGATCTCGATCTTTTCGGCCAATCTGCGGAGTCTGCTGCTGCAGCCTCCGGTCAAGGGCATTAATGTGCTGGGCGTCGACCCTGCTTATCGAACCGGCTGCAAGCTAGCGGTTGTAGACGATACGGGCAAGCTGCTCGAAGTGGCGGTCACCTACCCGACACCGCCGAACAATAAGAAGCGGGAGGCTGCGGCCAAATTCCATGAACTCATTGACCAGTACGGCATCGACCTGATTGCCATCGGAAACGGGACCGCTTCGCGCGAGACCGAGCAATTTGTCGCCGAAGTGATCGCTGAGCGCAAGCAGGATTCTCTGGCCTACCTGATTGTCAATGAAGCGGGAGCGAGCGTCTACTCAGCCTCCAAGCTGGCCCAGGAGGAATTCCCGGATCTCGATGTCGCCGAGCGCAGTGCGGCCTCGATTGCCCGCCGTCTGCAGGATCCGCTCGCGGAACTGGTAAAGATCGATCCTAAAGCCATCGGCGTCGGCCAGTATCAGCATGACGTATCCCAGAAGCATTTGGAGGAAAGCCTTAAAGCTGTTGTCGAGTCTGCGGTTAACCACGTGGGAGTCGATGTGAATACGGCTTCGCCGTCGTTGCTTTCCTACGTATCGGGAGTGAATGCAACGATTGCGAAGAACATCGTGAAGTTCCGCGAGGAGAACGGTAAATTTGGCAGCCGGAAGGCGCTGCAAAAGGTACCTCGCCTAGGAGCTAAAACCTTTGAACAGTGCGTCGGCTTCCTTCGCATCACCGAAAGTGAAAATCCGCTGGACCGCACGCCGATTCACCCGGAATCATACGATGTCGTGTCCCGGCTATTCGATGAGCTTGGCGTAACGATGGATCAGCTTGGTTCCAAGGAGCTGGCCGGACGCCTTGAAGCGCTGGACATCGGGGAACTGGCAGTTAAGCTCGAGGTGGGCGCCCCGACGCTGCGGGATATTGTGGACAGCCTCTGTCGCCCGGGCCGCGATCCGCGCGACGAGCTGCCGCAGCCGATTTTCCGGAAAGACGTGCTGAAGCTGGAGGATCTCGTTCCCGGCATGGAGCTTCAGGGAACGGTCCGCAACGTCATCGACTTCGGCGCTTTCGTCGACATCGGCGTCAAAAATGACGGGCTCGTGCATATTTCGCAGCTGAGCAGCGGATATGTCAAACATCCGATGGATGTGGTGTCGGTCGGAGATAACGTAACCGTATGGGTACTCAATGTGGATGAGAAGAAGGGCCGTGTCGGACTTACGATGCGCAGACCCGAAGCAGCGGCGCAATAAGCAGCCAAGTTCTTAGCTGCCGAGCTATCAAGCTGTTATGCTGTCTAATCCAACCAGTTCCAAGTAAAGAAGCCGCCGGTTCCTCTTGCCTTACAAGAGGTCCGGCGGCTTCTTGGACATTTACAGCAGGGCAGGTTCATGCTTTATTCGGCATGAACTTCTTCGGACGGATTGGAATCCGTCCGGCGATTGTGATAGAAAAACCAGCAGTCATTAAGCAGCCTGACCTGGCGCCGGTCTTTCTTGTAAAAAGCATGCATGATCTGATTGCACAGCCACTTAGGCAAGATGCATCGCCTCCTCCGTAATCCCTGTTACGAATATCTATATGGAGGAATGCCCAAAATTGTGCGGAAGTTCAGGATCATGCATCCGCTTCTTCATCGTACCATTGCTCCAGCTGCGCCTGAAGGGCACGGATTTCCGTGAGCAGGGAAATAAGAGGGTAGCTCGTTTCCCGGATGGAGGAGAACGAATTCTCCAACTCGTTAATGTAATCCAGACCGCTGACGATTTGATCGGATTCGCGAAGCAGCTCTAGCGAATCGCATTCCGCGACGGCTTTCGGAAGGTCTGGCACTTGCTCAGCGGTTAACTTGTCCACTTCCTTGTTCAAGCGCAGATTCAGTGCGCTTAGCTGGTATGCGTAATCAGCCGGCATTTCCACAAATATAAGATCGGGGTCTTGCTGCAATATACAATAGCGCATGGTTGACATGGCAGGCCATTCTCCCTCCGGAATTCATTACTACTTGACAGTGTATCGTAACGGCAAGTTAAAATTCAAGTACAAACCCTTCGGGTATATTGCCCTTTAGATTCATCAACTACGGTCAGTCAGGCCTTTAGGAAATGAGGATCATTCGATGAACGATGAAGAGCTTCAGGCATGGGTGGAAGACGTTTCCCTTCGCTGGTTCGGCAGAGCATTCCGCCACCGCGCTACGTTCAACGCAAGGCTGCGTTCAACCGGGGGCAGATACTTCATGAAGAGTCATGATATTGAAATTAATCCGAAGCAGCTTGAGCATTATGGAAAGGAGGAAACGGAGAAAATAATCAAGCATGAGCTGTGTCATTATCACTTGCATTTGCTTGGATTGGGGTACCGGCACAGGGACGCTGATTTCAAAAAATTGCTGGCCAAGGTTGGAGGCGGCCGGTTCTGTCAAAGCCTTCCGGGAACGCAGCGAAGGCCGCTTCCTTACCGTTACGAGCTCGTCTGTCAGAGCTGCGGGATGAAATACGCCCGGAAGCGCAAAATCGACCCAAAGCGGTACCGCTGCGGAAAATGTGCAGGACAGCTGAAGCTAAAAAATTTAAAACCACAAGAATAGCGCTTGGGTATCCTTCTGGTGTAGAATGGAAGAAGCAATAAAATAAGGAGTGATGAACATTGGCTAAATCCGTTGCCAAGAAAATGCGTGAGAAGCGGATCAGGGAAGGCCGGATGGATCCTGAACTGAGCCGAAGCCCGTTTGCAAATGTGGATATGAGAACGAGAATGACCAAAACGAAAAAAGATGCATTGTACAGATGCAAGCACAAGAACCGTTTCTTCACCGAAGGAAGAGAGGGTTCTTTTTTTAATGCCAGGAAATGCTGTTGACTTTGGAGGAGCTTTCGTGATAAATTAATAAATGTTCGCTGGTAATGTTCCCTGATAGCTCAGTTGGTAGAGCACTCGACTGTTAATCGAGTTGTCACAGGTTCGAGTCCTGTTCGGGGAGCCATTTTTATTTGGAGAGATACCCAAGTGGCTATAAGGGGACCCTCTGCTAAGGGGTTAGACTGCGTAAGCGGTGCGAGGGTTCGAATCCCTCTCTCTCCGCCATACATATGATAAGGCACGCTGATCGGGCGTGTTTTTTTTTGACAATATAGTTTATAAGTTTCCGGGGGACAGTTGACATTAATAGCCTATTTCACTATACTGTCTCTAATCTTATATGCATGCGTACGTTGAAAGAGCCCAGTAGCTTACTTAATCCCTGTTCCAGAAAGCCGGGGGTGATGAAACCCGGTACACATTAAGCTGGCGAATTACACTCTGGAGTATCCCGGATCGTGCCGGGCGGACTGGCGAACGATATTCCGCCGAGAGTGGCATTCATGGCCCGCGCGCAGGCGGAGCTTATGGTGCAAGCTGGGTGGTAACACGGTTATCCAATCGTCCCTGTGTCTACAATAGACAAGGGACGATTTTTTATTTTCGCCGCGGCATGATGATTCGTTATAAGAATGCTTATGAATAAAGGAGTGGAATGGTCTTGAACATTATCGACGAACTTGAATGGCGCGACGCCATCAATCAGCAAACGGACGCCGATGGTCTCCGGGAATTAACCGAGCAAAAATCGATTTCCCTGTACTGCGGCGTAGACCCTACGGGGGACAGCATGCATATCGGCCACCTGATTCCGTTTATGGTGCTGAAACGGTTCCAGCTTGCCGGCCATCGTCCGGTCATTTTGATCGGCGGGGCGACGGGGACGATCGGCGATCCGAGCGGCCGTCAAACGGAACGTTCGCTGCAAACGCTGGAGCAAATCGAAGCCAACGTCCAGGCGTTAACCATGCAGATGAAAAAGCTGTTTGTCACGGAAGGCGACAACCAGATCCGGATGGTCAACAATTACGAATGGACGCTTAAGATCAATGTCATCGAATTTTTGCGCGATTACGGCAAAAATTTCAGCATCAACACGATGCTGGCCAAGGATGTGGTGGCAAGCCGGCTGGAAAGCGGCATCTCCTTTACGGAGTTCTCTTACCAGATTTTGCAGTCGATTGACTACCTGCATTTATACCAGCATGAAGACGTTCAACTGCAAATCGGCGGCTCCGACCAATGGGGCAACATTACGAGCGGCCTCGACCTGATTCGGAAAAAAGAAGGGAATGAAGCCAAAGCGTTTGGCCTTACAATTCCGCTGATGCTTAAAGCTGACGGCACGAAATTCGGCAAAACGGCCGGCGGAGCGGTATGGCTCGATCCGAACAAAACGACGCCGTTCGAGTTCTACCAGTTCTGGGCCAATACCGACGACCGCGACGTCGTGAAATACCTGAAATATTTTACGTTCCTCACCAAAGAGCAAATTGACGATTTGGCTGAAAAGGTGCAGACGGAGCCGCATAAACGCGAAGCGCAAAAAACGCTGGCCGAGGAAATGACGAGATTCGTGCACGGCGAAGAAATGCTGGAGCAGGCGCGGCGGATCACCGCCGCATTGTTCAGCGGCGATATCAAGTCGCTTACCGCCGATGAAATCGAGCTGGGCTTTAAGGAAATGCCGACATTTGAAGCTGCGAAAGAGCCGAAGAACATTATCGACTGGCTTGTCGATCTGGGCATTGAGCCTTCCAAACGGCAGGCGCGCGAGGATATTACGAACGGAGCCATTTCCTTGAACGGGGAGCGCGTCAACGATGTGGGGCTGGAGGTTTCGGTGGATCAAGCCATCGGCGGCCGTTTTATCATTATCCGCAAAGGCAAAAAGAAGTACAGCCTGGTGAAGATATCCTAAGATCACCTCTGGAAGCCGTGCCGGGCTCCTTGCCGTTTTGGCAAAGAGCCCTTATAACGGCTCATAGGTTCATGGCTTTGCTCATGGGCTTTATGGAAGCCGCTTAATATCTGGCAGTTGAGAAGGATGCTGCATGACGGAAATATTTTTTGAAAAAAATTGTGTGAAAAAATGCTTGCCAGATGTTTGTGATTTTGTTATACTCATTCTTGTCGCTGCGAAAGAGCAGCACTGAGTAAGTTGCTATGGCCCGTTGGTCAAGGGGTTAAGACACCTCCCTTTCACGGAGGTAACAGGGGTTCGAATCCCCTACGGGTCACCATCTGAATATGCGGTAGTGGTGGAATGGCAGACACGCTATCTTGAGGGGGTAGTGGGCGTACGCCCGTGGAGGTTCGAGTCCTCTCTACCGCATAACCATATATGCCATAAGAAATGCGGCTCGGAGGATTTCAATCTTTCGAGCCGCATTTTTTTGCTATTGGGAAGTGTTCCATAAATAAGCTTTACATTTTTCGGAAGCAGCTATATTATAGAAAATGTTCGTTTTCAAGGACTCTATTTGTTCACCGCACAGACGTGATAAAAGGCAAAAATATGCGCGGCTTGAAGGTAGAGAGGAGTTTGCCGAAGCGGTCCAGTCCTGCTTGTGACCTATTTATAATACAGAAAAGAAGGGCTGTCCTTGATGACAGTCTTTTTCCTGATATATACCTCGATGTATAAAATGGAATCTTTAGTAAATTTAGTCTTAATAACCGAATTATGATACAATTTTATTGCTGTATGGAGTCAAGCGTAGAACTCATTCGTTCAGCCCTCGGTCCAAAACGGATGAATATTGAGGATACAAGTGGCGGATACAATCGGGACACATATCATGCGTAAATTCGAGATGCAGATGTTTCTTTAAATATCTTTCGAAGGAATGCCATTCATCCTTTTCATCACGAATTCTTTTGCATTCGGCGCACAAGGGCAGCAAGCGGCTAAATGGCGACTTATGGGGGATTACATGAAGTGAAGTTATATCGCTGATACTAATGATAAGCCCGCTCACATTCCGGCTTTCGGATGAATACCAGGGTGTTATCTCCAGCAGCAGCCACTGAATTCCCTTGTCCGTATAGTTAGGGCATTCTATGGGCGTAAACGAATCTTTGCCCTGAAGCAGATCGTCCAGCTTGGATAATGCTTGCTTGGCCAATATCCCGTCGGCGAAGGCGCGTGCTTCGACAATCTGCAGCAAATTAACGCCGTGCCAATCAAAATCTTCGGTATAGCCGCTCTTCATGCCGAACTGGGTCCAGGAAGCGTTGTAGTCGACAATGCAGCCCCGCAAGTCTGTAATAACCAAACATTGTTTCATTGAATGGGCGATCTCATCCCATAAAATGGTCGATCTTGTCACAGCGTTCGCCCCTAACTTTTACAAGAAAAATAGTAACGAAAAGTACAAGCAGGAGCTTGTCTATTGATTCATTATATACGAAGTTGCGCTATTTAACAATACAATTCGAACTTATTTGCGTCATTTATGTTAACGTTTGGAGGATCATGGAGAATGCACTCTATTTATGAACGGATTGAAATGCTGATTCGCATGAAAAAGATGACCAAGAAACGGTTTTGTGAGCAGCTTGGCATCAGTACCGGAAACCTTGGCGATTGGAAACGGGGGAAATCAACACCGAGCACTAACAAGCTTATCGAAATTGCCGCTTACTTCAAGGTTAGTCTGGATTGGCTGATGCTAGGGAAGGATCACTCGCTTCCATCCGTTAAAGAAAAGGCGGAGGATTACGTGTTTTCCGGCGAGGCCGGTGAAAGGGCAGCATTAACCCCTGACGAGGAGGCTTTTATCCGCGAATATATTGCATTTACGCAGTATCGAAAACAAAAGGGCAAGAATGGGGCAGGGGGAGAGTCCGAACAGTAAATCGAAATTTTTTTAACAAAACCCTTTACTTTTGGTTGTCAGAAGTATATAATATATTTGTTCGCTGCAAAAATACATGCGGTAGTGGTGGAATGGCAGACACGCTATCTTGAGGGGGTAGTGGGCTTACGCCCGTGGAGGTTCGAGTCCTCTCTACCGCATAATATTTAAACAGCAAAAACCCTTGATAAATCAAGGGTTTTTGCTGTTTTTATTTTTATCAAAAAACTGACTTGAACGATACCTTTATAACTTTGTTGACGAATTGTTGACGGAATATTTTAATGATAGCAGAAAAGGATTGATTGTTAGGGCATATCCGGTCAGGCATCTCATATTGCGAATGGATTGTTGCCCATCACTGGGGGATCATCTGTCCTCTTGATTTGGTCTACAGTTTTTCACCAGCCGTAAACCTTTCATGTAGTTTTCTGGTGATTGTTTTGCCGTAAATAGCACTATTTTTATTTTATGAAATCGGTAATTAATATGTTCTAATAGTTGCTGCTCCCGAGTGTCAGAAGGAAAAAAGTGTTAAATCAGGCATATAAAGTTGTAGAATCAGAAAATAAAGTATTAGACTGATGATTCTTTATTAAGCTACCGGTTCGACTGGGTCCGAATGCAAATGCGGGCACGTTCATCGAAACGGTCAAACGGTTACAGCAACAAGCGCTGGAATCGGAGAAATACGATTACATCTCCTTGGCCGAGATTCAAGCACAAACAGAACTGAAACAAAACTTGATCGATCATTTATTTATCTATCAGAACTATCCGGAAGTCTATGAAGTAAACGGGAAGCCTGAGGATCAGGATTTTCAGATCACGAATATTCAAAATTTCGAGCATACCATTTATTCGTCAAGCGTCATGATGTATGTACAGGCGAATCGACTCGTCATTAAAATCGATTACAATGCGTCGGAACATCGCAAAGATAACATCGAACGAGTCATCAGCCATTTGGAAACCATTCTGGGTCAAATTGCGGCAAGGCCGGAGATGCGTCTGGACGAGATTGAGCTGGTTGGGGAAGAAGAGAAGCGGCGGTTGCTGGAGCAGTTTAACGACACGAAGGCGGAGTATCCGAAGGACCAAACGATTCATACGCTGTTGGAGCAGCAGGTGGAGCGGACGCCGGAAGCGGTGGCGGTCGTATTCGAGTCTAAACGGCTGACGTATGGGGAGCTGAACGCGAAGGCGAACCAGTTGGCGCAGAAATTGCGGTCGCATGGCGTCGGAGCGGACCGGATCGTGGGGATTATGGCGGAACGCTCGGTGGAGATGTTCGTAGGCATTCTCGCGATTCTGAAAGCCGGCGGCGCATACTTGCCGATCGACTCGGCGTACCCGGCAGAGCGGATCGCGTACATGCTGGGGGACAGCGGTGCCGATCTTCTGCTCGTATACGGGGACGCGGAAGTGCCGCAAGATTACGAAGGGACCGTGCTGAACCTGGCAGACGCGTCGCTGTACACAGGCGACACCGCGAACCTGCCAGCGTCCAGCGGACCAAACGACATGGCGTATGTCATCTACACCTCAGGATCGACGTGACAGCCGAAAGGGGTTGTGGTCGAACACGGCAGCTTAACGAACATGATGATTGCACTGTACAGCAGATATCCTTGCGGGGAACAAGAAGCTTATTTGCTGAAGACGGGCTATGCGTTCGACGTGTCATTGACGGAATTGTTCGGATGGATACCGGGCGGAGGAAAAGTGGTCATAGCGGCGCCGGGCGCCGAGAGAGATCCGCGGGAGCTGCTCCAGGTCATTGGCGATAACCGGGTAACGCATATTAACTTTGTACCTTCCATGCTGCAGCTGTTCATGGCAGAGGCGGAAACGAGCGGGGGAGCGGCTCCATCGTTGCAGTACCTGTTAATTGCAGGCGAAGCGTTCCCGACGGAGATGGCACGGCGAGCTTGCCAGCAGTGGCCGCACGCCCGAATCGAGAACATCTATGGGCCGACGGAGGCCACGATCTATGCGACTCAAGAGGCGGTTACTTCGCATACGGAGAAAGTTGGAATCGGCAAACCGCTGCCGAACTGTCGGTGGACAAGAACATAGTCCCATAAGAGCCCGCGCCCAGCGCGGGTATTCTGTTTTAAGGGATCAAGTTCTTGTCCTTTGATTAGGACAAGAACTTGATCCCATTGCCGAAAATGGACAAGAACATGGTACTATTGCCGATTTGATGATCATCTAAACATATTGTTATGCTGATACATCGGACCTGAAATTACACAAAGTTGATTTTTTGATAAAAGAACATGCATTATAAGCCTGCCAAATGTAGTTTTCACACCAGCTTCGGTGCTGTGTGTACTTTCAAAGATGTGAAGTGTCCGTGGCTCTACAAAGGGATACCAAAGAGGAGAATACTGGTACGCATGATTCTTATCGTCAAAGTATATCAACGTCAAATACAACATTTCTCATTTCCCATATTATAATTTATACTATGGATTTTCTTACTTTCATCTATACTGTTCTCGAAAGAACTCGCGGATTTCCGTAATGTTCTTGCGGGAGTGTAGAACGACCGGCTCAATCATTACATGGTTGTTATTAGACTGCACGACAAAGCCGCTATTGAAGCTCTTTGGTTATTTGCCTGGCAGCGCAGCGGGTCGGGCTTAGAAAGGAAGATTCGACGAAGAGAGAAGTTCTTGTTCTATAAGGGATTCAAGACCAATCAAATGGAGTTTAGAATTCAACGTGCTGCTGGTTTTTAGATTGTGTTAATCTGTCTAATAGTGAACCCCATTTAGAGAGAGGGATGTTACTTGAAAAGAAGCGTGTTATATATTGAAGATAATGAGAAGATAGGCAGTTGGGTAAAAGAAGAATTGGAACAGCGAGGATTTTCGGTTCAATGGCTGCTTTCTGGCGAAGGTGCCGAAAGAGAAGTAAATCAGCATGAAGTCGTTATTTTGGATATCATGTTACCCGGGTTAGACGGATTTACGGTGGGAAAACGATTAAAAAAGGCAGCTCCTGCTGTTCCTATATTGCTGTTATCTGCTCGAACATCGATAGATGATAAGGTAGACGGTTTACAATTTGCTGATGATTACTTAACGAAACCATTCCATACGGATGAATTAGTTGCAAGATTAGAAGTATTAATACGTCGAAGTGGTGGAGCACATTCCGAGCGCATTTCATTAGGGAATCATATTGAAGTAGATCCGGAAGTTCAAATGGTATTTGACAAACGTACAGGAGAAGAAATTATATTGACAGGGAAACAACATCAAATTTTAATGTATTTCCTACGCCACCCTAATCAAGTTTTACCGAAAGAACAAATTTATGAAGCTATTTGGGAAGAAGCTTATATCACTGGTGATAAAACCATAATGGTGCATATCCATCGACTGCGTCAAAAGCTGGAACGTCATCCGGATTCCCCAGAGATTATTGAAACGTTGAAAGGAATAGGCTATCGGGTGAAACTATGAAACAGAATAGATCATTATTTCGTCGTTTTCTAAAAGTACATTTTCTATTTATCTTTTTTCCTCCTATTGTGCTTATTTTCTTCAGTGCGTTTTTTGGGTTTTCTGATATCAATGAAAAAGGTATGAATACGTTAAATCTATTTTATGTTACCGTGCTATTGTTTGGTTTTATTATTGTCGCATTTGTTATATTATCTTGGCTGTTCTTCTTGAAACTTCAAAAACGTCTCGCCCGCTTACAGGAAGTCATGTCATTTCCAGCTAATAATAACTCATTTCCTAAATCCATATCTGTCCAAAGTGATCGTATGGATGAAATAGACCAGTTAGGAAGTTCTTATAATTGGATGATTCAGCAGCTTGAAGACAGTCGCAAGCGAGAATATGAAGAGGAATTATTACGACATCGGCTCATTGCGAATTTATCTCACGACTTACGAACGCCACTTACCATTTTGAGAGGACATGTCACCAGATTAAATAAAGAATCCATGAGTTTAGAAGGACAAAACTCATTAACAGAGATCAACCATACGATTACAAGAGTCGGAGATCTAATGGATGATTTACTTTCCTATACATTGCTTACCTCAGGGAAACATCCTTTTGGGCCCGTTTCAACAGATATTGGACGTTTAGTAAGAGCATCTGTTGCTGCGTGGTATCCTGTATTTGAAGAAAAAGAAATTCAGCTCGATGTTGATTTACCGGCAGACGAAACTTTTTATTGGGAAGCAGATCCTACATGGATGACACGGGTTCTGGATAATTTATTTCAGAATATTATTCGCCATGCAGCAGAGGGGAAATATGCAAACATTGCGGTTGATGTAGATAAAGAACTGATCATTGTTGCGGACAGAGGTCCAGGTATGGATAACTCTTCCTATGAGCGTGGGGCGGGGATTGGTTTATCGATTTCAAATTATATGTTGAAAAAAATGAAGCTGAAAGCTGATTTTACATCAAATGAAAATGGCACAAGAGTAGCTATCGGTAGAGCTTAACCTAAAGGTAACCCAGAATTAAACAACATGCTCACCGAGATGTAACTTTGCTTCTTTATAATTAGAACCATAACAGAAAGGAAGTGTTGTGGTTGCTTACAATTGATAACTTAGTCAAACATCGCGGAACTCAAGAAATCTTATCAGGTATTAGTTTTAAAGCTAGGCCAGGTAAAGTAACTGGTTTTTTAGGTCCAAATGGGGCAGGTAAAAGCTCTACACTTCGCATATTGCTTGGATTAGATCGTGCCACCTCAGGGAGTGCACTAATTAATGGCAAGCCATTCGCAGAATTACATAATCCTTTAACGACAATAGGTGCCGCACTGGATGGATCTGGAGCTCATCGTAGGCGAACAGGGCGGGCACATTTACGTTGGATTGCTCGTGCCGCAGGATTGTCTAGCTCACGTGTCGAGGAAGTTCTGAAAATAGTGGGTCTTACTAATGCAGCTGGTCAAAGAGTGGGAAAATATTCCCTGGGTATGGGGAGAAGACTCGGAATGGCGGCTGCGCTACTAGGTGATCCCCAAATATTGGTTTTGGATGAACCCGTGAACGGGCTTGACCCGGAAGGAATTCGCTTTATTCGGACATTTTTACGTGAACGTGCTGAGTCTGGAAACACGGTGTTACTATCCAGTCATCTAATGGGAGAGCTTGCAGAAACTGTTGATGACGTGGTGATTATTAAGCATGGAAAAATCGTTGCAGATGGAACCTTGGAAGAAGTAATAGGTAACCATTCCTCGCTAGAGGAAGCCTTTTTTGCCCTGACATCTGACAAAGCAGGTGACGTTGTATGAGAGCATTTAACGCAGAACTATCTAAATTGTTCTCCCTGCCGAGCATTTGGCTTGCCTTTCTTATTGGAGCATTTGGCCCAGCGGTCATTGCTGCCTTGGACAGCATAGCAGAAAAAGAGGAGATTATAGCTGGAGTTAGCACACGGCTATCGGAAGTTGGCTATATTGGATTAGCTCTTGGTGTGCAAGGTGTTATTATTCTCGGTGTGCTTGCTGTCAGCAGTGAGTATTTGACAGAGAGCAGTGAATCTGGTGGAGGACAACAGATTACAACAAGTTTAACGGTTGTTTCATCCCGACTTCATTTATTGCTGGCAAAAGCAGGCGCTGTGACAGTAATCAGCATACTGCTTTGTGTTGTTGCTATTATGACAACTTTGTCAGCCACGCATCTTGTTCTTGGTGAATATACCCCTGCATTTGAATGGTCTAAACTGATCGGTGCAGTTTGTTACTGGACATTCACTGCTCTTTTGGCATTTGGGATTACTGTTCTAACTAAGAATGGCATTATTCCGCTTGCTGTGCTCATCATAAATACATCCGTTGTATCATTCAGTTTCCTGCTTTCTAAGGTTACAAAGTTGGCGTTTTACTTACCAGATAGGGCTGGCGCTGAAATGTTTATGTTTACGAGCGACAGATTTCACACCCCGTTCACAGGCGGTTTAGTCATGTTTGCCTGGGTAGTCGTTCTTTTCATTGTTGCAGCTATTGTATTCCATAGGAGGGACGTTGCATCATGAGTGTCCCTTCTAGTAGAAAGATAACACACATCCTTCGTGCTGAACTGGATAAATTAGTTACATTACCATTGACATGGCTCACTCTTATGGGTACATTCATTCTTAATTTACTTTTAGCTGCAGCTTTTACTTCGGTTGGTCTACAAGGTGCAGCAGGGACGCAAAGTATACTGAATATAGGGCTTGCTTCTATGGAATATCTTCAAGCAGGGTTCATTATTCTTGGGATCTTAGCTACTTGTTCGGAGTATACCGGTGGACAGATTCGAACTACATTAACTACGATACCTTGGCGTGGGCTTCAACTATCCACGAAGTATTTGGCATTGGCAATCATAACCATTCCTGCGGCTTTTATTATTGCTGCATCAGGTGTACTTTATACTTTTATTAGGATGAGAGACACAGCAGTAGGGTTTGAAATAGACACAATGATAGATGCATTAGCAGGTGCAACAGGCTATCTAACATTAACCACACTTCTCAGTGCAGCTATGGGAGCTTTATTAAGACGAACCACTCCTGCTTTAGTGGTACTGCTTGGTTATTATTTCATTTTAAGTCCATTGACGAGAGATTTTCTGCCTAGATATAAAAATTGTTTTCCGGATACGGCAGGATATTATATGTATATGGCGCCTTCCTCTGATGAAATAAATGCCCTTACACCAATGCAAGGGACAGGTATTTCAATGTTATGGACCCTGATCTTTATTACAGTAGCTATTGTATTTTACTGTAAACGAGATGCCTAAGTTTAGGCTTCATTATTTTTACATAATACGGTAATAAATTTTCCCTCTGGAAAAGAATATGTGTAAACCGATTTATGAAGAGCGAAAGCGAAGAACTTTTGAAATTAACCAAGAGAACTCTTTTCTCATATCTATCTGATTCCTCTTTGCGATAACCAGAAACAATGAAGCAGTGAAGATGATATTGATAAGAATAGATGATGGTTGGTTAGAAAATAGATAAAATGCGGTAAGAAAAATAGTTAAGAATGTAATAAGCTATAAATGAGCAAATTCACTTCCAGTAAATTGGAAGACGAAAAAGAATAGAGACAAAGTGCTTTCCTTGTGTTAAAAAGTAGTCACCACAACACACTTTTTACGAAGGAGAAATCACTATGTCCCATACCGCCATCGTACCTGAACCTACCGCGATTCGCAACTATTTGTTGCAGCATCGGCTTGCCTCTGTATTTTTCCAAGCCGGTCTTAGCCCATGTGGAGACATACATGACAGCGGCAACTGCCAAAGGGTTTCGGGGGAAGGTTACGGATTTGGAGGAATATAGCGACTGCCATCGTACCACATTGGGCCATTTTCTCGCTGAAGGCGTATGGGACGAAGGCGTGTTGCAAAACAAAGTCAAAACCGAATCCCTTCGCCAGATCCTGGAAAGCTCCCAGTACACAAAGGAGCCGATCTTTGTCATTCACGACGATACGATTGCTCAAAAGACGAAGCCTTCGTCACAGGCTCGTTCACCTATGGAGCAAGCTGACTTTCATCACTCCCATCTGCTGGGCAAGGTAGTCTGGGGACATCAGGTGCAGGCCACGGTTCTGGGCTGTTCCAACCTATCCCTGATTCATTCCATTGATCTATACCCCACAAGACGTTCACTCACCCGGATGGCAGGGTATACACGAAAATCGACCGGGTTTGTGATCTGGCTCAGACTTTGCCACTGCCGCCTCATGGCGGGTATTGTTTGGTAGATTCCTGGTTCACCTGTCCTCGCGTCATCGATGCTTACACAGCTGCAGGCTATCAGGTCATCGGCGCACTGAAAACCAATCGGATTCTCTACCCTCAAGGCATCCGGATCTCCGTCCAAGACTTTGCGCGGCACATCTGTAAGAAAGACGTTCGCCTCGTTACCGTGAACGGCTCGTCGTACTGGATGTATCGTTATGAAGGAGCATTAAATGGAATCGACAACGCCGTAGTTTTACTTTGCTGGCCGAAGCAGGCTTTTGGAGAGCCGAAGGCGTTGCGCGCTTTTTGCTGCACTGATATTTCATTGGAAACGGAAACCATTGCATCGTACTACGCCAAACGTTGGCCTATCGAGATTTTCTTTCGCCAATCCCAAAATAATTTAGGTTTTGACACGTATCAGGTTCGCACGGCTAAAGCTTTTATCCGTTTGTGGACCCTCTTGGCTTGGACTCATCTGTATTGCACGGTTGGGTTAGGATACGCTTGCCCTTTTGGCGATGGACTGCGCTCTGTACGTAAGCAAGTCCAGCGGGATCGCCTCTGGTTTGTCTACGAATCCGCCCGAAAGGGTATTTCGTTTCAGGCTGTCTGCGAGCGATTCAAGCTTGCCTAATTTACTTCTGGAATTTTCTGTATCCGTTTTTGCTCATTTATAGTTTTAATCATTCTTGCCTAGGGTGATCGGTTTTATAATTATTTTGTTGACGAATTGTTGACCAAATTCAACAACAGCCATTATAATTAACCGTATTAGAACACATGAACAAATACAAAAAGCCCGCTACAACGGGCTTTGTCATAATTAATCTGAATTGATCCAAACTAGCCCACTACCTTGAGGGGGTAGTGGGCTTACGCCCTGGAGGTTCGAGTCCTCTCTACCGCATTTCTACTATTAGAGCGAAGAAGGAACGATCCGGATTGGATCGTTTTTTGTTTCTTTTTTTCAAAATAAACAGCAAAACAGGCCCTTCCGGATTCAACCGGGAGGGCCTGTTTTAGTATGCTCAGGATGTCAGCGTTTGGATGATCAGAAATACATTGAGCAGAATGATAACTGTCGCGATGAACCAGGCCAGTACATTGATCCAGAGCTTGTTGGCGAAAGCCCCCATTTTGGTTTTGTCGCTTGTAAACCGGATCAAAGGTACAACTGCGAACGGAAGCTGCAGGGACAATACGACCTGGCTGAATACGAGCAAGTCCTGGATGCCGCCTTCTCCATATAGGGCGGTTACAATAACTGCCGGAATGATGGCAATCAACCGGGTAATCAATCGGCGCAGCCAAGGCTGCAGACGAATGTTCACAAATCCCTCCATGACGATCTGCCCGGCTAATGTGCCCGTCAGTGTCGAGTTCTGGCCGGAGGCAAGAAGGGCGATGGCAAACACGATGCTGCCCAGCGTAGTCCCGACAAGCGGGGTAAGCAGGTTATAGGCATCTCCGATATCCGAAACGGTGGTCATTCCCGCCATGTGAAAAGTTGCCGCAGACACGATCAAAATAGCGGAGTTGATCAGCAGGGCAAGGGTAAGGGCAATGGTGGAGTCCCAGGTCATAAACTTGATAGCCTGGCGTTTCCCTTGAATCGACTGATCATACCGTCTCGTTTGGACAATGGATGAATGCAGATAGAGATTATGCGGCATAACCGTTGCGCCAAGAATGCCGATCGCAATGTAGAGCATGGCGGGATTTGTGATCAGTTCTGTATTCGGGACATAACCTGCCAGGACGCTGCTCATTTCGGGTTTGGCCAGGAACAAATCGACTCCAAAGCAAATGCCGATGGTAGCGATTAGGACGATCACGAATATTTCCAGTGATTTGAAGCCTTTATGCTGCAGAAGCAGGACTAATAGGACATCGACTGCGGTAATCAGCACCCCATAGATCAGAGGCAACCCGAACAGAAGATGGAGCGCAATGGCCGAGCCGATAACCTCGGCCAGATCCGTAGCGGTAATGGCCAGCTCGCACAGAATCCAGAGTGAAAAAGAAACCGGTTTGGAATAATGGCTTCTGCAGGCCTGCGCTAGATCCTTCCCAGTAACGATGCCTAGCTTTCCCGCAAGAAATTGCAGCAGAATCGCCATCAGATTGGAGATCAGGATAACGGACAGAAGGGTATAGCCGAACCGGGAACCCCCTTCAATGTCTGTCGCCCAATTGCCGGGATCCATGTAACCGACGGCTACCATATAACCTGGGCCTACAAAAGCCAAAAATTTCTTAAGGTTGGAGCCTGTTGTGGGAATCCGCAGCGAACGATGGGATTCAGGCAATGAAGGCGAAGTCTGGGCCGTATCCAATCTCCAGCCGTTCAAACGAGAGTTGTTATTTTCATATGCATCATTCATGAATATCACCCTTTAGTTCTGCATGGAAATTTTACTTTCAGTCTTATTGTACATCTACAATAATTTTTGTCTAGGGAAACTTTTTGGTGCAAACGCTTTTTTATTTAAATTTTTTAGTTGATCTAGTATATGTTTTTTTGGATTCAGACTATTAAAGGTATCGGCGTAAACCTAATGTATGCAATTTAAACAATTTTGACATCCCAAACGTATTCGAATTCTGGGCGGTTCGGAGGCCGAGGCACGAATCCGGAACAGCTCTTTGAAACGTTCCACCGATTTGAACCCGTTCCGATTGAAATCAGTTCGCTTCATATTCAAGTTGACAGGCTGCCTAAAATTCATTAATATGTCTAAGTACTAAAAAAGGAAAATGAACAAATTAAACATAACGGGTGATGAAGAAGATGTCCTACAAACCGAGCGTTGACAACGTCATTAAGGCCGGCAGCAATGAAAAAGAAGGATTGTACGAATTTATTGTTCATTTGGCCGACGGTTCGGAGTGCCGTGTGTTCTACAACCGTTTCCCTAAGTGGCAGCTTACTAACATCAGCCGCTTGCAGAAAAACCCTTGTCCGGTTTGCCGAAAAGATTTTATTTGCAGATGCATGGAAAGCTTTGCAGATAATATTGGACAGCAGATCGAAGAAGGACACTGGTTTGAAAAAGCTCTAGGCGAATAAGCATGGGCAATTAGATTACGTGTTAAGATAAGCGTGGGAGCGGTCTCCTGCGTTTTTTTCTTTTTTAATATAAGAAGTTAGTTAATCGCCTTGTCCGGAGGGATTGGATGAAAAGTAATGACGGTGCTATAGTGCTTGTTGATGGCGTTTGTCATTTGTGCCAGGGATTAACGAAATTTATCATCCGGCGCGATCCCACAGGGTATTTCAAATTTGCGCCGCTGCAATCGGACATTGGGTAGAAGCTGCTGACGGATTTCCGCGTTCCTCTTCAAAAAGGGATGGAATCGGTCGTGCTGATCGAACGGGGATGCTGCTATTTGCGCTCCGATGCTGCGCTTCGCATCGCGCGGCGGCTTTCATGGCCTTGGAAGCTTGCGGCGGCCTTCATTTTGGTTCCGCGATTGATTAGAGACCGGGTTTATCGTTACATTGCAGACCGCAGATACCGCTGGTTCGGCAGAGACGAGACCTGTCTCGTCCCAACAGAAGATATTCGCGGTCGCTTTCTGGATGAAAAGGACGAGAACCGCTGTCAAGCCCCGGATTCCGGTGACGAAAATTGAACCAGCCGTTTAGGTGGGTTTAGTGCTTGTCAAACGGACCGGATTATGATATTCTAATTGTAAATATTAGGAATGCGGACGGAAGCACCGTCAAGAACCGAATTTCGGTTTTTGACGGTGCTTTTTTGCGTTCCTGGAAAGGGTGCGATCATGCGGTGGCTGTACGGATTGTGCTGGCCGTTGAAGACCAGCAATATGTTGAAGCACTTCTGGACTTTGTCCGCAGCAGTGAATTCAATCGCCGGATTCAAATTACGGCATTCAGTAAGCCAGAAGCGTTTCTGAAGCATGTAAGCAGCGGGGCAAACCCGGCAGATGTAGTTGCTGCCGAGATGTCGTTTCTGTCTCCATGGATGGCCAGCGGTGATGGAAATAAAGGGCTGCCCTGGGTTTGTCTCAGCGAAAGTGGCAAGGAAGCGGTCGAAGGCCCTGTGCAGCGCAAATACCAGCCTCTGCCCGAACTGCTGGAAGGGTTGCTTGAGCATGCACTGGCGCCAGAAGCGGCCGTTAGAAGCGGGAAAGCGTCCGAGGCTCCTGTTATTGGGGTATATTCCGCAGCCGGAGGATGCGGGAAAACAACGGTAGCCATGCATCTCGCAAAGCAACTGGGAACAGAAGGGGCGAAAGTATTTTATCTCAATCTGGAGACGTTTCGAAAGCCATATCCTCTTGCAGGCGGAAATGGAGAGGATGGCTTTGCGAAGCTTCTGTATGACATAAAGGCAGCAATGGAAAGAAACAAGCTGCCGGATGCACCGGTAGCCCATTATGCAGTGAGGCATTCGCTGATTCAGGCCGATATGTTCCTTCCCGTATCTAACGTTCGGGAACTGCTGGAGATGGACAAGCAGGATACGACCCGCCTGATCGATTATATTGCGGCTAGCGGCGGCTATGATCTCATTGTTGCGGAAACCGATCCGTATCCGGACGGACGCTCTGAAGGGGTGCTTGAAAGGTGCGACAAACTGGTATGGCTGCTAACGGATGATGAAGATGCCCTGGATAAGTCGGCAGCGTTTCTTGAGTTTCTGGAGAAAAGCGCGCCCGCATTTTACTCGGTCCTGATGAAGAAGACGGTGTTTGTATCGAACCGTTACAGCGGATCGCTGATGTGCCCTGTACCGCGCCCGGAAATGGCTCCAGCGCTTACGCTTTCCTACATTCCGGAATGGAAGCAGGCAGGCAGAGCCAGAATGTTGTCCGATACGCCGCTGTTTCGGCGCGATATGTTGAAGCTGTGCCGTCATCTATTTGCGGAATCAGGCCGGTTGGCAAGGAGCGTATGAATATGACGGAGGAACGTCTGGCAGCGCTTCGAAGCGAAATTCGCGCAGGGCTCAATATGACCACGCCGCTTTCCGATGAAGAACTGCTTGCATTTATTGAACGGCGGATGCTGCAGGAGCAGGATGTGGCCAACAGCACAGCCGCCGAGAAACGAAGGCTTGTGCGCCGCATGTTCGATTCTTTTCGCGGGCTGGATGTGCTGCAGCCGTTGGTCGAAGACCGGCGGATCAGTGAAATAATGATCAACAGCCATGAGGAAATATTTGTCGAGCGGGAAGGACGGGTTGAAAGGCTGGGTGTGCAGTTTGAATCGAGGGAGCGCCTTGAAGATATTATTCAATCTATTGTTTCCGGCGTTAACCGGGTCGTTAACGAATCATCGCCCATTGTCGACGCCAGGCTGAAGGACGGGTCGCGTGTCAATATCGTGCTGCCGCCGGTAGCGCTGAAAGGTCCGACAATAACGATCCGCAAGTTCCCGGAGAAGCCCTTAAGCATGGAGGACATGATCGGGATGGGAAGCTTAAGCGGTGAAGCGGCGCTGTTTCTTCAGAATCTGGTTCGAAGCAAGTACAACATATTCATCAGCGGCGGAACGGGGTCGGGCAAGACGACATTTCTCAACGCGCTGTCCCAGTATATTCCGCCGGACGAGCGGATCATCACTATTGAAGACTCTGCGGAGCTGCAAATTGTGACCGTCCCCAATCTCGTTTCACTCGAGACCAGAAACGCAAATACGGAAGGCCGGGGAGAAATTACGGTCAGGGACTTGATCCGGACCTCGCTGCGGATGCGCCCCAACCGGATTGTGGTGGGCGAAGTTCGCGGAGCAGAGGCTTTGGATATGCTTCAGGCCATGAATACCGGGCACGATGGAAGCTTGTCAACTGGCCATGCCAACAGCACGGCGGACATGATCAGCCGTTTGGAAACGATGGTGCTGAGCGGCGCCGATTTGCCCGTTCAGGTTGTACGAAAGCAGATCAGCTCGGCGATTGATATTTTTGTGCATTTATCAAGGCTCAGAGACCGTTCGAGACGGGTGACCGAAATATCGGAGGTAGCGGACTTGATTCATGGGGAGGTGGTGCTTAATCCGATGTATATTTTTCGGGAGGAAGGGGAGTCGGAATGCAAAGTGAAAGGGCAGCTTGTAAGCACAGGAAATGAACTGATTCATAGAGTCAAGCTGGAAATGGCCGGCATGGGCGAATTTGGAAGTAAGTGAGGTGAATGACATTGCTTGGAGGCGTCTATCCCAAGAAACGGGTGAAAGCCCGCAAGCCGCGAACTGCCGGGTCTCTTTCAGGAAATGCGCTGCCCGACTACACCGTGATTCACCTTACGCCAAGGCAAAAGACAGCCAGTGTAATGGTTGGAGCGGCTCTGCTGGGAGCAATCGGCTACGTCTTTTTTCACACATGGTATCTGGCATCATTGCTGGTATTGGGAGCAGGCTGGGCACCGGGGATATGGAGCCGTTATCTGCTCGCTAGAAGGAGGGCTGCGCTCGGCATGCAGTTCAAGCAGATGCTGTATTCCTTGTCGAGCTCGCTCGCAGCTGGCCGATCTGTGGAGAACGGATTTCGCGAAGCGGTTAATGATCTGCGTTTCCTTTACCCTGACGGCAATACAGACATGATTCTGGAATTGAATATTATCTGTGCCCGTCTTGAATACGGACAGGCCATTGAAGAAGCGCTGCAGGATTTTAGCCGGAGGGCTGCCCATGAAGATATTGGGAATTTTGCCGATGTGTTCCAGGCCTGCAAACGTACCGGCGGGGATCTGGTGGAGGTCATTCGGAGAACTTCAACCATGATCGGCGAGAAAATGGAAATCACCATGGAGATTGGCGTACTCCTGGCGCAGAAAAGGATGGAATCAAAGCTTATGCTTGCGGCTCCGCTATTCTTCCTGATCTTTATGAACCTGTCTTCTCCCGATTATATGAGTCCTTTATACAGCGGAACCGGGCTGTTGATTTCGGGAATTGCTCTTCTTCTGTTCGGCTTATGCTTCTGGCTGATTAACAAGATTATGAATATCCGGGTATAGGAGGCTGTGGATGTGGCCGTTGGGTACGGAGCGTTCTTTATTGTTCTATCTGCAATATGGGGTTGTCTGTTCTATTTATCCAAAGGTCGGTACAAGAAATTAACGGGATTGAAAATGGACGGGCTGAGGCTCCAGAAAGCCGCTCCGCCGATGCTGTTTATGCTTGAAACCCTCAAGGTTGTCCGGCGTTTCCCGATGGTGGTGTTCAAGCTGGGACGTCTGCTTCGGAGGCTGCATGGGGAAAGGATTGGCGGAGAGCTGGTGACGCTCTTTCTTGCCGAGATTTTTTCATATATGTATCTGCTGCTTATGGCTGGATGCCTGCTCTCTTTGTTAATGGAAGGTGACCCTTCCGGAATTGTAATAGGGTGTATTCTCTCCATTTTGCTGCCGATAGGTTTGATTGGCGATCTGCGCGGTAAAGTCCGCCAGCGCGAACAGGAGATCATCATTGAGCTTCCCGAGCTGCTTAACAAGATCATGCTGCTGGTAGGCGCAGGTGAAACGGTGCAGCAGGCGTTCAAGCATTGTTTGTCCCACAGAAAGGATATAAGCCATCCGCTTTATCAGGAATTAGCCAAAATGATGGCCGAATGTGAAGGAGGCTATTCATTCGGACAAGCATTGGAAGGATTCAGCAGAAGATGCGGCATTCAGGAAGTGGCTTCTTTTTCCACGGCGGTCATGTTGAACTACAGGAGAGGAGGAAGCGACTTCACGCTGGCTCTCCGCGAATTGTCCCGATCACTGTGGGAGAAGCGCAAGTCGGTAAGCCGGACACGCGGGGAACAGGCATCATCCAAGCTTTTGCTTCCCATGCTGCTGCTGTTTATCGTAGTGTTGGTGCTCGTTGGCACTCCGGCGTTTATGATCATGAGTTTTTAACTATGCAAGTGATGAGGAGGTAAACAATGTTGATGCAGCTTAAAAGCAAGGTGGGAAATTTTCGGAAGAACGAGGATGGGCTTGGCATGCTGGAGATGATTTTGATTATTGCGGTTATTGTTATTATCGCCATCATTTTTCGGGACAAGCTCAAGGATATTATTGAAAGCCTGCTTGGCAAAGCAAAGAGCAAAACCGAGAAATTTATGGATGACAAATGAAATCTTTATACAAGGATGAGGAAGGCGCTTATACGCTCGAAGCTGCTTTCGTGCTTCCCGGGGTGTTCTTGGCCATACTTGTGCTGCTGTTCTTTTGCATGTATTTGTATCAGAACGCCTTATTGGGTCAGGCTGCAGCTGTCGCAGCGGAGAGGACATCGTATTCATGGGATAACAGCCATCGGAATTCAAGGACGGGTGCGTACGAGGGAGGAGTACACGACAGCTTGTACTGGAGGTTAAGTGATGACGGAATGCTTCAAGCCATCTTCGGTTGGTCTGACGAAACCGGGCCTACAGTTCTGAATTTGCCCGCTGACGGAACAGGGAACGATTCGCTCCCGTTAAAAAAGCTGGGGCAAACCAGTCTCGAATTGCCTGAATCCATCGAAGGGAAAATGACTTATTCGCATGGTGTGATGAGACGTACTGTAGAGGCGGACTTTCAAAGACAGCTCCCGCTGGCCGTATTGAAGAACGTGCTGGGGGAGGATCCGAATCTCTCCGTGCAATCGGTCTCCTATGTTGTTGAACCGGCTGAATGGATCAGAACCGTAGAGCTTGCCAGGTATTACACGGCCAAATTTCGCAAGAGCGGAAACGGCAGGGAAGGAACAAGCAGGTCGGAAGCGGCAAAAGCTTTGAAGCTTTACGGCAAATAGCAGTGTAAATTGAGGAATGGACTCGGGTATGAAAGGAGGACTGGCATGTTTAACCGGAGGCGCCGTGAGCAGGGAGCGGTCAGCGCATTTTTAATGATGATATTTGCAGCTGTTTTTGCTTTCGTGGCTGTGTTTGTCGATTACAGCAGGATTGTTGCCCTTCAGGCGCAAACGGAAGCGGCCATTCATTCGGCTGTCAGATCCGTTCTTTCTTCATACGAACCCGAATTGATGACCAGGTACGGACTGTTTGCTTTTGGGGAAACGGACGCTTCCTATATTATGTCCAAGGTTCTCCAGGATGGCTTTAATCATTCCGAACGCTACGACAGTCTGAACCTGATTGGAGCAAAACTGGATTCATCAGAGGTGGTGCTTTCAAGACCGCTTGGAACTTATCCCGTATTCAGCCAGCAGATCAGGGAACAAATGAAGTATAAAGCCCCGGTCAACCTTGCCCTGGAAATTGTCAATAAATTGAAGCCTGCCTCAATGGTCATGAAGGAGGCTTCCAATACGATGGATGTGCTCGGAAAGCTGCAGAAGCTTTATGACAGAAGGGAAAAGCTGATTGATCAGTCGTTTAAGCTTCAAAAGGATGCTGAGGGCAGCGTTGAGGAGCTGTCCGCTGTAATCAAGCCAGATCAGGGCGAGATTGTAAGTGCTGCTCTCGGGGGTTCCATTGATTCAGCAGCCGACTCCGCCTCTCAATATGAGGATTACAGGACCAAGCTGGAAGAGGACAAGGCTCGCGAGCCACTTGAAAAAGTTTATACGCTGGACCTATATCGATACAGATCGGATACATCCCATGTTTTTGCCAAAGTTTCGAGCTGCCTTCATTCGGCAGCAGCCGAGCATGACAGATTGCTCAAGGAAGCGGCATCCTGGATTGACCAGGCTCGGGGGCTTAACGAGGAAATGAAACGGGTAATTGAGGAATCGGAGAACAGGCCGGAAGGAGATGTTTACGAGTCTGTAAGCAAGGGTGAAACTGTAGGCAATTTCGGCTCCGGGCCGATTGCCGGCACCCAGGAAATAGAGAAAATTCGGGCGCAGAGCAGATCGCTGCTCCGGGAGGATACATTTTTCAAGGAATTGTCCGCGTATATTCAGGAACAGAGTTCGGATTTTAGCAGGATTGACAGCAGCGTTTCAAGGCTGCTTGGGGAGAAAAGCGGCATTTTGCCAGGCACTATTGATGTCAATGCGTTCGTATCGGCCGTTTTGCAGTCGGGCGGCGCAGGGGAGTCTTATGGTACGCATTACCATGAAGTGCTAGCTAAGGAAGAACTGCTGATTCAGAAGCTGCGTGCGCATGAAGGGGAAATCAATCAAACCGAGAAGGAAGCTGCGGGAAAGCTCAAGGAAGCAGGAAGCATGATAAGCAGACTTTCCGGGATCAAGGACGCTTATCGGGAACAGCAACAAGCATTTGATACGCTGAAAAGCTATTATAACGACAGCTTGAAGCTGAATGAAGAGCCCAGGGATCTAGAAGAAGCACGGGAGCAGCAGGGCGAAATTTACGATGCGGGATCAGGATCGATGAAGGGGATGGATCAGCTTTACAGCAGTCTAGCACAATTTATGGAGAATGCGGCAGACGGTTGTTTTCAAGCGGAATATGCAGCCGATTATTTTAAGGAATTCGATATTACCCAATTGGAGGGCTTGCTGAAAGGAAATGCGGCGGAAAGCGCGGCCTCAGCAGACCAATTTGCACCGGAGAACCAGGAATTGGAATATATTCTCTATGGATTTCATAATCCAGCAGGAAATATTGCAGCTGCGTATGGAGAAATTTTTGCCATGCGGCTTGCGATCCGTACGATGGAAGGTTTTATCGTAAATGCAAACAAGGGACATCCGCTTTTGATTTTGGCAGCCGCGTTGTTATATGGAGTGGAGCATGCTGTCCAGGATTTATTGACTATTACAAAGACGGGCAGCGTTCAGCTAAGCAAATATTTGGATGTTCCGCTTAGCTATCGGGATCATCTGCGAATATTTTTACTTATTCACGGCGCAAGCGAAAGACGGCTGTCGAGGATGCTGGCGCTGATCCGCCTGAATACGGGAATTGATCCTGCAGACAAGTCCACTTATGTATCGGGAGAGGCCAGAACCGGCATACATTTGCTATTTCTCCCGGGTGTGGCCAAAGCTGTGAACGCGGCAATCTCCCGGCAGGGGGAAGTGGAGGGGATCGGCTATTATACGGTCAAGCGCGCGGATGATTCCTACTAAAAATTCAGGGTTAAAGGGCAACAACAGGGGAAGCATTGTGCTGGAGGCTTCGCTGGTTCTTCCGTTATTTATTATGTTCGTCTTCTTTTTTATTTACATGGTTCAAATGACGCTGCTATCTACACGCATGCATGCCGCTGCCTCCAATGCGGTTAAGCAGGTTTCGGCCCATATCTATCCGATTTTTTTGGCTGTTCAGGCAGCGGATAAGAAACAGGATGATCCTTTCATTCAGGCTGATGACGGTGAACGGCAAACGGAAAATGGAACATTCCCCTCGATCTCAATCAAGGATTGGGCTGATGCTTACGCCTCAAAACTGCCCTCGCCTTTTTCGGATTGGATCATGGCGGCTGCCGAGAAAGGGCAGGAGCCGATAGATCAATTAAAGACAGAAACGGCAGAAGCCGTGCTTGACCCTGTAATGAAGCCTATTCTCGAGCCGTTTCTTGATGAGGCCGGATTGGAGCTGGAGAGAGTGCATGTCACGAGGGTCATTGTCCCTGATCTCAAGACGGGGAAGACGCCTTATTTCGGAATCGAAATCAGTTATGAGCTGCCTATTCGGGTGCCATTTACCTATAAGAAGGTCGTTATTCAAAGCAAATCCGTTGAACGTCTCTGGATTGGCGATACGGATGAACTGAATGCATCTGATGGAGCAGACGAGGATTCGGGACAGATTGTCAATCCGGTTGTGCTGGAGAAACCGAATCCAGCTTATGCCGGCCGTAGGGCCGTGATCAAGGCGAAAATCAGTCCGGGAGGGTCAGCTGTATTAACGGTCTATTACAAGAGCGGCAAAAGTATAGCCAAATATTTGGGAACTGCTACCGCAGATGAAAACGGAATTATTGAATGGGAATGGCTGGTGGGCGGAAATACGACGCCAGGGAATTGGCAATTTGTTATTGAAACGCCGGAAGGCGGAAAGACGGTATCCACGTTTACGGTGGAAAGCCCGAATTCAGGCGACTAACGAGAGGGGGGTAAACGGATGGAGTGGCAGTTTATCGGCTGTATGATCTTTCTTGCTGCAGCATTTTATACGGATATTCGAACCATGAAGATTCCAAACCGGATTACGATTGCTTTTGCAGCGACAGGGCTGGCTTTTCAGGGAGCGACAGGAGGCTTCGAAGGTCTTTGGTCTGGATGTAAAGGCTTTGCCGTTGGATTCGGCATAATGTTTGTTCTCTATTGCTTCAAAGCTGTTGGTGGAGGTGACGTGAAGCTGTTTGGCGGAATTGGAGCATGGACCGGAACGGCTTTTACGCTATCCAGTCTTCTATATTCCATCATTGCGGCGGGTGTTATCGGGCTGGCTATCCTGCTGGTAAGGGGCGAAACGATGAGCCGGGCGGCAGGGGTGCTTCGCAGTGTCTATGGCGCCGTACTGCTGCAGAGCGTGCAGCCGCTGAAGGCCGCCCGGCATGACATGGTACGGTTTCCGTTTATGATTGCGGTCATTCCCGGAGCCATTCTGGCTTACATGTATATGTAGAGGAAAGTAGGTGAACGGAAGTGAGTTTGTTTTGTACGGATTTCATTCAGAATAATGGAACGTTTATGATTTTGACGGAAGAGAAAGGCATTCATTCAGACAGATTAAGCAGAATTCAATGCAATATGCTCTCCTCGGCCCGTATTCCAAATGTATTGAATGTCAGTGTCAAAGAATTGGATTTTCAGGTAAGCCTGCATTATGAAATTACAGGGAAACGAATGCTGGCCCATGTCATTAAAAGCGAAAAAATAGCGCCGGCAGAGTTCTACGGCTTATTATTGCAGGTTGTAACGGTTCTTGCCGATTCCAAAAAATATATGCTGAAAGCCTCCAACTTTCTGCTCGAGGACACATTTGTTTTTGTCGACGGAAGTTTATCTTCAGGTACGATTTACCTCACCTATGTGCCGTTAATTGATGTTGCGCCTAACGCCGGCCCTAAAACGTTTCTTGCTTTTGCTATGGCGCTGATACCGTGTGTTGTTGGTCTTGAGGGGGAAGGAATTCAGCAAATTGCGAAGTTGTGCGCGAGCGACGAACTCTTCACCTATACTGAAATGAAAGTTCTGCTGCTCCGGCTGCTGGAGGGACAGTCCGATCGCTCCGTTCTCTTACGTGAATCCGCCTACCGGTCGGATATTCCATCTGTAAGTACAGACGGAACCATTCATGCTCACATGTCGCCAGATAATCATGTGAAACCTGTGGCAGCGTCCTTTTCCTTCCAGGAACAAGGTTCAGACGGGGAAGAAGGAGCCCGGCAGGTACATAAGAGTACGATGGAGAGTGGAGGGAATGAGCTTTCAGAAGTAAAGGAGCGGGAAGATGTCCCGGCAGCGGCGTCACGAAAACGTACATATAGCATTTTGGGAGCTTTACTGTTGTCAGCTATAGGGTGGAAATTTCTTTATCTGGATCATACGGGCAGCGGTGGACTTTATGCCGCTCTTGGTGTAACCGGCGCTGCAGCCGTCGGGGCCGTACTTTTGCTAAAAGGAGCAATACCACTCGGAGGATTTGGTGCCGGAGACCGGAGTGAAGCTTTTGAAATGCAGGCTCAACATCAAATGGCGGCCGGAATGGACTGGAACGACGAATGGAGCCAGAATCAGAAGAGTCAGGTTGATCCGGCATTTGGAAGCGGTTCGAACAGGAAAGAAGCCGGCTGGCGGTGGAACCAGTCTCTTTGGGAAGAGGATATAGAAACTCCCTCTCCAGCAAGTGACGTACCGGTGATCCCATCTCAAAATGCGGCAGGGGCGAGAGGTTCACGTGTCATTGAGTATCTATCGGAGACGAATATTGAACACGTTCCTAAAGCAGAAATGGCTGCCAGCGAACGTTATGTGGAGCCCCCGGGCAGGACGGAACTGCTTTCCGCTCCAAGACAGGCTACAGTGCTGCTGGGCGGGAACAGCAAAACCATGCCTGCCGAACCGCAAAAGCCGCAGCTTGGCTTTCTGGAGCGGAGGGAGAAAGGCAGTGATTCTATCCAAAAAATCGAGCTTCGCGCCGGCAGTTTTGTCATCGGACGTTCTTCGGATGTCGTCCAGTATGTGGAAAACTCAACAGGAACATCGAGGGCTCATATCGAGCTGATGGTAGAGCATAAACAGTGGCGGATTAAGGATTTGGGTTCGAAAAATGGGACTGTGCTGAACGGAGAGGACATGGTTCCTTACAAGGACTATGCCTTGTCGCCTGGTGACGAGTTCAAGATTGCCTCCGCAAGCTACAGGCTTTGCAGCGATTAGCGCTCCTCTTCCTTTTATTTTGAACTGGTCTCTTACAGATTCAGCAGCGCCGATTCGAGTCTGTGAATCAGCTCTGCTGTCTTGTGAACTGTCTGTAGCCTGCTCTCCATGATTTGTTTCTTTGCTTTATCGGTCCATCGCTGATTAATCGGCGCACCGGCCAAGTTCACGATCGCCTCCAGTTTTCCTAAGCGGTCCGGATTAATAAGCGCCTGATCCCAGGACAATTGGTGAATATTCTGTTGTCCTTGAGACGTTTTGGGCGAGCGCGTGATGATAACAATTTCATGTCCCTGGCTTTGCCACCAGCTGCTGAGCGCCTGCCCGATAAAGTCCGTACCTCCGGCGATTGCGATTCGCACGTTTACCCCCCCGCAAACCAGAATAGGGTGCAAAGTTAGATTTTATGATAATTTGGTCAGAACGATTATACTTTTTTACAGAATTTGCCGACTGAAAGCCCACGGTTTTAATCGTGGGATGAAAGACGGCTTTGCCCGAACATCCTAAATGGGATAGGCAGGGCAAGCCTGATTGGGTATAATCAGGTAAAGCTCCTATGAGCCGTCAAGCAAAAGACGTTAAAACATCATTCGCTCTTTGAAAACAGCATACATATGGGGTTGCTCAAGCAAATCTTCTTGGGTGTAAAATGTATGAAGTCGTCAAGAAACAAGACGCTAAAACATAGTGAGAGCAAACCTGTGGCAGATGATAACAGTCTGCCAGCCCACGGAGCTATATGCTCTGCCGTGGGACGGGCTGATGAGACAGCCCTGAACTTGGGGTCATACTCCTTGAACAGAAATGGATCGAGGTTTCATCACCCAAGAATCCCACTGATACGGAAGGTGTCATCTTGCCCCTTCAGGGGTGGGAGTCTCAAGAATACGTCATCCTTATTATACATCCACCTGCTTCATAGATGACTTACGGCTTCCTGTTTTGGCAGTCGCAACATAGACACCTATCAGCACCATGATCATACCCACGATTTGAGTCAATGTAATCGAGCTGCCATATGCAATAACTGCAAGTAATGTAGTTACGATAGGGGTCAAGTTTAAATACATGCTTGCTTTACTGCCTCCTAATAGTTCTACGCCTTTATTAAAAATGACATAGCCGATCAGTGTTCCACATACAACCATGTAGGCCATTTCAATCCAACTTTGTACCGACATATTCGGCACTTTATTCCAACCGCCTTCAAATACAGTACTGATCGCCAGAAAAGCTGCGCCGGATAACATCATGATTGCATTTGATAGCATCGCAGGCGCCCCCTGAACAATAGCTTTACCTGTTAATCCATAAATAACCCCACAGAAAAGAGCTGCTACAAAAAGCAAGTCTCCTAAATTAAAGGAGAGAGCTAACAAAGCTGACAGTGAACCTTTAACAATGACAATAACTACCCCTATCAGAGATAAAAACAGACCTATACCCGATTTGGTGCTCCAAGTTTCTTTTCCAAACAATACGGAGCCTAACATGGTGAATACAGGCATAGCAGCTATGATTAGCGCGCCGTTGGTTGCTGAAGTATATTTCAAGGCTGTAAAAAAGAGAGCGTTGTAGCCAAAAACCCCAATCAGCCCAATAAATAATAAACCTTTCCAACGTTTTCGGATCTCTTTCCAATGCCATTCTTTCTGAAGGGTCACGACCATCGCCAGTATAATTCCTGTTATGCCAAAACGAAGTGTTGCAGCAATAAGTGGCGGAATTTCCGTGATGACATGCTTTGCTGTTGCAAACGCCCCTCCCCAAAATAAAGGAACGAGCAGCATTAAAATATAGATACTCTTGGATTGATTGGTGTTCTTGTTCTTCATTAATGAATTCCTCCCGACTTTTTGGAAATAACAATGTTTAAAAGTTTAAAAGTTTAAACCTTAAGCCTAAAAAAAGAACAAATCAATAGCTTTGTTCAATAGCTTTGTTCAATAGCTTGAATCAACTCTTTTATCAGCTTTAGAAATTCTTTGGAACTTAATGAATAAAATTTTTCATTTCCATTTCTGTTAAAAGCAATCAAACCAGCTTGTCTCAATATTTTCAAATGATGAGAAACTGCCGGCCGTGAAAGATTCATTCTTTCCGTTATTTGATTGACATTCAAGCGATCTTGCTCAAGCAATAGCATAATGATTTGTTGACGATTAACGTCTCCTAAGGCTTGGAATATGGGAGTTGCTAATTTAAATTTCTCCAAAACCAGTTCTTTGTTAGTACATTCATAGTTTTCCATCCTATTCACCCTTGTCCGTTTAAACTTTTAAACATATCTATTTTTCTTTCTGGACAGTGAAAAGTTCTCAATAAAAATATAACCCTCTCAAGCGATTGTATGGTATCCTTTAGTTTCCACACAGAAAGGAGATCCAATCGCAGAAAGGGTTATAGCAAGTAGTGTACCCGATTTCA